>NZ_JBEBKL010000001.1:0-161098 GCF_040079335.1 Sphingorhabdus sp.
GGTGTTTAATGAGCGCGAACGGGGATTGACGCCTTTTGTGTGGGCGGGGGAGTGAGTTACATATTGTCGAATACATAGCCCATCGCGCGAACGGTACGCAGTCGATCGGGCACGCCTTGTGTCTTGAGCGCTCTGCGCAGCCTTCCAATCCAGACATCAACCGTTCGTTCGTCGATGCTGGAATCATCTTTACCCAGAATTCCGATGAGGCTGCTGCGGGAAAAGACGCGGTCAGGGTTCTCGAGGAAATGAGCCAGCAACTTGAATTCATTCGGGGCGAGCGAGACTCGCTGATCCTTATAACGCGCGAGCACGGCAGCAACGTCCACCTGCAAATCACCTGATCTCAACCGCGCGGCTGTTGGTGCAGGGTCGTGTGCTCGACGGTATTGGTGCAATCGTACCGCCAGCCGTTCAGCATCTGCCGGGCCGATCAAATAATCGTCTGCTCCACTTCGAAGCGCACGTCTTTTGGTTTCGCTGTCGTCTTCTTCTAAAATCATGGTGATATGTGCGTAGCGCGTAGCCTTTGTTTCACGCAGGCGGCGGCACATTTCGATCCCCGATATGTCGGGCAGCAACCAGTCGACGAAGCACCAATATTGCAGGCCTTCTGCCAAGACAGGTAAATCCGCATGGAATCCGGCGACGTCGACATCAGCCATCCGCGCATGCAATTGCGGCACGATCGACAAGTCGCGCGAAGCGAGGATGACAGCTTCTCTGGTCGGCATAGTCTGAATCCCAATGGGCAATATGAGGCCATGATGCTGCCGCTACATGACAAATTCGTGACGACAGGCTGTGATGTAACCAAATCGTCTTCAGACTGTCGCACTTCGGACATGGCGGAGTCGCGCAACTGCAACTGCCACCCCCTAGGGGCAGTCGCGCAACGGGGTGTCCGCCGAATCGATCCGACCAAAACGGCCTCCGCGAAACGATCATCAAGCCCCAGGGGGATCTATCATGTTGAAGACAGTGTCGCGCCTTTCGGTATCAGTCATAGCCTTGACGGCAGTCCAAAGCGGCAGCGCTGCATTCGCCGCCGAAGCATCAGCCGAAATGGCAGCGCTTGAAATGGAAGCCGCGCCGGAAAGCGACAGTAACCAGCCCGGCCTGGTCGACATCGTCGTCACCGCGACCAAGCGCGAAACCAATTTGCAGGAAACCCCGATCGCGATCGCGGTGATGAGCGAAGAGGATATGAAGAAGCGCCAGGTGTCGAGCCTGATCGATCTCAGCGACGGTGCTATCCCGTCATTGCGCATCTCGACCTTTGAATCGCGCCAGACGGCGCTGACGGTCGGCATGCGCGGTATCGTTCCCGACGATGCCAATCAGCCCGCGCGTGAACAGGGCGTCGGCGTCTATGTCGATGGCGTCTATCTGGGTCGTCAGCACGGCCTCAATTCGGGCTTTCTCGATGTTGAGCGTATCGAAGTGTTGAAAGGTCCGCAGGGCACGCTCTTTGGTCGCAATACCGAAGGTGGTGCAGTGAACATGGTGCTGCGCGCGCCGACTGGCGAATTTGGCGGTCGGGTGACAAGCGGGCTCGGCAATTTCGGGGCGTATAATGGTTCGCTTCGGCTTGACCTTCCCGAAGTCGCGGGTTTTTCGATCAAGCTTGACGCGTCGCTGCAACACCAGAATGCGACAACCAAAAATCCCTTGGCTGGGCAGCAGGGCTGGAATTATTTCCACCGCTATGGCGGCCGCGCGGCGATCCGATGGAGGCCGACTGATACGCTGCTCGCAGATTTTTCGGTTGATGCGGGTCGTGATGAAAGCACGGCGTTTCTGAGCCAGCTGATTAACTTCAACCCCACTGGTCGCCCAGTCGCAACGGTTGCGCAGATTCAGGCCAATGGCAATCGTCTGCCGTCCGGCTTTGTTGCGCCGTTGCCGTCGATTGTCGAGGTCCAGCCAGACCGCGCGAAAAGTGCATCGATTGGCGTCCCGCAACAGCCGAGCATCGGCAAAACATTTGGCGTCTCTGCCAAATTGGCATGGGATGTGACCGAGGATGCCGAAATCAAGTCGATCACCGCTTGGCGTACCGTCAGCGACCGTCAGTTCGACAATTCTGGCCTCGCCAACCGGACGCCGGTATTCGCACCCAACGGCAGTTTCAGCCGCTACAGCCTCGCGACGCTCGATCAGCGCCAGTTCAGTCAGGAGTTGCAGGTCGTTGGCAAGTTGGGCGATCTCGATTATGTCTTCGGCGGTTATTATTTCAACGAACGGGCGGAAGATTCAGCGCGCACGCCCAACACCAATCGCTGGAATGCGGACGGCAGCAATTATACGATCATCGACCCGTCAACATATCTGTCGACCCCCGCCGCCCGCGCAAGTGTCGCCTTTTCGAAGAGCTATGCTGTCTATGGACAGGCAACCTATAATCTGGACCAGTTTGCCCTGACCCTGGGTGGCCGCATGACCCGCGACGAGAAAAATGGTCGTCTCTTTACGGTCAACGGTGCTGCGACCAATTTCACGTTCCGCGAAAATGACCGTCGCTTCGATCCGCTGGTAACATTGGCGTGGGAGCCTTCGGATGCGGTCAACCTTTATGCGAAATATGCAACCGGCTACCGCGCCGGTGGCGCTAGCTCGCGTTCGCTCAACTATCGTTCCTTTGGACCGGAGTCGGTCAAATCCTATGAAATCGGGGTCAAGACCGAATTGTTCGATCGCATGGTTAGGTTGAACATCGCAGGCTATCTGATGGATCGTGCGGACACGCAGGTCGACTTCAACTTCTTCATTCCGCAATCTAACGGTACCGTCCGTAACACGCTCGAAACGGTGAATGCGCAAGGCACGACCAAGATCCGCGGGATTGAAGCCGACCTGACCGTGCGTCCGACCGACGGGCTGTCGCTTGGCTTGTCCTACGCATATACCTATACCAAGGTTCCGCTGGCGCGGAATACGGTGCAGGAACAGCTCAACGCCTCGCTCACGCCGCCGGTGACGACGCCGGTCTTCCAGGAAGTCTATATCCTCTATACGCCCAAGCACGCGCTATCCGGCTCGATCGATTATGACACGCCTCTGGGCGGCAACGGCACGATGCTGAAGCTGCATCTGGACGGCAATTATTCCTCACCGGCGTTCAGCTTTGCCAGCGAGAATGTGAAGAACGACAAGAGCTTCATCGTCAACGGACGCTTATCCGTTGCCGATATTCCGGTTTCGGAAAATGGGCAGACGCTGGCGGTGTCGCTTTGGGCTCGCAACCTGTTGAATGAATCGCACATCTATCGCCGGTCGAACGCCAACCGGCTGGTGCTCGGCGACTATGCCAATTTCAACGCACCGCGGACCTTTGGTGTAGAAGCCACCGTCAAATTCTGATTTATCATTCGTGTGAACGGGTAAAGGGGGCTGCACGGTTTCGTGTGGCCCCTTTTAGCAACGCCAGAAATATTTCCACAATCCTCGAAACGTTGCTTGTCTCCTTTTCTTGATTCGATATTTCAATGAATGTCGAAATAATGGAGTCGTCATGAACGGCGACACTATTATCCGGCCCTTGGAGCCTTGGCGCAAGAGCATCGCTTGGCGGCGTTTCGCTTGCTGGAGAAGGCGCGGCATACAGATTGATGATGGGGGAGTCAGGGCGGAATTGGCTTAACGGCCATTCGGCACTTGCGCTTCGCCAATACGCATCACGAAGCACGGCTTGATTAAAGTTAGATATCTAACTATATGAAGAATGCCTAGCAGGAGACGTAATGTGAGCATGAGCCGCCGAAGGATGATTGCCGGTGCAGGGGTTACAACGCTCGCACTAGTGGGCGGCGCAGGTCTGTGGCGCGTGACGCGGCGGCCTGTTACTGCGCTAAAGCCCTGGCTGCTCGCTGCCGAAACGCCCGCCGACATCCGGCTCGACGCTTTTCGGCACGCCATTCTCGCTCCCAATCCGCACAACCGCCAGCCTTGGCTTATACGGATGGAAGGGAATGACGGCGCGATATTGACGTGCGATCTTGCCAAGCGACTGCCCGACACCGACCCGTTTGATCGGCAAATCACCATCGGTTTTGGCACCTTTATCGAGCTAGCCCGTATTGCGGCGGCAGAACGCGGGGTGCGGATTGATGTCGAACCTTTTCCTGACGGCGAGCCGCAGCCACGGCTGGATGCGCGACCCGTTGCCCGGTTGCGCTTTGTCGAAGATGCGGCGGTCGTCAAAGATCCGCTGTATCAAGCAATCCTGAAACGCCGCACCAACCGGGCGCTCTATGACTTGGATCGCCCGCTGGACGAGAGCCTTGCCGCAAAGATTGCCGATGGCTCTTACAGCGTCGATGCCAAACTGATCGCCGCCGTCAAAGCAGTCACCGTTGCAGCCATGACGATCGAGATTTCCACGCCGCGCACCTTTGGCGAAAGTGTTGAACTGATGAGGATTGGCGCGGACGAAGTTGATGCCAATCCCGACGGGCTTGTTCTGACTGGCCCGAAAATGGAAGCGCTGAAATTGCTGGGTGTTCTTGACCGGACTTCGCTCGCCGACCCGTCATCGACAGCATATAAAACCGGCTTGGAGATGCAACGGCAGATCTGTGGGTCAATTCCCGCCTTGCTATGGATATCCACCCCGACCAACAGCCGTCGCGACCAGCTGGAAGCAGGGCGACGTTATGTGCGCGCCAATTTGCGGGCGACGGCACATGGGGTTGCGATGCATCCGATGAGCCAATCGCTTCAGGAATATTCCGAAATGGCGGAGAAGTATGCCGCCATTCATCGGCTATTGGGCGTGGGGCAGGGTGAGCGCCTTCAAATGCTGGCGCGCATCGGCTATGCCCCGGATGTTGACCCATCACCGCGCTGGCCGCTGGAGAACCATATCCAAAAATGACATCCGACCCGCTCGCCTTTGAATTCTTTAATGAAATCGGGATCATCGATCAATTGATTGGCACGATGCTGACCAATGCGCTGCCGACAGGTATGACCAAAGCACAATTTACGGTGCTCAATCATTTCGTTCGGTTGGGGCTAACCGAAAAATCTCCCGCCGATCTGGCCAGCGCATTTCAGGTCCGCCGCCCCACGATCACCAGCACGCTCGCACGAATGGAAAATGCCGGACTTGTCTCCATTCGCGCCGACCCCCGCGACGCGAGGGGCAAGCTGGTTTCACTAACCCCTGCGGGTCGCGATATGCGCGAACGGTGCATCACGGCATTGGGATCGATAGCCCCCGCGCTCGAACCGATTATTGCAGACGCCGAAATGCAGGCAGTGCTACCGACGCTTCGAAAGCTTCGCGTCGGTCTGGACAAATTGCGCGATTAAGATTGTCGGCTGAGAAAATGCGGCTTGGTCTCTGAGGGTCTTGACTCCCCTCCATGATTCGATAATTCAACGAATATCGAAATGAAGGAGTCGCAATGGACGCCGACACTATTATCCGGGCCCTTGGGGCCTTGGCGCAGGAGCATCGCTTGGCGGCGTTTCGCTTGCTGGTGCAGGCGGGGGCCTCGGGCTTGCCTGCCGGGGTGCTGGCGGAGCGGCTGGCGGTGCCGAATAGCTCGCTGTCCTTCCACCTCGCCCAGCTCAGCCATGCCGGGTTGATCCGGCAGGAGCGGCAGGGGCGGTCGCTGATTTACTCGGCCGACTATGCCGCGATGAACGGGCTGATCGGTTACCTCATGGAAAATTGCTGCGCGGGTGCGGTTTGCGGTTCGGACGAGGGTTCGTCGGGCTGTGCGCCCGCAATCTCTGATGAAAGGAAAAGTGCATGAAACGCTTTCACGTACATGTCGGGGTCGAAAAGCTCGATGCCTCTATCGCTTTCTATTCGGGCCTGTTCGGGCAGGAGCCTTCGGTGGTGAAACCCGATTATGCCAAATGGATGCTAGAGGACCCACGGATCAACTTCGCCATCTCGCAGAAATGCGGTGCAGTGAAAGGCGTCGAGCATCTGGGCATCCAGGTGGAGGACCAAAGCGAGCTCGCCGAAGTCTATGGCCGCCTTCAGGCCGCCGACCGCCCGGTGCTGGAGGAAGGGGCAACCACCTGTTGCTATGCGCAATCCGAAAAAAGCTGGATCGCCGACCCCGATGGCGTGGTGTGGGAGGCGTTCCTCACCAATGGCGAGGCGACCGTCTATGGCGGCAACCCCGAATTGCAGCAGCTGGTTTCGGCCAACGCTGCCGAAAACGCCTGCTGCGCGCCGACGCAGGCGGCTGCGCCTACGCCTGCCGCTGCCTCAACTGGCTGCTGCGGCTGAGGTCTTATATGCCCGAGATACGCAATGTGCTGGTGTTGTGCACCGGCAACAGCGCCCGTTCGATTTTGGGGGAGGCTTTGTTCAACCTCCACGGAGAAGGCCGCGTGCGCGGCTATAGCGCGGGGAGCAAGCCCAAGGGCGTGCCGCACTCCGGTGCGCTCCGCCTGCTGGCGCGGAGGGGGATTGATACCGCCGCGTTCCGTTCGAAAAGCTGGGATGAATTCAGCGCACCCGATGCGCCGCAAATCGACCTTGCGATCACTGTATGCGGCAATGCGGCGGGCGAAGTCTGTCCGGTCTTCATTGGCAGCCCGTTAAAGGCGCATTGGGGCTTGCCCGATCCCGCCGATGTTAGCGGCAGCGAGGCCGAAATCGATGCAGCCTTTGAGGAAACGTGGCGCTTGCTCGAGATGCGAGTGAAGGCGTTCTTCGCGCTCGATCTGACGCACATGGATAAGGCCGAAGCGCAGAAGGTGCTGGCGGAAATTGGCAGGATGGAAGGGGCAGCCTGATATGGCGGAAGGCAATTTGAAGCGGCTGTCATTCCTCGACCGCTATCTGACTATCTGGATTTTTCTGGCGATGGCGCTGGGCGTTGGTCTGGGTTCGACCTTTGCCGGATTGCCCGAGGCGATCAACGGCCTGTCGTGGGGATCGACCAATATCCCCATCGCCATCGGCCTGATCCTGATGATGTACCCGCCTCTCGCTCGTGTGCGCTACGAAGAGCTGCCGCGCGTATTTGAGGATAAGCGGGTGCTGGCGATTTCTCTGGTGCAGAACTGGATCATCGGGCCGGTGCTGATGTTTGCGCTTGCGGTGATTTTCCTCTCCGACAAGCCCGATTATATGACTGGCCTGATCCTGATCGGGCTGGCGCGGTGTATCGCGATGGTGATCGTGTGGAACCAGCTGGCAAAGGGTGACAACCAATATGTCGCGGCGCTGGTGGCGTTCAACTCGATTTTCCAGATATTGTTTTTCAGCGTCTATGCGTGGTTCTTCCTCGCTTTCCTGCCGCCGCTGTTCGGGCTGGAGGGCAGTGTCGTCAATGTCAGTTTCTGGACGATTGCAGAGGCGGTGCTGATCTATCTCGGCATACCCTTTCTCGCCGGGTTCCTGACGCGCAAATGGTTGGCGAAAGCCAAAGGCGAGGCTTGGTATGAACAGGACTTCCTGCCGAAGATCGGACCCATAACGCTAGTCGCGTTGCTGTTCACGATCGTCGCGATGTTCAGCCTGAAGGGGAACGAAATTCTGACCTTGCCGGGGGATACCATCCGCATCGCCATCCCGCTGACCATCTATTTCGTCGTCCAGTTCACGATCAGCTTCTTCATGGGCAAGCTGATCGAGAGCGACTATCCGCGCACTACTGCGGTGGCATTTACCGCGGCGGGTAATAATTTCGAGTTGGCAATAGCGGTTGCGATAGCGGCTTACGGGCTGGCGTCCCCCGTTGCCTTTGCGGCGGTGATCGGGCCGCTGGTCGAGGTGCCGGTGCTGATCCTGCTCGTCAATGTCGCCTTCTGGTTCGGGCGGCGCTGGTTTGCTGACAGCGTGCCTCGTTAGCTGCTGAACTTCTTTACATTCTGGCTATGCCCGCGCGGCAGGATGAGCACTTCATTGCCGTGCGCGACAACGATCAGGTCGTGCGCACCGATCAGGTTGATGCGTAGGCCGTCGCTGCGAACCAGATTGCTGTGGCTATCTAGCAAGCGGGCGTCGCCCAGCAGGCTGTTGCCATCTGCATCATGCGCGCTGACCTCATAAAGACTATCCCAGCTGCCAACATCGGACCAGCCCATGCTGACCGGCGCGACGGCGACGCGATCGGCCTTTTCCATCACGGCATAATCGATGCTGTCAGAAGGGGAGGCGGCGAAGGCGGCTTCCTGCGGGTGGATATTTACGCCTTGCCACTCGGCCTGTTCCATCGCCTTTTGCGCAGCGTGCAAGATATCAGGCGCAAGGCTTGCCAGCCAACCGAGATAGATATCCGCCCGGAACAGGAAGATGCCACCATTCCACGCATGGTTGCCGGCATCGATCATCGCCTGTGCGGTTGCGGTGTCGGGCTTTTCGACGAAGCGTTCGACACGCGACGTCGCAGCCGTCAGCTCGTCGCCGACACGGATATAGCCATAGCCGGTCTCGGGCGCGGTAGGGGTGATACCAAAGGTCACAAGCCATCCGTCCTCGACCAGCGGCAGCGCAGCCATGATCGCGGCATGGAAGGCGGGCACTTCTGCGACCAGATGGTCGCTCGGCATCACCAATAATGGCGCCTTGACGTCATCGACGGCCAGGGCGGCGAGCGCGATAGCCGGGGCTGTGTTGCGTGCGCAGGGTTCAAGGATGATCGAGGCGTCGGGCACGCCCGCAGCGTTCGCCTGTTGCGCGATGATTTCGGCATGCGCGGCGTTTCCGACGATCAATGGTGCGTTGAAGAATTCCCGGTCCATCACCCTGGCGAGCGTCATCTGAAACATCGTAGCATCGCCTGCGAGTTTCAGGAATTGTTTGGGGCATTCGGGCGTCGACATCGGCCACAGGCGCGTGCCGCCGCCTCCAGACAGGATGACAGGTGTGATTTTCATACACCTTGCCTATTCGATGGCGGCGATTTCCGCAATCGCGGACTGTCGCCGAATTTGACAGTTGGCATCTTGTTCAAGCAGCTGATAATTAGCGCTTTTATAAACAAGTGTAAAATTAAGCGACACTTTACTTTTGGTTGCTATTGCATCGGATGATGAAGGCACGTCGCGCCCTGATATGATTAGGCTGTTCAAGCATTATGTCCCCTACGCCGTATTGTTTCTGGCGATGGTGGATTTGTGCCTGCTGATAATGGCGGCGGAAACCGCGTGGGTAATCCGCGCGAACCAGATCGGCATGCATGTCGACTATATCGGCAATCGCATCTGGCCGCTCTTCACTTTTGCGGTATCGGTGCAACTCGCCGCGATGGCAGTGGGTGTTTATAGCCAGGAATCGCTGCAGTCGCTGAGGTTCGCGATTGCGCGGCTGATTGTGGCCGTGTCGCTCGGCGTGATCTTTATGGCTATCATGGCTTTTGCCCTGCCAGGGATGACATTGTGGCGCTCAAATTCGCTTTACGCGATGATGCTGTCATTTGGCTATCTCGCGCTCAGTCGCCTGATATTGGGGAGTTTGATCGGCGCTGAGAGCTTCAAGCGCCGCTTGCTCGTGCTCGGTGCGGGAAAGCGCGCACAGCGGATCAAGGATCTGGAGGCACGCCGCGGCTCGGGCTTTGTCGTCGTCGGCTTTATCGCGATGGATGAGGCCAAACGCATCATTCCCGAAGCGATCAACCGCTCCGCAATCTACAATCTTGCCGATTTCGTGGTGAAGCTGGGGGCGAGTGAGGTCGTGCTGGCGCTCGAGGAACGGCGTAATGCTTTGCCGCTTCAGGATTTGCTGCGGATCAAGACCACCGGCGTCCATGTGAACGATATTTCCAGTTTTCTGGAGCGCGAAACAGGGCGCGTCGATCTGGACAGCGTCAATCCCAGTTGGCTCATTTTCTCCGATGGCTTTTCGTCGGGCCGACGTTTGTCGGGGATCGCCAAGCGGTTGTTCGATATTGCGGCGAGTGCGATCCTGGTGGCGCTGACGTTGCCGGTCATCCTGTTGTTTGCGCTTTTGGTGAAACTGGAAAGCAAGGGCCCGGCCTTTTACCGCCAGCAACGTGTCGGTCGTTATGGCGTGCCTTTCGACCTGATCAAATTGCGCTCAATGCGCGCCGATGCAGAGGCAGACGGCAAGGCGATCTGGGCGGCCAAAAATGACGACCGCGTGACCCGGATCGGCAAATTCATTCGCAAGGTGCGCATCGACGAACTGCCGCAGACATGGTGCGTGCTAAAGGGCGAGATGAGCTTTGTCGGCCCGCGGCCCGAGCGCCCCGAATTTGTCGAAGATCTTGAAAAGCAACTGCCCTATTTTGCCGAGCGGCATATGGTAAAGCCGGGGATCACCGGCTGGGCGCAGGTCAATTATCCCTATGGTGCGTCGATCGACGACAGCCGCCAAAAGCTGGAATATGATCTCTATTATGCAAAGAACTACACGCCTTTCCTCGATCTGCTGATCCTTCTCCAGACGATCCGCGTGGTCATCTGGCCGGACGGAGCGCGCTGATATGGGTGCAGCACTCGCCTGGATCGGTTTCTGGGGCCATACGGCGGTCGGCTTTCTCTATGCCGCGCTGGCGATATGGGTCTTCCAGCAATTTGGCGGCAAAAGCAGGCAACAGATTGCGCTGATCGGCGCGCTGGCGGTTACCGCATTTTGGGGTATTGCAACGATTATGGGCGGCCCGGGCAGCCTGCTGGCATCGAGCGGAGAGACGCTGCGCAATATGGGCTGGCTCGGTTTTCTCTATGCATTGATGGCCAATGGCGAGGGCAATTCGCATCCGCGCACAATCAAGATGCTCTACGGGGCCTTGTTCCTCGCATTGCTGTTGCAGCCGCTGATCGACTTCGCCTTGCTGATGGCGATGCCCGACAGCGCGCAAGCGACAGCAGCGGCGGCAAAATCTGTGCAGTTGCTGCGCATGATTTTCGCGATTGGCGCAATCGTGCTGGTGCACAATCTCTACACCGTGTCCGCACCCGAAGCCCGTTGGGGCATCAGCCTGCCGATGGCCGCGCTTGCCGCGACCTGGATGTACGACCTTAACCTGTACACCATCGGCTATTTGTCAGGGGACTGGCCGACCGAATTCATCGCGATGCGCGGGCTGATCATGACGATACTGGTGCCAGTGTTTGCGATGGCGACGCGACGCAACAGCAATTGGCGTATTCGGCTTTCACGCTCGGTGACCTTCCAGTCGGTCTCGCTACTGGCAATTGGCGGCTATCTGTTCGGGATGGTGTTGCTGGCGACAGCATTGCAGCTGGTCGGCGGTTCTTATGTCCGCATGGCGCAGATCACGCTGATCTTTGCAATGTCTCTGGGCGCTATGCTGATCCTGCCTTCGGGCAAGTTCCGTGCCTGGCTCAATGTCGTCATCGCTAAGAATTTTTTCCAGCACCGTTATGACTATCGGGCCGAATGGATGCGCTTTGCAGAAACCATCGGTTTCCCGAGCGACGCAGCACCTTTTCACGAGCGGGTGATCAAATCGCTTGCCGACATTTTTGAATCGCCCGCCGGACTTTTGCTGACCCGTGACGATCAATCTCGGCTGGTGCTGCAAGCGCGCTGGAACTGGCCGACCGCCGACATTCCAACCTATGCGGGTAATTCCCATACAGTGCCGTTTTTCGAACGATCTGGCCATATCCTGTTGATGGACGATGTGCGTGAGGGGACGGACGACAGGGTCGATCAAACGGCTATTCCGCAATGGCTGTATGACGAGACACGCGCATGGGCGGTGATCCCGCTGGTCCATTTCGGGCGCCTTGCCGGGATAGCCATCCTCGCCAAGCCGCCGATAAAGCGCGGACTCGACTGGGAGGATCTGGATATGATGCGCGTGGTCGGGCGTCAGCTCGCCAGCTATCTGGCAGAAGCGACCAGTCAGGAACAATTGACCGAAAGTCGGCAGTTCGAACAGTTTAACCGGCGCTTTGCTTTCGTAATGCACGACATCAAAAATTTGGTCAGCCAGCTAAGCCTGCTCGCGCGCAACGCCGAAAAACATGCCAGCAAACCTGATTTCCAAGCCGACATGATCGAGACGCTGAAAGGGTCGGTTGGCAAGATGAACGATCTGCTCGCCCGGCTTTCGCAGCATAGTCAGACACGGCATTCGGCCATCGAACCAATGGATGTCGAGACAACGGTAAGCGCAGTGATCCATAGCAAGCGACTGATCTATCCGATCGAGTCCGATTTCTCGCCGGGGCTGCTCGCTATGGCGGACGCAGGACGGGTCGAAACGATCCTGAACCATCTGGTGCAGAATGCCATCGATGCGACCGAAGACGGATCGCCGATCCGCGTCAGCGCTTCACGACAGGATGATTGGGTCGCCATAAGGGTAACCGACAAGGGCAGCGGCATGACTGAGGCTTTTGTTGCCAACCAGCTGTTCAAACCGTTCGAATCCACCAAGAGCGGTGGCTTTGGTATCGGTGCCTATGAAGCCCGCGCACTGGCTCAGTCCTTGGGCGGGCATCTGCACGTCGATAGCCGCTTAGGAAAGGGCACGCGCATGACCCTGCTGCTTCCGGCAGCGAAAGAACCTGCGCATGACAAAGACATCGATAAGGCAGCATGACCATGGAACAGCCAAAGAAAAAACTGCTGATTGTCGAGGATGACCAGGGGCTGCAGCGCCAGCTGAAATGGTCCTATGAGGATTTCGAGGTGTTTTGCGCATCGAACCGCGCCGAGGCAATGGCACTGCTGCGTTCGGAAGAACCCGATGTGGTGACGCTCGATTTGGGCCTTCCGCCTGATCCGGATGGCGTAACCGAGGGGTTTGCAGCACTTGAAGAGATGCTGTTGATCAAACCTGACACCAAAGTGATCGTTGCTTCGGGCCACAATGCCAAGGAAAGCGCGCTGCGCGCCATATCAGCCGGGGCTTGGGATTTTTACCAGAAGCCGGTCGATATCGATGAGCTGCACCTGATCGTGAAGCGCGCCTTCCATGTCCGCGAACTGGAACAGCAGAACCAGAGGGCGCAGGCGCCCAATTCCGATGGCGAACTATTGTTCGGATCGATGGTCACGGCCTCGCCCGAAATGCTGAAAGCCGCGCGCACGATTGAGCGGGTGGCCAATACCAACGCATCGGTGATGCTGTTGGGGGCGAGCGGCACGGGTAAGGAATTGCTCGCGCGCGGGCTGCACGATGCGAGCGACCGCAAGGGCAAGCCCTTTGTCGCTATCAACTGCGGCGCGATCCCCGAAAACCTGCTCGAATCCGAACTGTTCGGGCATGAAAAAGGCGCGTTCACCGGCGCGATCAAGACCACCGAGGGCAAGATCGAGATCGCCAATGGCGGCACGCTGTTCCTTGATGAAGTTGGCGATATCCCGTTGCCGCTGCAGGTCAAATTGCTGCGTTTCATTCAGGAGCGGGTGATCGAACGCATTGGCGGGCGCAAATCGATTCCGGTCGATGTCCGCATCGTCTGTGCGACGCATCGTGATCTCAACCAGATGATCACTGACAAAACATTCCGCGACGATCTCTACTATCGCCTCGCCGAAGTGCCGGTGCATATCCCGCGTCTGGCCGATCGGCAGGGGGATGCCGTTTTGCTCGCGAAGCATTTCCTCAGCCGTTTTGCGCGGGAGATGAATCCGTCGATAAAGGGCTTTGCCTCGAGTGCGTTGACCGCGATCGATCAATGGGATTGGCCGGGCAATGTCCGCGAGCTTGAGAACCGCGTCAAACGCGCGGTTATCATGTCCGAGACCAAGTTTATCTCGGTCGATGACCTCCAGTTCGATCTGGTCGACGACGACGACCGGCTGCTCAATCTGAAAGCCGCGCGTGAGGCCGCCGACAGACGCGCGATCGGTCGGGCGATTGCCCGCACCGAAGGCAATATTTCCAACGCAGCCAAGCTGCTGGGCATCAGTCGGCCGACGCTCTATGATCTCCTCAAACAATATGAGATCCATGTCTGATGCTTTACCCCTCTCGCCAGTTGCTGACTTCCGGATTTCGGGGCATGCTGGCGATTGCTCTGCTGGCAGGCATTGCCCACGCCGCGATTGACGAGGACGCGCGCGAAGCTTTTGAGGCTGCGCAAACCCACATCACACAACGCGACTTGCGGTCCGCCAAGGTCGAACTGCTCAACGCAGTGGCCGCCGATCCCGAATGGATCGAGGCGCAACTGAAGCTGGCCGAAGTTGCGCTCGAACTCTTCGATCCGGTGACGGCGCGCGAGCATATCGACAAGGCAATCAAGCTCGACGCGCCTGAGACGGCTTACAGCCACCTTCTAGGCCACGCGCTGTGGCTTTCGGGTGAGGCCGACAAGGCAGAGGCAGTGCTGACGCAGCGGACCGTGGCCCGCGCGAACATGCCTTATGCCTATCGCATATTGGGCCGTGTTTACATGGATCAGGGCGATACCATTGCGGCCGGACGGGCATTTGAATCCGGGTTGGAGATCGCGCCCAAGGACGACCGGCTTTGGACAGAGGTGGCACGGCTGCGTTATGTCGTATCTGACATGGGCGGGGCGACGTCGGCGCTGGAACAGGCGATTGCATTGAACCCAGCCAATGTCCGCGCGCTCGAGCTGCGCGGGCGGCTGGTGCGTGACCAGTTCGGGCTGACGGCGGCGCTCCCGTGGTTCGAACGGGGATTGCAGATTGACCCCAACGACGTCCCGCTGCTTGAAGAATATGGCAACACGCTTGGCGAACTAGGTCGTTATGGCGACATGCTGATGCAGGCGCGCAAAATCCTCTCGCTCGACACCAAAAATGCCAAGGCCTTCTACATGCAGGCGACATTGGCGGGACGTGCGGGCAATTATGCTTTGGCGCGACGCATCATGGGCAAAGTCGGTGGGCGTTTTGCCGAACTGCCGGGGCCGCAAATGCTGGTCGCGGTTAGTGAATATGAATTGGGCAATTTCAACACCGCTATTGAGATTCTGACACGCTTGGTTGCAGCGCAGCCGAACAATGTCGAATTAAACAGCTCGCTGGCGCGAGCGCTACACCGGTCAGGGGATCATAGAGCGGCGTGGGATGTGATCGCACCGATCGCCAATCGCGAGGATGCCGATCATTACAGTACCGCGCTGGCCGGCCGCATATTAGAGGCGCTAGGTGAGCGAGATGCCGCTGCATTCCGGCTGGACCGGGCGGCCTATCCGAAGATCGTAACGCCGCTCGCGCTTGCCGAAAAACAGTCGCCTGGCACTGCTGCGGCGGAAGCCGCGCGCGAGCCGCGCAGTGCACGCAAGGTTCTCCCTTATGTCCGCGTGCTTTTGTCCGCCGGGCAATATGAGCAAGCCCGTCAGGCCATAGCGCCGCTGGTTTCGGGCAACGATGGCGTGGTCGATGCACAGTTGCTGGTGGGCGACGTCGAAATGGCCGCGGGGAACAGGGCAGGGGCGATTGCGGCTTATGATAAGGCGCGCAAGGTTGCGTTAAACGAAGCCGTGCTGGGCAGACTGGTTGCGGCGTACCGTGGCGCAGAAAATGCCGATGCCGCAAGTCAGGTGATTGCCGAGTTTCTTGCCTATAATCCTTCGAGCTTGCTGGGCCAGAGGGTGGCGGCTTTCGATCTGATCGATCGCAAAATATGGGATCAGGCGTTGCCCATTCTTTACCGGATGCGTGCGCGGATCGGATTCAACGATTCAGTCCTAAACGCGAATGTCGCGCGTACCTTAACCGCGCTGGGTGAGCATGACGATGCGGTGCGCGAGGCGCGGTTGGCCTATCGGATCGATCCAGCGAATTTGATGACCACCTACGCCTATGGCCGGGCGGTGCTGATGCAGGGCGACGATGCAAAACGTGCCCGCGATCTGTTGCGCAAGGCTAGCAAGCTGGCTCCAGAGAACGAGGATATCGCCCGCGACTACCGCGCGGCTCAGAAACTTTAAGAAAGTGCCAGCAATTCGGCCGGATCGATTCCGGCGCGCTGCATTTGCGCGCGCACCTCTGGCCAGACATGGCTGATGAAATGGTCGCGCTCGGTGGTGCGCAAACGGGTCACCGCGCCGCGCGCGACAAACAAGCCCACGCCACGCTTCACATCGACCAACCCATTGTCCTGAAACAGCTGATAGGCCTTGGCCACTGTCAGCGGATTGGCGCCTTGTTGCGCCGCAAAGGCACGAACCGAGGGGAGCATATCGCCTTCCGAAAAGCGGCCGTCGAGTATGGCTGCGGCGATCTCGTCACGCAATTTCAGATATACAGGCTTGCTCTCGGTTTTCATAACCACCTTACTGCCATAACACAGTAGGGCGCGTCAAGTTTAACCTAGCGATTAAATTTGTGCGTCAAGGCCAGGAGCGAACGATATAGGCGGGGTCTGGTCGCGGGCGTTCTTCTAGTGGCTGGCCAGCGGTGCCGATGTAGAACAGCCCGGCGATCTGCTCCTCGCTTTGGCAAATGGCATTGCGGACGACTGGGTCATAGCTTGCCCAGCCGGTGATCCAACTGGCGACATAACCGTGCGCATGTGCTGCGTGGAGCAGGTTCATGCCGACTGCGCCGACGCTCATCTGCTGTTCCCATAAGGGGATCTTGGGGCTGGGTTGTGGAGCGAAGAGCAAGACGATCAAAGTAGGCGCCATAAACGAGGGGGCAATCGCCGCCTCGATCTGCGCAGCACGCGCGTCCGGGTTGGTTGCGATGAAAGCTTTTTCGAGCATGGCCGCGAAAGCGTCGCGATCCTCAATCTTCACAAAGCGCCATGGAAAAAGCTTGCCATGATCGGGCGTGCGCATGGCGAGGTGCAAGATCGCATCAAGCTGCGCGGCATCCGGCCCCGGCGCGACCATATCACGGGGTTTGCCTGACCGGCGCGAGGCAAGATAGGCGGGCAGCGAAGAGAGGTTGTTGAGCATCCAGCCTCCGTTCGCCGAAAAGCGGTAACAAGCGCAACAAAATTCTTCACAGGCGCAATTTTTCCGTTAGGTTGCCCGGCCAATGCCCCGGGGAGGGGCGAAGCAAACAAAAATTGGGAAGGTGGGTTTCGCGTGAACGGAATGAAACCGATGGGCCTCTGGGCCGAAGGCGACTGGATTGCAGCAATTACCGTCGTCGTCTTGGGAATTTTTCTCGCGTTAGGCGCGAAAATTGTCATCCAGAAAGAACCGGAATTTGCAGGGCATCCCAAGGGGCTCTACATGCTCTTTTTCGCCGAAATGTGGGAGCGTTTCTCCTATTACGGCATGCGTGCGCTGCTGATTTTCTATCTGACCAAGCATTGGTTGTTCAGCGACGGCAAGGCCAATTTGATCTACGGCGCCTATACCAGTCTGGTTTACATCACCCCGGTTCTTGGTGGCTATCTGGCCGACCGATATCTGGGGCAGCGCAAGGCGGTGCTGTTCGGCGGGCTCCTGCTTGCTGCCGGTCACAGCCTGATGGCGGTTGAGGGCGTTGGTGGACAGAGCGACCCTACAATCAACGTGTTCTGGGCCGCATTGGCTTTCATCATTGTCGGCTCGGGCTTCCTGAAAGCCAATATCTCGGTGATGGTCGGGCAATTGTATAAGCTGACCGATATCCGCCGCGACGGTGCCTACACGGTGTTCTACATGGGCATTAATGTCGGTGCTGCCATCGGTACGATACTTGTCGGTTATCTGGGTGAAACCATCGGCTGGGGCTGGGGCTTTGGCCTTGCCGGTATCGGTATGCTTGCCGGCCTGGTCGTGTTTGTGCTCGGCAAAAAAGCACTCAACGGTGCCGGTGAAGCGCCCGCGCCGCTTACAAAATCGAAGGAGTGGACGCTTTACGGAATTGGTCTGGCATCGGTCGCGGTGATCTGGGCATTGGTGCAATATCAGGATGTGATTCAAGGCCTGCTGGTCGTCTCCGGCGTGTCGCTTCTGGGCTATGTGCTGTATGAAAGCTTCAAGCTCGAAAAAGAACCGCGCGAACGCATGTTTGCCATCCTGTTCCTGATTTCATTGAACCCACTTTTCTGGGGCCTATTTGAGCAGGCAGGCGGTTCGATGAACCTGTTTACCGACCGCTTTGTGGATCGTGGCGGTGTTCCCGCGGCGATCTTCCAGTCGATCAACCCGATCATCATCATGCTTTGTGCGCCGATTTTTGCAGGTCTTTGGGTATGGCTCGGCAAGCGTGGAAGCGAGCCTTCAGCGCCCGCCAAGTTCGGTTTGGCATTGTTGCAAATGGGCCTTGCCAATCTGGTGCTCGTCTGGGGTGCAGAAGCCTTTGGCGTAGCGGCGATGACCCCCGTCATTCTCGTCTTCGCCTATTATCTGCTCGCTACAACCGCGGAGCTTTGTCTCTCACCGGTTGGTCTGTCGGCGATGAACCGGCTTGCGCCGAAGTTCCTCGCCTCGCTGATCATGGGTGCTTGGTTCTATATGACGGCGGTTGGCAATTTCGTCGCCGGCAAGATCGGCGAAGCCACGGGCGGCCATGATGGCCAGATGACCAAGCAGGGTTTGCTCGACGTCTATGAACTGTTCGGCTGGATATCGATCGGCGTTGCCGTTGTCGTTTTGTTGCTGTCGCCCATCGTGAAACGCTGGATGCATCTCGATACGCTGAAGGATGAAGAACCCGCAGCGGAAAAGGCTGCTTGAGGATGAGGGAAGGGTTCCGCTGGTCGATCCTCGCCGCTCCGCTCGCCCTGATTGCCTGTTCGAACACCACCGAAGCGCCCAAAAGCGCTTCGGCGGCGGCACCTGCGGAAAAACCGGCGAAGATCAACAAAGACCCATACCCGTCGACTTATAAGCCCTATCCGGGGATGGCGACCGCGATCCGCAACGTCACCATTTTTGATGGCGAAGGCGGGCGGATCGACAATGGCGTTGTGTTCTTCGCGGGCGACAAGATTCAGTCAGTCGGCGGGCCCGATACGCCGATACCGGCGAACATCGCGGTGTTCGATGGCGCGGGCAAATTTGTGACGCCCGGGATCATCGACATCCACTCGCATCTGGGCGACTATCCGACGCCTTCGGTTGCCGCGCATGAGGATGGCAATGAAGCTACGTCTCCCACGACGCCTGAAGTCTGGGCAGAGCATAGCGTCTGGCCGCAGGATCCGGGTTTCAGCCGCGCGCTGGCCAATGGCGGCGTGACGTCGCTGCAAATTCTCCCCGGCTCTGCAAACCTGATGGGCGGGCGGTCGGTTGTGCTGAAGAATGTCTATGCGCGCACCGTACAAGGGATGAAGTTTCCCGGTGCGCCTTATGGCATGAAGATGGCGTGCGGCGAAAATCCGAAGCGGGTTTATGGCGCCAAAGGGCGCATGCCTTCCACCCGTATGGGCAATCTGGCTGTGAACCGCCAGACATGGATCAAGGCGCAGGAATATAGGAAGAAGCGGGACTCGGGTAAGGAATATACCCGCGATCTTGGCATGGAAACGCTCGCTGGCGTGCTTGACGGTGACATCAAGATCCAGAACCACTGCTACCGCGCCGACGAAATGGCCATCGTCCTCGATATGGCGAAGGAATTTGGATATAAAGTTTCCACATTCCACCATGCGGTGGAGGCTTATAAAATTGGCGATCTGCTCAAGGAAAACGATGTTTGCTCGGCCGTCTGGGCTGATTGGTGGGGCTTCAAGATGGAGGCCTATGACGCCATTCCGGAAAATGCAGGCATCCTGCAAAATGCGGGCGCATGCGTGATTATCCATTCAGACGATGAAAACCAGATCCAGCGGTTAAACCAGGAGGCCGCGAAGGCGCTTTCCAACGGACGCCGGATGGGTTTCCAGATTTCGGATGCCGAGGCGATCCGGTGGCTCACCTATAACCCTGCCAAGGCAATGGGCATCGAGAAGATGACCGGCAGTCTGAAGCCGGGCAAAATGGCCGACGTCGTGCTGTGGAACGGCAACCCGCTCTCGGTCTATTCGCGTCCCGACAAGGTTTGGGTCGATGGCGCGCTGCTGTTTGATGCAAGCGATGCAAAGCGCCGTCCGGTGAGCGATTTCGAGCTTGGCCAACCGGGTGAAGGAGATGTGAAATGAAGCATTTTCTTTTTATCACCGCTGCGGCCATTACGTTCGCATCTCCTGCTACGGCAGAAACCATTGCCATTACCGGCGGCAAGCTGGTGATCGGTGACGGCAGCGCCCCGATTGAGGGCGGCACGGTCGTCGTTCGCGACGGGACTGTCGTGGCCGCTGGGGCTGGCGTCTCCATTCCCGCGGGCGCACGCACCGTCGATGCCAGCGGCAAATGGGTGACACCGGGCGTGTTCGCCGGGTTCAGCCGCTTAGGACTAGCAGAGGTTGATGCTGTCGATGGCACCAATGACAAAAGCGGCGGCAAAAGCGGATTTTCTGCCGCCATTGAGGTGGCACCGGCCATCGATCCCTTCCGTTCGCCGATAGCTGTCAACCGCAGTGCCGGGGTGACCCGTGCCGTGGTGGCTCCCGAAACCGCAGGTAACATCTTTGCCGGGCAGGGGGCTGTGATGGATCTGGGGGCGGATAGCGATGCACTGACCAAGGCCCGCGCGTTCCAGTTCGTTGAACTCGGCGAAAATGGTGCGGCATCGGCGGGAGGCAGCCGTTCTTCGGCGCACCTGCTGTTCCGCGCCATGTTCCGCGAGGCCCAAGACTTTACAACCGGACGCGATGCCTTTGACGACGGTTTGCTGCGGGCGGAAGATGCCAAGGTGTTGCAATTGGTATTGCGCGGTGAACAGCGTTTGCTGGTGCGCGTTGAGGCTGCGAACGACATCTTACGCGTGCTTGAGCTCAAACGCGATTATCCGGCGATCAAGATGGTGCTGGTCGGCGTTAGCGAAGGCTGGCGCGTGGCCGACCGCATATCTGCATCGGGCGTTCCGGTGATTGCTTCCGCGCTCAACGATCTGCCTGCGACCTTCGAACTACTGGGGGCAACCCAGTCGAACATCGGTCGTATGAAGGATGCGGGCGTCAAGGTTTCGATCGGGATGATCGACGACCGGGATTCGCACCAGCTCCGCTACACCACGCAATACGCCGGGAATCTGGTCAGCCTGCAGAAAGTGCCGCGCGCCACCGGCTTGAGTTGGGATGAAGCCTTTGCGGCGATAAGTTCAGGCCCTGCCGAAGCGATGGGAATGGGTGACAAACTCGGTAGCCTGAAGGCTGGCCGCGTTGGCGATGTCGTTGTTTGGGATGGCGATCCGCTGGAGCTGTCCAGCGCGCCGGTTTCGGTGTATATCGACGGCATCGAACAGCCGCTGGGCAACCGGCAAGACCGGCTGCGTGACCGTTACCGTACACCGCAGGAAGGCGCATTGCCCAAAGCCTATGAACATTGACGCCTGACGGCGGGAGGAGGGACCTATGGATAGTTTGGCACCGTTGTTGACGGCTTGCGTCTTTTTCGTAGGCAGCCACTTCCTGATGTCCCACCCGCTGCGGAGACCATTGGTCGGGCGATTGGGTGAGAAGGGCTTTTTGGGGCTCTATTCGCTAGTGTCGCTTGTCGGCTTTGGCTGGATGATGTGGGAATTTTCGCGTGCGCCCGCGGGTGAGATATATTGGGCACCGACCAATATGATCTGGATCGTCGCGAGCATTTTGACCTTGCTTGCAGCTATCCTGTTTTCTGGCTCATTCCGCGGCAATCCGGCACTTCCCGATCCCGATGGCGACGGCATCCGCACATTGGCGGCGAAGGTTCCAACTGGCGTGTTTCGCGTCACCCGGCATCCGATGATGTGGGGCTTTGCGCTTTGGGGCCTGTCACACATGCTGGTTGCACCGCGGATGGACAGTTTCCTGTTCAACGGCAGCCTCGTCTTCCTCGCGCTTGCCGGATCCTATGGGCAGGATCGCAAAAAGGAGGCAACGATGGGCGACGCCTGGACCAAATGGGAACGACAAACGAGTTTTCTTCCGCGCCTGTCGCAATTGGGCAAGATCGAGCCGCGCACTATACTGGTTGGAGTAGTTTTCTGGTTCGCCGCGACATGGGCGCACAATCTGGCTGGCAGTTATGGTGCGGGTATCTACCGCTGGTTATAGCCTAACCATCCGCATCCCGGCTTCTCCATAGCGCGGGCCTGCGGTGCCGCCGCGCGGGGCAGCAGCCTCCAGCTTGGCCAGATCGTCGGTATCCAATGTGACATCAGCCGCCTTGGCGCTGTCTTCCATCGTCATGCGACGCTTAAAGCCCGGGATCGGAACAATATCGTCGCCTTGAGCGAGCAGCCAAGCCAGCGCGACCTGCGCGTTCGAAGCGCCATGTTTGGCTGCAACCTCGCCGACGATATCGACGACCTTGAGGTTCGCTGCGAAATTATCCCCTTGATAGCGCGGATCGTTTCGGCGCCAGTCATTTTCGGGCAGGTCGTCAAGGCTGCGGATCGAGCCTGTCAGGAAACCGCGGCCGAGCGGTGAATAGGGCACAAATCCGATGCCCAGTTCGCGGCAGGTGGGCAGAATGCCTTCTTCAATGTCGCGCTCCCACAGCGAATATTCGCTCTGCAAGGCGCTAATCGGGGCGACGGCGGCGGCGCGGCGCAGGGTGGCTGGCCCAGCTTCGGACAAGCCGATATGCTTGATCTTTCCCTCTTTGACGAGGTCGGCCATCGCGCCGACGGTTTCCTCGATCGGCACATTGGGGTCGACACGGTGCTGATAGAACAGGTCGATGCAGTCGATTCCCAGCCGCTGTAAGCAGCCTTCGACCGATTGTTTCGCATTGGCGGGCGAGCCATCGACGCCGACAATCTGCTTGCCATCAAAACGGAAGCCGAATTTGGTCGCGATAACCAACCCGTCACGCTTGCCCTTGATCGCCTCGCCGACCAGCTCTTCATTCTGGAACGGACCGTAAATCTGGGCGGTGTCGAAAAAGGTGATGCCCAGATCAATTGCACGGTGAATCGTTTTGATCGCCTCGTCGGGATCGGCGGCCTCGCCATAGAGGATATTGCCGCCCTTGATCATCGGCATGCAGCCGACGCCAATGGCTGAAACTTTCAACCCATGGCCCAATTTGCGATATTTCATTTTGCCTCTCCTTTTTCGAGGTCGCCCTCAGCACGGGCGATCGTGCCGGTGACGGCGATATCCATGGTGACGTTGCCCAATGTCCGCATGATATCGGGGAAAGTCTCGATAGCAACCAATACGGCTAGCGGTTCGATGGGAATGCCCATCGCGATGCAGATTGGCGCGATCGCGGCGATAAAGCTGATCGATCCGGGCAGACTGACCGAGCCAAGCGTTGTAATCGACGCAACCGCGACACCGATAACGATCTGTTCGGGGCCAAGCTCGATACCCATCCAGTGCGCGACATAGATGGCAACAGCCAGGTTCATTGCAGGGCTGGTCGCACGGAAAATCGCGACCGCCATGGGCAGAACGATATCGGTGCTGCGCGCGCCGACGCCCAACTGCTTGGCACCCTGCACCATAGCGGGAAGCGAGGCGAGCGAGCTTTGCGTCGAGATTGCGACAGACTGCGCAGGAATGGCGGCGCGGGCGAAGTCAAACAGGTTAAACCGCGCGCCGAACATAGCCACTGGATAGGCGGACAGCATGATGATCGTGCCAATGGCGGTCACGACCAGCACATAATGGACGAGCGCGCCGAAGGCTGCAGCACCCGCTGTCATCCCTAGCACCACACCCAGCGCGAAAACGCCGATGGGGGCGAGCGCAAGCACCCAACTGATCACGGTGACCATCGCTTCGGCCATCGCCTCGAAGAAACCGGCCAGCATCTGCTTCTTGCTTGGTTCAAGACGTGTGATCGCAAAGGCAAAGGCGATGGTGAAAATGATGAGCGGGAGCAGAGCGTCGCTTGCCGCCGCCTGGAACGGATTGGTGGGAACCACGGCTTTCAGGAATTCGCTGAACGGCGGTGGTGCAGCGGCGGGCTCAACAGCGCCCATGGCCTGTCGCAATGCGAGGGCTGCATCGGGATCAAGCGGGAAAAGGGCCAGTAGCGTCGGCGTGACGATGGCGGCCATGATCGTGACCAGCACAAGAATCGATATCATCGTCACGACCGAGCGCATCGCGGTGCGCCCTGCGCTGGCGGCATTTGCGGTCTGAACTATCCCGGTGATCAGCAGGGCGACAACCAAGGGGATGACTGTCATCCGTAAGCCGTTGAGCCAGATGGTGCCAACCACATCGGCAATGTCGTGGAATAGCGGTGAGCGATCTCCCACCAGCATTCCGAGCAGCAAGCCGCCGACCAGTGCCGCCAAAATGATCCACGCCTTTTTCATGCTCGCTCCCGCATTCGAATATGCTTCTCTTATGCACTGCTTTTGGCTTGGGACAAGCGGCAAGACTTTACGGTGGATATCGAAATTCCGACTTGGACGAGACTGCTGTGCTGGCTAAGGCTGGGTGTAACAAAAGAAACAGGAGTCTGGCAGTTGGGCGGCAGGAAATATTTCGGCACCGATGGTATCAGGGGCCGCACCAACGCAGGTGCGATGACCGCCGAAATGGCGATGAAGGTCGGCCAGGCAGCGGGCGCGCATTTCCTGCGTGGCGACCACAAACACCGCGTCGTAATTGGTAAGGATACCCGGCTTTCAGGCTATATGGTCGAAAATGCGCTGGTCGCAGGCTTTACCAGCGTGGGCATGGATGTTGTCCAGTTCGGCCCTATCCCGACCCCGGCAGTCGCGTTGCTCACCCGTTCGATGCGCGCCGATCTCGGCGTGATGATTTCGGCGAGCCACAACCCTTATGAGGACAATGGCATCAAATTGTTCGGGCCCGATGGCTTCAAGCTTTCGGATCAGGACGAACATGCCATTGAGGCGCTGCTGGACCTGCCGCCCAAGCTCGCCAAATCGATGGACATCGGCCGCGCCCGTCGCGTCGAGGATGCGCGCGGGCGTTATATTCATGCGGTGAAAGCGACACTTCCAGAGCATATCCGTTTCGACGGCCTCCATGTCGTGCTCGATTGCGCACATGGTGCTGCTTATCAGGTGGCGCCAGCCGCCATCTGGGAATTGGGCGCGAAGGTGACCGCCATCGGCGTCAACCCCAATGGCAAGAATATCAATGATCGTGTTGGCTCGACTCATCCGTCGACTTTGCAGGAAACAGTGGTTGCGGCAGGGGCCGATATCGGCATTGCGCTGGATGGCGATGCGGACCGGCTGATCGTCGTCGATGAAAAGGGCCGTGTGGTCGATGGCGACCAGATCATGGCATTGCTGGGCACAGCGATGCGCCGCAGCGGTCTGTTGCGCGGGAACGGAATTGTTGCGACGGTGATGTCCAATCTGGGGCTTGAACGCTATCTGCTGAGCCAGAATCTCGAACTCGTCCGCGCCAAGGTGGGAGACCGCTATGTGCTGGAAGAAATGCGCGCGCGCGGGATGAATGTCGGTGGAGAACAATCGGGGCATATGATCCTTCTCGACCATGCCACAACCGGCGACGGAACCATCGCCGCGCTGCAGGTCCTCGCCGAACTGGTGGAAAGCGGAAAGAAAGCGAGCGAATTGCTGCACCTCTTTGATCCGGTTCCGCAGCTGCTCAAAAATGTGCGCTATTCGGGTGGCAAGCCGCTGGACAATGTCACCGTCCAGTCGGTGATCGCCGAGGTCGAAAAGGAACTGGAGGGATCCGGACGCCTCGTCATTCGCCCGTCGGGTACCGAGCCGCTGATCCGTGTGATGGCCGAAGGCGATGATGCCAAACAGGTGCGTGCTGTCGTTGACCGTATCTGTGCAGCTGTCGAGGAGGCCGCCTGATGCTCGAAATGCGCCCCGATTGCGAACGCTGCGGTGTCGACTTGCCGGCACAGTCGGGCGGCGCTTTCATCTGCTCGTTCGAATGCACCTTTTGCGCGGAATGTGCCGATGCAATGGACGAGCGCTGCCCCAATTGTGGCGGCGAATTGCTCGACCGCCCGACGCGCGCTGCAAAGCTGCTGGAGAAATATCCCGCTTCGACCGAGAGGAAATATAAGGGATGAGCACTGCACGCATTCTGATCATAGCTGGTTCCGACAGCGGCGGTGGGGCAGGCATCCAGGCCGACATCAAGACAGTCGCTATGCTAGGCGGACATGCGATGACCGCAGTGACGGCGATCACGGCGCAGAACACGCTGGGCGTTGATGCGGTGCATATTATCCCGACACAGATGGTGATCGACCAGATCGCAGCTGTAGTCAGTGACATAGGCGTCGATGCAGTCAAGATCGGGATGATTGGCAATGCGGAAACCGCGCATGCGGTGGCTAACAGCCTGTCCGAACTGACCTGCCCGATAGTATTCGATCCGGTGATGGTCGCGAGCAGCGGAGCAATCCTTGCCGATGATGAAACGATTTCCGCTTTCGAACGGCTGATGCGGCTTGCCACGTTGACGACACCCAATCTACCGGAACTGGAGGCATTAGGTGGACGTGAGGCCTTGCTCGAAAGGCATATTCCCCTGCTGATCAAGGGCGGACATGCCGATGGCGATCTCATTGTCGACCGCCTCGACCTCGCCGAGGGACAAAGCGTGGATTGGGCGGACGCGCGGATTGAAACGCGCAACACCCACGGTACCGGCTGTACGCTTGCTAGTGCCATCGCGACTGGATTGGGGCAGGGCTTCACGCTGGAGCAATCGATCGAACGCGCGCGCCTATTTGTGCGGCTTGCGCTGTACGATGCGCCAGGGCTCGGGCAGGGGCACGGGCCGATGGGGCATCAATATGTCCGCGAGGATGCAATGGTCGAAGGACCTTCGCTCAATCAGGTGACGGTCGGAAGTACAAATTATGCGGCCTCGGTCGATTTCTACAAGGCACTGGGCCTACAGCAGATCGTCGATAGCCCTTCGAACGGCTATGCCCGGTTTGAGGTGCCCAATGGTGTAACCTTCTCAATCCACGCCCGTGAGGATATCGGAACGTCGACTGTCGTCTATTTCGAAAGCAAGCGGCTCGATGCCTGGGTCAATGAATTGCTGAGCGAGGGTTTTGCTTTCGAACAAATGCCACAGGATGAAAGCTGGGGCTGGCGCGAGGCACGGTTGCTCGATCCGTCAGGTAATATCGTCTGCCTGTATAGCGCGGGTGAAAACCGCCGCTATCCTGCTTGGCGTATTTAGTCCCCCTCCCGCTTGCGGGAGGGGTTAGGGGAGGGCATGAAAATGGGTGCCTTCCTGACTGGCCCTCCCCCAGCCCCTCCCGCAAGCGGGAGGGGAGTATATGATTGTCGGTGTCGACGAAGCGGGCAGGGGGCCTTTGGCTGGTCCGGTAGTCGCTGCCGCCGTAGTCCTTTGCGATGGTGGCATAGAAGGTCTCGATGACAGCAAGAAGCTGAGTGCCAGAAGGCGCGAGCAACTGGAGGCGCAGATCAAGGCGAGCTGTCGCTGGGCTATTGGCGTCGCCGATGTCGTGGAAATCGACAGCATCAACATATTGCAGGCGACGATGCTGGCGATGACGCGCGCGGTCGATGCACTAGCTATTGAGCCGGTACAAGTGCTCGTCGATGGCAATCGCCTGCCCAAATGGCGCTTTGCCGCGCAAGCAGTGATTGGCGGCGATGCGATCCACCCCTGCATCTCGGCTGCCAGCATCATTGCCAAGGAACATCGCGACCGGTTGATGCGCAGTTATGACGCGATGCATCCCGGCTATGGTTGGGCGTCGAACAAGGGCTATGGCTCTGCCGGACATCTCGAAGCGCTGCGCCGGTTGGGGCCGACACCGCTCCATCGCCGGAGTTTTGCGCCGGTCGCGCAGCTCGAATCACTGTAACTGAATGTAAAAACTTTGGTGGTGAGTCTTTCAGGCAACACCACTAGGGGTTGAGTCCTGCTGGAATCGCAAGACTCCATATCTTGTGCCGGACTCCTTTCGTTCCGCCCATATTTGCGATTCCTCTAGGGATTCCAGCGAGTCGCGTTCATCGAAACTGCTTGACCTGCGAGTCCCGAAGACTCATCGCTGGCCCCTGATTTGCGCTGTTCAGGCGGGGAGCCTCGTTCAATGGGTGTTATGGAAAAGATTGCGGTCAAACCGAAAGCCGCAACCAAGGTCGCGAAAGTTGACAAGAAAAGTCTGCCGCTCGACAGCATATTGAAGATGGATTGCATTGAAGCGATGCGGTCGCTTCCCGATGCCTGCGTCGATATGGTCTTTGCCGATCCGCCCTATAATCTCCAGCTTGGCGGCGATCTTCAGCGACCCGATGGCAGCCAGGTCGATGCCGTCGACGATGATTGGGACAAGTTCGACAATTTCGCCGCCTATGATAAATTCACGCAGGAATGGCTGGCCGAGGCGCGGCGCATATTGAAACCAGATGGCACCTTGTGGGTCATCGGCAGCTACCACAACATTTTCCGCGTCGGCGCGACCTTGCAGGATCAGGGCTTCTGGATCCTAAACGACATCATCTGGCGCAAATCGAACCCGATGCCCAATTTCAAGGGCACGCGCTTCACCAATGCGCATGAAACGCTAATCTGGGCAGCGAAGAGCGACAAGGCGCGCTACACCTTCCATTATCGTTCGATGAAAACGCTCAACGATGAGTTGCAGATGCGTTCCGACTGGGTGATCCCGATCTGCGGTGGCAAGGAGCGGTTGAAGCTCAACGGCACCAAGGCGCACCCGACGCAAAAGCCCGAAGCCTTGCTCTATCGCATCCTGCTCGCCTGCACCAATCCGGGTGATGTGGTGCTTGACCCCTTTTTCGGCACCGGCACCACCGGTGCGGTTGCCAAGCGATTGCAGCGGCACTGGATCGGTTGCGAGCGCGACAGCACCTATTGCAAGGTAGCCGAGGAACGTATCGAAACGGCGTTACCGCTCGATGAAAGCTCGCTCGAAACAATGCAATCGCCCAAGTCGCAGCCGCGTGTTGCCTTCGGCCAGCTGGTCGAAAATGGCTATTTGCGGGCAGGCGCGCAACTGACTGACAAAAAGCGGCGCTTCGGGGCGATTGTCCGCGCTGATGGCTCGCTCGTGTGGAACAACAAATATGGCTCGATCCACAAGATCGGCGCGTTGGTGCAAAATGCACCTAGCTGCAATGGCTGGACATATTGGTATTACCAGACGCGCGAGGGCGAACTCAAAGTGATCGATGAGTTGCGGCAGACCTATCTGCTCGCCAATGAGCCGTGAGGCAGATTTACCTAAGGCCCTGCGCATTCATCGAAACGCCCATCGGTTTTGACGGGCAGGCCGCTCGGCTTGCCGGAACGATGGTCTATTTCTCTGCGGTTGAGGTGATCGAGACTGCGGGTGGCAAGCGGGCGTCGAAGGCGTTTGTGTCCGTAAAGGATTTGGACACGCATCTGTCTAGCCTACCCACTGAATTGGCCGTCAAGGCTAGGTCTCAGTTCGCAAACATCACGTCACCGCGTCCCGCCTTGAGAATGGGTACTCGGAATATCCTGCTCGATCAGCCTCGGGTTATGGGCATTCTCAATTGCACGCCCGATAGTTTTTCGGATGGCGGCAAGCTGGGTGATAATCCCGAGGCGCTGGCCCAAATAGGTGGCGATATGGCTGCGGCGGGCGCCGCGATCATCGACGTTGGCGGCGAATCTACCCGTCCCGGCGCGCCGCTGGTCTGGGAAGGCGATGAGATTAAGCGGGTACAACCCGTGGTCGAACGCTTGGCCAATGCGGGGCATGCCGTCTCGATCGATACCCGCAAGGCCGCTGTCATGGAAGCAGCGTTGCAGTCGGGCGCTATGATGATCAACGATATCTCGGCCCTATTGTTCGACGACCGCTCGCTTGAGGTTGCCAAGGTGAGCGACTGCCCGATTGTGCTGATGCACGCCCCCAGCCAGTCGAGCGATCCGCATAAGAGCGACGGATATCATGATGTGCTGTTTGATGTGTTTGATTGGCTGGAGGAGCGCGTCGAGGCACTGGTTGCAGCCGGGATTTCAAGAGAGCGGTTGCTGGTTGATCCGGGCATCGGTTTCGGAAAATCGCTGTCCGACAATTTGACGCTCGTGAACAATCTGTCGTTGTTCCACGGCATCGGCTGCCCGGTGCTGTTCGGCGCCAGTCGCAAGCGCATGATAGGTGCCCTGTCAAACGAAGCGCATGCCGATGCTCGACTGGGAGGATCGATTTTCCTTGCGATGAAGGCGGTGGAGCAGGGTGCACACATCGTCCGTGTTCATGATGTGCCGGAAACAGTGCAGGCAATTCATGTCTGGCGCGGTTTGCGCGATGCGGCTTTGACGGCAGGTTAAGCGGCGGGTTTCACCCGTATCGTTTGAACTGGCCCTGATGCTATCCTGCTTTCAGGAGATTGAAGCATGATCGCAAAATATATTGTCGCCTATATCGCAACGGGTGTTTCCTTCGCGCTGATCGACAGCGTCTGGTTGCGGACGATGTATGAGCGGCTCTACAAACCCGAAATTGGCGATTTGATGTATGAAGGCGGGTTTCGTCTCGGTCCGGCGGTGGCTTTCTATCTGCTCTATATCTTGGGCATGATGATTTTCGCCGTTGGGCCCGCGCTGCACAGCGGCAAGTGGCAGACCGCTCTCCTCTGGGGCGCGCTGCTCGGCTTCTTTTGCTATATGACCTATGATCTCACCAACTATGCGACGCTCAAGGTGTGGAGCACCAAGGTGACGGTGCTCGATATCATCTGGGGAACAATATTGACTGGTTCCGCGTCGCTTGGCGGGTGGTGGGTGACCACATTGATCTTCGGAAAGAACTAAGCGGCGCTGCTTTCGATGCCAAGGTCGGCAAGCTTGCGGTAGAGCGTCGAGCGGCCAATTCCCAAGCGCCGGGCCACCTCGGTCATGCGACCACGATAATGGCCGATGGCTAGGCGGATGACGTCTGCTTCGATTTCTTCGAGCGGACGCATATTGCCGTCCTGTTCGAACAGCGAAACCCCGGCACCTTCCTTATGGCTGGATACAGCCTCGGTTCGTCTGCCAACGGCTGTCGCAATTTGCGGAAACTCGTCGGGCGTCAGCGCATCGCGCTCGCACAATACGGCGGCGCGGAACAATGCGCTTTGCAATTGGCGGACATTGCCCGGCCAGTCATAGTTGCGCAGCAACTCCAGCGCTTCTTCGGTGATGCCGAGACTGCGCAGCCCGGGCTGGTTCGACATGCGACCGAGAAAGTGGCGCGCCAAAGCGGGGATATCGCCGATACGGTCACGAAGCGGCGGAATGTTTAGCTGCACCACGTTGATGCGGTAATAAAGATCTTCGCGGAGTGTGCCGCTAGCGACTTTGGCCATCAGATCATTGTTGCATGCGGTGATGACGCGGACATCAATCCGGTAACTGTGTGGCGAACCCAAAGGCTGGATTTCGCCTTCGGTCAGCAAGCGGACCAAACGAACCTGCGTTTCCGGCGGCAATTGATCGATCTCGTCAAGGAAAACAGTTCCGGTATCGGCTTGCTGCAATATGCCGACGCGGCGATCAAATGCGCCGGCAAAGGCGTCCTTTTCATGACCGAACAGCACTGAATCGAGCAAATTGGGCGCGAGCGCACCGCAGTTGATTTTCAGAAAAGGCAGTCGCGCGCGGGGCGAGGCCGCATGGATCGCGTCCGCGACAACCTCTTTGCCTACTCCACCCTCTCCTTCGATCAGGATCGGCGCCTTGCTGCGCGCCGCCTTTGCGGCAATGGCCAAAGCGGTGCGGAAAGCAGGTGCTGACCCGATAATCTCGTCAAATTCAAGCTGGTGACCGATCTTTTCGGTCAAGGGCTGCAGTTCGCCATAATCCTTGGCATGCTCCGCCGCGAGGCTGAGCGCGGCGATCAGCCGTTCTGCGGCGACCGGCTTGATAATATAGTCCGAAGCACCCGCACGCATCGCATCGATAGCGCTGTCGGTTGAACCGATTGCGGTCATCAGCAACACGGGCAAAGCGGGGCGGCGAGATTTGAGTTCGGCGATCAGCGAGGCGGCATCCGATCCCGGAACCCATTGATCCAGAAGGATGGCATCGAGCATCATGCCGTCTTGTGTGCCGAGCATGGCGATGGCGGTTTCAGCGTCGCGAGCGAATATCGTCCGCCAACCGGCACGACCGGCAATAGCCGACACCAGCCTGCACTGGGCAGGCTCGTCATCGACAAGCATCAGCAATCGTGTCTCTTTTTCCGCCATCGAAATCCCATCGGGCACTTGGTGAAGCAATGCGGTAACAAAGAGAGGTAAAGAGGCGATTAAGCATGCATCAAAATTTCTGCGGTCGAAATGCTTGAGCAAAAGCCATTATCTGGCTATTAGCCGGGCACGGCCTATGTTTGGGGCAAATAGCTAGGGAGGCTGAATTGGCTGGAAATCAGGACATGCGTGCAGCAAGCGAAACTTATTCAGGATTTCTCTCGCTGTTGAAATGGGGAACCATTGTATCTGTCGCGGTTGCCGCTTTCGTCGTGCTGATCATCGCATAACGTGACCAAAATCGCAGTTCTCAAAGAGTCCGCATCCGGCGAAACCCGGGTAGCGGCCTCTCCGGAGACGGTGAAGAAATTCATCGCGCTGGGTGCTAGCGTCGCAGTTGAAAAAGGGGCGGGCCTTGCTGCCTCGATTTCAGATGCAGACTATGAAGCTGTGGGTGCGACCGTCGGGGCTGCGAGCGCAGTCATCAAGGACGCCGCCATCGTTCTGGGTGTGCAGGGGCCCGATCCCAAGGCTCTGAAGGGTGTTGCCAAAGGTGCTTGGATTGTCGCTGGGCTCGATCCTTTCGGCCAGCGCAAGCGCGTGGACGACTATGCCGCTGCCGGAGTAGAGGCGCTGGCGATGGAATTCATGCCGCGTATTACCCGCGCGCAGTCGATGGACATCCTCTCTTCGCAGTCGAACCTGTCGGGTTATAAAGCCGTTATCGACAGCGCGGCAGCATATGGTCGCGCCTTTCCGATGATGATGACGGCGGCAGGCACGATCACCGCCGCCAAGGCATTCATCATGGGCGTCGGTGTCGCTGGCCTGCAGGCAATTGCCACCGCGCGCCGTCTGGGCGCTGTGGTTTCAGCAACTGACGTGCGCTCTGCGACCAAGGAGCAAATTGAAAGCTTGGGTGCCAAGCCGATTTTCGTTGAAAATGTTGCGGGTATCGAGGGCGAGGGAGCAGGCGGATACGCCACCGAAATGTCGCCCGAATATCAGAAGGCACAGGCCGAACTGGTATCGAGCCATATTGCTAAGCAAGACATCGTGATTACTACCGCGCTGATCCCGGGTCGCGCCGCGCCGCGCCTGATCACCGATATGCAGATTGCGAGCATGAAACCCGGCAGCGTGATTTTTGATCTGGCGGTGGCACAGGGCGGGAATGTTGAAGGCTCGAAGCCCGATGAAGTGGTCGTCAAGCATGGCGTGAAGATCATCGGCTATTCCAACACGCCAGCCCATCTGGCGGCGGATGCTTCGGCGCTGTTCGCGCGCAACCTGTTCAACTTCCTCTCCGCCTTTTGGGACAAGGAAGCTGGGCGACCGGTGTTGCCGGACGATGACGAAATCACCGCCGCCATCCGCCTAACCAAGGATGGAAAGGTGGTGAATGAGAGGCTGTTGGGGTGATGATGGCATTTGCCATATTGCTGGCAGCCTCTGCGCCCACAGAACTTCCGCCGCTCACGGGATCAGATGGACGTCCGACCTTGCTTGGGTACTACGATTCCGCGTATTGGGCGGCGTATCCGGGCTGTAAGAGTTTTGTATCCAAGCGGTCGCAACATAGATTCGAAAAGTTGATCGAGCGTTTGAATTCCAATCGGAACGCAATTGTTTTGCACTATGGCCCGGATGTTTCAGATCAGTATGAGGATGAGCACGCCGATACTACTCACGGCGTGCACTATACCAAATGCCCAAGCGTAAACGAAAAGTTCCTTCGAAATTTGAGGCGGACGATCGAGAGTCTTGAAAAACATATGCATCGAACAACTCTGGAGCGCTGAATGGACTTCATATCAATCCTATCGATCTTCGTATTGGCCTGTTTCGTTGGCTATTATGTTGTCTGGTCGGTCACACCTGCTTTGCACACGCCGCTGATGGCGGTGACCAATGCGATTTCTTCGGTGATTATTGTCGGCGCGCTGATTGCCGCTGCGGCGGCAGGCTCTACCAGTTCGAAATGGCTTGGACTGCTCGCTGTCGTTTTTGCGAGCATCAACATCTTTGGCGGCTTTGCCGTGACCGAGCGCATGCTCGCGATGTACAAAAAGAAGGACAAATAAGTCATGGAACATGCAGCCGTTCCCGCATGGGCCATGCTCGCTTATCTCGTTTCGGGGGTGTTTTTCATCCTCGCATTGCGCGGGCTTAGTTCGCCGGCGTCTTCGCGCAAAGGTAATCGCTTTGGCATGGCCGGAATGGCTATCGCGATGGCGACCACGCTTTACACGCATGTTCCGATGCTTTCGGGGGACGCGGCCAACAGCTATGTCGGCCCTGATTTTGCGACGCTCGGTCAGATTTTGGCCGCCATTGCTATCGGTGCAGTCATAGGTATCGTCACGGCGCGCAAGATCGCGATGACCGACATGCCGCAATTGGTGGCGGCTTTCCACTCGCTGGTCGGTATGGCCGCGGTGTTGGTGGCAGCAGCAGCTTTCCTGAACCCTGATGCCTTTGGTATTACCGGTGGCGATGGCGTGATCAACGGGGCCAGCCGTGTAGAAATGATTTTGGGTGTCGCCATTGGTGCGATCACCTTTTCAGGTTCGGTGATCGCGTTCTTGAAGTTGGCCGGTAAAATGTCGGGCGCACCGATTATGCTGCCCGGGCGGCACATCATTAATCTGGTGATACTACTCGCGATTGCCTTTTTCACCTTTGGGTTTTGGCATTCGCAATCGCCGGTCGATTTCTGGATCGTCGTTGGCTTGAGCTTCCTGATCGGCTTCCTGCTTATTATCCCGATCGGCGGGGCGGACATGCCCGTCGTCGTTTCGATGCTCAACAGCTATTCGGGCTGGGCCGCCGCGGCGATGGGTTTCACGCTGCACAACAGTGCGATGATCATCACCGGCGCTTTGGTCGGTTCTTCGGGTGCGATCCTTAGCTATATCATGTGCAAGGCGATGAACCGCAGCTTCATCAGCGTAATTCTGGGCGGATTTGGCACCGATGCCGGTGCAAGTTCGAGCGACGCGGCCAAGGTTGATCGCCCTTGGAAACGCGGCTCGGCCGAAGATGCCGCCTATATGATGCAGCAGGCAGAAAGCGTAATCATCGTCCCCGGCTATGGCATGGCGGTGGCGCAGGCCCAGCATGCGCTGCGCGAGATGGCGGATCTACTCAAGAAAGAGGGCGTCAGCGTCAAATATGCGATCCACCCCGTAGCAGGCCGTATGCCCGGCCATATGAATGTGCTTCTCGCCGAGGCCAATGTGCCTTATGACGAGGTCTTCGAATTGGAAGACATCAACAGCGAATTTGCGCAGACCGATGTAGCGTTCATCATTGGCGCGAATGATGTGGTGAACCCGGCGGCAAAGACTGACAAGGGCTCCCCGATTTACGGCATGCCCGTGTTTGATGTGGACAAGGCCAAGACCGTATTTTTCATCAAGCGCAGCATGGGCGGCGTGGGCTATGCAGGCGTCGATAACGACGTGTTCTACATGGACCAAACGATGATGCTGCTCGCCGATGCAAAGAAAATGGTCGACGACATTGTGAAGGCCTTGCAGCATTAGGCCAGAGCGCGCTATCCGCTGAATCAACACGTCGCCCCGGCCTGCAAATCCGGGGCGATATGATTCCATTTTAGGGAAATTCTATATGCGCAAAATCGGCCTGATCGGCGGCATGAGCTGGTATTCGACCGAATTTTATTATCGCCGGATCAACAAGCAGGTGCAGCGCCGTGCCAATGTAATGTGCAGCGCGCCGATGATCCTAGATAACCTCAATTTCTGCGATCTGGCCAAAGCAAACACTGATCAGGATTGGGATCGGGTAGCAGAAGTGTTGGTCGCGTCGGCCAAAAGGCTTGAGGCAGGCGGCGCAACTGCGATCCTGATCGGTGCAAACAGCATGCACAAGGTGCATGACCGGGTGTCGGCCGCAGTACAGGTTCCGGTGCTGCATATCGCCGATGCCGTCGGCCAGAAGATGAAGACGGACGGCGTGGAATCTGCCGCGCTTATCGGCACGCGCAACGTGATGGCCGAAAATTGGTACCGTCAGCGGCTCGTCAAGCATGGCGTGACTTTGCTGCCTTGGGAAGCTGACGATGTCGAAGAGCTCGACCGCATCATTTATGAAGAGCTGATGGCGGGGCAAGTGGTGCGCAATTCTGAACGCGCGCTCAAGACGATGATCACCGAAATCGACAAGGATGGTGCCGACGCGGTTGTGCTCGGCTGCACCGAATTGGGTATGATCGTCGACACCAAAGCCAATGTTTTGCCGATCTATGACAGTGCCGAAATCCATGCAGATGCCGGCGTTGACTGGATTTTCGGCGACGCGCCCTGATGAAGCCCTTGGCAAGTCCGCGCGGATATTGCAGACTTGTGAAATGAGGATGAGGGTCAAAGGCATACATGCCATCGCCGCTGCCAGTCTTGCAATTGCAGGCTCTACAGCTTTTGCCAAAACCATATCGGTAGCTGCGGGTGACGACGCCCAGTCGCGCTTGCAAGAGGCGTTGATAAGCGCCGCTCCGGGCGATGTCGTAGAACTTGGCAGTGGGCGGTTCAGACTGACCGACGGACTTTCGCTTGATGTCGCCAAGGTGACGGTCAAAGGGCAGGGAAGCGGCCAGACTATATTGGATTTCACTGGTCAATTGGGTGCGGGCGAAGGCTTGCTGGTGACGTCAGACGATGTCGTTCTTCGCGATTTCGCAGTTGAAAATAGCAAGGGCGATGGCATCAAATCCAAAGGCGCTGACCGTATTGTTTATTACCAGCTCCGCGTCGAATGGACCGGTGGGCCTAAGGAAACCAACGGCGCCTATGGCATCTATCCGGTCGAAAGCCAGGATGTGCTGGTAGATAGCGTGCTGGTGCGCGGAGCATCCGATGCGGGCATTTATGTCGGCCAGTCGCGCAACATCGTGGTGCGCAATTCGGTTGCGCTGGAAAATGTCGCAGGGATCGAGATCGAAAACAGCTACGACGCTGACGTCCATGACAATCTGGCGACGCGCAACACCGGCGGCATCCTTGTATTTGATCTGCCGAACCTGCTGCAAATGGGTGGCAAGAATGTGCGCATCTTTGAAAATGTCGTCGTGGATAATTCGACACCCAATTTCGCGCCCAAGGGCAATATCGTTGCCAATGTGCCGACAGGCACCGGCATCATGGTAATGGCGAACCGCAATGTGCATGTGTTCGACAATATGCTCGGCCAGAACGGCACGACCAACATCATGGTCGTCGGCTATCGCTATCCGCACGAAGACCCCAAATATGATCCGATCGCTAAAGGCGTAGCCATCTGGGGCAATCAGCATGACAAGGCAGGCTGGGATCCCAAATTCCCCGGCAGCCAACAGATCGCACAGGCGCTGGGTGGCAGCTTGCCGCCGATTTTCTGGGACGGTGCCGGTGGCAGCGAGGCGCAGCCGGTGATTGCCGATCCGGTCCCAGCGTTATCGCTTGGCCTCGCCGACTTGAAGGCGTCCCCCGAAAGCGCGCAACCGGTGATGCTACAGAACAGCAGCAATTTGCCGCAGGAAATGCCGCGCATCCGCTTGCCCGAATCGATGGAGGCAGTGGTCCGCTGATGCGCCTATTGCTCGCCGCGTTTGTGGGTCTCGCCCTGACGGTTTCAGTCAAGGGCAAGCCTGCGGAAATCAGCGATGCTGCGATTGCTTCGGCGGAAAACCCGGCCCTGCTATCCGCATTCGGATTTTTCGAAAGCGGCGCAAACCATCCTTCCCCCAAATTATTGCCTTACGAACTGCGCACGCCGCTGTTCAGCGATTATGCCGAGAAACAACGCTTCCTCTATTTGCCGAAGGGCCAAGTCTACACCGTTGCGCCGGACGGCAGGCTACAGTTCCCGGTCGGCAGCGCGCTGATCAAGAGCTTTGGGTATCACGACGCATCCGGCAAGCTCAACATCATCGAAACCCGTGTTTTGCTGCATAAGGCCCAGGGGTGGTTGGCCTTACCCTATGTCTGGAGAGCCGATGGAAGCGATGCCGAGTTGAAGCTTGGCGGAGCGCGCGAGCGGGTGGAGTTTGCCAAACCCGACGGAACGAAATTGTCTATCAGCTATGCGGTGCCCAACAAGAACCAGTGCAAGCAATGCCACTCTACCAAAACCAATGTGATGCCGGTCGGGCCGGTGTGGCACAACCTCTCCTTCGCCGATGCCAAAATGCGTCGTGCCTTTGAAAAGCGTGGAGATATCTCGAAAACCGTCCGATCTTTCGAAGCCAAATGGGACGATCCGAATTCAGGCGCACTCGAGGCTCGGGCGTTGGCCTATTTGCGGGTGAATTGCGGCCATTGCCATAAACCTACTGGGTCTGCTTCTAACTCGGGCCTGTTTTACGACGATCACGAACGCAATTCGGCAGCGCTTGGCATTGGCAAGCGTCCGGTGGCCGCGGGAAGGGGGTCGGGCAATTTCGAGTTTGTCATCGAACCAGGGCGTCCTGAACGGTCCATACTGATCTACCGGATGAAGAGTACCGAGCCCGGTATTGCGATGCCCGAACTCGGTCGTGCGACCGCGCATGATGAGGGGGTTGCCCTGCTGGAAGCGTGGATAAAGTCTATCCCCGCCAGCTAACCTATTGGCGCATCAATGCCGCCAGCTTGTATTTGCCGTTCGTCCAAGGCTCGAAATAGCCTTCGATGGCAGGATGGTTGACCGGTCCGTTTTCTGCATCAGGCAAAAGATTCTGCTGGCTGACATAGGCGACATAGCTGCTGTCGGCATTTTCGGCGAACAGGTGGTAAAAGGGCTGATCCTTGTTGGGGCGAACCGATTCCGGGATGGCATCATACCATTCGTCGCTATTGGCAAAGACCGGATCGATATCGAACACAACGCCACGGAAATCGAATATCCGATGGCGCACGACATCGCCGATTGAAAAGCGGGCTTCGGCGATAGGGGGCATTTCTGGATTCGCACTCATGCTGCCAATATCGGTGCGCAATTGAATTCTTGCAACCTTGCGCTTGGCAAAGCCGCAATCATTCGCTAATGGCCGCGCTCTGTCGCACGGGCGCGCCCTTTTTGGGCATCGACCAAAGCCCGAAAGACGTGCGGACAGATGCCGGAGTGGTCGAACGGGGCGGTCTCGAAAACCGTTGTGCCAGTAATGGTACCCAGGGTTCGAATCCCTGTCTGTCCGCCATTTTTTCCACGAGACTGATAAATTTAATCGTGTGATTAATTTACTGTTGCGCGGGTTGTGCGAATTTGGTCAACTGCCTGCATGACTGACAGCGAACGCATTCCCGTAATCATCGGCGTAGGCCAGATCAACGACCGTCCAGAAGACCCTGACAATGGCCTCGACCCGCTGGGCTTGATGGTGGAGGCGATGAAACGCGCGGAGACAGATAGCGGGGTTTCGCTGCTCTCACAGCTCGACAGCGTGGCGGTTGTCGACCAGATCAGTTTTCGTCATCTCAACCCACTAGACCGCAAATTGGCCGATGCTTTGGGTGCCAGCCCGTCGGTCTGCTATCAATCCGAAGCCCCGCATGGCGACACCCCCATTCGCCTGCTCAACGAAGCGGCCAACCGCATAGGGGCGGGGGAGATCAAGTTAGCGGCAGTCGGAGGTGCCGAGGCGCTGCGCACGATTGCAGGTCGCCTAGCTAAACATGCCACGCCGCAACCCGATGTGTTTGAAGGCGTACGCAAGGAAGCCAAGCGTGAGCCGGGATATGCGCAGCAGCACGGGCTGAACGCACCGGTGGATGTTTATCCACTATACGAAAATGCCGGGCGCGCGTCCTATGGCCAAACGCTGACAGAGGCGCAGCAGGAAAGCGGCGAAATCTGGTCGCGCTTCAGCCAGATCGCCGCAGGTAACGAGGGCGCTTGGATCCGCAAGCCGACTTCGCCCAACGACATCATTACCTCCAACGAGAAAAATCGTCCACTGGCCTTTCCTTATAACAAGCTGATGGTGGCGAATTCGTCGGTCAATCAGGGGGCGGGTTTCATTGTCGCCAGCCTTGCCGAGGCCCGCCGACTGAGAGTGGCAGAAGACAAGCTGATCTATGTCGGCATGGGGGCGGCGGCGAAGGAGGCTTACAGTTTCTTGCAGCGCGATCGCTATGACCGCTCGGTCAGTATGGAAACCTCGATCCGTCGTACGCTTGACCTTAACAAGATGAGTGGTGCGGATTTCGATTTTGTCGAGCTTTACAGCTGTTTTCCCTGCGTGCCCAAAATGGCACGGCGGATTTTGGGTTGGCCTGTCGAAAAACCCGCCACAGTGTTCGGCGGGCTGACTTTCGGTGGCGGGCCGATTGCCAATTATATGAGTCATGCAGTTGTCTCGATGGTCGACAAGCTGCGCCATGAAGGCACCAATGGTTTCCTGTTCGCCAATGGCGGCTTTGCCACGGATAATCATTGTATCGTGCTGTCCAACAAGCCCGTGGCTGCAGCGCACTTCCCGCAAAATTTTGACTATCAGGCAGAGGCCGACGCAGGGCGTGAGACGGTCCCCGAACTCGACAAGGATTATGTTGGCATTGGAACGGTCGAAACTTACACCGTCTTTTATGGCCGCGATGGCAGCCCCAAGGGAGGGGTCGTTGTCGCACGCACACCCGCGGGCGAGCGCACGCTGGCGCATGTCAACATAACCGACGATGCAATGGTCGCATTTCTGACAGACGGTCAGGCGGAGCCGGTCGGCACTTCTGGTGCGGTTGTTGCTGATGCCGGTGGACGCCGCATCTGGGCCCGCGCTTAAGCGGGCTCCTTCACCCTTAGCGTGGCCAGCGCCGCCAGCGCCATCACAGTTGCAGCAACGGCCATTGTCCAGATCGGCTCGGTCGGGAAAAACGCCTTCAGGATCGTCCCCATGACTGTCGCCACCAGCAATTGCGGCACAACGATGAAGATGTTGAAAAGCCCCATATAGATGCCGAGCTTGCCTTGAGGCAGGCTGGAGGCGAGGATGGCATAGGGCATGGCGAGGATCGACGCCCAGGCTATGCCGATGCCGATTTCGGCCAGTAGCAGCATTTGCGGATCGCGGATGAAGAGGAAAGCTGCGAAACCTGCCGAACCGGCAAGTAGGCAGACCATATGCGTTTTCACCTTGCCGACACGTTCAGCCAATTTGGGCAACAGGAACAGCGCTGCGAGCGCGGCGACGCCATTATAGACTGCGAACAGGATACCCACCCAGTTACCGCCCTCATTATAGGCAGCAGACGCGGGGTCACTCGAGCCAAAGGCATATTGGGCAACGACGGGGGTGGTGTAGATCCACATGATGAACAGCGCCGACCAGCTAAAGAACTGGGCAAGTGCCAGCTTCTTCATGATCTCCGGCATTCCCGAAAAATCGCCGACAATATGGCTCAGCATATTATTGTCGCGCCCACTTTTGGCGAGCTGGATAGCGATCAGGCTGGCCAGGCCATAGCCCGCCATCAACGCGCCCAGCAGATAGACTTCTTTTTCGAGGCCCGTCGCCGACACCAGCAAGGTGATGCCAGCGCCCGCCGCGATCCAGACAAAGGCAGAAACAGGCGAGCGGGCAGCCAGCGCACGAATGGTCGAGCCATCGCCCTCCACGCCCTCTTGCCCGAACGCGCGCAGTTGGTCAGGGCTAAATTCCTGCGTGCTGAACACTGTCCACAGCACCGACAGCAAATAGATCAGCCCGCCAAACCAGAAGCTGTATTTGACCGTATCGGGAATGCCACCACCGACAACTTCATTGGCAACGCCCAGATGATCGAGAAACCACGGAAAAATCGACCCCACAACGGCGCCCGCACCAATGAATGCCGTTTGCAACGAATAGCCCGAGGTGTGTTGATCCTTGCGCAGCATATCGCCGACAAAGGCGCGGAAGGGCTCCATCGATATATTGATAGAAGCGTCGAGTATCCAGAGCATGATCGCGGCGAACCAAAGGGCAGGGGCCAGCGGCATAACAAACAGCGCCAATGACGCCATGATCGCGCCTGCCAGAAAATAAGGCCGCCGCCGACCCAGCTTACCCAGCCATGTGCGGTCACTCATATGGCCGATAATGGGTTGGACAAGCAGGCCGGTCAACGGCGCCGCGATCCACAATGCGGTCAGATTGTCGAGGCTTTCACCCAGCGACTGGAAGATGCGCGACATGTTCGCATTTTGCAAAGCGAAGCCGATCTGAATGCCAAAAAAGCCGAACGAGATGTTCCACAGGCCCCAAAAGCCCTGACGTGGCTTTTCCATAATCCTCTCCCCATTATCTTTTGCCGCAAGTTGGCAGCGAATAGGCGGCGCGGCAATGGCACGGGCAGGGCAATTCTCTTACGTATACGAATACGTAGCTTTTCAGTGCGCTCCGCATGATTTGCGCACGACCAGTTTGGCAGGCAACATATAGCCTTCGGCGCTTTTGCCCTCGATCAGCTTGAGCAATGTATCGACCAGAACCTCACCAGCGGTGCGATAGTCTTGCTGCACGGTGGTCAATGGCGGGTGAGCGAGACTGGCGGCGGGGATATCGTCAAAGCCAATGATGGCAATGTCCCTCGGTATGTTGAGGCCTGCATCCTCGATCGCTCGGATGGCGCCGATGGCTATCAAGTCGCTGGCGGCAAAAATTGCGTCAAACTTGACGCCGCTGTCGATCAATTGCTGCGCAGCATCGAAGCCAGACTGTTCCGTATTCAGCGCATCGATTTGCAAACCTGCAGCAATGTCCAACCCTGCCGCGGCAATTGCGTGTTGTGCGCCGAGATAGCGGTCGCGGAATTCGGGATAATGGTTGGAAGCATCTCCCAGAAACGCAATATGCTCGCGACCATGTGCGATCAAATGCTCGGCCGCCAGCTTGCCCCCATCCATATTGTCGCAACCAATGGTGGTTCCCATTTCATCCTGACCACCAACCATGCCCCAGCGCACGAAATGCGTGCCTTGCTGGATTAACTGCTCAAGTTTGGGCTGGTAAAGCTCATAATCGCCATAGCCGAGAAGGATGATGCCATCGGCTTTTCGGCTGTCTTCATAGTCGACATGCCAATTGGCAGAGAGTTGCTGGAACGAAATCAGCAGATCATGATTGCGCCTTGCCGCCGTCCGGGTGATCGAAGCCAGCATTGAAAGGAAGAAGGGGTTTATCCCGGTCTCGTCAGGGGTCGGATCTTCGAAAAAGAGCAGCGCCAGCGTGTTCGAACGTTGCGTCCGCAGGCTGGACGCGTTTTTGTCGACCTTGTAATTGAGCTGTTGCGCTATCGCCTCGATACGCTTGCGCGTCTGTTCGGAAACCGACGGGCTACCCCGCAACGCGCGCGATACTGTAGGCTGCGAAACCCCTGCAAGTTGCGCTATGTCGAACGACGTGGGCTTATGTGGTGGCATGTGGTGCGACCGGCTCTCCTGCAACAATCCATAAGCGTGGACCGGCATTCGTGCAACGACGTTACCGCATAATTCTGAATACGTATGTGAATAACTGTCATTTAGCGGGGTCCGCGTAGTATTTGTGCGGCGATGGCCAACTGGGTGGTCATGCACTTTAGGTTGCAACAAGCGGTGCAGCAACGACTGGACCGCAAAAGAGGGGATACAGGATGTCTGCTTCGTGGAACACGAATGAAGTACGTGCGCGGCTTGCGCATACAACCAGCGCAACTGCGTTGGCCTTTGCAGTTTTTGCTGCGCTGCCTGGTGCAGCATTTGCACAGGATGCGGCAGCGGAAGAAGCCGCCGATGAGGGCGAAGCAATCGTTGTCACCGGTTTCCGCGCGGCGCTGGAAAGTGCGGTTGCTGAAAAGAAAAACGCAGAACAAATTGTTGAGTCAGTATCCGCGGAAGACATCGGTAAATTGCCCGACGCATCTATCGCTGAATCCATTGCGCGTCTTCCAGGGCTCACTTCGCAGCGGTTGAATGGCCGTTCGGCGTTTATTTCCATCCGTGGGTTTGGACCGGATCTGTCGCAAACGCTTCTCAACGGACGCGAGCAGACTTCAACAGGCGACAATCGTGCTGTGGAGTTCGATCAGTATCCCTCAGAAATGGTCAGCCAAGTCAATGTGTATAAAACACCTTCGGCTAACATAGTCGGTCAAGGCCTTGTCGGCACTGTCGATATCCGTACTGCCCGGCCACTTGAAATCGGTAAGCGCGTTCTGGCAGTCGGCGTCAAGGGAAGCCTCACCGATCTCGGTAAACTCAACGCTGGTTCTGATGACAAAGGCTTCCGCGTCAACGCCACCTATATCGATACTTTCGGTGGTGACACGGTCGGTGTAGCATTGACCGCCAGCTATGTAGATGAAAGCTACCAGGTTCAGGAATATAATGCCTGGGGCTATAACGATTTTGCCGGTGCGCGTCTGATTGGCGGCAACAAATCATTTGTTACGTCGACCAATTTAAAGCGTGTAGGCCTTGGCGGCACGCTGCAGGGCGATTTGTCCGACAATGTGCGCCTGACCGCCGATATCTTTTATTCGAAATTCGACGATGACATAATCAAGCGCGGTATCGAACTTCCGCTTTCGAGCGCCTTTGGCTGGACTGCCGCCGGGATTAATCCTGGCTACACCGTACAGGATGGACATATCGTCAACGGGACGTTCACTGACATCGAAGCTGTTGTAAACAACCACAAACTCGTGCGTTCGGCGGATCTGCTTTCGACCGGCCTGAATGTCGATTGGGATATTGGCAATGGCTGGAACGCGACCTTTGACTGGGGCACGTCGCGTACCGACCGGAACGAATTGGTATTCGAATCGAACGCCGGTACCGGTCGTGGACAGGGCGTTGGAGCACGTGACACTATCGGATTTACGCAGTCTACTTCAGGAACGACTTTCAGGCCGACGCTCAACTATTCGGATCCTAACCTGATTCGTCTTACTTCACCAATGGGTTGGGGTGGCGTCGCCGGCGGTCAGGACGGCTATTACAATGATCGCGTTGTAGAGGATGAACTGTCAACGCTTCGTTTTGATCTTGAAAAGGAACTCGACGGCTTCTTCTCGGCGATCCGCGCCGGGATCGGATATACTGACCGTTCCAAGTCGCTCGTCCCCGACGAATCATTTGTGGTTCTGGCAAGCGGTGCGGCTGACCTTCGTATCCCTGATCAGTATCTCCTACGTCCGACCAATCTGGATTATCTTGGGCTGGGTCCGGTCATCAGTTACAATCCGCAAGAATTGCTGGACGCTGGCATCTACCGCCTAGTTCCAAATACCGTTTCCGATGTTGGCACCAAGGCCTATGTTATCGATGAGCAACTGCTTACTGGTTATCTGCAAGCGGCAATCGATACCGAAGTCGGTTCGAGCAACCTCACTGGTAATGTCGGCGTCCAGATCATCCGTGCCGATCAAAGCAGCAGCGGCGCGATCTATTTCGGAAATACGCCAACTCCGCTGACTAACGGAACAAAATATACCGACGTGTTGCCGAGCCTAAACCTCGCACTCCGCACGCCGAGCGATTTTGTCTTCCGCGTCGGTCTGTCACGCCAAATCCAGCGTCCACGCATGGATGATATGCGCGTAGCAATCGGTTATGGCGTTGATCGCGGCGGAGCGGTGCCGATTATTCGTGGCAAGGGTGGAAATCCCTTTCTCGAACCGATGCGTGCCAATGCTCTCGACCTGACGCTGGAAAAATATTTCGGCAACAAGGGTTATGTTTCGGTTCAACTCTACTACAAAAAACTGCTCAACTGGATATACAAAGTCGATGTGCCTTATGACTTTACCGGTTTCCCGCTGGGCAGCGAAGTCGTACCGTCGCGCAACGGCTTCGTTGAGCTTCCGATAAACGGAGATGGCGGAAAGCTGTACGGGATCGAACTGGCGGGAACTTTGCCACTCGAAACGTTTACCTCCGCATTGGAAGGCTTTGGCGTGACCGGTGGTGTAGCTTACACCAAAAGCCGTCTGCGTCCGGCACCCGGTATCAATTTTGGCGACATTGATGGCTATTCGCGCTGGGTGGCGAACGGTACCGCCTATTTTGAACGTGGCGGTTTCAGCGCTCGTGGTAGCGTTCGCTATCGTTCAACCTTCCAAGGTGAACTGGCCGGCTTTGGAGGCAACCGTGCCCGTCGTCGTGCGCGCGGCGAAATGATTGTCGATGCACAACTGGGCTATGAATTCCAGGATGGCAGCAGCCTTGAAGGGTTGTCGCTGTTTATTCAGGGGCAGAATTTGACCAACGAGCCCTTCTCGACGATCAATCCGGGCCAGCAGCTCGAAGTGGTTGATTATCAGACCTATGGCCGTCGCTATCAGGCTGGCATTACATATAAGTTCTGATAGCTAAGTTCGGGGGCGCTGCCTAAAGCGGCGTCCCTTGATTTTCGGATCGTTGAGGCTCCGCAAAAACGACAGGCAGAATCGATGCGTATAGTCATTGTAGGAGGCGGCTCTGCAGGGTGGATGGCAGCGGCGGCACTTTCCCGCCTCCTCACATCCGATTGGAAGATTGATCTGGTTGAATCCGACCAGATTGGTACGGTCGGTGTCGGCGAAGCAACAATTCCCCAGATACTTCTGTTTAATGCATTTTTGGGAATAGACGAAAATGCGTTTTTGAAAGCAACCAACGGGACAATTAAGCTGGGCATCGAATTCGATGGTTGGCGTGCTCCCGGCGAACGTTACATGCACGCCTTTGGTTTGGTCGGTCGTGATCTTGGCTTAATTCCTTTTCACCATTATTGGTTGCAGGCCCGAGCACGTGGTGCAGCGAAGCCGATCGGACACTACAGTTTGTCCGAATGTGCCGCACGCGCCAACCGCTTTTCTCGAACAGATCCTTTGCCGCAGGCGCCTATGGGCGCTGCGACCTATTCCTATCATTTTGATGCTGTTCTTTATGCTGCAATGCTGCGCGACTATGCGGAGGCGCGCGGGGTGGTCCGGCACGAAGGCAGGATTGTTGAGACTCCGCTGGATGGAAACAAGGGGCATGTTACTTCAGTCAAACTGGAAAATGGGGTATTGATCGAGGGCGATCTTTTCATAGATTGCTCTGGCTTCAGGGGCTTGCTGATCGGCGATGCTGTGGGCTCGCAATATGTCGACTGGTCTAAATGGCTTCCGTGCAATCGCGCGTTAGCTGTGCCCTGCGAATCTTCAGAAAAGTTATTTCCCTACACCCGTGCCACCGCTCGCGAGGCCGGATGGCAATGGCGCATTCCATTGCAACACCGGATCGGAAACGGTCATGTGTATTGCAGCGCCTTCATGGATGATGATCGGGCGACAGACATTCTCTTATCCAATCTGGATGGAAAGCCATTGGCGGACCCTCGGCCAATCAGCTTCACGACGGGTCACAGAAGGGATTTCTGGAAGAAAAACGTCGTTTCGCTTGGGCTTTCCTGCGGGTTTTTAGAGCCGCTGGAATCGACCAGCCTGCATCTTGTTCAATCGGGTATCAAACATCTGATTGATTTGCTCCCATATGGCGACATTTCCGATGCGGACGTAGATCGATTTAATCGCCAGATGACTTTTGAGTTCGAAACAATCCGAGATTTCTTGGTGTTGCATTACTGGGCCAATGGCCGCGATGAGCCATTCTGGAAGGCGTGCCGCGAACTCGAACTGACCGACAGCTTGCAGCACAAGTTGGAGCTCTTTCGCGCCAATGGTCGTTTGTTCCGATACAATGAGGAACTGTTTACCGAAACTGGATGGCTGCAAGTCCTGATCGGGCAGGGGATTGAACCCAAAGGATTTCATCCGCTCGCCAACGCACCGGGCGACGAGGCGGTAGATAAATATTTGGCATCGATCGAAGAGGTTATTGCCGCCAAGGTCGTCCGTATGCCTGATCACGCGGATTATATTCGCCAAAATTGTCCGACCGGAGAATTATGATGCGCCAGTTGCTATTTTCTGCGGCGTTGGCTGCTATGACTGCATCACCGCTTTCGGCCCAATCTTTCCGCGATCGCTTGCCGGAGGATGAAGTAATCTATTTCGTTCTCCCCGACCGCTTCGCCAACGGTGATTCGAAAAACGATACCGGTGGGATCAAGGGTGATCGGCTGAAGACCGGGTATGATCCGACCCACAAGGGCTTCTACCACGGTGGCGATCTGAAGGGGTTGCTGAAACGGATCGACTATATCCAAGGATTGGGCGCGACTGCGATCTGGCTCGCCCCCGTGTTCAAGAACAAGGCGGTTCAGGGCAAAGCCGGTGACGTAAGTGCTGGCTATCACGGTTATTGGGTGACGGATTTCACCACCGTCGACCCGCATTTCGGCACCGAAGCAGATTTTAAGGCATTAGTGGATGCTGCTCACGCGCGGGGCATGAAGGTCTATATGGACATCATCGCTAATCACACGGCCGATGTGATCAGCTACCGTGAATGTCCGACAGGAGGTTGTGAATATCGCAGCAGAGCAGACTATCCCTATCAGCGACGCAACCGCGATGGCGCTGCGATAAACGCCGGTTTTACAGGAGATAGCGATCAGTCGACCGAGAACTTCGCAAGATTGACCGACATGGATTTTGCCTATGATGTTGTTGTTCCCAAGGCCGAAGCCAAGGTGAAAGTGCCCGAGTGGCTAAACGATCCCAAATATTATCACAATCGCGGCAACACGACATTCTGGAACGAATCCGCGACTATGGGCGATTTTGTGGGTCTTGATGACATCATGACCGAACATCCGCATGTGGTGCAGGGGATGATCGATATTTATGGCAGCTGGATCGATAAATATGGCGTTGATGGTTTTCGCGTTGATACGGCCCGCCATGTGAATCCTGAATTCTGGCAGGCATTCGTTCCCGCGATGCTGGCGCGAGCCAAGGCGAACAATATTCCCAATTTCCATATCTTCGGTGAAATCGGCGGAATTGGGCTCGAACCCGGAAAACTGGCGGTGCATACGCGCGTCGACAAATATCCTGCGGTGATCGACTTTGCCTTTCGTCAGGCGGCAGTGGACACGGTCGCCGGAACAGGGGCCACGAACAAGTTATGGGAATTATTTTTTCAGGATCCGCTTTATGAAGGTGGTGCGGACAAGGCCCGGATCCAGCCAACCTTTGTTAGCAATCACGACAATGGCCGTTTTGGATATTTTGTCCGTAAAGCATTCCCGCAGGCTTCTGACGAAGAGCAATTGAAGCGGGTAACATTGGCACATGCAATGCTGTTAACATTGCGCGGGGTGCCTACCATTTATTCGGGCGATGAACAGGGTTTTGCAGGTGACGGCTGGGATCAGGATGCGCGCGAAGACATGTTTCCATCGAAGACAGCGGTCTATAATGACAATGTGCTGATCGGGACAAAGGCGACCACCGCGCAAAGCAATTTCGATACCGCGCATCCGCTCTATCAAAAGATGGCGCAACTTTCCGGCTTGCGTCAACGCCATGCGGCACTGCGGCGGGGCAAGCAGATCGTCAGAAACTATGCCGATACGCCGGGGTTGTTTGCTGTGTCGAAGATCGATCCAGACGATGGCCACGAAATTGTTGTCGCGTTCAATACGTCTGACAAAGCCATAACAGTGAATGTCGAGGTAGCAACACAAAGCACTCAATTTGGCGCGCTCTACGGGCAATGTCCGGAAAACGCAGATACGCCCGGGCGGATCAAACTGACGCTTGCGCCTTTGGATTTCGCTGTCTGCGAAGCGGGTGCCAAGGAATGAACATACCGGTGCAAAGCATCATCAAAGAAGATGTTGCCGCTACATGGTGGCGCGGGGCGACCATTTATCAGGTCTATCCGCGCAGCTTCGCAGACACAAACGGCGATGGCGTTGGAGACTTGCCGGGGATCACCGAAAAACTCGACTATATCGCCGCTCTGGGAGTGGATGCCGTTTGGCTGTCACCTTTTTTCACCTCGCCGATGAAAGACTTCGGCTATGATGTTGCCGATTATTGCGACGTTGATCCCATATTTGGAACCCTGGCCGATTTTGATGCATTGGTCACTCGGGCGCACGCGCTTGGGCTGAAAATTTTGATCGATCAGGTCTATTCGCATACGTCGGACCAACACGAATGGTTTGCCGAAAGCCGTGGTTCGCGCGATAATCCAAAGGGCGATTGGTATGTATGGGCTGATGCCAAAGTCGACGGATCACCTCCGAATAACTGGCAGTCAGTGTTTGGCGGTCCTGCCTGGAGTTGGGATGCCCGTCGCGGCCAATATTATATGCATAATTTCCTGGCGCAGCAGCCACAGTTGAATGTGCACAATCCGGAGGTTCAGGACGCTCTGCTGGGTGTGGCTAAATTCTGGCTCGACCGCGGGGTCGACGGCTTCCGGGTCGATGCTATCAATTTTGCGATGCACGATCTGGAGTTGCGCGACAATCCGCCGGCACCAGCTGGCAATGGCATTCGCACAAGGCCTTTTGATTTTCAGCTAAAGGTTCACAACCAGTCGCACCCCGACATTCCGAAATTTGTTGAACGCATTCGTAACCTGACCGATCAATATCCCGATCGCTTTACGGTGGCAGAAGTAGGGGGAGCAGACCCCGATCGCGAGATGAAGGCCTTCACCGCCGGCGAAAGTCATTTCAACAGCGCTTATGGTTTTGACTTTCTCTACGCGGACAAACTGACCCCGGCACTTGTCCGTGAGGCACTGGAAAACTGGCCCGCTGAGGAGGGGATTGGCTGGCCTAGCTGGGCCTTTTCAAACCATGATGCGCCGCGCTGGATCAACCGCTGGGCTCCAGATGATGCGCGCGGTCCCTATGCACGGATGGCGATGCTCTTGTTCCTTTGCCTGCGCGGGAATGCGATCATCTGGCAAGGGGAGGAGCTCGGTCTCACTCAAGTAGAAATTCCATTTGATCGCTTGCAAGACCCCGAAGCCATTGCCAATTGGCCGCTCACGCTATCACGCGATGGTACCCGCACACCGATGCCCTGGCAGGCGGAGGCGCCGAATTGCGGGTTTTCTTCGCAAACGCCCTGGCTGCCGCTGGGAGGTGATCATGTTGCGCTGGCTGTCGACAAGCAGGAAGAGTCAGGGCGCTCCATGTTGCAAGCCACCCGGCGCTTCATTGCCCTGCGGCAGGCGAACGAAGCTCTGCGCAGCGGCGACATCCGCGTTGTAGATGCGCAAGACCCAATTTTGGCCTTCGAACGAAAGAGCCAGCATCAGACGATATTGTGTCTGTTCAATATGGGTGGTCAAAGCGTGCATTGGGAGCCCAATATCTCGGAGCAATGGCGGACGATTGAGCAGTTGCACGCAGCTGGTGACTGGAAAATTGGTCCCTACGGCGCGTTGGTTGCCGAGCGCATGATCTGAGATGGTTTCTGCACTGTTCGCGTAGTTTGGCCATGCAGTCTGGCGGCAAATAGGCGATGTCGCGAGGTGTATCCCGCTTCAACAAAAAGCATTCGGGAGGTGGTTGACCTCGCGTTCTTTAAGGCAGAATTTGGCTATAGTTGACCTATTTGGACGGTTAACCACTTTTTACCCTTGCCCCTATGCATTTTGTGCTATGAACAAAGTGCCGGTTGGGGTGGCCAGGCACAAGGTCGCATAAGGAGCGAAATGGCTACCTATAACCCTATGTCTGAGGGCTCACCCCGCACGGCTGTTGATTTTTCTCGGCCGCAATTCGGCACCGGAGAACAGTTCGGTTCGTCGATTGTGGGTCGACAGTTTGATGAAATCATCGTTCGCCACGACAAGGCCGATCAAATGTTCTGGTGCTTCATGAACCAGCGCGGAAGGCCGAGCTATACCTATAGCTTGGGTGCCGAAGTGCAGGAGGTGCAAGACTGGATCGCCGATAATTATGCGCGACCGGCAAATGGCGGACCGGACGATCTGCGCTATTTCATCTGTGGGTCAAAGACTCCAGGAATATATAATTTAGGCGGTGACTTGCGGCATTTTGCCGAATGCATCCGAACGCGCGATCTTGGTGCAATGCGTAAATATGCGGAAACCTGTGTTCGCATGCAATTTGCCAACGCCAACGCATTCGGCGCTCCGATCATTACGATGGCGCTAGTGCAGGGCGACGCCTTGGGTGGCGGGTTTGAACATGCGCTTGCCTTTGACATATTGGTCGCCGAACGCAGCGCTCGGCTTGGTCTGCCAGAGATTGTGTTCAATCTCTTTCCGGGAATGGGCGCATATAGTTTTCTTCTGCGTCGTGTAGGCCGCAAAATGGCGGAGCAGTTCATTCTGGAAGGCAAAATCTACACCGCTGAAGAGTTGTACGAGCTTGGCATCGTCGACATACTTGCCGAGGATGGGCAGGGTGAGTCCGCTATTGTCGAATATTGCCAACGCAATCGCAACCGCTTCGCCGCTGAGCGTGCGGTATATCGTGCGCGCCGGGCTGCGGATCCGGTGGAGCTTGATGAACTGATGCGAATAACGACGGTTTGGGCCGAAACAGCTATGACATTGACCGACGCCGATGTCCGCAAGATGGAGCGTCTGGCGGATGCGCAAGAACGGCGTATCCGGCGGACTTTATCGCCAATCTAGATCGATTTTGCTCTGGGTGGCTGTTGCGCTTTGGCAGATCCGAGTTCGCTTTTAGCGCGGTCCAGTTCCTTTTCGACCTGAGCAAAATAGGTTCGACCCATTTCTCCGAACTCCGCTTCGGTGATTTTCTCTAGCCTGCTGCACAAAGCGGCGAGTTGTGTTGCGCCGATATTGTTCGAAGCGCTTTTGAATGCATGTGCCGCAAAGCGGAACAGCGCAGGGTCTTTTTCGGCGAGTGCCTGCAGCATCGTAGCACTGCTTTCCATCGAGTCCTCGATAAAGCCCTCGATCATGCTTTCGACAAAGCCTGCATCCCCGATTGATGCCAAATAATCCATGTGACCGCTATCGATTGCCCTGTCGTCAGAAACGTTACCCGTGCTCCGTTCCAACGGAACAACGACTTTAAAGGGGTCCTGTTTGCTGTCGGGAATTATAAGCGCAGACTGCGTATTTCCGCAGCATTTCTCAATCGTAGCAAGCAAGAGCGCCGCATTGATCGGCTTGGTTAAGCGCAGGTCCATACCGGCGCCAAGGCAACGAGTCTCTGTTTCTGTAGTCGCGTCTGCCGTTACGCCTACGATCGGAAGATGCGCGCGATTGCCTTCGATCTGGCGCCACATCCGGCAAGCGTCGATGCCGTTCAGGCGCGGCATGTTAACGTCGAGCAGGAGGATATCGAACTTCTCCTTCTCGAGGATTTCGAGAACTTCATCGCCATCGCAAACTTGCGTTACCTTATGTCCCGCTGCTTCGAGAATGGCCGTCAATATGTTCCGGTTAGTCCGGTTGTCATCAGCGACCAACACCGATCGTGGATTATATACTGCCGGCTCAGCTGGTTGATTCGAAGATGATCGTTCATCGAAATGCGGTTTGTGGGCAAAAGAGCAACCAATCCTGATTGCGCTCCTAAGCTCGTTAAAGCTGGCATCTGCAGGTATTACGGTGGCAAAAGCAGCCCGCAATTCAATCTCTCCAAGGTCAGGCTCGACATCGTGAGAGATCAGAACCGCCGCGACTTCTGCCTCTGTGAACAGATTCCAAACTGTCGATTCCGCGTCCAGTTTATTGGCTACACGATCGTCGATCATGGCAATGTCAAAGCTGGACAGTTCGAGCGAAGCTACCGCCTTTTCGAGATCATCAGGGCCGTGGCAGCTGATATTCTTTACCAGATAATTGCCTGCATTTTGCGCTTTTGCGAGCAGCTCATGCTCAAACATTCCAAGTGCGAGTATTTTTACCGGGGCTCCATATTCATTGTCATAAGGCCCATTTTCGGCTTCTGCCAAAGACACGGGCAGTTCCACCGTGAATGTGCTGCCCTTACCGATGACGCTATCGACCCTGATTTGCCCGCCTACTTGCGTCAAAAGCTGTTTGCATATTGCGAGGCCTAAGCCAGTGCCCCCAAAGCGATTCATCACCGTATCGTCAGCTTGTTGAAACGGCTCGAAAATCTTACCCATTGCGTCTTCTGCAATACCGATTCCGGTATCACTGACGCTGAACCACAAGGTTGTTTTACCGTCAGTTTCGCGCAGCCCGGCATTGACCGAAACAGCCCCGGCTTCAGTAAACTTTATGGCGTTGCCGGCTAGGTTCAGAAGAATATTGCGGATAATATCAGCCGGTCCGTCGACGATACGGTCGCTCATCGGTTCGGCTGCGATCTGCAGACCGATCGACTTATCGTCCGCCCTAACGAGCATGATGTCGCGCATCTCGGTAAGCAATTCGGTTATCCGCAACGGGCGCATCACGACTTGAGTGGCGTTGCTGTCGCTGCGGGCGATCTGAATCAACTGATCGATGAGGTGCAACAAATGTTCGCCTGCAAGCACGCTGGCTTCGACCATGTCATGCTGGTTTTTGGGCATCGCCATTTGGCGCAAGTGATTGCCATAGCCGATGATCGCGTTGAGCGGCGTGCGCAACTCGTGACTAACGCTCGCAAGGAAGTAGCCCTTGGCCCGATTGGCGGATTCGGCAGCTTCTTTCGCCAGTGACAGCTTCTTGATCAGGGTAGAGCAATAAGCAGGAATGACGATCAGCGCCAATATCAAACTTATACCGAGCGTCCGGTTCGGTTCCCAATAGCTTGTGGTAAACACGACGGTACTAAATGCGGCCACGGCGAGCGCCGAACCGATCACGAGATATCGCACGCCAAAACGGAAACCGTTGCCCAATATCACCCACAGGAAAAGGGGGTAGAAAAAGGACATCGATTCCGCCGAATGCATCATGACGGCGAAGGCCATCCCGACATCTAGAAGGAGTCCAGCGATCCAACGCCGTTCCTGTTTCCAGACATTGGCTCGACGCATCATGAATAGCGCAGAGTTCAAGGAGAGATAAACGAGAAATGCTTCCAATATGAAGATATTGGATGCAAGAAAGTAGACGGCAGTTCCTGCCGTGCTACCCAAAACCATCCGGTTTAGAAGGATTTCCTGTTCGGGGGCCAGACTGCCCTTTTGGGGAAGGAATCGTCTCACGGTTGCGCCGCCGCAATCGATGGCCCGAAAATCGCTTTCAGTTGTTCGACTGAAAGGGAACGACCGAAGAGATAGCCCTGCAGCTCGTCACATCCGGATGCCCGCAGCAACATGCGTTGCGCCTCCGTTTCCACGCCTTCGGCGACGACGCGCATATTCAGCGCATGCGCCAAGTGGGCAATGGTCGAAATGATTGCTCTGTCGGTCGCCGAATGTTCGATCCGCGAAACGAAAGTCTGATCAATTTTCAAACGATTGGCGGGCAAATCGCGCAGATATTGTAGCGAAGAATAGCCCGTGCCGAAATCATCGATAGACAATTCGATGCCATTTTGGCGCAAACTGCGCAGTTGGTCCATCAATTGGCTGCTCTGATCTAGGAGGAGCTCTTCCGTAATTTCGACAACGAGCTGACCGGGCTCAATATTATACTGCGCGATTTTCCCAAGGATTTCCTCGCACAGTCTACCCGCTTGAAATTGGCGTGGAGAAACGTTGATTGCAATATGCGGAAGGGCAATACCCTCGCTATCAAATTCGGAAATCTGGCGACAGACTGCATCGATCACCCATTGACCGATCCGATCGATCAGGCCCGAGTCATTAGCAACGCGCATGAACTCGCTTGGCATCAACCGCCCGCGTGTCGGGTGTTGCCACCGCAATAGTGCTTCCAGCCCTGCGTAGGCACTGCTCTGCGCCTCAACGATGGGCTGATATTCCAGGAAGAGCTCGTCATTCTCAATAGCCCGGCGAAGGTCCGCTTCGACGCCGGCATTGAATTGGGCGATCTGGTTTAGCTCGGGCGAGAAGAAACAGTGGCAGTTCCGCCCGCTTGATTTGGCTTCGTACATGGCAAGATCGGCTAGGCGCAGCAGTTCATCGGGCGAATTGCTGTCGTCAGGGATCATCGCCACGCCGATACTGGCTCCGATCCGCTGGTCAGAATCGCCAATGGCATAATGCTTGCCGATCTGCGATAGAAGATGGTGGCATTTGCTGCTCACATCCTCAACGCTTTCGACATTTCGCAGAATGATTGCAAATTCGTCGCCGCCAATGCGCGCCGCGAGTTCGTTAGCATCAAGTGCGCTGTTTATGCGTTCAGCAACCTGCCTAAGCAATGTGTCGCCTGCCTGATGTCCGCGGGTATCGTTGATCACCTTGAACCGATCGAGATCGACCAGCAGGAGGGCAGCTTTATTTCCCGTGGCGCTGCATTCTTCGATCGTCTGGCGCATATGTTCGGCCAAAAGCGCACGGTTAGGCAATCCGGTCAGCAAATCATGCAGCGCCAGATGCGCGCGGTGCTCCTCGGCAAATTTGCGCGCGGTAATGTCGACTGCAGAGGTTAGCACGCCGATCACCTGACCATCTTTGTTCAGCAGAGGTGATTTGTTGCAGTGGAAAGTCAGTTGTACGCCGTCGCTGACGAAAACTTCCTCATAATTCGGGATCGATTGGGCGCCGTCGATGATGAGCGCGTTGCGCCGTTGTTCGCGCTCGGCAAGATGGGCTTCGAATATGTCATTTATCGAATGACCTACAAGTTGCTCCGTGTCTTGGCCCAGCATTGCGGATTGATAGCTGTTGATGAACAGTATCTTCCCGTTACGGTCGGTCGCGATGATCATCACCGGCGTGGTGTCGATGATCTGTTCCAGCATCGACTTGCCGCCGGTTTGTTCGTTGCGTTCATCGGTGGTTGCAGAGTTTGAAGCAGTGCGACTTTCAATCTCGCGACGTTTACGGTGCTGACCGATCAACAACTCGGCCCGTTCCTTGAATTCGGAGTGGGTTACCGGGCTTTGCAGGAAATCGGTTGCGCCTGCGTCCAGCGCAGCGATGCGGCATTCGCGATCCTGACGAGCAGTGATGACGATAGCGGGAATGTTATGGCTGTCGGGGCGGTTGCGGATCTGCCGGATAAAGTCGGCACCGGTCATTTCCGGCATGCGATAATCGACAATCAGCAGGTCGGCCGTTTCATTTTCCAACCAGACAAGTGCTTCTTTTGCGCTTTGAAAACAAACAGATGTGAAGCCCGCGCCCATCATCGACACGAACTGTGCGTAAATGCGCAGATTCGTTGATCTGTCGTCCACAATGACTATGCGCGCATGCATGAGCATCGCGATAGAGGGGCAATCTCAAGGAATGGTTAATCGCGGTAACGAATGTACCAAAATGGAGCAAATGGTCGGGGAAAGAGGATTCGAACCTCCGGCCCCTGCCTCCCGAAGACAGTGCTCTACCAGGCTGAGCTATTCCCCGACCGATGCTTGAAGCCGGTCTAGGACCGGCAAGGCAGGCGGTGCCTATAGAAGGGCGGTTCCAGCCTTTCAAGCGTAAAGATGCAATAATCTGGCCATTGCCGATTGCGCGTTCTGCGAATAGCTTCGACGCATACAGACTCGACGGGGAAGGCGCTCTGAATGAGCCACTATGAAGACCAATATCTGGACCTGATGCGCCGCATCTGGACCGAAGGCGCGGTGCAGGAAGACCGCACCGGTGTGGGCACGCGCTCGCTATTCGGCGCGACTATGCGCTTTTCGCTGACTGATAATGCTATTCCCTTGCTGACCACAAAGCGCATCTTCTGGAAAACTGCGGCGCGGGAGATGCTGTGGTTCCTCACGGGCGATACCAATATCCGCAATCTATTGAAGCAAAAGGTGCGTATCTGGACCGATTGGCCGCTCGAACGTTATCGGCGTGAAACTGGAGATGCTATTTCCCAAGAGGATTTTGAGCAGCGGATCGTCGATGACATCAATTTTGCCGATTTATGGGGCGATCTTGGTCCGGTTTATGGCGCGCAATGGGTCAACTGGCCCAAATATGAGGATGCCGGGCAGGGGCTTTATCGTCGTGCTGAAAAGGGCATCAACCAGATCGAATTGCTGGTGCAGAGCCTGAAGAGTAATCCGGGATCGCGTCGGCACATTTTCGAAGGCTGGAATGTTGCCGAGCTTGACCGGATGGCGCTACCACCCTGCCACAAAACCTATCAGTTTCATGTCGCCGACGGCGTGTTGAGCGGATTGCTTTTCCAGCGGTCGTGCGATCTGGGGCTGGGTTTTGGTTTCAATGTTTTTGCGGCCTCCATGCTGATCCGCATGCTGGCGCAGCAATGCGGCTATGAGCCGGGCGAACTAATTTGGCAGGGTGGGGATGTGCATTTGTACCTGAACCATGCCGAGCTGGTCGAAGAGCAATTGTCGCGCCAGCCTGCAGGCGATCCCAAATTACACCTGCTGCGAAAACCCGACAGCATCTTCGGCTATGAGATCGAAGATTTCGAGGTGTTCGATTATCACCCGCAAGCCCATATTTCCGCGCCCGTGGCGGTATAGGTCAGCGATATTGACCTAAAAAGGAGTTTGAAATATTCTAACAAGAGCGGACAACAAACAAATGTGATTCGCGTGGAGCCCTGTGAAGGGTACGAGAGGAAGCGATGACAGGCAAAAAGTCCAATCTTGCGCCGTTGCGGCTGCATATTCCCGAGCCGAAGTTTCGTCCCGGTGACGAAGCTGATTTCAGTGATGTCGCTGTTCCGCCTGTTGATTCAATAACGCGTCCCGATGAAGCCTCTCTGCCCGCGGACATCCAGTCGCTTGCATTCGGGCTGGTGCGTGTTCTCGACGATGACCATCAGGCAAAAGGCAGTTGGAACCCAAACCTCGATGCCGATCAGTTGCGCCTGATGCTTCGAAACATGATGCTCACCCGCGCATTTGATGACCGCATGTTCCGCGCGCAGCGGCAGGGCAAGACCAGTTTTTACATGAAATCGACAGGTGAGGAAGCAACCTCGGTCGCGACTGCAATGGCGTTGGCCAGCGACGACATGTGCTTTCCTAGTTATCGTCAGCAGGGCATTTTGCTGACGCGCGGTTATCCGATCGTGCGGATGATGAACCAGATATATTCAAACAGTCAGGATCATCTGAAGGGTCGCCAACTGCCGATCATGTATTCGGCGCCTGAGTGCAGCTTTTTCACCATTTCGGGCAATCTGGCGACGCAATATCCGCAGGCCGTGGGCTGGGCGATGGCAAGCGCTTCGCGCGGAGATACTCGCATTTCCGCAGTCTGGTGCGGTGAGGGGTCGACGGCGGAAGGCGATTTCCATAGTGCCATGACCTTTGCGGCGGTCTATAACGCGCCAGTCATCCTGCAAGTGGTCAACAACCAATGGGCGATCTCTTCCTTCTCTGGCATCGCAGGTGGCGAACGCACGACCTTTGCGGCGCGCGGGTTGGGCTATGGCATTGCCTCGCTGCGGGTGGATGGCAATGATCCGTTGGCCGTCTATGCTGCGATGCGCTGGGCTGCGGACCGGGCGCGGACCAATAACGGCCCGACCTTCATCGAATATTTCACCTATCGCGCCGAAGGCCATTCAACCTCGGACGATCCGGGTGCCTATCGTGCTGCACAAGAGTTTGAAAAATGGCCGCTGGGCGATCCTGTCGAACGGCTGAAAAAACACCTCATCCTGCTTGGCGAATGGAGCGACGAGCAACATCAGGCGCAGCATGATGAACTCGCCGATCTAGTAAAGAAGACCCAGAAAGAGGCCGAGGCGAACGGCATATTGGGGCATGGTATGCACCAGCCGTTCGAGACGATGTTCGAGGATGTGTTTGAGGAAATGCCCTGGCACTTGAAAGAGCAGTGCGAACAGATGATTGCCGAGCAGCACCGCAAATTCGGCCCTGAATGGGAGCCGAAATGATGAGCGACACCAAAACCATGAACATGATCGAAGCGATCAATAGCGCGCTCGACATCATGCTTGATCGCGATCCTGATGTCGTCCTGATGGGGGAGGATATCGGCTATTTTGGCGGCGTTTTCCGCGCGACAGCGGGGCTTCAGGCCAAGCATGGCAAGACCCGCGTGTTCGATACCCCGATCAGCGAATGCGGCATTATTGGCGCTGGTGTCGGCATGGCGGCCTATGGCCTGCGTCCGGTGCCCGAAATACAGTTTGCTGACTATATCTACCCCGGCCTCGACCAGCTGGTCAGTGAAGCCGCGCGCCTGCGTTATCGGTCTGCCGGAGATTTCATCTGCCCGATGACGGTGCGATCGCCCTTTGGCGGCGGGATTTTTGGGGGGCAAACGCACAGCCAATCGCCCGAAAGCCTGTTCACCCATGTCTGTGGCATCAAAACGGTGGTTCCGTCCAACCCCTATGACGCCAAGGGCCTGTTGATTGCGGCAATCGAGGATAATGACCCGGTCATCTTCTTCGAGCCCAAGCGCATCTACAACGGGCCTTTCAGCGGCTATTACGACCGCCCGGTCGAGCCCTGGTCAAAACATGCCGCAAGCGCGGTTCCCGAAGGCTATTACCGCATCGAACTGGGCAAAGCCGGGGTTGCGCGCGAGGGTGAAGCACTGACTATCCTGACCTATGGTACGATGGTGCATGTGGTGCAGATGGTTGTGGCCGAAATGGGCATTGATGCCGACATCCTTGACTTAAGAACACTTCTGCCATTGGATGTGGAAGCAATTGAACAATCAGTAAAAAAGACCGGACGCTGCTTGGTAGTTCACGAGGCCACCCGTACCAGCGGTTTTGGTGCGGAATTGGCTGCACTCGTGCAGGAACGCTGCTTCTATCACCTCGAAGCGCCTGTTGAGCGCGTTACCGGCTTTGATACGCCCTATCCGCACAGCCTCGAATGGGCCTATTTCCCCGGCCCCGTTCGCATTGCCAGTGCCATTGAAAAGATCATGAAGGACTGACGTCATGGGTAAGTTCACATTCAAGCTGCCGGACATTGGAGAAGGCATTGCCGAGGCTGAAATCGTTGCCTGGCATGTGGCGGTAGGCGATCGGATCGAGGAAGATCAGCCGCTGGCGGACATGATGACCGACAAGGCGACCGTGGAAATGGAAAGTCCGGTAGCGGGTATCGTGACTGCGGTAGCAGGCGAGGCTGGTGACGTAATCGCCATTGGCTCGATGCTCGTAGAGATCGAAACTGAAGGTGCGGGCAATGAAGAAACCGCACCTAAACCTGTTGCTGAGGCGCCCAAAGTGGTGACAGAGCCAGTTTCGCCGCCGCCTCCAGCCGAACCAGTCAAAGCACCAGCTGAAGCCCCCAAGCCTGAGCTAGTCGCAGCACCTATTGCCATGAAGCATGAGAAAATCACGGCTTCTCCTGCGGTTAGGGCACGTGCGAAAGAGCTTGGTGTTGAGTTGAGTGACGTCAAGACGTCGGGCGGGCATGTGCGCCACGCCGATCTGGATGCTTTTCTTAGCTATGGATCGGGGCAGGGCTACCGAGCGCCAGGCGCATCGGCTAAGCGCGCCGATGAAGTGGTCAAAGTCATCGGCATGCGTCGCCGCATTGCCGAAAATATGGCAGCGTCAAAGCGCAACATCCCGCATTTCAGCTATGTCGAGGAATTTGACGTCACAGCATTGGAAGCGATGCGTGCGGATCTGAATGCCAATCGCGGCAACCGGCCCAAGCTGACCATGTTGCCCTTCTTGATCGTCGCGATCTGCAAGACATTGCCCGATTTTCCGATGATCAATGCCCGTTATGATGACGAAGCAGGCGTCGTTACGCGCTATGGCTCGGTGCATCTCGGTATGGCGACGCAAACCGACGCAGGCTTGATGGTACCGGTTATTCGTAACGCCCAAGACAAGAATGTCTGGCAGATATCAATTGAAATCAATAGACTAGCCAACGAAGCTCGCAATGGTTCTGCAAAGAGCGAAGAGCTATCCGGGTCAACTTTGACGGTTACGTCACTTGGACCGCTGGGTGGTATTGCGACCACGCCCGTCATCAACCGCCCCGAAGTGGCGATTATCGGCCCGAACAAGATCGTCGAACGCCCGGTTTTCGTAGGTGATGCGATAGAGGCACGCAAACTGATGAACCTGTCCATCAGCTGCGATCACCGTGTTGTCGATGGTTGGGATGCAGCCAGCTATGTTCAAGCGCTCAAAAAACTGGTCGAAACGCCCGTTCTGCTGTTTGCAGACTAGGGCTTACAGCCCCAGGCCCTGAAAGCTGGTCTGGTCGAACTTCAGCTTGAAGGTCAGGAAGGGGCCGCTGCGGGTGTAGCGCGCCTCTTCGAAATCACGATCTTCGAAGCCGACAAAGTTATAGCCGAGCGTTACATTGGCGTTTTTGAATGGCGTCACAGTCAGCGTCGGTCCACCCGACCAGGCGATATTCTGCCCACCGGAGCCGATACGCACCGTGCCAGAGGCACCGATATCAGCGACATCCGACAGGTCGAACTTCAGATCCGCGCCGACAACATTGCTCCAGCCCTTCACATCGTCCGCGCCAAAGCGGTCGGTGTTGTAGCGGGTGCCCCAGAAAAGCGCGTATTCGCCGCGTTCGATGAAGTTGCCATCGCGTTCGTCGATCGGGGTGTAGTTGACCGACAGGCTGTTGATGATGCGGGTCGACTTTACGTCTCCACTCACCAGCAACGGCGCGCCACCGACCGGGCCGGGAAGGCCTGCGGTTGCGTTCTTGACTGCGTCATAGCGATATTCGGTCTTGTTGAGGAACGACCACTGGCTGCCCGAGGGGCGGTTGGCCCAGCTGACTTCGGCCTGTGCCGTTGTCGTTGATGCGCCGCCGTTCTGCTTTGCCTTGAACCAGTTGAGCGCTCCACCGACAGCTTTGCCTTCGCCAATCTGGCGCAGAATAGCGGTCGTCAGGCCATAACGCTGGGTCGTGTCGCCATCACGCCATTCGGCACGACCGGTCCAGCTCCAACGTTCGCCATGATAGCTGGCACCACCGGTAACAGCGACAAAGTCTTCGGTCAGCGTGCCATCGCTGCCCAGGAATCCGCCGGAAGCAACTGGCTGCAGCGGGTTGATCACATCGCTGCGATCAAAACCGCCGATGGTCTGGTTGCCATCGAGCGTGAAGTCGACCGACCATTTGTCGTTGATCTTGAACGATTGTGCGAGGCCATAAGATGCGAAGCTGCGGGCTCCGAATTCACCAATATCCTGCTGGTTAGCGCTCGCAACGATGCGGCCGCCAGCCCAGGGGGCGATATCAAAGCCGATACGTGCCGTGCGAGCGTCGATATTCTCACCCTTGGCAATTTCATAGCTACCGACCAGCGCGATATCGTTGCGGATCGCGTACCGCGCACCGAGGCGATGGCGGGCAGGGAAGTCGATGCTTTCGTCTTCGCCGCCAAGTGCGAATTCGGTCTGTGCGTCGAGTTCGAGTTTGCTGGTAACCTTGTACGACCCGGCGATGCGCGCCAGAGTCGATTTGTTGGTTGTGCCGTCAGCCAGCGTGTCGTCGGCATGGGTGATACCGGCGCGCAGAGAAGCTTTGTCGTTCCGATATTCGAGCTCAGTAGAGCCCGCGATGCGACGAGCGCCAGTTTCGATATAATCTTCCTGATAGCCGATTGCCGAGATCGACAGTTTGTCAGTCAGACGATAGCGGCCATCGAGACCAAACTTCTCAGTTCCAACTTCGCTACGATTGGTTTGGCCGACGCCGAAGCGGGCCGACTGGCGACGATAGTAGGCCAGCAGATCGAATTTCGAACCATGATGTTCGGCTTCGAGCAGAACAGCCGAAGCGCCTCCAGCATCGGTGGTTGTGCTGCCTGCATTGGCTTTGCCATCGGTCGCGGCAAATTCGGCGCGCAGTTCGGTGTTGGTGGTCGGACGATAACGGACATCCGCGCCGACAAGATTGGTTTTGTCGGTATCGGTTTCGTCATGGATCGCGGTCGCCGCAATCTGCAGTTTCTGGTCCGGCGATTGCCATTTGACGCGGCCGCCCGCATTGTTGACACGCTTGCCAATGCCATCGACTTCATATTCGGCGATGATGAACTGCGGGTTGAGACCGCTCGAACGCGACAGGATGGGTTCACGGAAACGCAGCGTTCCGGCGAGATAGTCGATGTCATAGTCGATATGGCGCACAAGGTTTTTGCGGTCGATGATGATGTTCGACTGCAGGCGATCACGTGTTTCGATGGTGATGCGCTCGCTGTTCGCAAGGATATCGCGCGCGGCGAGGGCATAGGGGCCGGTCAGGCCGGTTCCCTGGATTTCTTCGCGGCGATAGCGATAGGGGGTGTCGGCGGCGAAGGCCTGTGCGTGCACCTCGTCGCTGCGATATTCGGCTTTGATGCCGTTGAAGCTGCGCTGATAGCGAGCCAGTTCGGGCTCATCGATGCCGGTCTGATAGTCGCCGAACAGGGCGTAGAATTGCGGACGTTCGAGCTTCAGGTACAGACGACGGATCGATGCGGCGTCGTAACGCTGCTCACTGCGGTCTGCATAAACGGTATAATAACGGCGCGGGTCGATGGTGCCGGCAAAGCGGGTGTCATCAGCCTTTTTGTCGCTGTCATAAGCCAGCGTCATCAGCCATTTTCCGCTTACACGACCTTTGGCGTAGAGCGCGATGCGACCATCGACGTTCAGTTGATCGTCTTCGCCAACCAGATCCTCAAGGCCTTCCTCAAGCTTGTTGAAGCCCAGCGTGCCGGCTGCAAAGCCAACCACGGTCCAGGGGCGGTCGCCTGGATCGAGCCAGGTTTCGATGCGTTGTGTGCGCTTCACTTCGCCATCCTGGAAGGGAAGCGTGATCGCAACGGTGCCCGAAGCTGTGGTCGGTTCGAGTTCGATATAGGCGATGCCTTCGTCGCCATGCACGCGCCAGACGGGGGCGGCACGTTCGAGGCCGGAGAGCTGCTGGGCCTGCTGCGCGTCAATTTCAACCGCAGCGCGATAAGGATCGGTGACCTGGAAATCGCCAACAGCGCCATGCGGGATCGGTTTGCCGTTACGGTCGGTCAAGCGAACGGCAATACGCGGACGAGTGACGCCATCGGCGAGAAGAACGGACTTGTCCTTCACAAATTGCGCATTGATGGGCGCATTGGCGTAATAGACATTGTGCTCGACTGTTTCGATCAGGTTGCCGTCATTGTCGGTAACCTTCGCAACCAGACGGTTGTTGCCTTCCTGAATGGCTACACCGCGCCAGATTGCTGCACGCATTTTACCGTCCGCACTCTTCTTGGTGCCGTCATAATTCAGCGGATCGACCGGCTTGCCATTGATTGACAGTTCGACTTTTTGGCGTGGGAGATGCTTGAAAGCAACGCGGATCGTTTTGACGCGCGGATTGTGGCCGGTTTCGGGGAAGAGGAAGCCGATGCCCGGCTGTTGTCCGGCAAACCAGTCGCGTTCTGCACCTGCTGCTTCCTGGTCGGTAGCTGCAACTGGGAGGGGGATAGCCTTTTGAGCGGAATTTTCACGCGGAGCGACCCGTTTTGCGCGGAAATCGGCACGTTTCAGGCTGCCTCCCCGTCCTTCGACGAAACGCGAGATGGCGTTTCCAGCGCTGCGCGTGTTCTTGGCGCAGTCAACCGGAGCCTGATCGAGCGGGAACGTTGTTGGGTCAACTTGAACCACGTGCAGGCCGGGCACAAGGCCTTCGAAATGGTAACGGCCGTCCTGATCGGTAACAGTATAGCTGCCATCCTGCAGCATCACACGGACGCCTGCGATGCCCTTCGCTTGACGTGGGTCAACCGAACAGCCGCCTTCGGTAATACGTCCGATAAGCGTAAATCGCTCTGAAATGCCGTCGCGAACGATACGGATGGCCGCGTCAACGGTTTCGCTGGCAGCACCTCGGTTATCGCGCGCAGAAGCACGATTGATTGCATCACCGGGACGGGCATCGACCCGAACTTCTGCCAAATAGGTTAAGAGACCTGAAGCGCCGCCCGAAAGTGGAGGCAGCGAGACTGAAAATTGCGACCCATCGGCAGCGGCTGTGGCAGCTACCTGCACGCCATTGTAACGCACGCTTTCGAGGCGTAACCGCATGGAATTAGGTAATATATCGGTAACCGTCACCGGCCCGCTATTTCGTGAGCGATCGGGATTTCGCACCTCGATGCGATATTGCACCACGTCGCCCGGCATTGCGGTTACCGCAGAGGTCGTTTTGCGCAATTGCAGGCTGCCTCCCGGGCGATCCATAGGAACGTCTATGCGCACCGGCGCCGGGTCACTCAATGTGATGATCCCACCGTAAGATCCCGGCGCGATTACGAACTGGCCGCCATCTGGCCGCGTTAGCAGAGCGATCTCGGCAGGGGTTGCCACCGAGGGATGAGTGTAGGGCGCCGGTGGGCCGATAACGAGGCGATAATCGCCCGGTCTGAGGAACGGAAATCGGTAGAATCCTGGCGAAAAGGCATAGGTTGCGCCGCTACCGTCGGTAACAGTGCTGCCTGCGACAATCGTGCTCGGGAATGTAGATACCCCGTCGTCACCGAAAACCTGCGCCGGAAGTCCTGTAATGGCATCGACAATCGTAACTTGGGTGCCGTTAACGGCCGTTCCGTCAGCACTATCAAAGGTCAAGCCAAAGGGATCAACCAAGATGTCGACATCAGCGCCGGCAATCGGAGTGCCATTTTGCGCGTTTCCAAGGTCGAAATGCAGCTGATCGCCCGGACGGACCGACAAAACGCAATCGCCCTGCACAGCTGCCGGCGGTGCGGCCTTGGTGTTGATTAATGCGTAGAAAGTTGAGCTGTTCGCCGCTGACTCGGTCAGCGTGATGCGCTCGCTATCGCCGCTATCGGTTACAATCTGCGCTTCAAAACTGTCGATCGCACCTGGATTTGTGTTCTGGCCCGGTGCGATGACCTTCAAGACAAGTGGTTCGCCCGCCCGAATGGCCGTTGCGGGCGTTATTGAGGCCGGATTTGTCGAATATCCGGCAAAAACGCCCTGTAGATTGACCGGTTGAAGCCCGTTTGTTCCTCGGCACATGGTTTGTGGAAGAGGAACCGAGCTAGAAGTGCCGGAATTCGTAAAATGTAAGACTTCGAGCGTGGCTGGTTGCGGATTGGATCGGTCCACAACGATATCAACACTGTTCGAGGGCCGCGATAGCGTTTGTCCGCCCGATGTCCATTCGGCCTGCGCGGTGTTGCTGATGATATTCGGCAAACTTTGCGCATGCGCGGGAAGGCAGGCGGCAGCCAAGTGGGTAGCTGCCGCCAGCGTTCCGGCGCGGAAGATAACGGATGTGGTTAACGTGCTCATAAGAAGTGAGGGCGACAGGCAGAACAGCTGCCCGCCGCCCCCTTTTTCCTCAATCGATGGTTACGCGGAAAACCAGCGTACGGGTTTGGCCCGCAGCAATGTTGGTCAGCGTGCCTGACACGATGTTACTGGCGAATGAGCCTGTTCCACCGCCTGCCGTGCAGGTATTACCACTAACGACAGTGCCGTCGGTCGCGGGCGTGAAGCTTGCATCAAAAGTAACGTCGGGAACGAGCGAAAGATCGTCCGATACGGCAACATTGGTCGCCGTCTGTGAACCCGTGTTTGCAACAACGATGCAATATTCGACGGTCGCGCCAGGCACGGCCTTCGGATTGGTTGCATCTGCACTGGTTCCCGCACCATTGAGGTTATCGCGAACGACACGGCTCAATTTGGTGACAGTCAGGCTTGCAGTGCTGACTGTGAAATCGTCCTCATCCGATTCAATGCCGTCACGGCCCGTGTCGGCAAAGATGGTTTCAACGCCATCAGTATTGGCCGTTGCGTCGGTCGCAGCGGTGATTGCCGTGTTGTTGCTATTCAGAGCGGTTGCCGAAAGCGTGACACCTGCAACCTGACCATTAGTCTGGGTCAGCGCAACGTCTCCAACAATAAAGACACGAACCGACGTGTCGGGAGCCAGATCGTTGATTGTGGTCGCTGTGTCGACGCCAAAATCATATTGGTTGTTGCCATTGCTATCGACAAAAACTTCCAGATTGCTGACATCAAAAACGTCGGTACCACCGTGGGTCGCCGTGCCACCACCCAATTGCGTCGGGTTAAGCGAGAAATCCAGAGTATCGTTCGACGTATTGCTGACAACAAATGTCGTATAGGCATTTTGCTCACCTGGCACGACCGAGGTCGTGACATTGGCATCTTCCTGCACGGTAAACAAAATTTTGCGGTCAACTTCGAACATGTTCGAATCCGTAGCCGCAGTTTGGCTGACGCCGCCTACCTGATAGGCGACGGAAACATTGTTGGTAATATCGGTGCCGACAAGGGTTCCGGCGGCATAAGCGGAACTCGCGTTCATTATGACAGCCGGAAGGGTGCTCGCGGCAACGAGGAATTTAAGCTTACTGGTCATGCTTATGCTCCTGTTACTGAGGGTTTGATTGCTTTTGCCGCAGCAATCCTTACGGTTTTCGGTGGAGGTCATCGTACAACCCCGCGAAAGACGAGCTTGCCGGCCGATCCGACCGCAAGCGTTTGATTCAAATTCCATTTGACGTGCGTGACGTCACCGGGAAGAGCCGGACGGAAGGTGCCGTCGGCTTTGCTGACTTTAAGCTGTGTCAGAAGACCCCAGTTCTTTCCGCCATCGATCGACACGATTTCTGTGCCATCGGCGGTGCCCGAAAAGGCAACCGCGCGCGGGATGGGGTTTGTGACGGTGAATTTGGATGCGGGTTGTGCGCCGACATTCTTGTAACGCACGACGAACACCAATTGATCACCAGGAAGAACCAGTTTGGGTTCCTCCAATATCGTAGCAACCGAACCGTCAGGACGCTTATGTTCGCGTTCAACAAACACGTCGCTGGCCAATTCTAGCGGCGCAGCTACCGAGGGTGCGGCAACTAGGGAAAGCAAAGCAAAAATGGTCTTTTTCATATCGATGCTCACTGTATAACTGTCTGGAAGGTGACGGTGCGGGTTTGACCGGCGGGAACGTTGCCCAATTGAACACTCACACGTGTGCCATTGAAATTGGCTGCATCGACGTCTGCTGCGTCAGTCAGGCTGGCGGCCTGTAGGGTGATGCTGCCTGCAACATAAGTTGTGCCAACAGGGACTGGATCATTGATGACCAGATTGTTCAACGTTCCGGCGCCGCTCACCGTCGCCAAAATTGTGTAAGTGATTGTGGCCCCGGGTACTGCATTCGTACCGCCAAAGGGATCTGCAACGGTTGCCGACTTCGCCAGAGCCACCGATGCAGCGTCGACACGCAGGAATCCGCTAGCCTCGCCATCCGCGCCGCTCGATCCGACCACGGCATTGCCACCACCTTCGCCAGCACCAGCGAATGTCGTTCCGGGTGCGCCCGTGCCCGTTGTCGCAGCAGCAACTAGGCTGACATTTGCGCGTTCGCCATTGGCTTGGGTCGGTGCGATATTCGTCAGGACGAATATGGTGATGCTCTGGTCGGGCGACAGCAGCGGATCATTGGTGCCCGCTACATAGACGGTATCGACGCCGGGATCGTAAACGCCGTTGTTGTTAGTATCGATGACGATCTGAGCCAGCGTGGGATCAAAATCATCACCGCTGTTCGCAACATTGGGCGTAAGTCCAAATGCTTCCGGACCATTGCCGTTGTTGGTCACCCGGTAAGTGAGCACGGCATTGGTCGCGCCCGGCGTGGTTGGTACGTCACCTGGATCGCTGCTCGCCACCGTGACGTCCAGCAGTTCGTCGACAAGGATCACCGAGGTGTTCGACTGGATGTCAATCGTGCCCGAGCCGGTGTCGTAGCTGGCAGTCGCGATATTTTCGATATTAGTACCGGCCAATGTGCCTGCAGCCCAGGCCGCTTGGCCAGGCGCAAGCAGGGCGCTTGAGAGTGCAATTGCAGACACTGCCGCAGGACGCAGAAATGCGTCGCGGAAACGTTTGCAGGACGAATTGGACTTCAACATGACGCCCTTATCGCAAAAGGGGGTCAAGAAATGGTTAAGCCAAGGTAGGGGCTGTTAATCAGATAGGATATTGATATATAATAATAATAATGACCGCAATGATGTCGAATCTTGTAAAATCAAACGGAAATGGTAAACTACACCAAAAGATTTAGAGCTGGCGAACAAGTGGGCCTATCGCGGATGCGCAAGAAAATTTCGTTTCTTCCATTCTCTCTGTTGACAGCCAGAGCGCCCGCTTCTAGGAGCGCCGTCACCGCATTAAGCGGGTGTAGCTCAGTTGGTTAGAGCGCCGGCCTGTCACGCCGGAGGTCGCGGGTTCGAGCCCCGTCACTCGCGCCATTTTCCTGTTTCCATCCAGATCAGCAATGGCCGTAAAGGCGCGATCCAGATTGTTCCCAATATCAGATACACAATTGCCTGCAGCCAGATCGGCCAGCCACCGATGACGTCAGATTGACTTCCGATAACCCACGCCAGCAGCGTGATTATTCCCAAAATAATGAACATGCCTGTGGGCTTGCGCCAGCTGGGTTTGGACGGGGGATTTGGATGGTTCATCGGCTGATCCAGCTTCTTTCGGTAAGGACGGCGTCCAAAGGCATGTCCCAAGGGTCTAAAGGCAGACTATCGGCCTGTTGAGCTGACCAAGCAATACCGACAGCGATGCTGTTGCCCAACACGCTTAATGCACGGTCGTAATGCCCGGCACCTTGGCCGAGCCGCATCAGATTGGCATCGAAGGCAACAACCGGCACGAGCACGACATCCGGTGTCACTTGCGGCGCATCTGCCGTGGGTTGCGACAATCCAAATGGCCCACTTTCAAGCGGGTCTCCTGCCTGCCATTGCAAAAATCGCATCGGCGAAAGCTTGCTGGTGACATGGGGCAAAGCGAGCGCACATCCGCGTTCGACGGCAGCGGCCAACAGCTTCGAAGGATCTGCCTCGGAGCCTATCGCAATATAGCCTGCGACGACTTTTCCGGGTTTACATAACTGTGCCAGTGGGGAGGGGAGGCAGCTGAAAGCAATTTCTGCTTCACCGCGATTCAGGCTGGCAATGAAACTGTCCCGCCTGGCTCTGAATTCGCGTCGCAGTTCGGATTTGACGTCACTCTGCTGCAATTGCAACCCTTTGAAAAACGTAGCGGAACCACCATGGGTCGTTTTCCGGAATATCCTCTGACGCCATTACGTCAGGTGGGCACCATGTGCTTCGGACCCCACTGTAACCAGAGTGGCCCGGGCAGGGATAGCTCCCTTGGATGATATTATCGCCTCAGGGATGTTCTCTTCAGCTCGTGCCGGGCAGTCCCGCCATCATCAATCTAGGCGTCCTGCGACGTCTGCTCAAGCCCGGACGCAAAAGATTCTACACGTTCTGCCAGTTTTTCGAGTGATTGCGCCATTTTCAACGCCGTTTGCTCGTCAATCGCCTTGTTGGCGGGCACCATCGCCACGCCACCATTGGCTTCGTTCAACTGATCGGCGAGCAAAAGCGCTGCAAAAAGGAGCTGACGGCTCTCATTCAGACCACCTGCGCTACCGCCTGCCTCGCGGGCTTTGCTGTCAACCATTGTGCCTAAATCGAGCAAACGTTGCTCTTCGCCATCGCGACAGGTAACGATATATTCGCGTCCGACGATATTCAGCCTGACCTCAGCCATGTGCAGAATCCTCCTGTGCCAACAACCGGTCAATTTCGGCGACAGCCTGTTCGGTTGCCGATTTCAGCGCAGAATAGCGTTGTTCGAGTTCAGGGTTTGTCGACAATGTTTGCGGCATTTTGGCCTGTTCCAGCCGTGAAACGACCCTCTCCAGCCTGCCGATTGCCTCGATCATTTGTTGTTGTGCCATGGCTTGTTCCCTGTTCTTTGCACAAACTAGCAAAATCGGCGTGATTGGCAACGCGCGATCTATTGGCAATCGCCGCAAATCTTGGTGACTTTGGCTTGACCCGTGCCGCCTCGCTCCCCAAAGGAGGCGCGAGCCGACTCGTGCAGTCATCATGAAAATCTTGAGCTGGGGCCGCTCTACAGGGCGGCAAAAGGGGTAATTTGCATGTCCGCCGATCTTCAGATGATGGCCAACGCGATCCGGGCGCTTTCGATGGATGCCGTTCAGGCGGCTAATAGCGGCCATCCGGGCATGCCGATGGGCATGGCCGATGTTGCGACCGTGCTTTACGCCAAATATCTGAAATATGATGCTTCTGCGCCGAAATGGCCCGATCGGGACCGCTTCGTGTTATCGGCAGGTCATGGATCGATGCTGGCCTATTCGACGCTGTATCTCAGCGGTTATGCCAGCCCAACCATCGAAAACATACGTAATTTCCGTCAGTTGCACAGCCCATGTGCCGGTCATCCTGAAAATATCGAGCTTGAAGGCGTCGAAAGCACCACCGGTCCGTTGGGGCAGGGGCTGGCCATGGCTGTTGGCATGGCGCTTGCCGAGAGGCATCTAAATGCGGTTTTTGGTGATGAACTGGTCGATCACCGCACTTGGACGATAGCGGGCGACGGTTGCCTGATGGAAGGTATCAACCACGAAGCCATTGGTTTGGCTGGACATCTGGGGCTTGGCCGCCTGATTGTTCTGTGGGACGATAACCGCATCACCATTGACGGCAGCACCGATCTTTCAACCAGCGAGGACATCAAGGCGCGCTATATTGCCACTGGATGGCATGTCGAAAGCTGTGACGGGCATGATTTTGCTGATATTTCAAGGGCGATAGAGGCCGCAATTGCGGACGGACGTCCGTCGCTGATTGCGTGCAAGACGTTGATTGGCAAAGGCGCCCCGAACAAGCAGGGGACGTCCGCGACGCATGGCTCGCCGCTGGGCGCCGACGAAATTGCCGCTGCCCGGGTAGAACTGGGTTGGAATTATCCGCCATTTGAGGTTCCCACCGATATCCTGGACGCATGGCGCGCCGCAGGCAGCCGTGGTGGAAATGTACAAGCGGAATGGAATAGTCGTTTATCTACAAACTCTAATGGCGCAGAGTTTATGCGCCGTATGAATGGTGATTTGCCGCAAAACAATGCGATGCCGGACTATCTGGCGTCGCTGATCGCCAACCCGGCAAAGGTGGCAACGCGCAAGGCATCGGAAATGGCGCTGGAAGCGTTGACGGCGGCTGTTCCGGAACTGGTCGGCGGTTCGGCGGACCTCACTGGATCAAACAACACAAAGACAAAGTCGACCGGCCCGCTGACGCGTGACGATTATGCGGGCCGCTACATTTATTATGGCATCCGCGAATTCGGCATGGCGGCCGCGATGAACGGTATGGCGCTGCACGGCGGGATCATTCCCTATGGCGGCACTTTTCTGGTGTTTTCGGACTATTGCCGCAACGCCATCCGGCTGTCGGCGATCCAGCAGCAACGCGTCGTCTATGTGATGACGCATGACAGCATTGGCCTGGGCGAAGACGGCCCGACCCATCAGCCGGTCGAGCATCTTGTCAGCCTGCGGGCGATGCCCAATCTGACGGTTTTCCGCCCTTGCGATACGATTGAAACCGCAGAATGCTGGGAACTGGCGCTGAAGAACCGCAAGGGCCCAGCGTTGCTCGCACTGTCGCGCCAAAACCTGCCACAGCTGCGCACGGACATCAGCGAGAATATGTCGGCCAAGGGCGGTTATCGTCTGCGTGCCGCCGCCGCACCGCGCAAGGTGGTGCTGGTCGCGACCGGGTCGGAAGTCGAACTGGCAATGACGGTTGCTGATGCACTTGAGGCCGCAGGGCAGGGCGCTGATGTCGTTTCCATGCCCAGCTGGGAGCTTTTCGACATGCAGGACGCCGCCTATCGCGCCAATACCCTGCCCGATGATGCGCTCAAGGTTTCGATCGAAGCGGGCGTTACCTTGGGCTGGCAGCGTTATACCGGCAATGATGGCCTCAACATTGGTATTGACAGTTTCGGCGCTTCGGCTCCGGCAGAAGCACTTTATGACCATTTTGGCTTCTCGGTCGATGCAATATTGAACAAAATTCAAGCTAAGTTAAAAGCTTAAAGGGAGTATTTAATATGGCTACCAAAGTTGCGATCAATGGTTTCGGCCGCATCGGCCGCCTCGTTGCGCGCGCAATCCTTGAACGGAATGACCATGATCTTGAACTGGTCGCGATCAACGATCTGGCTGATGCCAAGTCGAACGCGCTGCTGTTCAAACGCGATAGCGTGCATGGCGCATTTCCCGGCACTGTAGAGGCCGATGGAAACGACATCATCGTCAACGGCAAGCGTATCCATGTGACCGCAGAGCGCGATCCGGCAAACCTGCCGCACGGTGCGAACGGCGTCGACATCGCGCTCGAATGCACCGGTTTCTTCACCGATCGGGACAGCGCGGGCAAGCATCTGGCCGCTGGCGCCAAGCGCGTTTTGATTTCTGCTCCTGCAAAGAATGTCGATAAAACAATCGTTTATGGCGTCAACCACGGTGTCTTGACGTCAGATGACAAGATTGTCTCGAACGCCAGTTGCACCACCAACTGCCTGGCACCGCTCGCCAAGGTTGTTCACGAAACCGTCGGTATCGAGCGCGGCCTGATGACAACGGTGCACGCCTATACCAACGACCAGAAAATCCTCGATCAGATCCACGAGGATATGCGGCGCGCGCGCGCTGCGGGCATGTCGATGATCCCGACCACAACCGGTGCTGCCCGTGCCGTTGCCGAAGTGCTGCCCGAACTGAAGGGCAAGCTCGACGGTGCAGCGATCCGCGTCCCGACACCCAATGTCAGCCTTGTCGACCTGACTTTCACGCCGTCGCGCGACACAAGCGTTGAGGAAATCAACGCCGCGCTGAAGGCCGCGTCGGAAGGCGCTTTGAAGGGCGTATTGGCATATTCGGACGAACCGCTGGTTTCGATCGATTACAACCATTGCCCGGCAAGTTCGACCATCGACAGCCTCTCGACCGTTGTTATGGAAGGCAAGCTGGTTCGCGTTGTCAGCTGGTATGACAATGAATGGGGTTTCTCGAACCGCATGGTCGATACTGCTGGCGTGATGGCTGGTCTGCTCTAAGGAAGACAACGTCATGGCCTTTCGCACCCTCGACGACCTCGGCGACCTCACCGGCAAATGTGCATTGGTGCGTGTCGACCTGAACGTACCGATGGCGGAAGGCCGCGTTACCGATCTGACCCGTATGCACGCGCTTGCGCCGACCGTGAACGAACTGTCGGCCAAGGGTGCCAAGGTGCTGTTGCTAGCGCATTTTGGCCGTCCCAAGGGGCAAAAGCACAGCGAAATGTCGGTGTCGATGACGCTGGATGCGTTGCAGGAAGTTTTGGGACGCGAAATCATGTTCGTTCCTGAAATCTATGGCGATGTTGTTGCGCAATCGCTTTCGATCCTCTCGAATGGTGATGTCGCACTGCTCGAGAACAGCCGTTTCTGGGCGGGTGAGGAAAAGAACGATCCCGAACTGGCGAAGGCAATTGCCGCCAATGGCGATCTCTATGTCAACGATGCCTTTTCGGCAGCCCACCGTGCGCATGTGACCACCGAAGGTCTGGCGCATCTGCTTCCGTCATATGCCGGTCGTTCGATGGAGGCTGAACTCAAGGCTCTGGAAGCCGCATTGGGCGCGCCCGAGCATCCGGTGGCCGCGGTGGTTGGTGGAGCAAAGGTGTCTTCCAAGCTTGATGTCCTCAACAATCTGGTCACCAAAGTCGATCATTTGATCATCGGTGGCGGCATGGCCAACACCTTCCTCGCCGCGCGCGGGGTGAATGTCGGCAAGTCGCTGTGCGAGCATGATCTGGCCGATACCGCCAATGCCATTTTGGATGCGGCGGATGCTGCCGGTTGCACGGTGCATTTGCCTTATGACGTCGTTGTCGCCACAGAATTCCGCGCCAATCCGCCCGTGCGTACGGTCAATGTCCATGAAGTGGCAGAGGATGAGATGATTCTCGACGTTGGCCCCGCTGCGGTTGAGGCTTTGGCCGATGTTTTGAAGAATTGCCGCACCTTGGTCTGGAACGGCCCTATGGGTGCATTCGAAATTGAACCCTTTGACGCTGCTACGGTTTCGCTGGCTCGCACGGCTGCCGCGCTCACCAAGGAAGGTTCGCTGGTCTCGGTTGCAGGTGGCGGAGACACCGTTGCGGCATTGGCGCATGCGGGCGTGACGCAAGACTTCACCTTCATTTCGACTGCAGGCGGTGCCTTCCTTGAATGGATGGAAGGCAAGATATTGCCCGGCGTGAAAGCGCTCGAAACAACAGCCTGAATTTTACCAATAGAGCGGTTGCGACTTGCGCGATGGAACGCTAATGGCCGCCGCGACATACGTATGCACAAACAGGGAGCTCCCATGAACACCGCTGACATGAACGCCAAGATTGCCGCCGGACAGGGCTTTATTGCCGCACTCGACCAGAGTGGTGGTTCGACGCCTAAGGCGCTCAAAGGTTATGGTATCGAAGAAGGTGCGTGGAGCAATGATGAGGAAATGTTCGGCCTGATCCACGATATGCGGTCACGGATCATCCGGTCGACGGCGTTTACTGGTGACCGCGTGATTGGTGCGATCCTGTTTGAACGCACAATGGATGGCTCGGTCAACGGCAAGCCGACCCCCGCGGCGCTAGTCGAAAAAGGCGTGGTGCCCTTCATCAAGATCGACAAAGGCCTCGAAGACGAAGGATTTGGTGGGTTCGGGGGCGTGCAGATGATGAAGCCGATGCCGGAACTGGATGATCTGCTCGTACGTTCAAAGGCGCTGGGCGTGTTTGGGACCAAAGAACGTTCGGTTATTAATTCGGCCAACCGCGATGGCATTGCTGCCATCGTCGCGCAGCAGTTTGAGGTCGGGCAGCAGGTACTGTCACACGGCATGATGCCGATGATCGAGCCCGAAGTTAACATCAAGAGCGAAACCCGTGCCGATTGCGACGCGATCCTGCTCGAAGAAACACTGAAGCAGCTTGACGCGCTGGGCGCGGACCAGCAGGTGATGCTCAAGCTGTCGCTGCCGGTTGAAGCGGGCAAATTTGATGCTTTGGAGCAGCACCCCAAAGTGCTGCGCGTGGTTGCACTTTCTGGTGGCTATAAGCGCCCGGAAGCCTGTGTCGAACTCGGGAAAAACAGGGGAATCATTGCGTCTTTCAGCCGCGCGCTGCTTGAAGATTTGCGTCACCAGATGAGCGATGATGAATTTGACGCCTCGCTCGATGAAGCCATCGAAGCGATCTACAAAGCCTCGATTGCTTGATTGGCAACGCGAAGAACAGCGTTACTACAAACCACCCGCAAAGCTGAGGCTGAAGCGGTATTTGCTCGCGTCGATCTTGCCATTTTTCGGGCGGACGGGGCGGACCTCGGAAAGTGTCATCATGCCGTCAGCAACCGCCATTGGTTGGTCGCTGGCGAGCAGCAATTCTCTAGGTCCATCCGCGCGCATCCACAGCGCCTTGATCCGAACCCGTCCAGGCCAGACGCACTGCACCTCGGCAGGACAGCGGCTGTCTTCGATGACCGCGACAGGCTTTATAACTGGGCCGTCGACATAGACTGCCTGCCCGATACGGGCGTTCGACGGGTCTTGAGATTGTGCGATGGGTAAGGAGATGCAGCCCGCAAGGATCGGAAACGACAGGAGAGCGGTGAAGGTACGCATTTGCATTTACAGCGAATTGCCGACACCGCTATGAACCGAATATGACCAGACCTGCCTGCCAACTTTATCTGATTTCTCCATTGAATGTTGACGGTGACTTTCCGTCGCAACTCGAAGCGGCTTTATCTGCCGGACCTGTCGCTGCCTTTCAGTTTCGGGTGAAGGATATTGACCAGCATGAAGCCGCCCGTCTGGCGGCGCCGATGCAGGAAATCTGTGCCAGGTATGACGTCGCCTTCATCGTCAATGACAGCATAGCGCTGGCCAAACGGATCAAGGCGGATGGCGTGCATCTGGGGCAAGAGGATGGCGACCCTGCAGAAGCGCGCGAGGAACTGGGCCGCGACGCGCAGATAGGCGTCACTTGCCACAACAGCCGCCATCTGGCGATGGAGGCGGCAGAAGGCGGGGCCGACTATGTCGCGTTCGGCGCGTTTTTCCCGACGACGACTAAAGAGGTGAAGCATCACGCCGATCTGGAAACGCTCGAGATGTGGTCGCAATTTACCGAAGTGCCCTGTGTAGCTATTGGCGGGATCACACTGGATAACGCCAAAGCCGTTGTCGATGCGGGCGCTGATTTCATCGCGGTCAGTGGTGCCGTCTGGAACCATTCGGAAGGACCGGCAGCGGCGGTAAAGGCTTTCAACGCTCTTCTTGCCTAATCAGCCTCGCCCCGCTAAAGGCCGCGGCCAACGGGGTGCGCAGCGCCCCTTGCTCTTTCCAACTGTCAAGCGAGTGTTCTCATGAAAATCAGCGGCGTCGAAATTCGTCCGGGCAATATCATCGAATATGAAGGCGGCATCTGGCGTGCGGTCAAGATCCAGCATACGCAGCCCGGCAAGGGTGGCGCTTATATGCAGGTTGAACTCAAGAACCTCCGCGATGGCCGCAAGAACAATGTCCGTTTTCGTTCGGCCGAAACTGTTGAGCGCGTTCGACTTGACCAGAAAGATTTTCAATATCTGTATGCCGAAGGCGATAATCTGGTTTTCATGGATAAGGAAACCTATGATCAGGTGACCTTGCCCACCGACTTGCTGGGTGACGCAGCTGCCTTCCTTCAGGACGGCATGGATGTCGTCATGGAAATGTATGAAGATGAGGCGCTTTCTGTCGCCTTGCCCGACACAATCGAAGCTACGATTGTTGAGGCCGATGCCGTCGTCAAAGGCCAAACCGCGTCTTCCAGCTACAAGCCTGCCATTCTCGATAATGGCGTGCGCGTGATGGTGCCGCCGTTCATCAGCTCGGGCACGCGCATCGTCGTTGACGTTTACGAACGGGAATATGTGCGGAAGGCTGACTAATGCCAGCGCTATCAGGCCTGATGTCCGTCATGGAAAAAGCTGCCCGCAAGGCGGGTAGCAAGTTGCGCCGTGACTTTAGCGAAATCGAACAATTGCAAGTGTCGATGAAGGGGCCTGCCGATTTTGTAACCAAAGCGGATCAAAAGGCCGAAGACACAATCTTCCGCGAGCTTGAAAATGCGCGGCCCGACTGGGGCTTCCTTATGGAAGAAACCGGCGAGATTGCCGGAAAAGAGGGCAAGCCGCGTTTCATAGTCGATCCGCTCGATGGCACCAGCAACTTCCTCCACGGCATTCCGCATTTTGCGATTTCGATCGCGGTGCAGGATCCCAAGCCCGATGGTTCGGGCTGGGGCGATCTCTATATGGGGCTGGTCTATAACCCGATTACCGACGAAAGCTTTTGGGCTGAAAGAGGGAAGGGTGCTTTCCTAGGCCACAAGCGACTTCGCGTTTCGGCACGTCGCAAGTTGAGCGAGGCGTTGGTCGCGACCGGCGTTCCGTTCAAGGGACATGGTGATATTGAGGAATGGGGCAAAATCTACGCCGCTATCGCCCCGGAGGTTGCCGGCATCCGCCGTTTTGGTGCAGCCAGCCTCGATCTGGCCTGGCTGGCCGCTGGTCGCTATGACGGTTTCTGGGAAAGCGGATTGTCACCTTGGGATACGGCTGCAGGCTGCCTGATCGTACGTGAAGCAGGTGGTTTTGTGACCGACTATCGCGGGCGTTCACCTGCTATTGCCGATGCCCAATTGCTGGCCGGAAACGACCAGTTGCACAGCCGCTTGCACAAGCTTCTGGTCGGGGCGCTCAAATAATACAAATAACGGTGGAAAAAAGCCGTGTCCGCCCCTTGCGGCGGTGCACAATCACCCCTAAAAGCGCGCCAATTCAGGCCTGAAGCGAGTCCGTTTTGACCGATCTGTCGCAATATCTGCCGATACTCCTTTTCCTGGTCGTCGCACTGGGATTATCGAGCCTTTTCGTGTTTCTGCCAATGGCGGTTTCGCGCCTCACCGGTGCGCATCAGCCGACCGAGGCGAAGCTCGCCGAATATGAATGCGGTTTCCCCGCATTTGAGGATTCGCGCAGCCAGTTCGACGTCCGCTTCTACCTCGTCGCGATCCTGTTCATCATCTTCGACCTTGAAGCCGCTTTCCTCTTCCCCTGGGCCGTCAGCCTTGGCGATACCGGTTGGGTGGGCTGGGGCACGATGATGTTGTTCCTGTTCGAACTGGTAATCGGCTTCATCTATGCCTGGAAAGTGGGAGCGCTCGAATGGGAGTGATCGAAACAGCACCGGCAGGCGGCGTTCCTGCCGATACGGATTTTGTCAAAGACTTGTCTGAAGAGGTCAATGACAAGGGCTTTGTCGTCACCTCAACCGAGGATCTGTTCACCTGGGCGCGCACCGGCTCGCTGTGGCCGATGACCTTTGGTCTCGCTTGCTGCGCGGTCGAGATGATCCACGGCTATATGCCGCGTTATGACTTTGAGCGCTTCGGTATCGCCCCGCGCGCAAGCCCGCGTCAGTCGGATGTGATGATCGTCGCAGGCACGCTGTGCAACAAAATGGCCCCGGCGCTGCGCAAGGTTTACGATCAGATGTCGGAACCGAAATATGTGATTTCGATGGGCAGCTGCGCCAATGGTGGGGGCTATTATCATTACAGCTATAGCGTTGTGCGCGGTTGTGATCGCATCGTTCCGGTCGATATCTATGTCCCCGGTTGCCCGCCGACGGCCGAAGCGCTGCTCTATGGCATCATGCAGCTGCAACGCAAGATTCGGCGCGAAGGGACGATTGAACGATGAGCAGTCCCGCTCCCCTTATCGCCACGCCTAAAGGCACGGTCGCCGCGCTCAAAAAAGCGCTGGGCAAGGACCTGCTCTCGATCGAAGAGGCGCATGGTGAAATCGCCTGTCATGTCAAAACCGACAAGCTGGTTGGCGTGATGATGCAGTTGCGCGATACCTGCGATTATCAGCAGTTGATGGAAATCGCCGGCGTCGACTGGCCAGACCGCGACCCGCGCTTCGAAGTCGTTTACTGCCTGCTCAGCCTGACCAAGAACCATCGCATCCGCGTGCATGTGACAACCAACGAAGATGTAGCGGTTCCGTCGGTAACCGAAATCTGGCCGGTGGCGGGTTGGCTCGAACGCGAAGTGTTCGACATGTATGGCGTCACCTTTGCGGGCAATGACGATTTGCGCCGCATCCTGACTGACTATGGATTTGTCGGCCATCCGCAGCGCAAGGATTTCCCGCTGACCGGCTATGTAGAGCTGCGCTATTCGGAAGAAGAAAAGCGCGTGAAATATGAGGCTGTCGAACTGGCCCAAGATTTTCGCAGCTTTGACTTCATGTCGCCCTGGGAAGGCGCAGACTATGTGCTGCCCGGTGACGAGAAGGGAGCCGGCAAATGAGCCTCCAGAAAGATCTCGCGCCGACCACCGGCGATGAAGTCATCCAGAATTATACGATCAATTTCGGCCCGCAGCACCCCGCAGCGCACGGCGTGCTCCGCCTTGTCATGGAGCTGGACGGCGAAATCATCGAACGGCTCGACCCACATATCGGCCTGCTTCATCGCGGCACCGAAAAGCTGATCGAACATAAAACCTATTTGCAGGCCTTGCCCTATTTCGACCGGCTCGATTATGCCTCGCCATTGGCGATGGAGCATAGCTATGTGCTCGCCATCGAAAAGCTGCTCAACCTCGAAGTGCCGCTGCGCGCACAATATCTGCGCGTGCTGTTTGCCGAATTGACCCGCATATCGAACCATCTGCTCAATCTGGCGCACCATGCGCTGGACGTGGGCGCGATGACGCCGGGCCTGTGGCTCTATGAAGCGCGCGAAGATTGCATGACCTTTTTCGAACGCGCGTCGGGCGCGCGTATGCACACCGCATGGTTCCGCCCCGGCGGCGTGCATCAGGATGTGCCGCTAAAGCTGCTGACCGATATTGGCGACTGGCTCGATGATCGTTTGCCGCGCCTGTTCGAAGACGGAATGGCGCTGGTAGTCGACAACCGCATCTTCAAGCAGCGCAACGTAGATATCGCGATTGTCAGCAAGGAAGACGCGATCAAATGGGGCTTTTCGGGCCCGATGATCCGTGGCGCAGGCATCCCTTGGGATATCCGCAAGTCGCAGCCTTATGATGTCTATGCCAAGATGGAGTTCGACATCCCTGTCGGCACGCGCGGCGATTGCTATGATCGCTTCATGGTCCGTGTAGAGGAAGTGCGCCAGTCGATCCGCATCATGAAGCAATGTCTGGCCCAAATGCCCGAGGGCCCGGTGTGCAGCGACGACCGCAAAATCGTTCCGCCCAAGCGCGCCGAGATGAAGGCCTCGATGGAAGCGCTCATCCACCACTTCAAGCTCTACACCGAAGGCTTCCATGTACCCGAGGGCGCGGTCTATGTCGCGACCGAAAGCCCTAAGGGCGAATTTGGGGTTTATCTGGTGTCGGACGGCAGCAACAAACCCTATCGCTGCAAAATCCGCCCGACTGCGTTCTCGCATTTGCAGGCGATGGATTTTATGAGCCGGGGGCATATGCTGGCAGACACCACCGCGATTATCGGCGCGCTCGACATCGTGTTTGGGGAGTGTGACCGGTGAAGCGCCTTTCCAAATTTATTGCATGGCTTTCGGCGCGTTTGGGGTTCCTGGTTGTTGCGCTGGCATCGGCAAAAATTTTACAGTTCGCATTGATCAATATTTTCGACGACGAAAGGCTTTTCGATTTGCTGTCACTGTTGGCGTTAGCGATCGTAGGCAGCGCGGTCTTCTTTTTGGCACTTCGGTTGCCCCGTTTGGGTTGGATGATCGGTCGAAATGGCTGAAAAATTTACCCGCCTCGCCATCGCCGAGCAGATGATCGCGCATTACAACGCGCAGGATGCCGACGCCTATGTCGCGCTGATGTCCGATGATGCCTGTGAAGCGGGCTATCGCGGTGCCGTGTTGCGTGAGGGCAAGGAAGGCACGCGTTCCGGCTTGAAAGCGATGTTCGCCGAATATCCGGAAAACCGTGCCGAAATCCTCAAAGGCTATGAGCTGGGCGAATTTGTGGCGCTGCACGAGCGTGTGTTCCGCTCCGCCACCGCCGAGCCGTTCGAAGTTATGTCGATCTACAGTTTTGAAGGCGACAAGGTGTCGCGCGTGGAGTTTGTCCGATAATGGCCGACGCTGCCCACATTCCCGACGAAGCCGAAACCCGCGCCAAGTGGGGCGGCTTTGCCTTTACCAAGGCGACCAAAAAGACCGCCGACATGTATGTCGCGCGTTACCCCGCTGGTCGTCAGCAATCGGCGGTGATGGCGCTGCTTGATCTGGCGCAACGGCAGGTGGGTGAGGAAACAAAGACGCAGGGCTGGCTGCCCGTGCCGGTGATCGAATATGTCGCCGCCTATCTCGGCATGCCCTATATGCGCGCCTATGAGGTTGCGACCTTCTACACCATGTACAACCTCGCGCCCGTGGGCCGTTTCCATGTGCAGGTGTGCGGCACCACGCCGTGTATGTTGCGTGGGTCGGACGATGTCATGGCCGCCTGCAAAAATCGCGGACTGGTGAAGGGTGCGACCACGCCCGATGGGCTGTTCACGCTGACCGAAGTCGAATGCCTGGGCGCTTGCGCCAACGCGCCGATGGTACAGATCAACGACGATAATTTCGAAGACCTGACCTATGACAGCATGAGTGCGCTTCTGGAGGCGCTGGCCAATGACAAGCCAGTGAAGATCGGGCCGCAGATTGATCGGCAGACAAGCTGCCCCGAAGGTGGGCCGACGACGTTGAAGGAAATGGTCAAGGCCAATCATGACTATCGGGGGGATTGGTGATGGAGCAAGCCAAGACCAAAGGCCTTCCGCTGATAGGGATCATTTTCCTGCTCCTGGGGGTCTTCAAATTCATCAACGGCGATGACTGGATTGTCTGGATTATTCTCGGCGTGCTGTTTGGCGGCCTTGGCGTGTTCAGCCGGAAGCAGAAGGGTTCAGACGAGCAATGAGCCTTCAAGACAAAGATCGCATCTTCACCAACGTCCATGGCTTTCAGCCTTGGAACCTGAAGGCTGCGCAAAAGCGTGGCGATTGGGACAAGACCGCGAACCTGCTCAAGATCGGGCAGGACGAGATTATCGAGCGCATCAAGGCCTCCGGCCTGCGTGGGCGCGGCGGGGCGGGCTTCCCCACGGGGATGAAGTGGAGCTTCATGCCAAAGGCACCGACGCCCGAACGACCCAATTTCCTCGTCATCAATGCCGATGAATCCGAGCCCGGTTCGTGCAAGGACCGCGAAATTATCCGCCATGATCCGCACAAGCTGATCGAAGGCGCACTGGTCGCGGGTTTCGCGATGCGCGCGCGGGCCGCTTACATCTACATCCGCGGTGAGTTCATCTACGAAGCCAAGGTGCTCGAGGCTGCGGTGGCTGAGGCCTATGCCGCTGGCTTGATTGGCAAGAATGCCTGCAAATCGGGCTATGATTTCGACGTCTTCGTCCATCGCGGCGCAGGTGCGTACATCTGCGGCGAAGAAACCGCGATGATCGAAAGCCTTGAGGGCAAGAAGGGTCAGCCGCGCCTGAAACCGCCTTTTCCGGCGGGTGCAGGCCTTTATGGCTGCCCGACCACGGTCAACAATGTGGAATCGATCTCGGTCACGCCGACGATCTTGCGCCGTGGCCCCGAATGGTTTGCTTCGTTCGGCAATCCGAACAATCTGGGCACCAAGTTGTTCCAGATTTCGGGCCATGTGAACACGCCCTGCGTGGTTGAGGAAGCGATGAGCATTCCCTTCCGTGAACTGATTGAAAAACATGCCGGCGGCATCCGTGGCGGGTGGGACAATCTGCTCGCGGTGATCCCCGGCGGTTCGTCGGTGCCCTTGGTGCCTGCCGCGCAGATCATGGACGCGCCGATGGATTTTGACGGGCTGAAGGCGCTCGGCTCCGGCCTTGGCACGGCGGCTGTTATCGTGATGGATAAATCCACCGACATCGTCCGCGCCATTTCGCGGTTGAGCTATTTCTACAAGCATGAGTCCTGCGGCCAGTGCACGCCGTGCCGCGAAGGCACAGGCTGGATGTGGCGCGTGATGGAACGGCTGCGCGAAGGCAATGCCGATGTGTCGGAAATCGACACATTGTTCCAGGTGACCAAGCAGGTCGAAGGCCACACCATCTGCGCGCTGGGCGATGCGGCGGCTTGGCCGATCCAGGGGCTTATCCGCCATTTCCGTCCGGAAATTGAGCGCAGGATCGCCGAGCATGGCGGGATGCTGGAGGCGGCGGAATGAAAAAGATCATTCTCGCTCTCGTTATTCTGTTTGTTTCAGCACCAGCATTTGCAGGAAAGAAGGACGATGCATGGGCGCAATGTCTGTGGAAGAATGTGCCAACTACAACTGCAAACTGGCTTGTCACAAAACCCCCAGTTGAAAAGGCACGATTTGACGCGCCTGAAAGCACTGAAGAGATGCTAGTATATCGTCTTCGCGCGGCTTGTGAGCGTGAGCTTACCCCTGCCGGGAAAAAATGGCCGCCGTCTCTAAACACCAAAAAGGTGAAAATTGCTTTAGAGGCATCGAAGCCAGCCGACATATTGCCGGACACCGTTGAGCCGAAAGCTTTTCGCTGTGATTATTATTTCGAAAACGATCACGAAATGAAAACGCGTGCTCGTTTCGAATGGGGCTATGAGGAAAGCGTTGGCAGGCAAATCTGGACTACGACTGATTATGGGTTCGCGGGAGCAAACGGCGGCGCAGTATATTTGACTAAAGGTGCCGGTATAAAAAAATGCTTCATTGTGCAGTCCGACGGGAGTCTGGCCGATGCCTAAAGTCACCGTAGACGGCCTCGAAATTGAAGTCCCGGCAGGCGCGACTGTCTTGCAGGCGTGCGAGCTCGCGGGGAAGGAAATTCCGCGTTTTTGCTATCATGAGCGGCTGTCCATTGCGGGCAATTGCCGCATGTGTCTGGTCGAGGTTGCCCCCGGGCCGCCTAAGCCGCAGGCGAGCTGTGCTCTGCCCGCGACCGAGGGGCAGATCATCAAGACCGACAGCGCGATGGTCAAAAAGGCGCGCGAAGGGGTGATGGAGTTTCTGCTCATCAACCACCCGCTCGATTGCCCGATTTGCGACCAGGGTGGCGAATGCGATTTGCAGGACCAGTCGGTCGCCTATGGTCGCGGTGCATCGCGCTATGACGAGAATAAGCGTGCGGTGACCGAGAAATATATGGGCCCCATCGTCAAGACAGTGATGACCCGCTGCATCCAGTGCACCCGCTGCGTCCGTTTTGCCGAGGAAGTGGCCGGTATCGAGGAAATCGGCGCTATCGGGCGTGGTGAAAATATGCAGATCACCAGCTATCTCGAACGCGCGGTGACAAGCGAGCTTTCGGGCAATGTAGTCGACCTGTGCCCGGTCGGTGCGCTGACGAGCAAACCCTATGCCTTCAACGCGCGCCCGTGGGAGCTGAAAAAGACCCCCTCGATTGACGTGATGGACGCTGTTGGCACCAATATCCGCCTCGACAGCCGGGGCAGGGCCGTGCTGCGTGCGGTTCCGCGCATCAATGAAGATGTCAACGAAGAATGGGCGCACGACAAGACCCGCCATGCCGTGGACGGCTTGACCCATCGCCGCCTCGACAAGCCCTATGTTCGTAAGGACGGGAAGCTGGTTGCGGCAAGCTGGCAGGAAGCCTTTGAGGCGATCAAGGCCAATTGGTCTGGCGACGCAGCCGTGATCGCAGGCGATATGGTCGATTGCGAAACGATGTTCGCGGCGCGCGAACTGGCGGGTGGCGCGATGCTCGAAGGCCGCCAGACCGGCCTTGCCTATGACACTTCGTCGCTGTCTGCGGTCAATTTCAACACCACCATCGCGGGCATCGAAAATGCCGATGTGATCCTGCTGGTGGGTAGTGACCTGCGCCGCGAAGCCCCGCTGGTGAATACCCGCATCCAGAAAGCTGTTCGTAAGAAGGGCGCGAAGGTTTTTGCCATCGGCCCCGAAACCGACCTGACCTATAAGGTCGAATGGCTGGGTGACGATCTGGGCGCGCTAAGCAAGGCGCCCAAGGCACTGGCCGATGCGCTGAAGACCGCTGAACGCCCTGCGATTATCGTCGGTGGCGGTGCGCTGCGTTATGAAGGCGTGCACGGCGCGGCGCTGGCTTTTGCCAAAAAGTACAAGCTGTTCAAAGATGGCTGGAATGGCTTCAACGTCCTCCATTTCGCGGCTGCGCGCATGGGTGGTTTGATGCTCGGCTATGCCTTTGATGGCGGTATTAAGACGCTGGCAGCGAAAAAGCCGAAGCTGGCCTTCTTCCTCGGCGCGGACGAGGTCGACTACAGCCTCTTTGCTAAGACCTTCAAAGTCTATGTCGGCCATCATGGTGACAATGGCGCGGCTAACGCCGATGTCGTGCTGCCTGGTGCCGCTTATTCGGAAAAATCGGGCACCTGGGTGAACCTCGAAGGCCGCGTCCAGCGCGGCGAACGTGCGGTCTTCCCGCCGGGTGACGCGCGTGAGGATTGGGCCATATTCCGCGCACTTTCGGATGTGCTGGGCAAGCGTTTGCCGTTTGATAGCCTCGATGAGCTGCGCGCTGCGATGGCGAATGCCGTGCCTGCGCTCGGGCAGGAAGGGCTCGCCAACTATGGCTGGGTGGAACCGAAGCTGGACGCCAAGGTTTCGGGCAAAATCGCCGACTATCCGATCAAGGATTTTTACCTCACCAATAGCATTTGCCGCGCATCGCCGACGATGCAGCGTTGCTCGGCTGAACTGGTGCACGGGCAGCAATGGCTGGAGGCTGCGGAATGACCGCCTTTTTCCAAACCCTCGGCATGTCCTATGAATGGGCATGGTTCACTGCCACGCTTGCAGGCATCCTGATGATCTCGCTGCTGCTGATGCTCACCGTTGCGATGATCATCTATGCCGAACGCAAGCTATGGGCGGCCTTTGCGTTGCGCCGTGGCCCGAATGTGGTCGGCCCGTGGGGTGTGCTGCAAAGCTTTGCCGACGGTCTGAAGGTTTTTCTGCAGGAAACCATCGTCCCCAGCGCCTCTAACCGCGGCCTGTTCCTGATTGCGCCAATCATCACCTTCACCGTCGCGCTGATGGCCTGGGCGGTGATCCCGTTCAATTCGGGTGCGGTGCTGGCCAATATCAATGTCGGCCTGCTGTACATCCTCGCAATCAGTTCGCTGGGGGTTTACGGCATTATCATCGCGGGCTGGGCGTCAAACTCCAAATATCCCTTCTTCTCCGCAATCCGTGCGGCGTCGCAGATGATCAGTTATGAAGTCTCGATCGGCTTCATCCTGATCTGCGTGGTGCTGTGGGCCAAGACCTTTAACATGCTCGGCATTGTCGAGGCGCAGAAGGGGCATGTGCTGGGCTTTGTGAACGCCTTTGGCCTCAACCCGCTGCTGTTCCCGATTGCGATCATGTTCCTGATCAGCGCGATGGCCGAAACCGCGCGCGCGCCCTTTGACCTGACCGAGGCGGAAAGCGAACTCGTCGCCGGTTACCAGACCGAATATAGCTCGATGAGCTTCGCGCTCTATTGGCTCGGCGAATATGCCAACGTGCTGCTGATGTGCACGCTGAACGCGGTGCTGTTCTGGGGCGGATATTTACCGCCGGTCGATTGGGCGCCGCTTTATTATGTGCCGGGCATCATCTGGCTGTTTGCCAAGATCTGGATCTTCTTCTTCATCTTCGCCTGGGTGAAAGCCACCGTGCCGCGCTACCGCTATGACCAGCTGATGCGCTTGGGCTGGAAAGTGTTCCTGCCGATTTCATTGCTGTGGGTCTGCATTGTCTCCGGCTATCTCATGTACACAGGGCATTTCGCATGACCACCATCGCCCACCTCATCAAAAGTTTCACGCTGTGGGAATTCGTCAAGGCGCATTGGCTGACCTTGCAATATTTCTTCAAGCCCAAGGCGACAGTGAATTATCCGTTCGAGAAAAACCCGCTTTCCCCGCGTTTCCGCGGGGAGCATGCGCTGCGCCGCTATCCCAATGGCGAGGAACGCTGCATTGCGTGCAAACTGTGTGAGGCAGTGTGTCCGGCGCAGGCGATCACCATCGAGGCCGAGCCGCGCGAAGATGGTTCCAGGCGAACCACGCGCTACGACATCGACATGACCAAGTGCATCTATTGCGGTTTCTGTCAGGAAGCATGCCCCGTCGATGCCATCGTCGAAGGCCCCAATTTCGAATATGCCACCGAAACCCGTGAAGAGCTGCTGTATGACAAGGCTAAGCTTCTCTCCAATGGCGATAAATGGGAGCGCGCTATTGCCGCAAACCTTGCCGCCGATGCGCCATATCGATAGGGGGCGCGCAGCATGATCCAGGTCATTTCCTTCTATATCTTCGCAGCCATCTTGCTGGCTTCGGCAGCGATGGTGATTTTTGCCCGCAACCCGGTGCACAGCGTGCTGTGGCTGATCGTGGCCTTCTTCAACGCCGCCGGGCTGATGGTGCTGGTAGGGGCTGAATTCATCGCGATGCTGCTCGTCATCGTCTATGTTGGCGCGGTCGCGGTGCTGTTCCTGTTCGTCGTGATGATGCTCGACATCGATTTCGCCGAACTGCGCGCCGGTTTCATGAGCAACCTGCCGCTCGGCCTATTGCTCGCCATCGTGCTTGTGGTTGAATTGATCCTTGGCATCGGCGCTTTCCGGGCTGGGGCGGTCGAACTGGGCAATGCGGTCGCAGCGGCCACGCCTATTGACAAGCCCAATATTGAGGCGATGGGTGCGCTGCTCTACACCAAATATGTCTTCCTGTTTGAAACTGCCGGTCTGATCTTGCTTGTGGCAATGATCGGCGCGATCGTGCTGACCCACCGCCAGCGCAAGGGCATCTTTGTGCAGGACATCTCTCGCCAGAACCAGCGCCGCCCGCAAGATGCGGTGCGTAATGTGAACCAGCCCGTCGGGCAGGGGGTAGAGCTGTGATTGGTATCGAACATTATCTGGTCGTCAGCAGCATCCTCTTCGTAATGGGCGTGCTCGGCATCTTCCTCAACCGGAAGAATGTCATCATCATTCTGATGGCGATCGAGCTCATCCTGTTGAGCGTGAACATCAACCTTGTCGCTTTCAGCGCCTTTTTGGGCGATCTGGTGGGGCAGGTATTTGCGATGTTCGTTTTGACCGTTGCGGCGGGTGAAGCCGCCATCGGGCTTGCCATTCTCGTCATTTACTTCCGTGGTCGCGGCACGATCGCCGTTGACGATGTCAACCGGATGAAGGGGTAAGCCGGTCTTATGTCGTCCATTATAATCATCGTATTCGCGCCATTGCTCGCGGCCATAGTCGCCGGGCTGGGGCAGAATTTCATCGGCAAGACGGCGGCCAAGGTCATCACCACCGGCGGGCTATTCCTGGCCTGCGCGCTCAGCTGGCCGATCTTCCTCGGCTTCATGACCGGCAACGAAAAAGCCTATGTCGAGCCCGTGATGCAATGGGTGCAGTCTGGCGCGCTGAAGTTCGACTGGGAATTTCGCGTCGATGCGCTGACCGCCGTGATGCTGGTGGTGATCACCACCGTATCTGCGCTCGTTCACCTCTATAGCTGGAGCTATATGGAGGAAGACCCGGATCAGCCGCGCTTCTTCGCCTATCTCTCGCTCTTCACCTTCGCGATGCTGATGCTGGTGACGGCAAACAACCTCGTCCAGATGTTCTTTGGCTGGGAAGGCGTGGGCCTCGCATCCTATCTGCTGATCGGTTTCTGGTATAGGAAACCCAGTGCAAACGCTGCCGCGATCAAAGCCTTTGTCGTCAACCGTGTCGGTGACCTTGGCTTCATGCTCGGCATTTTCGGCGTATTCTGGCTGTTCGGCACAGTGTCGATACCCGATATCCTTGCCGCTGCGCCCGACAAGGCCGGGTCGAGCATTGGCTTCCTTGGCTTCCGCGTCGATACAATGAGCCTGCTCTGCGTGCTGCTGTTTATCGGTGCGATGGGCAAGTCGGCACAGCTTGGCCTGCACACCTGGCTGCCCGACGCAATGGAGGGGCCGACCCCGGTTTCTGCATTGATCCACGCGGCAACGATGGTGACCGCAGGCGTATTCATGGTCTGCCGTCTGTCGCCGCTGTTCGAAACCAGCCAGTTTGCGCTGAATGTCGTGACCATCGTAGGCGCAACCACCGCACTTTTCGCGGCTACCGTCGGTTTGGTCCAAACCGATATCAAGCGCGTGATCGCTTATTCGACCTGCTCACAGCTGGGCTATATGTTCTTCGCCGCAGGCGTGGGTGCCTATAGCGCGGCGATGTTCCACCTGTTCACGCACGCCTTCTTCAAGGCATTGCTGTTCCTCGGTGCAGGCAGCGTTATCCACGCGATGCATCACGAACAGGACATGCGTTACTATGGCGGATTACGGAAGCACATCCCGCTGACCTTCTGGGCGATGACCGCGGGCACGCTGGCCATCACCGGTGTCGGCATTGTCGGCATTGGCGGTTTTGCGGGATTCCATTCGAAGGACGCGATTATCGAAGCAGCCTATGCCTCGACCGCGCCTTGGGGTGGTTATGCCTTCTTCATCGGTGTCTTTGCAGCATTGCTGACCAGCTTCTATAGCTGGCGCTTGGTCTTCCTGACCTTCTTCGGAAAGCCGCGCTGGGCACAGTCGGAGCATATCCAGCATGCGGTGCATGACGATCATCATGGCCATGACGACCATGCGCATGACCATCATGGCGTGCATGACGATGGCACCGCCGGTTATCACCCGCACGAAAGCCCTTGGCCGATGCTGGTACCTTTGGGCGTACTGACGCTGGGTGCGATTGCTGCCGGTTATCTGTTCAAATATGATTTCATCTATGCCGAAGAAGGCGGAACGGCTTTCTGGGCCGCATCGACGCTCTATTTCAATGAGCATCTGATCCACGCGATGCACAATGTGCCGATGTGGGTGAAGCTTGCCTCGACGGTTGCGATGCTGACCGGCCTGTTAACCGCGTGGATGATGTATATCCGCAAACCGGGTTCGGCGCATGCGCTGGCCGGGCATTTCGAGCCGCTGTACAAATTCTTTCTCAACAAATGGTATTTTGACGAGCTCTACAACCTGATCTTCGTCAAGCCTGCCTTCTGGTTCGGACGCCTGTTCTGGACGGGGGGCGACATCGGTATCATCGATCGCTTCGGCCCGAACGGGTCTGCCGCCGCCGTGGGTCTGGGTAGCCGTATCGCCGTCCGCATGCAGTCGGGCTATCTCTACACATATGCGTTGGTGATGCTGCTTGGTCTCGTCGCCGCGATCAGCTGGTTTATGGTGCAAGCGCGATGAACGCCGCCGAACTCCCCATCCTTTCGATCATGCTCGCTGTGCCGATGATCGGCGCGCTGGCGTGCCTGTTTGTCCGTGCCGAAATGGCGCGCATCATTGCCCTGACGGCAACTTTGTTCAACCTGCTGTTAGGCGTCTGGCTGTGGGCCAGTTACGATCCGGCGGGTGCGCAGTGGCAGTTTGTCGAAAGCGCTCAGCTATTCGGTCCGATAGGCTGGAAACTGGGTATAGACGGTATCTCGCTGCTGCTCATCATGCTTTCGGTCTTCCTGATGCCGATCTGCATCGGCGCAAGCTGGCGGGCGGTGACCGAGCGGGTTGGCCTGTACATGGCAAGCTTCCTGCTGATGGAGACGCTGATGATCGGCGTATTCGCGGCGCAGGATTTGATGCTGTTCTACATCATGTTCGAAGCCGGCTTGATCCCGATGTATCTGATTATCGGCATCTGGGGCGGCAAGGACCGTATCTATGCGTCTTACAAATTCTTCCTCTACACGCTGCTCGGCTCGGTGTTCATGCTGCTGGCGATGCTGTGGATGATCCAGCAGGCGGGCACGGCGGATATCCCGACGCTGCTCAACCATGATTTCCCGCCTGAGGCGCAGACTATCCTCTGGCTTGCCTTCTTCGCGTCCTTCGCGGTGAAGATGCCGATGTGGCCGGTGCATACTTGGTTACCCGACGCGCACGTGCAGGCACCAACCGCAGGTTCGGTGATCCTTGCCGGCGTGCTGTTGAAAATGGGCGGCTATGGCTTCCTGCGCTTCTCGCTGCCGATGTTTCCCGAAGCATCCGCGCAGTTCATCTGGCTGATCTTTGGCCTGTCGATGGTCGCAGTAGTGTACACCAGCCTCGTTGCGCTGGTGCAGGACGATATGAAGAAGCTGATCGCTTATTCGTCGGTCGCGCATATGGCGATTGTGACGGTGGGCCTGTTCACATTCAACCAGCAGGGTATCGAAGGCGCTATCATCGTGATGCTCAGCCACGGGCTTGTCTCGGGCGCGCTCTTCCTGTGTGTTGGCGTTATCTATGATCGGCTGCATACGCGCGAGATCAGCCGTTATGGCGGCCTCAGCATCAACATGCCCAAATATGCGCTGTTCTTCATGCTGTTCACGATGGCGAGCGTTGGTTTGCCCGGAACCAGCGGCTTCGTAGGTGAATTCCTGTCGTTGGCAGGCGCCTACAAGGTTTCGACCTGGGCGACGCTGATTGCCACGACAGGTATCATCCTTGGGGCTGGTTATATGCTCTACCTCTATCGCCGCGTCGCCTTTGGTGAGCAGGTGAATGCCGATGCAGCCGCGATGCCCGATCTCGACAATCGCGAATTGTGGCTTTTGGCTCCGATTGCTGCGGCTGTGCTGTGGATGGGCGTGTACCCTGAAAGCTTCCTTGCACCGATCCGCCGCGACGTCGCAACGATCGTCGAGCGCATCGAGCGTGCCGCCCCTGCAGGCGACAGCAAGCTCAAAGAACATGACAAGACGACCGCCAAATATCGCGTACAGGCGCATGGCGGCGAATACGAGAAAAAGGCCGAGGGGGCCGCACACTAATGGACCTTTCAACCTCGCTCTATTTGGTCCGTCCGGAGCTGATCCTCAGTTTCTCGAGCCTTGCCCTTCTGCTGATTGCCGCGTGGCGACAGGAAGCCGGTCGTCTGGTCAGCGTCTTGTCTGTGGCCGCCCTTGTTGGCGCGGGTGCTTATGCTGTGCACTTTCTGTGTACCGGAACCGATGCTACAGCGTTTGAGGGCCTTTACCGCGCCGATGCCTTTGGCAGCTTCGCCAAGATTCTCATCTACTTCGCCGCGGCCATTTCGCTGATGATTGCGCCTAAGGCGCTCGAAAAAATGGGCGCGATGCGCGCCGAATATCCGGTGCTCGTCATCCTTGCCGCTGTCGGCATGGGCGTGATGGTGTCGGCAACCGACTTGCTCACGCTCTATATCGGCCTCGAGCTCAACAGTCTTGCTGCCTATGTCCTTGCCAGTTTCGCGCGCAATGATGGGCGATCGGCAGAGGCTGGCCTCAAATATTTCGTCCTCGGCGCGCTCGCTAGCGGCATATTGCTGTTCGGCATGTCGCTGCTGTATGGCTTCACCGGTTCGACCAGCTTTGAAACCATCGGCAGCGCGATGACCGGTGAGATCAGCATGGGCCTGATCTTTGGTTTGGTCTTCGTGCTTTCAGGTCTTGCTTTCAAGATAAGCGCCGCGCCGTTCCACATGTGGACGCCGGACGTGTATGAAGGTGCGCCAACCCCGGTCACCGCCTTCTTTGCAAGCGCGCCCAAGGTTGCGGCAAGCGTGCTCCTGATCCGCATCGTGGTTGAGGCATTCGGCAACCAGGTTCAGGCATGGCAACAGATCGTGATGGTGGTCGCCTTGATGTCGATCATCATCGGTGCGGTCGGCGCAATCGGACAGCAAAACCTGAAACGCCTGCTGGCCTATAGCTCGATCAACAATGTCGGTTTTCTGCTGATCGGTCTGGCCGCCGCGACAAAATGGGGTGTCGTGGCGATGTTGATCTACCTCGTTATCTATGTCGCAATGACGCTCGGCGGATTCATCTGTCTGATGCAATTGAAAGGCGGCGATGGAGAGTTGAAGGAAGGCATGGCAGACATCGCCGGGCTTTCCAAAACCCGACCTATTTTGGCGGCAACCATGGCTGTTTTCATGTTCAGCCTTGCTGGTATCCCGCCGCTTTTCGGTTTTTATGGCAAGCTGGTCGTTTTTAATGCTGCGATTGCTGCTGGCCTTTTCCCGTTGGCGATAATTGGCATCGCAGCTTCGGTGGTCGGCGCGTTCTATTACCTCAAGGTCATCAAGACGATGTATTTTGATGAGCCGGTCGGAACAATCGTTGAAAGCGACGACAAGGGGCTGAAATGGATCGGTGGCGGCCTGGCATTGGCGGTATCACCGCTGGGCTATCTCGCCATTCCGCCGCTCACTGCTATCGCCGTGCAGGCTGCCGGAGCCTTGTTCTGAGCATACTGTTCGAGCAGGTAGCACTTACCGGTTCCACCAACGCAGATCTGCTTGCGCGCGCCGTTATAGGTGCGCCAGAGGGGCTCTGGCTGCGCGCCGATCAACAGGGTGGTGGCCGGGGACGCATGGGGCGTGACTGGGTTAGCCCCGCAGGCAATCTTTATGCTAGCACGATAGCGCTGCTGTCGCCCGGTGATCCGTCGCCTTCGACATTGGCCTTTGTCGCGGGGCTTGCAGCCCATGACACAATCAAGTTGATCGCGCCGGATGTTGCAGTCCAGTTGAAATGGCCCAATGATGTAATGTCGGCCAAAGGCGAAAAACTTTGTGGTATCCTGCTTGAACGGTCTGGCGACGCAATTGTCGCCGGGTTTGGCATCAATCTGATCTGGCACCCTGCGGATATCGGACGACCTGTCAGCGATCTCCGTGCATTGGGTGCTAACCCGCCCGCGCCGCAAGCGGTTTGCGAGGTTCTGGCAGACCAGTTCGCGTCATGGTTGCGGAAATGGCGGCAACAGCCTTTGGGCAACCTGCTGCGTGCATGGGAAGCAGCGGCGCATCCCATAGGCACGGCCCTGCGCGTCAATCTGCCCGACGGCGAGCAGGTGGATGGCTTGTTTGCGGGGTTGGGTGACGATGGTGCGCTCAGCCTGCGCTTGGCGGACGGTGCAATTCGTGCCATTCACGCCGCCGATATATTCCTGATTTGATAAGGACAGGGTCATGCTTCTCGCGGTCGACAACGGCAATACCAACGTGAAATTCGCATTGGTCGATGACGCAGGCGAAATCGTGCAGCGTTGGCGGATAGCCACCGATGCGCGGCGCACGGCCGATGAATATGCCGTTTGGCTTGATCAGTTGCTGCAGATGGAGGGGCATAAGCGCAGTGACATCGACGCGGTCATCATCGCAACCGTTGTCCCACGTGCGTTGCACAACCTACAGGTACTGAGCCAAAAATATTTCGGCATTGAAGCCCTTGTCGCCGGGCGTGAACCGGTCAGCTGGGGCATTGCGCTGAAAGTCGATGAGCCGCGCGCGCTGGGTGCGGACCGCGCCGTTAATGCCATTGCCGCACAGGCACTAGAACCCAGAGTCGACAAGATTGTCATCAGCTTTGGCACGGCAACGACTTTCGATCATATAGGTACCGACGGCTCTTATCTGGGCGGCAGCATCGCCCCGGGTATAAATCTGTCACTCGATGCGCTTTATAATGCCGCCGCGATGCTGCCGCGCATCGCCATCGAACCGCCGCCGTCGCAGAGTGTCATCGGTCGCGATACGGTGGGCCAAATGCAGATTGGCATCTATTTCGGCTATGTCGGGCTAATCGAAGGCCTGCTCGGGCGAATGAAGTCGGAGATTGGCCGTCCCGTCAAAGTTATCGCAACCGGCGGGCTGGCAGCACTTTTCCAGCAGCACAGCCATCTTTTCGACAGGGTTGAACCCGATTTGACACTGCGCGGGCTTGCCAAGCTCTATGCAAACCGCGAAGGCGGGGCATGACAACTCCAAAAAATGAACTTCTGTTCCTCGCGCTTGGCGGGTCGGACGAGATCGGCATGAATGCCAACCTCTATGGCTGCCAGGGCAAATGGATCATGGTCGATCTGGGCGTAACCTTCGGCCATGAAGACTATCCAGGCATCGACCTGATCATGCCCGATCTTGAATTTATCGAAGACCGCAAGGCCGATCTGCTCGGTATCATCCTCACCCACGGGCATGAAGATCATATCGGTGCCGTGCCGTTCTTCGCAGCTGACTTGGGCGTGCCGCTCTATGCGACGCCCTTTACCGCTGCGCTGATCAAGGGCAAACTCGATGAGCAGGGCATCGCCAACGAAGTCGACCTGAACATTGTGCCGATGGAAGGGCAGATCAATCTTGGCCCGTTCGATATCCGTTTCGTTCCACTCGCGCACTCCATCCTTGAAATGAGCGCGCTGGTTATCGATACGCCCTATGGCAAGGTCTTCCACACCGGCGATTGGAAACTGGACGAAACCCCCGTGATCGGTACGCCTGCTAGTGCTGAACAACTGACGGCGATTGGCGACGAGGGCATCCTTGCGATGGTCTGCGATTCGACCAATGTCTTTAACGACAAGGCCAGCGGTAGCGAGGCTAGTGTCCATTCTGATCTGCTCAAACATGTGACCGAGGCGCGGGGAAGGGTGGTTGTGACCACCTTTGCTTCTAACTCGGCGCGTTTGCAGACGCTTGCCGATGTTGCGCGCGAAGCCGGACGAAAGCTATGCTTTGCGGGTAGGTCGCTGCACAAGATTGTCGAGGCTTCGCAAGCAACGGGTTACCTCAAAAACCTGCCCCAAATGGTCGATATGGAGGCTGTCGATGCCTTCCCGCGCAATCAGGTGATGGTGGTCGCGACCGGTGGGCAAGGGGAGGCGCGCGCTGCTTTGGCCCGTATCGCAGAGGGCAACCATCCTGTGAAGCTGGAGGAGGGTGACACTGTCATCTTCTCGTCGAAACAGATTCCCGGCAATGAAATGGCGATCGGCCATGTGATGAACCAGCTAGCGCGGCGGAACATCATCATGGTCACCGAAAAGCAGGCGCATGTGCATGTTTCCGGCCATCCGGGTCGCAGCGAACTTGCCAAGCTCTATGAATGGGTGAAGCCTGAAATACTGGTGCCCGTGCATGGCGAGCGTCGTCACATGGCCGAACAGGCTCGCTTTGCGCAGGAACAGGGCGTTCGCAAGACCATTGTCCAGTCAAACGGCGATGTTATCCGCCTCGCGCCCAAGGGCCCTCAGCAGGTCGGCAATGAACGCACTGGACGGCTTGTGCTGGATGGCGACACGATTATCGCATCTGACGGCGATACGATTACGCAACGTCGCCGCCTGTCCTGGTATGGCATCATCAACGTTGCCGTGGCGCTGGATGGCGACAATAACCTGCTGGGCGATCCGGTGATACGATTGCATGGCATTCCGATCGAAGCCGAGATTGAAGACTTCCTAGATGAAGCCAATGCCGCCGCAGAAAAAGCCGTACGTGACTGGCGCGGCGATCTCAGCGACCTACGGGAGAATCTACGTCTTGCCGTTCGCCGGGTAGCCACTAGCTGGACGGGTAAGAAACCTATTGTCGATGTGCTGATCGTGGAAACTGCATGAACTGGACGTCCATTATTGCGATTTACGCTCTTTTCTGGGTGTTGAGCGCGTTCGTTATCTTGCCAATCGGCATTCGCAGTCAGGAAGAACTCGGAATTGAAAAGATTCTCGGACAGGCAGATGGTGTACCCGGAAATTTCAGGCCGGGCCTGATCCTGTTGCGGACGACATTACTGTCGGCTGCTGCGTTTGGTCTATTCTACGCTAATTACAGCTATGGCTGGGTCGACCGGCATAGCTTTGATTTCCTGATTGCTGGTCCAGAAGCGTCCAGCGATTAGTTGCGCAACCGCTCGATCGCCTGGGCGAGCGCGACATAGAGTTTACCTACATCCGAAGACAACAGGGTAACGCCGATGGCGTTGCCATCGCGGGTACTCAGCAAGACGCGCATCATTGATTCAAAATCGTGGATATAGCGGTTCACATGCTCGCGGAATTCGGCGTCCTCATCATAATGCGCGGCAATAATCTTTGCCTCGCCACTGTCGAGGAGTCGCACCGCACGGCGCGTAAACACTCCGCGATCACCCTTCAGATAGGCGGCCCATGCGGTATCGGTCACTTCGTTAGACAGGATTTTGGCTACATCGATCGCGGCGGAGTTCAGGGATTCGGTCAGCAGTGCCATGCGACGGGCAAAACCCTCATCGTCTAGTCCGGCAAAGGAGGTATGCGCTTCGTTGACACGCTGTTCGAGATTGGCTGCCATTTCGTCCACCAGTTTGAGCTGTGAACCGATCCGTTCTTCAACGTCCGCTGCTAGTGTCAGGTTGCGGTCAAACGCATCGCGCATGGCCGAATCAAGAGCTTTCACCTGCTCGTCCACCGCAGATTCGATGGCAACACGATTGCGCTCGTTCATCTTGTCTGCGACGGTTGCCATTTCTTCATCAACAATCTTGCGGCTTGCTTCGGCCGCCTGTTTGGTCGTCTCACGCACACGCAGCAATGATGCTACAAGCTGTTCATTGGCTATGCCCGAAAGTTCTTCAAGCGCAGTGCGTGTATGCACAATCGCTGCCGACAAAATGTCCACCTGTTCATGCTGTGCAGTCAGATATTCTGCAGAGCTTTCGTTCAGGTTGGCGAGGGCATTTCGTTGGGCCGACACCAACTGTTCGAGCGATGACGCCGATTGGATCAAAGCGTTGGTCCCGCTGTCCGCCTCTGTCAAACCGCTATTGATTGACGAAAATGCGGCCTGAACTTCTGCAAACATTGCGTTGACCCGATCAAGCTGGGAAACAAGCCGCTCGGCGGTTTCGTCTGCAATGCCCTCCATGCTTGCCCGCATTTGCCCAGCTTGTTGAATCAAGGACTCGGTTTGCTCCTGAGTGTGAGCCAGTCTTCCGTCGAGCTCTTCGCCACGCTCATTGAGCGCCGATACACTAAACGCCAGCTTGGCGATGCTATCGCTCGCATCATCGCCGAATTTGGACAATTCGCTTCTGCATTCGACGATTGATTCCTTAACTCGAGCAAGCAACGCTTTGCTGGTTGAATCCTGCGCGTCGCTGACGGCCTCGAGATGCGCAATCGCTTCGCCCAAGCTGCCCAGATTGCCCTCTAGCCGCTGGTGGCTTGTGGCCATCCTGTCATCAAGCTGGTTTGCGGTATCAATCAAACGCTGCTCGGCCTCGGTGACGCCGGTTGCAAGCGCCGCGAGCATGGTTTTGGCCTGATCTTCGGACTGTTGCACGGTCTGAGAAAGATGGCTGCTTGTAGCCGAGAGTTTCTCGCCAAGAGACGCGGTGCTCTTGCTGATCTGTGTGTCGAGAGACTGAAGCGTATCATTCGCGCGCGCGGCGTCTTCGTCCATCGCCTTCAGAACGCCTATGATCGCCTGAATCTGGCTATGCGCAGTATTTCCCGCGATACCAATTTGATTTGTCGCATCCTTTGCCGCGCTGGTCACGACAGGCAAATGATTGCGAAGTTGCTCAAGATTGGTCACCGCCGCGTTGCTGGCAACCTGCAGCATTTTTGCCCGCTCATCAGAATCTGTCAATGCGGTGCTCAATTGCGTCGCAGCTTCGGTTAGCCGTTGAGACGAAAGCCTGCCGATAGATTCAAGCTCTTTTGCATTTTCGGCAAGGAATGATCGCGCTAATGCAATCTCACCATTCACATTGCGCATCCGTTCTTGCAGCGCATCACTCTCAACCCGCAACAGCGCGGCTACATCACCGAAACGTTTGGCCTCAGTCGAACTCATGCGCAACGAGAGAAGCCACAATAGGGCAATTACGGCGATCGGAGCCGACCATTGCACAATCAGCCCGCTTATCCTGTCCGGCGCGGGAAGAGACCATATTTCTGGCAAGTGCGCCCAAATGAAGAACCCCGTCCAGCCAATTGCCGCTGCCGACAGTGTAAGCATCAGCAGAATTTTGCCCCAAGGTCGCACCGGCTCAACGGCATCGAGCCATTCGCTTTCCATATATTCTTCTGATGACGGTGTTTCCGAAAGTTCGTTCTGAACTTCCATCTGCTCGTCAGCAATAATTTCGGAAGGGCCTGTTTCGCTCTGCGAGCGGCCGATTTCGACTATCTTGGATTGTGCCGTCATGGGACACATTTACCACAATTTAGGACTGTTGAAACGCAAAGTTAACCTGCCTGTGGATAAATATAGCATTATGGCAATGGACTATGGCGCATTTGACACATCTTTGAGTGCCGCGGCGGGCGATGATGCTGCGTTGGTGGCGGAATTGCGCCATGCATTCATCGACAGCGCAAAGCGGCAGATTGATTTGCTTGGCCGATCGCGTTGTGATGCGAATTGGCAATATTGCTGTTTTCGTCTGAAGGGCCTGGCCGCAAGCTTTGGTGCCACAGAGATGATGTCGTTGGCCGATGAAGCTAATGCCGGTGCCCCAGGTGATCCGGTCGTTGTACGCAAGCTGGTGAAGTTCCTCAGTCAGATCGAGCAGGGCGCCTAAATCTCCGTTCAGAACTTGCTGACGTTTCCGTCGGTCAGAATCTGCTTGGCAATTTGTCTGCGAACGGCATAGCGGTGCGATGCCCGATCCATTGCAGAATATTCCCCATATTCAATGTGCGTTGATCTGCGTTGAAGCACCGCTCGATGATGCAGGCATGCCGACAGCCTTGCCAAGAATATTTGGAAAACCCGCCATTTTTCATCAGGCAAAGCAACTGCAGCGGTTTGGCGTAAGTGACATCATCATATCCGTCGACGCTGTTCCTGCTGAATTGCCGCATCTGATCGAGCAATTGCGTGTGGACGGCAACAATGTGCGTCTGATGCGGTCAAACGGCAGCGCCGCAGATGCTGTTGGCTTCCAGCATCCGTTCCTGTTGATTTCTCCGGACATATGGGTTGACGATGTATCGCTGCAGGATGCTTTGCGCTGGAAATCGAACAGCGTTGGCATAGTTGAAGAAGAACCGGCCAATAATCGGTTCGAACGCATTGATCTGAACCGGCGCTGGTCAGGGATCGCCGCTTTGGAGGCCAATTTCCTCCAATATTCGACGTCTATGCCAGAGGGCTGGAATCTGGCGTCCTTTCTGCTGCGCCATGCTTTGCAACTGGGGGCCAAGGAAATCACGATCAGCCAGCAACGGATAACAGATGGTTCGCTGCTCAAAATTTCAAATGAATCGGAATATGAAAAAGTTGCTGCGACCATTTTGTCGGCAGGCCATGAGCTTGGAGTGCTTGAATCTGCGATTGGAGCTTTGGGCCACCGGTTGATTTCGCCCGTATCGAAGACCCCTTGGCTGCCTGCCTTGGTTAACTATGCTCCGATTGCACTATCGCTGTCCTCTGCAGGTTTGGCTTATGCGAACTTTCCGGGGTGGGCACTGGCATTGTTGATTTCGGCACTATGCCTCGACGTCTTTAGGCAGCAAATTCGATCGACAGAATATTTCAGTAAATCAAAAGATTATTTGCGAATAGCTGGCCAAGTCATTGCGCTCGCAACAGTTGCGACTACGTTGTGGCGTGGCGGGCAAACGCTTTCCGATGCGATATTTCTGACGGCTATCGGATCCGGGTTGATCTTGATGTCTCATATGGCGCCGACTTCCAGGTTGGTTCGGTTGGTATCACCTTTGACCGTCGCCATCTTGCTCATTGCGGGTTTCGCCTTTGGCGCTCTGGCGCTGGCATCCAAGGTCAGCATAGCGGCCATTCTTGCGCTGAATATCTGGAGTCTTTGGCAGCAACAGCGAACTGCCGGACAGTTAAATTCAAATTAACCCCGAAAACCCTATATCAAAGGCGTAGTTCCAGTAACATCGGATAGGAATCTGGGAGACGCTGAAAGCCCCGAGCTGCTAAACGCAGCAACCGCCTCTGCGATAGATGCGCAGATGTTGTGCGATGATCTCGCGCAGCTGCTGTTTCCGCGCGTCCAGCACACGCCCAGTGAGGCGATGCAGGCGTCGGTCAGGTTGGTTCTGCAAATGCTTGTACGCGGTATCGAATCCGGACTCGGCGTTGAACAGAACGATGCGGTCCCGCGCAGTTGGGATATTTTGTGCCGTTCCGGTTTGCTGCGCGAACCTGCGCTGCTGGAATTTGCTTTGGCACGCATTGCGGAAGAACATATTTCGCGCCGGGTGAATGAAGGCCGGCCCGACATATTCCGGCAAATCGCGGTGGAGATGCTTGACAGCAAGGATTCCTCCCTCGCTCAATCGGCCCGAAATTTGTTGGTTGCAGAAAATAGTTTGGAACTGCATACGCCCGAACGTCTGATCGACCAGATGCCTGCCGAGCTATTACACCTGCTGTTGTGGCGGGTAGTGGCAGTGTTTCAATCCGCTTCTGCCGGAGATTCTCGGGCCTATGTTGATGCCGGCAATATACTCCTTTCAAGGCATGATGAATCCCGGACTCTGAATGCAGCTGCCGCAAAACTCGTCTATTTCTTACCCGATGATAAGCGCGCCAAATTGGCCGATCCGGTCCTTGCCGGTCTCTCATTATATGCAAGCGGTTTGGCACAGGAATTCCGGATTAGCCATGATAGGATATTGCGCTTTATCGACGAAGATTCAGTCGCGCCCTTCCTGGTCCTATTGCGGGCGAGAGATTGCGATGCGGCAACGGCAATGTCGATTGTGCAGTACCTGCGCGGCCTGCGCGCCGACGATTATCGACTGCCCGAGTTGCTGGAACAGTTTGCGGTACTCAAAACAGAAGAAGCGAGGTCGGCGATTCTGCGTTGGCGGCTTGGTGCAGAAACTAATGCGAGGCATGGGTGATGCAAATTCTACCAGCGCGCCTTGCACTTCCGATAAAATGTGTTGTCGATCAGGATGGTCGGCTGATTGCTGCAGACGCAGCGATACGCAGGCTGCATATTTCGAACAGTGGGCATGAAGGGGGAATCTTGGCCGTTCCCGGCCTGCTCGATCTCGCCTTTCTATGCTTGCGGACCGGGCTGCGGTTTGAACGATCTGTGTTTGTTGCAGACAAGGATCACGACATCGAACTCTGGGTAGAGGCCGAAAAACAGAATCAGAATGTGCAACTGTCGGTCGTTGGTTGGCAGGAACGGGATTCGTCACACCCCACGTCGCAGCCGTTTAAAAGCAGTCTGATCCAAACGCCGGATCGGAAATTTCCACTATCGATGCAGATAAACCATGCCGCGGTTGTATTGCGGGCGTCTGGCACGTTGTTGGAACTGTTCGGCGATGACTTTATAGCCGCGGGGTTTGATGACCATTTTGAGCTTGTCGATCAGCAAGGCACAATTGCGGATCTATTGAAATCGCCGGACGGAATACCGGATAGGCTGAGTATCAGGCAACGTTCGACCGGAACGGAACGCGAGGCACTGGTAGATGTTGTCAAGTCCGGCGTGAACAAAGTTGTAGGTGTGCATCTGGTTTTCCTGATGCCAGAAGTGGGTGTTGCTGATCAGGATAGTTCGAAGGAAGTTACGCGACAACATAATAGCGGAATGGGGCTGGGGAGGCATTTTGCGAGTGCGGTGCGCCAGCCATTAGGCCGCATCTTGGCCAACGCCGAAACCATTGGTTCAGAACTGAATGGGCCGGTCCTCGAACAATATTCAAGCTATGCAAAAGATATCGCGTCGGCGGCGAAACATCTCTCGGAACTGGTTGGAGATCTGGAAGACCTGGACGCGATCGACAGGCCGGAGTTCAAAGTTGCTCGGGAACCAGTCGAGTTTGGCGATATAGCCCGCCGTGTTTCCGGTTTACTGGCACTCAAGGCGGCGGACCACCAGATTGCCCTAGTTCACCCTGATGAGGCGACCCAATGCGAAGTCGTTGGCGAGTTTCGTCGGGTTTTGCAGATAATGCTCAATCTTGTCGGCAACGCCATCCGCTATTCGCCCGGCGGCACGGAGATACGGATCACTATTGACCCTGCTGCTTCGTCGATTTCGGTCGAGGATGACGGGCCGGGCATCCCTGAAGAAGACCGCGAACGGGTGTTCACCAAGTTCGAACGACTGGGGCGTTCGGGAGATGGTGGCAGCGGACTTGGGCTGTTCATTTCGCGCAAACTTGCACGCGCCATGGGCGGCGACTTGATCGTTGAAGAAGGCACAGCAGGCGGAGCGCGATTTACGCTCAGCCTGCCAACCTCATAGTCCTTTCGGATTTTAACCTAGCGCTTGCCGACCGGCACGTACGGACGTGCAGTCGGGCCAGTGTACAACTGGCGCGGACGGCCGATTTTCTGGCCGGGATCGGAAATCATTTCATTCCACTGTGCGACCCAACCCACGGTACGGGCGAGGGCGAAAAGAACGGTAAACATTGTAGTCGGGAAACCGATCGCCGACAGGATGATGCCAGAATAGAAGTCGACATTCGGGAACAGCTTTTTCTCGATGAAATAGGGGTCGTTAAGCGCCATTTCCTCAAGCTGCATCGCGACTTCGAAAATGGGATCATTGACCTTGAGCGCGGTCAGCACTTCGCGCACCGTTTTTTGCATGACCGTCGCACGTGGATCGTAGTTTTTGTACACACGGTGGCCAAAGCCCATCAGGCGGAACGGATCGTTCTTGTCCTTGGCGCGCGCGATATAGTGCGGAATCTTGTCGGGCGTGCCAATTTCGCGCAGCATGTTGAGAGCCGCTTCATTGGCACCGCCATGTGCCGGGCCCCAGAGGCAGGCAATTCCAGCTGCAATGCAGGCAAAGGGATTGGCCCCCGACGAACCAGCAAGGCGCACGGTCGAGGTCGACGCATTTTGTTCATGGTCCGCATGCAGTATGAAGATGCGATCCAGCGCCTGTTCGACAGCAGGGATGACTTCATATTCTTCAGCCGGAACGCCAAAGGTCATGCGCAGGAAGTTGCCGGTGTAAGACAGCTTGTTGTCGGGATAGATAAAGGGCTGCCCGACCGAATATTTATAGGCCATCGCCGCAATGGTCGGCATCTTGGCTATCAGTCGGTGGCTGGCAATCTTGCGCTGCAACGGATCGGCAATGTCTGTCGAGTCATGATAGAATGCCGACAGTGCGCCTACGACACCGCACATGATCGCCATCGGGTGTGCGTCGCGACGGAAACCGCGATAAAAGGTCGCCAACTGCTCGTGCAACATCGTGTGGCGCGAAATGGTATAGCTGAAGTCTTCCAGTTCCTGTTTCGACGGCAATTCGCCGTTTAGCAGCAGGTAGGACACTTCCATGAAGCTCGACTCTTCCGACAGTTCCTCAATCGAATAGCCGCGGTGCAACAACACACCTTCGTCGCCATCGATATAGGTCAACTGTGATTCACAGCTGGCGGTTGAGGTAAAGCCCGGATCAAAGGTGAAGCAATCGGTCTGGGCGTACAGCTTGCGGATGTCGATGACATCCGGTCCCACCGTCCCCGATACCACTGGCAGGTCGACCTGCTGGTCACCCAAGTTGAGAGTCGCAACCTTGTTTGTCATGCGCGTTCCATTCACTCATTTGGCCGGGGAAAGCCGATTTCATTTTACTCCTGTCAAACCGCCAAATTCGGTATGTTTTTATAGTTTTGGCAGCCTCACAAAAGGCGGGAGACGAAAATACAGGCATAGCAAAACCGAGGTCGGAATATGCCCCTTGTCGCGGCTTCCTTGCGCAGTTTTGTGCGGCGCGTCAAGGGCGTCGAAAACGGCTTGTTTCTCGTTGAAACACAAGCATAACAGACTTTGTGGTGGCGCACTGGTTTCAGGGCTGGCCGCAACATGCAATTTGCTATCGATGAACCTGTATCGATCGATGTCGACCCGTCGGGCAGCAATTGTCTATCGCTCGTCGAAAACTGGCTGGAATCTGAACGGGAACGCCTACCACTTTTGATTCCTGTCGGGATCGGTTTTGGAATTTCGATCTGGCAGGTTTTCGGCGCTGAATATTGGTGGTTGATCGCCAGTGGCTGCACCGGCGCGGCATTGCTCGGACTTTCCATTGGCCCATCGTCGCGACTGAAGGGGCTAATGTTCGTTGGCGCTTTTTTGATTGGGCTGGGCTTCGGCACCATAACAATAAAATCATGGCTGTACGGCGCCGAACCTATGGAAAGGCCATGGATTGGCAAACTGCACGGGCGTGTCGAAAGTATAGAGGATGTGTCGGCACGCGATATTGTCCGTTACCGAATATATGTCGGTCAGCATCGAGAACTGCCTCTGATCATCCGGGTGAATATCGACAAGCAGCTCGCGTCGCCCGAAATCGCGCCGGGAAGCGTTATCAAATTCAAGGCGCGGTTGATGCCACCACCGGGGCCTGCCTTGCCGGGAAGTTATGATTTCGCACGGACAGCGTGGTTCAGCGGAATTGGTGCCACGGGCCGGATTTTGGGGCCGGTGCACATCGTTTCTTCGCCCCAAGTTCGGCAGGATTTCTGGAATAGCACTCGAAACGCATTGTCGACGCGGATCCAGTTGGCGATGGGAGCGGAAACCGGTCCGGTCGGCAGCGCTTTGCTGGTCGGCACCCGCGGCAGCATCGAAGAGGTCGATGCAGATGCATTGCGCAATTCGGGAATGGCGCATCTTTTGTCCGTTAGCGGGTTGCATGTCACCGCTGTCGTGGGCGGAACTTTTATATTGATTGCAAGCCTGCTGGCGTCTTGGCCTTGGCTGGCATTGCGCATGTCGGTGCCGTTAGCGTCGGCAGCCTGCGCTGCCGTTGTAGCGGTGCTGTACACGCTGTTGACTGGTGCTGAGGTGCCAACCGTTCGCGCTTGCATCGCTGCTTTGCTCATTCTCGTCGCTTTGGCGATGGGTCGCGATGCACTCTCGTTGCGCCTGCTTGCCGCTGGTGCCACTTTTGTCCTGCTATTCTGGCCTGAGGCGCTGGCCGGGCCCAGCTTTCAATTAAGTTTCGCAGCCGTTGGAACCATAATCCTTTTGCACGACAGCAAATGGATGCGACACTTTATGCAACGGCGAGAGGAGACCTTGCCGATACGGATTATGCGGCAATTTCTGGGGCTGCTGCTGACTGGGTTGGCCATCGAACTGGTGCTGGCCCCGATTGCCTTGTTTCATTTTCACAAAAGTGGGCTCTATGGCGCGCTGGCGAACATAGCGGCTATTCCCCTGACGACGTTTCTGGTGATGCCAGCGCAGTTGCTGGGCCTTTTGGCAGATGTCGTCTGGTCGGGTTTGGGGGCGCCCTTTTGGTGGGTGGCAAAGCAGGGCATAACGGCAATTTTATGGATTGCCCATTCGGTGAGTGCTGCGCCGGGGGCGGTTGCTCTGTTGCCCGAAATGCCGGTTTGGGCGTTTGGAACCGCGATACTATCAGGGCTGGGCATCGCGATATTCGGGTCACGCTGGCGATGGCTGGCGCTGGGGCCGATGGTGATTGCAACCACGGCGATGCTAAGTGCCACGCGTCCCGATATGTTGTTGACGGGCGATGGTCAGCATTTGGCGGTCGTTTATGGGGACGGACAACTGGCATTGCTACGACCAAGGGCGGGGGAATATGCCCGCTCGATCTTGGGTGAAACGGCGGCTGTTGGGGAAGTTGCGATAGCATTGGATGATATGCGCGGTGCTGTCTGCAATTCTGACGGATGCACATTTGCACTGCAAAAAGGCAGACGTGACTGGCGCATATTGGCCTTGCGTTCAGACTATATGATCCCGTCCATGGAACTGGCGGCGGCCTGTCGGCGTAGCGATATTGTCATCAGCAGCAGGTGGCTGCCCTGGAGTTGCAAACCGCGCTGGCTGAAGGCCGATGCCACATTGCTTGAAAAAACGGGCGGACTGGCATTTTATCTGGCCGATGCGAAAATAAGCAGCGTTGCGGCAGAAAATGCGCATCATCCCTGGTCAGCCTATGCGCCGCTGAGCCTGCAAGCGCGGGCTGAACGGCGCGCAAAAGAAAAAGCGGCGAGGAAAGCCCCGCCGCTTTTGAAAAATACGGATACGAAAACTCAGTGATAGCGGCGGAGTAATCCAGCTAGCCGTCCCTGAACTTCAACTTCGTTTGCGTCATAATATTGCGGGTCATAGCTACTGTTTGCCGGATCAAGGCGGATACGGCCATTTTCGCGGCGAAGATATTTGAGCGTTGCCTCTTCTCCGCGAACAAGCGCCACCACGATTTCACCATCACGTGCGGTTTGGGTTTTGCGGATCAGGGCATAGTCGCCATCGAGAATGCCTGCCTCGACCATTGAGTCGCCGGATACTTCGAGCGCATAATGTTCGCCCGAACCCAGCAATGCCACCGGTACCGAAAGCGAATTCTGGCCTTCCAAGGCTTCGATCGGAACACCGGCGGCGATCTTTCCGTGCAACGGAATCTCGATCACATCATTGGCCGCGACCGGCAAAGTCTTGGCCGGAGCAGGGCGAAGATCGGCGATATTCGCGACCTTCGCATTGACCGCCTCGTTTTGCGAGAGCGAACGGGCGCTGCCGCCGTCGGGCATCTTGACCACTTCCAGAGCGCGAGCGCGATTGGGAAGACGGCGAAGAAAACCGCGTTCTTCTAGCGCACCAATCAGCCGGTGCACACCCGACTTGCTCTTGAGGTCGAGGGCCTCTTTCATTTCCTCGAAAGAGGGCGAAACGCCGGATGTTTCGAGGCGTTCGTGGATGAACATCAGAAGCGCGTGCTGTTTGGAGGTCAACATGTTTTGTTCCTGCCTGGTTGAACAGATGTGGAACGATTAGGAAACAAAGGGGGGTGTTGTCAAGTGCCTGTCATTCAGAGACATCTGACCTATGTTAGCGCATAATAGGGCACTTCGCTGTCAGCGGGGGTGAATCCAACATTGGAAGGACGTATTATCAACGCATTAGCCTCTGAAAGTGCTCCCAGCATCGCGCTGTCATTGGCACCGACCGGCATCAATTTGCCATCGACCAGCCTAGCTCGCAGATGGTCGGTGCGCGGGCCATTGGCGGCAAGATCAACAGCAGTCGTAGCCGTGAGTCGCTGCGGCAACGGGTCACCTGCGCCAGACCGATGCGCTATCAACGGGCGCAGATAGAGCATCGCCGTAACAAATGCCGACACCGGATTACCAGGCAAGCCCAAAGCTACCGCATCGCCCAATCGCCCGGCAATCACTGGCTTTCCCGGGCGCATCGCGATTTTCCAGAAGACGATTTCGCCACCCGCAGCCTTCAGTGCAGGCACGATCAGGTCATGATCGCCCACCGAAGCTCCACCAGTCGTCACGATGATGTCATGGTCTGTCAACGCGCGGAATTGTCGAGTCAGTGCCTCCAGATCATCCTCGACAGCGGGAAATTCGCTCAATTCGACAGGCAATCCGCGCAGCATTGCCGCCAGCATCACCCCGTTTGAGGCCGGAATCTGATCCTCTGCACATGGCTCGCCAGGCGTCACCAGTTCATTGCCCGTCGAAACCAGCGCAACCTTTAGTTTGCGATGCACCAAAAGCGCACCATGTCCCGCCATTGCCACCAATGCGATATGGCGCGCGTGCAATTCAGCACCCGTAGGCACAACGACTGCGCCCATAACAAAATCGCCCCCGGCACGGCGCACATTCTGGCCAGCCTTTTGCACCGCATCGCCTGTCAGGGTGACAAGGTCCCCCTCGCGCGCAACATTTTCTTGGATGAGGACGGTGTCGGCACCTTCGGGAACCACCGCACCTGTAAAGATGCGCACCGCTTCGCCTGAAGCAACGTTGCCCTGAAATTGCCGGCCAGCCGCACTCTCGCCGATCATGGTCCAAGGCCCGGCAGCGTCGGCAAAGCGGATTGCATAGCCATCCATGGCCGACAAATCGCGCGCAGGCTGTGTGCGTAAGGCGAGCACATCCTCAGCTGCCCATCGTCCAGTTGCTTCTGCCAAAGTGACGCGTTCAGTTTCAACCGGCTCTATCAGCGCCAAAATCCGCGCCTGCGCTTCCTCGACCGAAATCATGCCGCGCGCCAATCCCCCGATTTGCCTCCGCTTTTTGAAAGCAGCCGCACGCCTGAAATCACCATCGCCTTGTCGAGCGCCTTGGCCATGTCGTAAATGGTGAGCAGCGCCACCGACGACGCCGTCATCGCTTCCATTTCGACCCCGGTCTGCCCAGTCAACCGGGCGAGTGCGGTGACGCGGATGCCGTCCTCCTCAAACTCGAAATCGACCGCAACTTTTGAAAGCGCCAGCGGGTGGCAGAGCGGGATCAACTCGCTGGTCTTCTTCGCCGCCATAATGCCGGCGATACGTGCTGTAGCGAGCACATCACCCTTTTTGACCGCGCCCTCTTTAATCGCCGCCAGCGCCTCTGCCGACATGCATATCCGCCCCTCCGCCACAGCTTCACGGAGGGTGGCATCCTTGGCGGAAATATCGACCATCGCGGCATTGCCTGCTTCGTCGAGGTGGGTGAGTTTGGTCATGGCCGTTGTAATGCCTTGGCCGGAGTGCGCTGTCGAGAGGTTGAGCCAGTTTGTTTCACGCGAAAGACGCGAGGATTATTAAAAGGGTGGCGAAAACCGATCCCGAAGGGATCCTAAAGACTACAGCATTTATGAGGGGCGCTGCGCGCCAAGCGTAAGCCGACATCTTCAAAATCTTCGCGTCCTTTGCGTGAAACAAATGACCGAACTTAATGGATAGTCTAGGTCCCAGTCAGCAAAGCCCGCATCGTCACCTCGACAACAGCTTGCCGCATCAAGCTCTCGCCGTCTTGGAGGCAGCATGTCGAGTGGTCGTATTGCGGAAGCTATTTCTGCTCGCCGAACCGTTGCTCCGCACTCTGGTCAAATTGCTGCTTCATCATGTCTTGCGTCGTGCGTGACTTGAAGACATCAGCAACCAGAGACCGCGTATAAGAATCGTTGAAATCCAGCTTTACGTCCAATTCTTTCGCCCATTCGGACGCAGCAAGATCGTTGATTATCGTTGCAAAAACCGGACGTGTTTGGAATGTATCGTTGAACATGGCATCGGCATCAGCCTGCGTCAGATCCTCATTGTTGTAATGGGCAAACATCGTATCATCCGGTACGCGCCCCAATGCCCAATTTGAGCGGTATAGCCCCGCGGCGCTGATCGCATGTTCACGCGCAAACTCGCGTTCGTCATCGGTCCAGTCATTTTCCTGCTGGCATTCGATCAGTACTTTGTCGAATTCTGCATAGGCGCTGGCAACGCGATCATCGATCATTTGCTGGGATATTTCGGGCGGTTTCTTGCCATCCTGAAGGTCCTGAAATGTCATTTCGTCCTTTGGATCTGCCTTTGCATGGACGGTCTTCAAAGCCAGGTCGAGCGTGCTGAACCGCTTCGCCTTTAACATTCCAGCCTTTTTTGAGGGGCAGTTGAGCGTCAGATGATGCTCAAATGCGCTTTTAGCAACTGCAGGAGTAGTGGCTAGCAACAGGGCCGGAAGGGCAAGATGCAGGTCAAAACGAAGCATAAACGCGCCTCTCCAGATTTAGACGTTTTCGGTTTCTAGCCGATGAAATGGGCGCATGCTTGGAAAAAAGGCACCGGCGTGCGCTAATTCCCAGTCAGCAAAGCCCGCGTCACCGCCTCGACATCATCCTGCCGCATCAGGCTTTCCCCGACGAGGAAAGTCCGCACACCGCTTTGGGCCATCCGCACGCAATCGGGATGTGAACCGATGCCGCTTTCGCACACCAGCAGCACATCGTCAGGCACCATGCCCGCCAAGCGTTCGGTGGTCGCCAAATCAACCTCGAAGGTCTTGAGGTTGCGGTTGTTGACGCCGATCAGCCGCGACTGGAGCTTTGTGAGTGCACGCTCCATTTCGGCTTCGTCATGCACCTCGACCAGAACGTCCAAGCGTTGTTCGCGCGCCGCCGTCTCGATCTCCACCATTTCGGCGTCTTCCAGCGCCGCGACGATAATCAAAATCGCATCCGCCCCGATCGCGCGCGCCTCGGCGCATTGCCAGGGATCGACCATGAAATCCTTACGGATCACCGGCAAATCGCAAGCGGCGCGCGCGGCAATCAGATAATCCTCATGTCCTTGAAAATAGGGTGCGTCAGTCAACACTGAAAGGCAGGCCGCTCCACCTGCTGCATAGGCTCGGGCATGGGCCGGCGGATCGAAATCGGCGCGGATAAGGCCTTTGGAAGGGCTGGCCTTTTTGATTTCAGCGATCAGCGCAAAACCGCTGCCCGCTTTGGCCCGCAACGCCGCCTCAAACCCGCGAACGGGGGAGGGGGTGGGCCAGTGCGAAAGGCCCTGCGGCTTGCGCGCAGCGACTTCGGAGCGCTTGGTGGCGCAGATTTCGGTGAGTTTATTGGTCATGTGGATTGGCCGCTACCTGACGCGTTGTGTTTAGGCAACGCATAGCGTCAAACTGGGACGATGCTGCTAACCTTCAAACGATCCATTGCGACGGTTGTTTTGAAACGCTTGATATTCGTATTTCCGACGAAATGCCTTTCGGTGAAGGCCTTATAATCCGTCATGTTGGGTACAAGGATAATTGCGATCAGATCGGCGTCGCCTGTTACATAATAGCATTGCTGGACAAAGGGATCACGAATTAGCCCGTCTTTGACGTTTTCGAAATCCGCTGCACTTTCGCTTTCCAGTGAAATATCGACGATGATCGTCAAAGGGTGACCAACATGATCGGGATCGACAATCGCACGAACGGCAAGAATAGTGCCATTTTCTTTCATGCGTTGCACCCGGCGAAGCGTCGCAGAAGCTGACAGGTTTACCTGATTTCCGATTTCAGCATAGCTCAGTGACGCGTCTTGCTGCATCAGCTTCAATATTGTTCGATCAAAGCGATCTAGCTGATTCATTGTGTGACGCCCCATTCGAAACGCAATAATCCTGCAACTATGACGCTCAAATAGATGAGATTTTGCGCGGGAGATACACTATTGTTGCGTCAAGCGAAGCCCTGATGTGAGGCTATGCAAGGACATGGATGAGGTTCTATCGAATGACATATCGTAAAACGACAATGTCGATGGCCAAACTGGCAATAGCATTTTCTTTGGGCCTGACTTCGGTCGTTGCCATTGCAAAGCCAGGCAAGCGCGATGAAACCCCGGCATCGGCGACCGTCATTGAGCATGTTACCATCGTACCGATGACAGAGACAGGAGGCGTAATTGCGGACGCCACAGTCGTAATTGAAAATGGCCGGATAACCTCTCTTAACGGCGTCGCTCCAAAGGGCGCAAAACGCCTGAACGGCAAGGGCAAATGGCTAATACCGGGCTTGACAGACATGCATGTGCACTTGCCGTCTGACGGACTGCCACGACCGCCTAAATATCCAACCGAAGCGCCAACGTTTTTCTTCGATACCCAAGATATTATGACGCCCTACATCGCCAACGGTGTAACGCAGTTGCTCAATCTGGATGCGGTTGCAGCGTCGGTTGGGCAGAGGAATGAAATCGCTTCGGGTAAGATTTTGGGGCCAAGCATCGCGCTTGCCGCAGTGATCAATGGTGCTGAGGGACGAGGTCGTATCGCGAATACCCCCGCTGATGGACGCCAAACCGTTCGCAACATCAAAGCCGAAGGCTATGATTTCGTCAAAGTCTATTCGGATCTGAATGTCGATACTTTTATCGCAATTGTTGAAGAGGCCAATAGACAAGGCATGAAGGTTTTGGGGCATATTCCCGAATCCTTCGAAGGCCAGCTGGAAAAGGCATTTGTTCCGGGTTTTGCGATGGTCGCGCACGCAGAAGAATTCTCAAAACAATCCGCCAACTTCACCGATGAAGATGCAAAACGCTTTGCACGCTTGGCAAAGCAGAATGGGACATGGGTTTCGCCAACACTAGTGACAATGCGCTGGATCGCCAGCGAGACTCGCTCGCTCGATGAAATGAAGGCGAACCCGAACTTGAAATACATGCACCCGTTGCTGCAAAGCAAATGGACCACCGCGAACCGGTATAACCGCAACTCGTCACCAAAGTTGATCGATTATTTTGACCGAATGGTGGAATTCCATCGCCGATTGGTCAAAGCGTTTAAGGCCGAAGGCGTGCCAATTGTAGCGGGAAGCGACGCATTGACCTCTGGCGTCGTTGGCGGGTTTTCCTTGCACGAAGAACTGGAACTTATGGTTGGGGTGGGGCTTTCCAGCGAAGAGGCGTTGGCCACAGCGACGCGGCTGCCTGCAATCTGGTTGGGCGTCGACGGCGATCGTGGCACTATTGAGGTCGGCAAGCGCGCCGATCTTGTGCTGTTAAACGCCAACCCGTTGGAGAACATTTCCAACATCAGCAAGATCGCAGGCGTTAGCGTTGACGGACGATGGCTGGATCGCGCCGCGCTAGATGCACGAATGGCGGACTTGGCCAAGCGGAACGAGGCCACCAAAGCGGATTTTGATTTTGGCAAAATCGGAAAATAGCCGCGCTGTAGTGCTTTAGAAGTTGATCCAGCACTCAAGCAACGCCTTGGCCAACCCCTTGTCGATGGCCTCGGCAGCCTCCTCGACACCGGTACGCCAGTCGTGCGCATGCCCTGCGACCATCAGTGCAGCGGCGGCGTTGAAGAGGACGGCGTCGCGATAGGCGAGGTCTTGGGCGGTGTCTGTTAGACCTGCGAGAAGGCGGCGGAGGGCTTCGGCGTTGTAATGGGCATCGCCGCCTTTCAGAGCTTCGGGCGGGTGGCGAGGGAGGCCAGCATCCTCAGGGGTTATGCGTTCGGCTGCACGGCCGAGGCGGATGAAACTGCTTGGGCCGGAAATCGACAGTTCATCGAGCGGCTCGTCGCCCGCGACCAGCATGACATCGTCATAGCCGAGAAGTTCGAGTGCACCGGCATAGACCGGCATGAAATCGGGCCGCGCAACACCAATCAACTGATGTTTGACGCCCGCCGGATTGCAGGCAGGGCCAGTGAGGTTGAATATGGTGCGCCGCCCGATTTCCCGGCGGATCGGCGCGATGCGGCCTAGCGCCGGGTGGTATTTCTGCGCGAACAGGAAGGCGATGCCAAGGTCGGCAAGTGTTGCTTCTGCGGTCGCCGCTGCACGATCAAGGTTGAGGCCAAGCGCCTCCAGCGTATCAGCCCCGCCTGCCTTGCTCGATGCCGCACGGTTGCCATGCTTGGCAACCGGCACTTCGCATGCGGCGACAACAATGGCGACTGCGGTGGAGACATTCAGACTGTGCGCCCCGTCACCGCCGGTGCCGCAAACATCGATGGCACCTTCTGGAGCGGTCACCCGGATCATGCGCGTCCGCATCGCGCGGATGGCCCCTGCAATTTCCTCGGATGTCTCATCGCGTTCGGCCATTTCGATCAGGATGGCCTTGATCTCGGCATCGGACATTTTGCCGTCGAGCATTTGCCCGAACAGGGCTTCGGATTCGGAAACCGATAGACTCATTTCGGTGGCCATTTGTTCGACACACCATTGGCGACCAAGGCATCGATCAACGACTGACGGGTGGCGGCGTCGGAAAAGGCGCGGGTGGGGATGAAATGGTAGAGATGGGTCTGGCGATACAACAGGATGACGTTTTCATCGGCGCGCCATGCTGCGAAATCGGCGATCGGTTGGGTCCAGTTCGCGGTATCACTCGCCATGCTCGCCGTTTCACTGTCCCAGCGGAAAGAGGTAGGCTCTCTCAGGTTCTTGTCATGCTTAAGCGCTTTACGCGCCATCCGCGGGATCGACCAATAGCGCGACAGGATCGGGAGCAAAACGATGACGGCAAACATCGCGCCAAAGGTGAATGTCATAGCCCCCAAATCAAAGCCTTCATCCATGGCAAAAACCAGAGACAGAAAAGCAACAACGACAATGCCCATGATCATGGCGTAGCGTTTTATGCCGCCAAGCTGATATAGGCGCTGCGCAGCAACCAGATCGTATTCCCGAACCTCGAACTGGATCTCGTTCACACCCGTTCCTTCGGCGTCATCCCCGCCAAGCGCATGAAGTTTGCGAGCATTGCATGGCCATGTTCGGTGGCGATGCTTTCGGGGTGGAATTGGACGCCGTGGATCGGCAGTTCGCGGTGGCGGAAGCCCATGACATGGCCGTCATCCGAGGTCGCATTGACGATCAGTTCGCCAGGAATATTTTCGACAATCAGCGAGTGATAGCGGGTGGCTGTGAAGGGCGAGGGGAGGCCCTCAAACAGCCCGCTGCCGTCATGGCCGACCGGGCTGGTTTTGCCATGCATCAACCCGCCGCGCACGACCTTACCGCCAAAATGCTGGCCGATGGTCTGATGGCCTAGGCAGACGCCAAGCAGCGGCTTCTTCGCCTCCGCACAGGCTGCGACCATATCGAGGCAGATGCCTGCTTCATTGGGCGTGCAGGGGCCGGGGGAGAGCAGGAAGGCCTGCGCACCGCTCGACAGCGCCTGCCCGGCGGAAATCGCATCGTTGCGCACTACCTCCACCTCGGCGCCCAGTTCCTGCAGATAATGGACCAGGTTGAAGGTGAAGCTGTCATAATTGTCGATGACGAGGATGCGATTATTGCTCATTGCCCGAACCCAGCCTCTCCGGCGACGCGCACGGCTTCGCGGGCAGCGGCCATCAGCGCGCCTGCCTTGGCTTCGCATTCGCGCTGCTCATAATCGGGGTTGCTGTCGGCAACGATGCCTGCACCTGCTTGCACATGCAGCATGCCATCCTTGACGATACCGGTGCGCAATACGATGCAGCTGTCCATATTCCCGTCCGGGCTGAAATAGCCGACCCCGCCTGCATAGGCACCGCGGGTTTCGGGCTCCAGCTCGGCGATGATCTCGCAGGCGCGGACCTTTGGCGCACCGCTGACAGTGCCAGCGGGGAAGCCGGCGAACAGCGCATCGAGCGCGTCTTTGCCCTTGGCCAGCCTGCCGACGACGTTGGAGACGATGTGCATCACATGGCTGTAAAATTCGACCATATAGCTGTCGGTCACGGTCACACTGCCGCCTTCGGTGACGCGGCCGACATCGTTGCGGCCAAGATCGAGGAGCATCAGATGCTCGGCACGCTCCTTGGGGTCGGCGAGCAGGCTATCACGGTTTTCGGCATCCTCAAGCGCGGTTTTGCCGCGCGGGCGCGTTCCTGCAATCGGGCGAATGGTAACTTCGCCGTCGCGGACGCGCACCAATATTTCGGGACTTGAACCGATGAGGGCAAAGCCGGGCATGTCGAGGAAATAGAGAAACGGCGACGGGTTGATCCGCCGCAGCGCGCGGTAAAGATCGACCGGGGGCAGGGAAAAGGGCAGCGAGAAACGCTGCGCCAGCACGACCTGGAAGATGTCTCCCGCCGCGATATAGTCCTTCGCCTTCAGCACCATCTTTTCATATTGGCCGGGAACGAGTGCGGGGGTTGGTTCGGGTAGCGGCGCAAGTTCTGCATGGGCCATGCTCGCCGGAACCGGCTGAGCCAGTTTCGCGGCTGTGGCGTCGATCCGATCATAGGCGGCTGCAATCAACCGTTCAGGGTCTCCGCCCTCGGGCCAGATCGGGGCGGCAATGTATAGTCGGTCAGCAAGCCGATCGAACACAAGCACCACAGTAGGCCGCACGAACATCATGTCGGGCACGCCTATGGGGTTTGCAGGTGGACGCGGCAGCTTTTCTACAAGACCTATGGTCTCATAACCAAAATGGCCGACAAGACAGGCAAAGGCCGCAGGGAGCCCTTCGGGCATATCGATACGGCATGCTTCGAATAGCTTGCGCAAACTGGCAAGGGCACCTTCGCCAGTGGGCGCAAAGGCCGTACGGTCGGTCTGCCAGTTGCGGTTGATCTCTGCCGCGTCGCCGTCGGCGCGGAAAACCAGATCGGGAGCAAGACCGATCAGGCTATGCCGACCGCGCACCGCGCCGCCCTCTACCGATTCCAGAATGAAATCGCCGCGCCCGGCCTCGAACAGCTTGAGCGCTGCGGAAACCGGGGTTTCGGTATCGGCGATCAGATCGCGCCACACAATCGCGGATTGGCCAGCAGCCAGTTGCGCGCGTGCAATATCGGCGAGACGGGCAGAGCTGGTGTCGTTCATACCCGTCCGTTACGCCTTACTGTGCCGCGTCCTGATTGGTCAGGCGGTTGCGGATGTCCTTGAGCGCGCTGTCATTCTTGCTGACGCCGATTTCTGCGCGCGCGGCGTTGATCAGCTGTGCGGCATATTCCTGTTGTAAAAGGCTGAGCATTTCCTGACGGCGGGCGGCGACCAGTTCAACATTCTTGCTGGCATCGCCCTTGATGACTTCATTGAGGTGCACCACGAACCAGCCCTGACTACGCCCAGCATCGAGCGTTTTTGCCGTGCCCTTTTTCATCGCGAACATCATCGCGAGCGGCGGGGGCATTTGCTGGCCTTCGCGGTTGAGGTCCATACGGCTGCCCGAAATGGCTTCAACTGCAGGCAATTTGGTACCGACTGCGGCCATCGCATCAGCAAGCGGCTTGCCGCTGAGGACAGCGCGTTGCACCTGCTCGGCAACAACCTTTGCCTTTTTAGAACCCTCTGCAAACGCCCATTGCTGAAGCACAACGTCGCGCACTCCTGCGAGCGGAGGTGGAGCGGCTTCTTCAAAGTCCGCTACCGAAACCATCGCGAATTTCTCGCCGGGCACGATTTCGATAAGCTGGGCTTCGCCATCGCTTTCCATATCGAATGCAGCGGGCAGGATGCGCTGCATTTCGGCGATGGGTTTGTAGGCAGGCGAAGCAGGGTTCTGGCCGTTGGCGAATAATTTGGGGGTGGTTTCAACCTTCAGGCCATTGGCATTCGCCATATCGCCGATCGTCGAGCCACCGGCAAATTCATCTTCGATTTCGGATGTCAGATCGGAGAGCAGTTCAGCCTTCTTTTCCGTCGCAATCGTCTTTGCGATTTCGGCGCTGACCGAAGCCAGCGGGCGAGCGGCAATTTCATTCACCGCATTCACCCTAACGACATACCAGCCAAGGCTACCACGGGTGGGGGCTGCAGTCTTTCCGGCGGCTGTTGCGAAGACAGTATCGGCCACAGCCTTGGATGCCGAGCTGGTCAGTGCCTCACGGGTCACGCCATTGCTGTTGGTCGGGCTGAGGCCCAGCTCGCTGGCGACCGCAGCAATGGACTGTCCGCCCGAAAGTTTTGCAAGCGCGGCTTTGGCGGCTGCTTCGGTCGGGAACACCAACTGGCTGATGTCGCGGGTTTGTGATGCGGCATATTTCTTGGCATTGGCCTTGTAATAGTCCGCAATTTCCTGCGTCGTTGCATCGGCCTTGGCATCGACGATAGTGGCGTCGAAGATCGCGTAGCTGATCGCGCGCTTTTCGGGGATGGTGAAGCGTGCGGAGTTGGCGCGGTAATAGGTCTGCAGCACCGCATCGCTGGGAGGTGCCGACGGTAGGAAGGCCTGCGAGGGGATCAACGCGACATTGCCTGCGCGTTTTTCGAGCAGCAGCGACGCATATGGCATTACCAGACTGGTCGGGGCAGGCGCACCTACACCCGCAACCGGCAGGATCTGCTGAGCATAGAGGTTTTGCGTGAAATCATCGCGGATCATCGCTTCGGTGAGATCAAGGCCCTGCAGGAAGGTCTGGAAGGCCTGATCGCTGAACTTGCCATCGGGTCCGGTCACATTGGGAAGCTTGCGGATCTCGGAATCGACGAGGCGCTTGCTCACCGCAATGCCATGTTCTTCGCCAAAGGCCGAAAGTGCATATCGGTTGATCAGCCGTTCGAGCGTTCCATCAAGCCCGCCACTTTCAACGAACTTTGCCATGTCGAGCGTCGGGTTGTCACGGCGTTCGGCGCGCAGGCTGTTGTCGAGCAGGTCCTGAAATTCGCCCAGGCCGATCTTCTTGCTGCCAACTTTGGCAACATGGCCCTGACCCAGCCCGCCAAAGCTGCCGGATCCGGTAACATCACCCAATGCAAAGGCAAAACCGACCAATACGACAAAGGCGAGGGCTATCATGGCACCCCAGCGTGAACCCAGAAGCTTGCGGATAAAACTGATCATGTCGGTCCTGAAAAAACTATGGCAAAGCGCAATTGGCGCCCGCTTTAGGCGGCAGTGCGCGGGCAATCAAGCGCGAAGGCCATTTGGATTTGCACCGCCGATTTGCTAGCGGGCCGAATCATATTCGTCGCCATCTCGGCCCGTTCTAAGGATTACACGATGCGCAAGCTGATCGCAGGCAATTGGAAAATGAACGGATTGTTGGCGCAACTCGACGATATCGCGGCGATAAGTGCTGCGGTTGCGGCATTCCCTTCGGTTGATACCGCTTTGTGCATTCCTGCCACGCTGATCCGCCCCGCTGCCGGTCGGTTCCCCGAGATGGCGATTGGGGGGCAGGATTGTCATATGTCGGTTTCGGGCGCGCATACCGGTTGCATCTCGGCGGAAATGCTTGCCGATGCGGGTGCCAAGCTGACCATTGTCGGCCATAGCGAACGCCGTGCTGCGCAGGGTGAAAGCGACACAGATGTGCGCGGCAAGGCGCTGGCCGCAAAAGCATCCGGCCTGTCTGCAATTGTATGTGTCGGAGAAACAGAAGCCGAACGTGATGCAGGGCACGCAGAGGCAATTGTCCTCGAACAACTTGCCGACTCGCTTCCCGACGTTGCTGCGGGTGACTGGCTGGCTGTCGCCTATGAACCGGTTTGGGCTATCGGCGCCGGACGTATCCCTTCGGTTGAAGATGTAGCGGCTATGCACGCTGCGATCCGTGGCGCTTTGGTTGCGCGGTTCGGCGACAGCGGTGCAGCCTTCCGCATCCTCTATGGCGGATCGATGAATGGCGAAAATGCTGCCAGCCTGCTTGCGATCCCAAATGTCGATGGCGGCCTGATCGGTGGTGCCAGCCTGAACGCGGAAAAATTCCTGCCGATCGTGGTCGCTGCTGCTGACGCATGAGCGATATTATTTGAAAAGACAGGCCGTCATCCCTATGTGGGCGGCATTCCGGCCATTGGCCTCACAAAATTATCGGACAATCAAATGGGTCTCTTTCATTTCCTCCTCGTCGTTTTTGCCGTTATTGCAGCTGCGCTGGTTGGCGTTATCCTGATGCAGCGTTCCGAAGGCGGCGGTCTGGGGATGGGGGGAAGCCCGTCGGGCCTGATGTCGGCGCGCGGTGCAGGCGATTTTCTGACCCGCACCACGGCGATTCTTGCGACCCTCTTCGTTGGCCTTGCCATTACAATGGCGTTCGTTTCGGCCAAGCGTGGTGCACCTTCGAGCGTCGATGAAACCCTAGAACGCGCGGCACCCGCCGCACAGCAGCAGCCTGTCGACCCAACCGCTGCTCCGGCATCTGCGCCGGCCGCTGACAAGGCCGCACCGGCAGCGCCCGCCAGCGACGTTCCGCTCGACAAATAATCACTGATTGCGGTCACTTTTGCGCAGTGCGCGCGACGGCGACCACAATTTATTTGCTTCGGCAGGCATATCGCCCCTTGCCGAATCCTATAAACTCGTCTTAGGCCTTTCCTCCCATGGCGCGGTTCATTTTCATCACCGGCGGCGTGGTCTCCTCGCTTGGCAAAGGTCTTATGGCAGCCTCACTGGCAGCCCTTTTGCAGGCGCGCGGCTACAAGGTCCGTATTCGTAAATTCGATCCCTATCTGAATGTCGATCCGGGCACGATGTCGCCCTATCAGCATGGCGAAGTCTATGTGACCGACGACGGTGCTGAAACCGACCTCGATCTCGGCCATTATGAACGCTTCACCGGCGTTTCGGCGAGGCAATCGGATAATGTAACGTCGGGTCGCATCTATCGAGACATCATCACAAAAGAACGGCGTGGCGATTATCTGGGCGCGACCGTGCAGGTCATCCCGCACGTCACCAACGAGATCAAGGCCTTCGCCCAAGCGGACGTCGATGGCCTCGATTTTGTGCTGTGCGAAATCGGTGGCACGGTGGGCGATATCGAATCGCTGCCGTTCATCGAAGCAATTCGCCAGATGCGGAACGAACTGGGGCGCGAGCAGACCGTATTCGTCCATGTCACGCTGGTGCCCTATATTGCGGCCGCAGGCGAATTGAAGACCAAACCGACCCAGCACAGCGTCAAGGAACTGACCGCGCTGGGCGTACAGCCTGACATCCTTCTCTGCCGCTGCGAACATCCGCTGCCTGAGAATGAGCAAGCGAAGATTGCGGCGTTCTGCAACGTGCGAAAGGAAGCCGTCATCCCCGCGCTCGATGCGAAATCCATCTATGCCGTGCCGCTGCAATATCATGCAGAGGGCCTCGACTATGAAGTGCTGCGTGCCTTTGGCATTACGCCGGGTGTCGCTCCCGATCTGCGGCGTTGGGAAGATATTCTCGACCGGCAGCAAAACCCCGAAGGCGAGGTTACTATCGGCGTGGTCGGCAAATATGTCGGCCTTGCAGACGCATATAAATCACTGAACGAGGCGCTGGCGCATGGCGGCTTTGCCAACCGGGTGAAGGTCAACATCAACTGGATCGACGCAGAATTGTTCGAAAAGGACGATAGCGACATCACCGCGGCGTTGGAGCCAATGCACGCGATCCTCGTGCCCGGCGGCTTTGGCGAACGCGGTTCGGAAGGCAAGATTGCCGCCGTCCGCTTTGCACGTGAACGCAAGGTGCCGTTTTTCGGCATCTGCCTTGGTATGCAGATGGCCTGCATCGAAGGCGCGCGCAATACGGCGGGCATAGCTGAAGCATCGAGTACCGAATTCGGTCCGACCAACGAACCAGTCGTCGGCATCATTACAGAATGGATGACCGAAGAAGGCTTGCAGACCCGTGAAGCGGGCGGCGACCTTGGCGGAACGATGCGGCTTGGCGCCTATGAGGCGCGGCTTGCGGGGAACAGCCATGTGTCAGGTATCTACGGTTCGTCGGTGATTTCAGAGCGTCACCGCCATCGCTATGAGGTCAACGGTGCCTATAAGGAGCCGCTGGAAAAGGGCGGTTTGATGTTCTCGGGCATGTCGCCGGACGGATTGCTACCCGAAATCGTCGAGCGGCCTGACCATCCCTGGTTCATCGGGGTGCAGTTCCACCCCGAACTCAAATCCAAACCATTTGACCCGCATCCGCTGTTCGCCAGCTTCATCGAAGCGGCGGTCGAGCAGAGCCGGTTGGTTTGAATGAATTCCCCTCCCGCAATCGGGAGGGGAGGTTTCAATTAAGCAGCCTTGCCGCCCTTTTTCTTCTCATCGCTATGTTCGATGACGGTTGGTGGCGTGCCACCGATCAGAACCTTGCGCGGTTTCAGCTCTTCGGGAACCTGACGCTCAAGCTGGATGATCAACAAACCATCGGCAAGGTCGGCGCCCTTGACGAACACATGGTCCGCCAGTTGGAAGCGGCGTTCGAAGTTGCGGTTGGCGATGCCGAGATGCAGGAAATCGCGGTTGTCATTGCCATCAACCTTTTTCTGACCGGCAACCATCAGTAGGTTTTGTTGCGCAGTGATATCGATCTCGTCGGGCTTGAAGCCGGCGACCGCGATCGTCACCAGATATTCGGTTTCAGAGGTGCGTTCGATGTTGAACGGGGGATAATTGTCGCCTTGGGTGGCGCCGCGAGTGTTTTCGAGCATGTCGAACAAGCGGTCAAAGCCAACAGTGTTGCGGCGATAGGGGGTGAAATCAAAACGGTTCATGTCAAATTCTCCTGTGAGCAATTTGTGTCTGTCGAAAGCCCGCATGCACGGCGCTTTCTGGTGGGTTGAGGGACCGTCTCCGGCTCCCTCAAGCCATAAATGGAATGTGAAGGACAAAAATCAAGGCCGCCCAATCGAAATTGGACGGCCCGATTGACGAAAATCGTCTGGATCCTACCGCCTCGCTTTTCGCAAAGTCGCGTGGGACCATATCCCCCTGAACCACGGCCATTCAGCGATGAACCTATTCAGCACCGGCAAAATGACGCAAATCGGGCTGATCGCAACGATTCTCTGGCTCGGTCGAACGCTTTTTCGCGGAGTGTGTCATCGCTGCAACAATAATGTAATAGAGGCTTTGGCTTGCGCGTACCGATGGCGCCGCCTAAAGGCTTGTCTTGCAACGCTATGCCGGAACACTGACCGACATGATCCTCAATCGATACGAACGCATGATCGCCAGGCGCTATGTGCTGCCGGGTAAAGGCGAAGGGTTCATCTTCCTCGTCGCCACGATCAGTCTGGTCGCCGTCGCGCTCGGAGTCGCCGCGCTCATCATCGTGATGAGCGTGATGAACGGCTTTCGAGCCGAACTGTTCGACAAGATTGTCGGGCTGAATGGCCATGCGGTGGTGCAGGGCTATGGCGGGCGATTGGCCGACTGGCGCGATGTGCTCAAAGATGTGCGTGCGACGCCGGGGGTTACCGAGGCCTCACCGCTGATCGAGCAACCCTTGCTTGCGACCCATGAAGGGCGTGTAGAGGCGATCTTGGCGCGCGGCATGGAGGTGCGCGATATACTCGAAAACCCGACGCTCAAGGGCAAGACGCTGGCGGGGGATATGAAGTTGCTCCGTCCGGGCAGCGAACGGGTCGCGATCGGCTCTCGCCTCGCGCAGAATTTGGGTGCGCGCTTGGGGCAGCGCTTGACCATCATCAATCCCGCTGGCCGGACGACGCCCTTTGGCACCGTTCCGCGCGAGATTTCATATGAAATAGCTGCGATCTTCGAGGTCGGCGTATATGATTATGACAAGGCGTTCGTGATCATGCCAATCGAGGATGCGCAAATCCTGATGCTGATGGGTGACCAAATCGGGATGATCGAACTCACCACCACCGATCCCGACAAGGTCAACGACATTCTTGCACCCTTGCAACCCAAAATCGCTGACAAGGCGGTGATCGTTGATTGGAAGAGCATGAATGCGTCGCTGTTTGAAGCGCTGGCGATCGAGCGGGTGGCGATGTTTATCGTGCTGTCGATTATTGTGCTGGTCGCCGTGTTCAACATATTGTCGTCGCTGATCATGCTGGTGCGCGCCAAGACCCGCGACATCGCGATACTACGGACCATGGGTGCGTCGCGGCAGTCGCTGCTCAAGATATTCGTGACAGTCGGACTGCTCATCGGTGCAGCAGGCACTGTTGCGGGCTTAATCCTCGGTTTCATCTTCCTTTTCTTCCGCCAGTCGATCGTCACGGCAATCCAGTTTTTGACCGGGCTCGAACTGTGGGATCCTTCGATCCGCTTCCTGACCGAGTTGCCCTCACGCACCGATCCGTTCGAGGTGTTGGCGATTTGCACTTTGGCACTGTTCTTCAGCTTCCTTGCAACGCTCTATCCGGCCTTCAAAGCTGCGGGAACCGATCCTGTGCAGGTGTTGCGTTATGAATAAAATCGTGGCCGAAATGCGCGATGTGCGGCGCAGCTTTACGCAGGGCGATGTGACCATCGAGGTGTTGTGCGGCGTGAATTTGTCTATCCGCGAAGGCGAATTAGTGGCGCTGCTCGGGCCTTCGGGGACGGGCAAGTCGACATTGTTGCAGGCGCTAGGGCTGCTTGAAGGCGGATTTACCGGTTCGATCCTGATCGATGGAGAGGAAATGCGCGATGCAGGTCCTGACAGGGCCACCGTGGTGCGACGGGAGAAGCTGGGCTTCGTCTATCAGTTCCACCATCTGCTGCCCGATTTCGATGCGCTGGAAAATGTCACGCTTCCGCAACTAATCGCCGGAACCGACCCGGAAGCTGCAAAGCAGCGGGCGACAGATCTGCTGACGACGCTCGGCCTCGGCGAACGGCTCGAACACCGCCCGGCTAAGCTTTCGGGCGGCGAACAGCAGCGTGTGGCGGTCGCGCGCGCGCTCGCCAACAAGCCGCGCCTCGTTCTGGCGGACGAACCCACCGGCAATCTTGACGAGAAAACCGCAGACATCGTTCTGTCCGAATTCATGGCACTGGTACGTGGGCAAGGATCGGCCGCGCTTGTCGCAACGCACAATGAACGTCTTGCTGCCAAGATGGACCGCATCGTTCGCCTGCACGAAGGTGTCTTGGGCTGAATAGACGTTTGTCGAAAGCAGCTGTGCTACAAGCGACTATGTGTTGCCATTTTGAAATGCGACCGCATTTTCAGTCTATCTGGGGAGACACAAAATGAGCCTATTTGCATCTACACTTTTGTTTGCCTTGCAATCGACATCAAGCGCTGCACCCGCCACACCGCCACCGTCGCCTTGTGCAGCGCCTGAATTCAGCCAGTTTGATTTCTGGGTGGGTGAGTGGGATGTCTATCCAAATGTTGCGGTTGATCCGAAAAATGCGTCCAAGGTACCTCTCATTGCGAATAGCCGGATCGAAAAACTCTATGCCGGCTGCGCAATCCGCGAAAACTGGATGCCGCTGAAAGGCCAGGGCGGGGGTAGCCTCAACGGCTATAATCCGGCTACCAAGCGTTGGCATCAGGCCTGGATCGGTGCAGCGCCGGGCCATGTCGATTTCGATGGCGGCTTCACGGGCGGCAAGATGGTGCTCACCGGCATGTGGGCTGGGGTCAACGGACCGGGCCAGGATGCGCTTATTCGCATGTCTTACACGCTCCAACCCGACGGCTCGGTCCGCCAGCATGGCGAACAATCAACCGACCATGGTTTGACATGGAGCACCAATTTCGATTTTATGTACAGGAAGCGCAAAGAGCCTATTCCGGCTAAATAGCGCCGGAGAATTTTGATGAACGTACATGACTTCACCGTCGACATGCCCGGCGGCGGCAAGCAGGATATGTCCAAATTCAAGGGCAAGGTGTTGCTGCTCGTAAACACCGCGTCGAAATGCGGTTTTACGCCGCAATATAAGGGGCTTGAAGCTCTAACCGAGAAATATGCCGACAAGGGTCTGGTAGTCATGGCTTTCCCCTGCAACCAGTTCGGTTCGCAGGAACCGGGGGATGAGGAGGAAATCAAGAATTTCTGCTCGCTGACCTATGATGTCACCTTTCCATTGGCGAAGAAGATCGACGTCAATGGTGACAATGCCGATCCGCTGTGGAAGCATTTGAAAGACCAACAGGCAGGCCTGCTCGGCAGCCGTGCGATCAAGTGGAATTTCACGAAGTTTCTCGTCGACCGCGATGGCAAGGTTGTGGGTCGTTATGGGCCGCAGGTGGCGCCGGGTTCGCTAGAGAAGGATATTGAAAAACTACTGGGGTGATTGCCACACAACGAGAAGCATTTGTCCACAAATTAGCCTACGCTTTCATTTGCAGAATCAGTGCGACTGCCGCACCGTGAATGCATGGCCATCGCACCCTTCGTCCCTCTGCGGGTTTTCTCCGCCTACACGATGCTCGAAGGTGCGATCGAGCCCAAGGCAATCGGCAAATATGCCAAAGGGCTGGGCTTCCCTGCTATCGCCGTGACCGACCGAAATGGCCTGTATGGAGTGATGCCATTCGAGGATGGCTGCCGTGCGGTCGGGGTGCAGCCGATAATGGGGCTGATGCTCGGCCTGCAGCGGCCACCGGAATATGCAGGCGGTCAAATGGTGCGCGATTGGTTGGCGCTCTATGCACAGGATGAGGCGGGTTACGAAAATCTTTGCCGCCTGACCTCGATGGCGCATCTGGAGCACCCCGAAGACAGCGAAGCACAGGTGACTTTTGCGCAACTCGAAGGCCGCACCGATGGCCTGATTGCTTTGACGGCTGCAGGGGAGGGCGGCGCAACGCGCCTGTTTGCCGACGGGCAACTCGATAGCGCTGCTGAATATTGCGCGCTCCTGCAGACGTTGTTTCCTGATCGGCTCTATGTGGAGCTCGCGCGGCGCGGGGATGCCACCGAAGAAGCCGCCGAAGAGGCGCTGATTGCGCTGGCTTATGAACGCGATCTGCCGCTGGTTGCCACCAACCCTGCCTGTTTTGCCGAACCCGATTTCTATCCGGCGCATGATGCAATGCTCTGCATTTCTGATGGCGAATATGTCGAGAATGAGGATCGCCGCAAAAGCAGCCCGCATGCGTGGATAAAGACCTGGCAGCAAATGTCGGAACTGTTTTCCGATGTCCCCGAAGCTTTGGCGAATACGCTTGTGGTCGCGCGGCGTTGCGGCGTAGGTGCGCCGAAGCGCAAACCGATTCTACCCAGCCTTGCGGGCAATAGGGAGGCGGAAGAGCAGCAGTTGCGCGACGATGCGCGCGAGGGCCTGATTGCCCGGCTTGAGCATGCTGGCATTAAGGAAGAGGATGCGCGCAAGCCCTATTTCGAGCGCCTCGAATTTGAATGTGACGTCATCTGTTCGATGGGCTTTCCGGGATATTTCCTGATCGTTGCCGACTTTATCAAATGGGCCAAATCGCACGATATTGCCGTGGGGCCAGGGCGTGGTTCGGGCGCGGGTTCGGTGGTCGCATGGGCATTGACCATCACCGATCTGGATCCGCTGCAGCTGGGCCTGCTGTTCGAACGCTTTCTCAACCCCGAACGCGTATCGATGCCTGACTTCGATATCGACTTCTGCGAAACACGGCGCGGAGAAGTGATCCGCTATGTGCAGGAAAAATACGGGCGCGACCAAGTCGCACAGATCATCACTTTCGGTAAGCTGAAGGCGCGCGCGGTTTTGCGCGATACCGGTCGCGTGCTGCAAATGAGCTATGGGCAGGTCGACCGGCTATGCAAGCTGGTGCCCAATCATCCGACCGACCCGTGGGATCTGGAGCGCGCGCTTGGCGGAGTTCCGGAATTGCGTGAGGAGTATCGCCGCGATGAGCAGGTCAAACGCCTGTTCGACCTAGCGATGAAGCTCGAAGGGCTGCCGCGCCACAGTTCGACCCACGCTGCGGGCGTGGTGATTGGTGATCGCCCGCTGTCTGAACTGGTGCCGCTTTATCGCGACCCGCGATCCGACGTTCCCGTGACCCAGTTCGACATGAAATTTGTCGAAGCGGCGGGTCTGGTAAAGTTTGACTTTCTGGGACTGAAGACTCTTTCGGTGCTGCAAAAAGCGACGCAGATGCTCGCTAAACGCGGAATCATCGTCGAATTTGACAAGCTGACGCTCGACGATACCGCAACTTATGAGTTGCTGCAATCAGGCGATACGGTGGGCGTGTTCCAGCTGGAATCCGAAGGCATGCGGCGCACACTGGCGGCGGTGCGCCCAACCAATTTCGGCGACATCATTGCGCTGGTCTCGCTTTATCGCCCCGGTCCGATGGACAATATTCCGATGTTCGGCCGCCGTAAAAATGGCGAGGAAGCAATCGAATATCCGCATCCGTTGCTCGAAGGCATTCTTGCCGAAACCTACGGGATTTTCGTCTATCAGGAACAGGTGATGCAGGCCGCGCAGATATTGGCCGGCTATTCGCTCGGCGGCGCAGACCTTCTACGTCGCGCGATGGGCAAGAAAATCCAGTCGGAAATGGACGAGCAGCGTGCGATTTTCGTCGCTGGCTGCTCCGAGCACAACCAGATTGTTGCCGCCAAGGCGAACGAACTGTTCGATTTGATCGATAAATTTGCGGGCTATGGCTTCAACAAATCACACGCTGCAGCCTATGCTTTGCTGTCTTACCATACGGGTTGGCTGAAGCGGCACCATCCCGAGGCGTTCTACGCCGCGTCGATGTGCTTTGACATGCACCAGACCGACAAGCTGGCAATCTTTACCGACGACATGCGCCGCATGGGCACGCACTGCCTACCGCCCTCGATCAACCACAGCGACGCCGAATATAGCGTCGAGGAATGCGAGCAGGGGCTGGCTGTGCGCTATGCCTTGGCAGGCATCAAGAATGTCGGCGAAAAGGCTATGGAATCGCTGGTGGCCGAGCGCGAAGCCAATGGCCCATTCAAGGATCTGGACGATTTCGCTAATCGCGCTGATCCAGCACAGATCAACCGCCGAAGCCTTGAAAATCTCGCCTCTGCCGGGGCCTTTGACGAGTTTGTCGGCAAACGGGCATCGGTATTCGGAGGCATCGAAACCATATTGGCCACTGCCCAGGCCGCGCGTGAGCAGCGCGAGAGCGGGCAGGGCGGACTGTTTGGTGGTGACGCAGATGCAGGCGTTGGCCAAATGCGTCTGCCCAATGCCGAGAAATGGTCGGTCGCCGAGACAATGGAGCATGAGCGTGAGGCGTTCGGTTTCTATTTCTCTGCCCACCCGATTTCGCAATTCACCCAGATGGCCGCCAGCCATGGTGCGCGCAGCTATCTTGAAACCATTGATTGTGGCCCGATCCCGGAAGGCAGCCGCAAATCTGGCGTGATGGCGGCGATGGTGCAATCGGTCAAATGGCGGGATTCACGCCGCGGCAACCGTTTTGTACAGGCCGAATTTTCGGATAGCAGCGGCCAGTTTCAGGCAAGCTGTTTTGACGAAGGCGTTTGCGCCAGCCTCGCCGAATGGGTGAAGAGTGCCGAATGCCTGTTGCTCAATGTGGAAATGGACTTGCCATCGGGTGAGGAAATTCCGCGTATCGCCATACGCAGCGCAAAGCCGCTGGCCGGGCTGGTATCGAATACGCAATTCAAGATGATGCTCGACATTGACAGCGCGGATGCTTTTCTGCGGTTGCAGGGGTTGATCTTGCCACTTGGTGGCGGACGAGGCGAGGTCGTTGCGCGCACTCGTGCTGCCAATGGCAAGACCGCAGATATCGTATTAGGACGCAAATTCAGGCTTGACGTCGAGCTGGTCGAGAAGGTCAAAGAAATAGAGGGCGTGGAGAATGTGGAGCTTGCGCCGATAAAACCGCATCTGATGAGTGTCCGCTAGCAAAGCGGCGGACAGGGGAGAGAGAAATGCTGGGTGGAATGCAGGATTGGGACCTGAGGGTCACGCATCTGATCGACTATGCCGAACGCGAACATGGCACGCGCGAGATTGTGACGCGCTGGGCCGATGGCAGCATCGAACGCACCAACTGGGCCGGTGTGGCATCGGAAGCGCGTCGGATGGCGCAGGCCTTTGTGAGCATGGGGCTGAAACCTGCTGATCGTGTCGCCACCTTTGCCATGAATCATCACCGCCATCTGGCGGCATGGTATGGCGCGATTGGCGCTGGCGGGGTGATCCACACCGTCAACGTGCGGCTGTTCGATGAAGACCTGATCTACATCATGAACCATGCCGAGGATAAGGTGCTGCTCTATGATGCGCAGTTCCAGCCTGTGATCGACCGGCTGAAGCCGCATTTGAAGACCGTTGAGCATTATATCGTCTTCGACAGCGAGCAGTATGTTGAGTGGCTTGGTGCGCAGGACGGCAATTTCGATTGGGTTTGGGGCGATGAGCGCGATCCGTGCATGCTGTGCTACACCAGCGGCACTACCGGCAACCCCAAGGGCGTACTCTACCAGCACCGTTCGACCATGCTGCACGCGATGGCGGAAGTCGCGCCGACGATTTTCAACCTGTCGATGACAGCGGCGTTGTTGCCGATCGTCCCGATGTTCCATGCCGCCAGTTGGGGGCTGCCCTTTGCGGGTGCAATGGCTGGCGTGAAGTTCGTATTTTCGACGACCAACGAAGCCACAGTGCTGCACAAGTTGATGCTGGATGAAGGCATCACCCATAGCGCGGGCGTGCCGACCGTGTGGCTCGCCATGTTCCAGCATCTTGATGCGGAAAAGGCTGCGGGCCGTCGTTATGATCTAGGAAAACTGCAATTGGTCACCATCGGCGGCACCGCAGCACCGCGGATGATGATCGAGCGATTGATGACACAGGGTGTGCGTGTTGCCCATGCCTGGGGGATGACCGAAACCTCGCCTATCGGCACGATGGGTGCGCCGATACCGGGTTGGGACGAGATGAACCTCGAAGCGCAAATCGACGTTGTGTCGAAGCAGGGCAAGATTCCCTTTGGTGTAGAGCTTCGCGTCATCGACAAAGACGGCAATGTCGCCCCACGCGACGGCACGACCGAGGGTGCGTTGCAGATCCGAGGACCGTGGGTGATCAAACGCTATTTCAAGGCCGATGCCGATGCGGTTGATGCTGAACAATGGTTCGACACCGGCGATGTCTCGGTCATCCACCCCAATGGCACGATGCAAATTACCGATCGCGTCAAGGATGTGATCAAATCGGGTGGTGAATGGATTAGCTCGGTCGAACTCGAAAATGCAGCGGTGGGCTGCCCCGGCGTTGCGCAGGCGGCGGCGATTGGCGTCTATCACCCCAAATGGGACGAACGCCCCATCATCGTCGCGGTGAAAAAGCCCGAAGCGGAAACGCTGACCGAAGACGATGTCATCAATTATCTCAAGGAGCGCATTGCCAAATGGTGGCTGCCCGACGAGGTGCATTTCGTTGAAAGTATGCCAATCACTGGTACGGGCAAAATCCAGAAGGCCGAATTGCGCAAGCTTTATAAGGATTACAAGCTGAGGTCGCTCAGCTGATGTCTGGCGAGGCGCATGTCGATCCGACGCGCGCGGCGTTTGATGCCTTTAAGGCCCTGCCACGCGATGTGCCGATCCAGATGCTCAATCTGATCCGCTATCGCGACATTGCGACATATCCCGAGGGGCATGAGAATGCGGGCAAGGGCTGGAGTGGCGAGCGCGCCTATCAGGAATATGGCAAAACCAGCGGCCCGATATTCCAGCGGGTTGGAGGCAGTGTCGTCTGGCGCGGAGCGTTCCAGACCGTGCTGACCGGCCCTGCCGACGAACATTGGGATGCCGCCTTTATCGCGCAATATCCAAATGCGGGCGCGTTTCTCGAAATGGTGACTGATCCCGGATATCGTCTTGCCGTGGTCAACAGGCAGGCGGCGGTCCAGACCAGCCGGTTGATCCGCTTTGCGCCTATGGAAGGCGATCCGGGCAGCTTTAGCTGATCAGAACAGCGCCAACTGCCCATCGCTGCGCGGCGGTATGAATAGGTCGCTGCGCAGTTGAATCTTTGACTGGTTGAGCCCCAGTTTGCGGGCTGCGATCTTGAATCGCGTGCGCATCAAATCCGCCCATGGTCCCGTTCCGCGCATCCTTTGAAAAAAGCTGGGGTCATTGTCGCGTCCTTCGCGGATTGATCGGACGATCGACATCACCTTTCCCGCCCGGTCTGGGAAATGGACCTGCAACCAATCCTGAAACAGAGGGGCGACTTCATGCGGCAAGCGCAGAGGGATCCAGCTTGCCGTCTTCGCGCCAACCTCTGCAGCGCGCTCAAGGATCGCCTCGATTTCAAGATCATTGATAGCCGGGATGATCGGAGCGACATTAACATGGGTCGGGATGCCTGCGGCAACCAAGCCCTTGATTGCAGCGAGGCGCTTCTCCGGACGAGGGGCTCTTGGTTCAAGGATGCGGTGGAGTTTAGAATCGAGCATCGTAACGGATACCGCAACCGCCACCAACCCCTTCGCCGCCATCGGCGCCAACAGGTCCAGATCGCGTAGTACCCGGTCGGACTTGGTGGTGATGGTCAGCGGATGGTTGGTTTCGGCGAGCACCCCAAGGCATTGCCGCATGATCCGCCATTCGCGCTCGATCGGCTGATAAGCATCGGTGTTGGTTCCAAAGGCGATCGGTGTCGGAACATGCCCTTTACGTCCAATCTCAGCACGTAACAGCTTTGCTGCATCGGGTTTGGCAAACAATCTACTCTCAAAATCCAACCCGGGCGACAGGTCGTGAAAAGCATGGCTGGGTCGGGCGTAGCAATAGATGCAGCCATGCTCACACCCGCGATAAGGATTGACCGACTTATCAAAGGGGATGTCGGGTGACGAGTTGCGCGCAAGAATTGTTTTGGGGTGTTCTAAAGTTACCTGGGTCTTCAGCGGCGCGATGGCACCATCGATTTCAACGCGTTCGTCCAGCCAGTCCCCGTCGGCTTCCCGCGATTTCAGGTTGAAACGGGAAGGGGAGGCATTGGCTGGCGCACCGCGCCCAGCTGCAAAATCCGGATAACAGTTTTTTGACACCCAAAAACGGTATCAGACCAATAAGAACAAAGAAAGAACAATTCTGCTTGAAGGCCAACTTTTGTCAGTCCGGAGAAACCAGCATGGTGAGCGATGAAGAGGCATATCGCAACACATATGGCCGTTTAGCGGGCTCCCCTTTGGGAAAGGATTCGCCGAAAAATGCAATTAAGCAGTCGTGTTGGTCGATCTCTGGGTTATGCCAGCAGTGAATGACTACTCCATATTCGGCGGCGTCATCATAGTTATTAAGACGGACTTTTGTGCCTGGAGCGAGGTAAGCCAAGCGTTCAGACTTCGCGCAACCGCGGCATAAGCTCGACAAAGTTGCACGGTTTGTGTCGACTGTCGAGCTGGTGGATCAATATCTTCTCCCATCCGTCGCGTACGGCGCCGTTTGAACCGGGCAGGGCGAAAATATACGTGCCGCGTGCCAGAACCGCACAGGCGCGGCTCTGGATGGTCGAGGTGCCGATGGTTTCATAGCTGAGCATACGGAACAGCTCGCCAAATCCAGGTATATCCTTGCTCTTTACGCGGTCGAGCGCCTCAGGCGTGATATCGCGACCCGTCAGGCCGGTTCCACCTGTTAGGATTACGCAATCGACATATTCGGTGTCGATAAAACCGTGCAAACGCGCAACCAGTTTCGATACATCGTCGCGCTCGATAACCCGATCCACAAGCTGGTGGCCGGCCTCCACGATATACTCAGCGAGAAGATCACCGCTGGTGTCATTTTCATAAGTTCGGGTATCCGAAACCGTGATCAACGCAATGTTGACTGGCTTGAAAGTCTTGCTGTCATCGAGCGGCAATGGAGCCTCCATTTCTGGGTGCTTTGCTCATGCGGACGGTCGCGACGCGGCCTTCCTTGGGCACCGTGGGCCAGAGATATTGGGCGAGGCCCTTCATGCTGCCGCCATTTTTCCCGCGCTGGATTTCGTACATCCAGTAATTGCGCAGAATGATCGACACATAGCCGCGGGTTTCCCAATAGGGGATCGATTCGATGAACAACAGCGGATCACCATTATCGCGGATTTCGCTGTTCCACCTAGTGACTGGGGCAGGCCCGGCATTATAGGCCGCGATCACCTTGGGCAGCAGTCCGCCGGTGGCGTTCATATCGCGTAATTTTTCGATATAGCTCTGGCCATATTCCAAGTTGACCGAAGGCCGATCCAGATCGTTGGCCGAAAGAAATGCACCACGCGCGCGCGCCATCTCTTGTGCTGTCGTCGGCTTGACCTGCATAAGACCGCGCGCACCTGCGCCGCTGATAACCGAGGTGCGGAACGCCGATTCCTGCAGCGAATGAGCATAGACCAGCGACGGATCTATGCGCCAACCGCCAATCGGTGTCCAATTCGGATAGGGATAGCGCATCATCGGATCGAGCTTTTCGCCCGACGGTCCATAATGCCCCATCCAGAGTTGCGTTGCAGGCAGGTTGAGCGCGCCCGCGACCTGCGCCAGCGCCGAATGCTGTTCGGGGTTGCCGATCTTTGCCTGATGGCGCAGCGCCTCGTCAGCCAGGCTATCCTTGCCGATTGCGGCGAGCGCGACGGCGGTGCGGACATTTTCCTGCTGGCCCAGCTGCTTCCAGTTGGTCGAATGGTAACGCATCGTCTTGCTGGCAACGGGTTCCATGCCCAGCGCTTCGCTGGCGAGAAGGCCGTAGAAAGTTTCCTGCAAGCGAGCAGCTGCTTGTAGGCGAGGCTGCACTTGCTGCGGTTGACGCGCAGCCATTGCCGCGCGGCTGCTCCAGAATAGGGCTGCGCTGCGCAATTCGTCATTATCGGCGCTGCGCGAAACCTTGTCGAAGCTGGCGAACGCCTCGCGCTGATCACCAAGGCGCCAGCTGGCAAGACCATGCACCCATTCGGACTGCGCAGCCCATGCGCCGCCTGCGACCCTAGCGGTTGCGGCCAGTCGGCGGGCGTTGGCGTCGTCATTTTCGATATAGTAAGACCAAGCGACGCGATAGCGCAGCTCGGTGAGCGCATCGCTGTCGAGCGAAAGCCCTTGTTCGTTCAACAGGGCTTCTGCACCAGCCGGATTGTCCGCCTTGATCAGTTCCTGCAATTTGGAACGCAGCGCCGATGCGCTTTGATTGCTGTCGGGCAGATCGCGCTTGGGCGCGCTCCCAAGGAAGGAAAAACGACGAGTGCCGGGACGAACAGGAAGGTCGGCGACGCCGCGCTTGATCGCCATTTTCTCAAGCTGTTCAGCCTGCGGAAGCCAGGGAGCCTCTTCGAGCAAGGCTTGCAGCTGCGACGCCTCCACCTTGGGGCTGCCAGCGGCGAGATACAATTCGGCGCGTACCATAGAGGCCATAGGTCCCTTGGGTGCGGTGTCGATCAGCTTTGCAGCCTCGGACCAATTCTTGCCGTCAATCGCCGCAAAAACCGCTGCAAATGCCTGCTTATCCTTACTGCTCGGCACAGCCCCAAGCGCATCAAGCGCATCAGGTGACACAGCTTGACGAACGCTGTCGGAGGTTCCTGCCCAAGCGGATGCCGAAGCACCCAAGGCTGCCATCGCCAACAAAGCGGTTTTTCCGAGATATATCGACTTGATCACGCCTGATCTTTCCGCACGATCCGCTGGAGATCCTTCCAAGCCTGCGCCTTTAAGACTGGACGCGCGAGAAGGGTTCGCGGATGAAAAGTTGCTACAGCGGTCAAAATGCCGCCATCTTGGTTAAAATCAGGTAAATTTGTGCGCGCCTGCATCAATTCCTGACCTAGCAAAGTCTCCGAAACGGCCGATCCCAAAAATAGCAGCTTCTCGGGCTGGGCAATCTTGATCTGGTGACGGGCGAAATCAGCCAGCAAGGGCAAGTCTGCTGGTGAAAGCGCGCCGCTAGCAGGACGGCTATGGGCGAGCGCACCCAGATAGATTTTTTCTGGAGCATATCCGCAGGCTTTGAGCATCGCCCGGAGCAATGCGCCGACCGGGCCGTTGCCCAAGTTTCCAAGGCGCAGATCCTCTTCTTCGGGAAAATCGATCAACACCATCAGTTCGGGCGCGTGGACCGCATGCGGTGCTGCACGAGCCGGACCGAAGCCGTTGCCCGGAAGCCGGGCATCGCTGGCGATTGCGCTCTGCAGCGCTTCGAAATCCGCAGGCCAGTCGGTGCGAACTGGTTGTGCCGCTTTCGGGGACGGCGCGGGGGCAGCTTGCCGGACGGGTTGCTCTGCCTTTGACGGCGGGGGTGCAGGTTCATCCAGCCAATTGGTCGTCGTTTCTTCGCACAGATAATCGACGCCGGCATCGCGCCACCATCTGTGGATCGAATCTGCTAGGGTTTTTCCCCTGTCCTGCGGTGCGACCTGCATGTTTCGCAACAGTCACCGGTTGACGCGCAGGTCAATTGCTTGGCATGGCGAATCCTGTCAGTTGAGCGATAATCAAGACGGTCCGATAAACCGGGCCGGGGAAGGACGAGCGGAGATGAGTGAACGGGAGTCGATGCCCTATGACGTGGTGATCGTCGGTGGCGGACCTGCAGGCCTTTCGGCTGCGATCCGCCTTAAACAGATCAACCCCGAAACCACGGTCTGCATCCTTGAAAAAGGCTCGGAAATCGGCGCGCATATCCTGTCTGGCGCAGTGTTCGATCCCAAGGCAATTGACGAGCTTTTGCCGGAGTGGAAAGAGCAGGGCTGCCCGATGGCAGAAGTGCCAGTCACCGAGAACCACCACTGGGTATTGTCGCGCGGCGGCCATATGGCGATCCCGCATCTGTTCACCCCCGGCTGGATGCACAACAAGGGCACTTACACCGGCTCGCTCGGCAATCTGTGCCGCTGGCTCGGCACGCAGGCCGAAAATCTGGGTGTCGAAATCTTCCCCGGTTTCCCCGCTGCTGAAATCCTCTACAATGACGATGGCTCGGTAAAGGGCGTTGCCACCGGTGATATGGGTGTGGCGCGCGATGGCAGCCACAAGCCTGACTATATGCCGGGAATGGAATTGCACGCCAAATATACCCTGTTTGCAGAGGGTGCACGCGGACATCTTACAAAGCAACTCAAGTCCAAATATGATCTGGAGCGCGATTGCCAGCCGCAGGTATATGGCATCGGCATGAAAGAATTGTGGGATATCGAGCCCGAAAAGCACGAGCCGGGCAGGGTGATCCACACACAGGGCTGGCCGCTTTCGGAAAGTGAAAGCTGGGGTGGCGGCTTTCTTTATCATCAGGCCAATGGTCAAGTAGCCTTGGGCTTCGTGGTTGCGCTCGATTACACCAACCCGCACGTTTTTCCGTTTGAGGAGTTCCAGCGCTGGAAGCAGCACCCGGAAATCCGCAAGATATTGGAAGGCGGCAAGCGCGTTTCCTATGGCGCGCGCGCGATCAACGAAGGCGGATGGCAATCGGTGCCGAAGCTCGCCTTTCCGGGCGGTGCGCTGATCGGTTGCTCTGCTGGTTTCGTCAACGTCCCGCGCATCAAGGGCAGCCATACCGCGATGAAATCGGGCATGTTGGCCGCCGAGAGCATTTCGGCCGCGTTAGCTTCGGGCCGTGAGCTTGACGAACTGGCCGATTATCAAGCCAATCTCAACGAAAGCTGGATCGCAACCGAACTCAAACTGGTCAAGAACGCCCAGCCTGCAGTCGCCAAATATGGCGAAACCTATGGCACAGTGTTCGCCGGCATCGATATGTGGATGCGCACGTTGAAGATCGGACTTCCGATTGAGATGAAGCATCACGCCGACAATGAATCGCTGGTTCGTAAGGATCTGTATCAGCCGATCAATTATCCCAAACCTGATGGCGTGATCAGCTTTGACCGGCTGTCTTCGGTGTTCCTGTCGAACACCAATCATGAGGAAGACCAGCCCTGTCACTTGCAACTCAAAGACCCCGAGGTGCCGATCACGGTCAATCTTGCGCTCTATGACGCGCCGGAAACGCGATACTGCCCGGCGGGTGTTTATGAAATCGTCGGTAAGGATGAAGGGCAACCGCGTCTTCAGATAAACGCGCAAAACTGCGTCCACTGCAAGACTTGCGACATCAAGGATCCGACGCAGAACATCAACTGGGTGACGCCCGAGGGCGGAGGTGGCCCCAATTATCCGAATATGTAAGACCTTTTCTGTTACCGCATTGCTGGCGTTGGCCGCGCCAGCCCATGCTGCGCAGGACGCGAGCGATATCTATTGGGCGGCGCAGCGGCAGGAAATTTCCGGCCGCAGCGATGAGGCGTTGAAAAGCTATGCCAAATTACTTGCGCGCAGCCCCGAAAGCGAAGCTGCCGCCAACAATCTGTTGAATGCAGCGGTGCGCGAAGGCAGCTTTGTGGATGCGCTCGCAGCAGTAAAAGCCGCGCAAAAGGCTGGACTGGCCGATAGCGATGCCCCGCTGTTGATCTTCACCGATGCGTTCCGGCGCAAAAAATGGGCCGAAGCAGAGCGTGCACTGGCCGTGCTTGAGGCTGCAGACGACTTCGCCTTCATGATGCCCATGCTCAAAGGCTGGCTGAATGTTGCGCAAGGGCGTGATTCCAACGTCTCGGGGCAGGCTTTGCTCACTTCAGGGCTGACAGCCTATTATAGCGATGATCAGATTATCTATTTTGATCTGGCCGACGGAAATATCGCGCAGGCCAAATTGCGGCTCCGCAATTTTCGCGGTTATGACGAGCCGCACGGGCGGTTCCTGGCCGGTCATGCGATGGGAGAGTTTTCCCGTAGCGCCGATGCCGAATTTGCGTCTGCCCTCGGCCGCCAGATTGGTTTGGATGTCGGTAATTATGCAACATCCCGTGTAACCGCCGAGCTTGGGCTGGCGATGCTGTTTACTCGATTGGGGTTGGCCCTGGACGAGCAGCGACAGCCGCAAAAAGGGCTCCTTTTCGCCCGCATCGCAACATGGCTCGCGCCGTCGAGCGACGCCGCAAAGCTGGGATTGGCCGAATTGATGGATCGGCAAGATCTTGATGTAAAGGCTTCGGCCTTGTTGAAAGGAATTGCCCCTAACTCGCCCTTCTGGGTTCAAGCAGTGGTCAATCAGACGCAGCTGGCAACGTCATCGGACGAAGCTGTTGCCATCGCCCGCGCCTCGTCGGAGGCGCAGCCCGCTTCGTCACAGCTCAAACTGCTCTACGCACAAACGCTCGAACTTGCAGACCGGCGCGATCTTGCAGTCACCGTCTATCGCAGTTTGCTCGATCAGGATGCAGGCGGAACCAATGGTGCGAGGCGGGCGGTGTATCTGCTTCTGCTGGCCTCCGCACTTGATGCGAATGGAGATTGGGATAGCGCCCGCAATGCATTGGAGGATGCGGCTGTCCTCGACCCCAAAAACCCGCAAATATTGAACTATCTTGGCTATTCCCTGCTCGAACGGCGGATTGATGTCGCGCGCGGATTTGATCTGGTTTCACAGGCCCACCAATTGGCACCACAGTCTGCTGCGATCACCGACTCGCTTGGGTGGGCACATTTTCTGCGTGGAGAGGTCGATAAGGCCATCCCGCTGCTCGAGAGCGCGGTGAAAGGCGCGATTGCCGATGCGGCTATCAACGAGCATCTGGGCGATGCCTATTGGTCCGCAGGTCGACGCAGTGAAGCGCGCTTTTTGTGGAAGGCCGCCGCACTGGCAGCTGAAGGCGAAGCGGTGGGACGTCTGGCGCAAAAGATAGACTTTGGCTGGACCAAAGAGACCGCCGCACCCTGATCCGATGCATTTGACCGAAACAGCCTATGCCAAGATCAACCTTGCGCTGCATGTGCGCGGGCGGCGCGAAGATGGTTATCACGAACTCGAAACGCTGTTTGCCTTTGCGGCGGATGGCGATGTGCTGACTGCCAAACCAAATGGCGACCTTACACTTTCGATCACGGGCCCGTTTGCAGATGGTCTGGAGGCTGATGAAGGCAACCTGGTGTTGCAGGCGGCGAAAGCGTTGAAAGCAGCAAGCGGAACGAGGCAGGGTGCCTCCATAAGCCTCGATAAGCGCCTGCCAATTGCGTCGGGTATCGGTGGTGGTTCTGCCGATGCTGCTGCTGCGCTGCGCCTGTTGTCAAAACTCTGGAATATAGACCTTCCCGACGAGCAATTGCTGACGATTGCCAGTGGATTAGGGGCCGACGTTCCAGCCTGCCTCCGTTCCGAAACCGTTTTTGGAAGCGGTGTCGGTGAACAGCTGACACCTTTTGAAACTGATAGCATTTCCGGAGTGCCGATATTGCTCGTCAATCCGCTCAAACCCTGCCCGACGGGTCCGGTTTTCAAGTCATGGGATGGCATCGACCGCGGCGCCCTGGACAAGCAGAATTGGCGCGACGCGCGCAATGATCTTGAGCCGCCTGCCATTGCTTTGGTTCCGGAGATTTCCGAGGTGCAAGCCATGCTGAAGGCACAAGCAGGTGCGAATCTTGTCCGCATGTCAGGATCTGGCGCAACCTGTTTTGGCCTTTTCGAGACGGAAACGGCGCGCGATGCGGCTGCTAATACGATAATGCGGCAGCAACCGGGATGGTGGCAGTTGCCGACGGTGTTGCGTTGAGTGAAGCCTTCAAAATTGTCGGCACGCCCAAGAAGGGTGGCGTCCTGATCGTCAGTGATCACGCGTCGAACCGCGTTCCCGCCGACATAAATCTCGGAATCGATCCGGTTCTTCTGAAGCAACATATCGCCATCGACATCGGCGTATCCGGCGTGGCGCACCTTATGGCGGACGAGGAGGGCTATGCCGCTTTCCTTGGTAATGTCAGCCGATTGGTCTGCGATTTCAATCGCGAGGAGCACCAGCCCGCGGCGATACCCATTGCCAGCGACGGCCATGCGATCCCCGGCAATGCGCTCGACCATGAAGGGCATGAAACCCGTCTGAACCGCTTTTTCCGGCCCTATCACAGTGCTTTGACGGAATTGCTCGAACTACATCCACCCGCGCTGATCCTTTCGCTGCACAGTTTCACGCCGCAATTGGAGAGCCATCCGGATCAGCAAAGGCCGTGGCATGTCGGCGTGTTGTATAATGAAGACGATCGCGCCGCGCGTGTCGCCATCCCGCTGCTGGAGGCCGAGGGTTTGGTTGTCGGCGACCAGCAACCCTATTCGGGAAAGCTGCTCAATGCGACGATGAACCGCCATGCAGAGGCGTATGCAAGGCCTTATCTGGGCATCGAAATTCGGCAGGACCAGATTGGCGATGTAGCGGGGCAGGCGGTATGGGCTGAACGGCTGATACGGATATGCAACGAAGTGGCGTTGAAACTGCGCGCCTAGCACTGTAAGGCGCCTGCAATCGCCGTATCGGCGAAATAATATTTCAGGAGTCTCCCAAATGCCAGCCTATCGCTCGCGCACATCAACCCACGGTCGCAACATGGCAGGCGCACGTGGCCTTTGGCGCGCTACAGGTATGAAAGACAGCGATTTTGGCAAGCCTATCGTCGCCGTCGTCAACAGCTTTACCCAGTTCGTGCCGGGACATGTCCATCTGAAGGATCTCGGCCAGATGGTCGCGCGCGAGATCGAGGCGGCAGGCGGAGTTGCCAAGGAATTCAACACCATCGCAGTCGATGATGGCATTGCAATGGGGCATGACGGCATGCTCTATTCACTGCCAAGCCGTGATCTGATCGCCGACAGCGTCGAATATATGGTCAACGCGCATTGCGCCGACGCGATGGTGTGCATTTCGAACTGCGACAAGATTACGCCCGGCATGCTAATGGCCGCTCTGCGGATCAACATCCCCGTGGTTTTTGTTTCTGGCGGACCGATGGAGGCCGGCAAGGTCATTTTGAAGGGCAAGGAAGTCGCCCTCGATCTGGTCGATGCAATGGTAGCCGCTGCTGACGAGAAATATAGCGATGAAGAGGTCGCGACGATTGAACGCTCGGCTTGCCCGACCTGTGGTTCGTGCTCGGGGATGTTTACCGCCAATTCGATGAACTGCCTTACCGAAGCTTTGGGGCTTTCGCTGCCGGGCAACGGCTCGACGTTGGCGACGCACTCGGATCGCAAGGCGCTGTTCCTGCGTGCAGGCGAACTCGCGGTCGAACTGTGCCGCCGTTATTATGAGCAAGAGGACGAAAGCGTCCTGCCGCGCAATATTGCCAGCTTCGAAGCCTTCGAAAATGCAATGAGCCTCGATATCGCGATGGGTGGATCGACCAACACCGTGCTGCACCTGCTTGCGGCGGCCTATGAAGGCGGTGTGGATTTCACTATGGCTGACATTGACCGGCTGTCGCGTAAGGTTCCGTGTCTCTCGAAAGTGGCCCCTGCAAAGAGTGACGTGCATATGGAGGATGTCCATCGGGCAGGCGGCATCATGGCGATATTGGGCCAGTTGGACAGGGCAGGGCTGTTGCACACGCACCTGCCGACCGTGCACAGCAAGACTTTGGGTGATGCGCTCAACCAATGGGATATCTCGCGCACCAACGATCCCGATGTGCAGACCTTCTTCAAGGCCGCACCCGGCGGCGTTCCGACGCAAACCGCATTCAGCCAGTCGCGCCGCTGGGACGACCTTGATCTCGACCGCGAAAATGGCGTGATCCGCTCGGCCGAACATGCCTTTTCGAAAGATGGTGGCTTGGCTGTGTTGAACGGCAATATCGCGCTCGATGGCTGCATCGTGAAGACGGCAGGCGTGGATGAAAGCATTTTGAAATTTTCGGGGCCTGCCAAGGTATATGAAAGCCAAGACGCCTCGGTGACGGCCATTCTGACCGGTCAGGTCGAGGCGGGTGACGTTGTGGTCATCCGCTATGAAGGCCCCAAAGGCGGCCCGGGGATGCAGGAAATGCTTTACCCAACCAGCTACCTGAAATCCAAGGGACTAGGTGCGGCTTGTGCTCTCCTCACCGATGGCCGCTTTTCAGGTGGCACATCAGGGCTGTCTATCGGCCATGTCTCGCCAGAAGCCGCAGAAGGTGGACTGATCGGTCTGGTTGAAAATGGCGACATTATCGAAATCGACATCCCGAGCCGCTCAATCCATCTGGCAGTCAGCGAAGACGAACTGACTCGTCGCCGCGCGGCACAGGATGCTAAAGGCTGGTATCCTGCCAAGGAACGGCCGCGCAAGGTGTCCGTCGCGTTGCAGGCCTATGCCGCGATGACGACCAGCGCAGCCCGAGGTGCGATCCGCGACGTCACGCAGCTTGTCAGTAAACCGCGCGGATAGGCCGATCAAAAAGCAGGGTTAATACGCTAGAGCTGCTGTTTTGAAGCGGTTATAGCAGCCGCATGAAGTCCGCATTCCATCTGCATTTGGTCATCCTTACAGCCAGCATCATGCTTGCAGGCTGCGGCGAGGAATCAGCCAGTCAGGCGGGCGATCGTGCCTCATCTGCGAACAGGATCGAATGTGCGCTGGCAGGGTCGAACAGTTTCGAACGTGCATGTTCGACCGAAACCATGCCCGGCGAAAAGGGCAAGATGCTCGTCGTGCGCCATCCGGATGGCGGATTTCGTCGCTTCAACATCCTGACTGATGGCCGCGGGCTGGCTCCGGCCGACGGTTTTGACGACACGGCCATAAACCTGATCGGGGGCGGGATGATCGAGGTCAGTTCGGGCGATGACAAATATCGTCTGCCAGCGGACATCAAGGCTTCGGCCCAGAAATAGCCCAGCGGGCTTGCTTAGCTTGGCCCGCACGGGCAAGGCACTGTTGTGAGCAATATTGATGAAATCATCCGCATAGCCTCGCGCGGCGATGGCGTGACCGCCGACGGTCGGCATGTGCCTTTTGCAGCGCCGGGCGATAGCTTAAATCCGGGAGGCGGGCTTGTCCACGGCCCGCACCATGTCGATCCGCCATGCCCGCATTTCCAGCTTTGCGGTGGCTGCCAGTTGCAGCATCTTGACGAAGAGGTGCTCAAGACTTTTGCTCAGGATCGCATCATTCATGCGCTATCGGCGCAGGATCTGGCGCTTCCCGCATTCATGCCGGTGCATATCTCTCCACCGCATAGCCGGCGCCGTGTTGCGGTGCGGTCTGCATGGGCGGGCAAGCAATTCCAACTGGGTTTCAGTTCGGAAAAAAGCCACCGCATCGTGGACCTGACACAATGCGACATCATGGCACCGGAACTGTTCGCTGTACTCGAACCGCTGAGAGTGTTTCTTGCACCGCGCATTGGGCCCAAGCGCAATGTCGAAATCAAGCTGGCGCTGGTCGATCAGGGGGTGGACGTCCTGATTGAACAATGGGCGCCAGACGGTTTAGAAACGCATGAAGCGCTGACGGACTTTGCGACTGCAAATAATCTTGCCCGACTTTCGACCGACGACGGCTATGGTCCGACGACCTATTGGGAACCAGAGCCAGCCACAGCCACATTGGGCGGCATTGCTGTGGCCTATCCGCCTTACGGCTTTCTACAGGCTACTCGCGATGGGGAGCAGGCATTGACTTTGGCAGTGCAGGAAATCGTCGGTGAGGCCAAGCTGGCGGCGGACTTGTTTTCCGGGCTGGGCACTTTTGCGTTCGCGGTCGTGCAAGGCCGCAAGATATTTGCGGCGGAAGCGGAGCGGGCCGCACTACTATCTATGAAAGCTGCGGCCAGCAAAGCAGGGCTTTCGCTCTTTGCCGAGCATCGTGATCTCTTCCGGCGACCATTGACGCCGCCGGAACTCAACCGATTTGCCGCGGTCATCCTCGATCCACCAAGGGCAGGGGCGCGTGAGCAGGTAGCTGAATTGGCCAAATCAGACGTGCCGACTATCGCTTATGTCAGTTGCAACCCATCCAGCTTTGCGCGCGATGCAAAAACGCTGATTGCGGGTGGCTACAGGTTGCAGCGAATCTGGCCGGTGGGGCAGTTCCGTTGGTCAACCCATGTCGAACTGGCGGGCGAATTCACCCGCCAGTAGCACTCAAATCAGTGAAACACGGCCAAGATGGCGTGCAGCACTAGCGCCATCAGCGCGAGCGACGACAAAGCGAACAACAGGAAGCGGACCGCAACCTTGTTCACCAGCGACTGCCAAAGGCTGTGCGCGATGCGCAGGCCTACATAGACCCATGCTATGGTCGCGTTGATACCATCACCTTGTCCGATCATCGCGAGAAGCAATGCCACTGCGTAGAACACGGTCGGCGCTTCGTGCAGGTGATTGTAGTTGTGCGCTTTCCACTGGATGCTGCCAGGTAGCAGACCCTCGAGTTTCGAGCCCGTCCAACCCACATCCGCGCCGGGCGCGGCATCTTTAGGCAGTTTGTTGATGGCAGGGATGCGTGTCGCGTACATCCATATCCACATCAGCATTGTCCAGCCTGCAAGTAGTGCGACTGGCTTCAGGATTTCAGCATGTTCCATAAAATCTCCTCCCTTATTATTCTTACAGCGTCGCCATCACCGCATTTACTGCCAACACAAGCAGACAGACAGTGGACAAAGCGAAGATCGAAAAACGCACCATCACCTTGTTGACCAGTGCCTGATAGACCGAGTGGATAATGCGCAGCGCTACATAAGCCCAGGCGAACTTAACCATCAACGGTGAGGCGGCCCCGGCAATGTGCAGGATGAACACGGTAGCGTAAAAGATCGTCGGCTGTTCCATCAAATGGGTGTAATTGTGCGACTTCCACGCAGCTTCACCCAGCATTGGATCGATATCCTGCCCGCGAAGCCCGGGCGCTGGCGGATCTTTACTGCCGAGTTTTGCAGCGGCACCGAAGCGGGCAAATGCGAGCCACGCAAGCATGAAAAGCGACCACGCCACCAATACAGCCGCAGGCGCAAGTATCGTCGTATCCATAAGGAAAACCCTCCCTGTTTTCGATGACAGGGAGGGTGCTTTAGTCGGTGTAAATTGTCAAATGCAACTTATTGGGCGGAGCGTTTGCCGATATGGTGGACATTGCCGAAATCATTGGCGGCGATACGCGTGTAGAGGCTCGCCATCGGCTCATCTTCGACCACAAAATCTTCGGTCTCGCCAAAGCCGTTGAACTCGGTACGCATCGCACAGCCATAGGCGCCGAGCATACCGATCTCGATAAAGTCACCGGCCTTCACGTCTGCGGGCAACAGGAAGGGGCCGGCCATATAATCCATATCGTCGCAGGTCGGGCCGTAGAAAGCGAACTCGCTTATCTCGTCGCTGCCGCTGTCGCGCATCAACTCGACCGGAAAACGCCAGCTGACATGCGCCGCATCGAACAGCGCGCCATAGGCACCGTCGTTGATATAAAGCTCATTGTCGCGGCGCTTTTCAACCTTGACCAGCAGCGAAGCATATTCAGCGCACAGCGCACGACCCGGCTCGCACCAAAGCTCGGCCGAGTAACTGATCGGCAGGTCTTCAAAGGTGCGGTGGATCGTTTCGAAATAGGCCTCCAGCGGAGGGGGCTCCATGCCGGGATAGACCGAGGGAAAGCCGCCGCCGACATCGACGATATCAACTGTGACCGACGCCTCGACAATCGCCGCGCGCACCTTCTCCATCGCCTCGGCATAGGCCAAGGGCGTCATCGCCTGGCTGCCGACGTGGAAGGCAATGCCGAGGCTGTCGGCTACCTGACGGGTTGCGACCAGCAGGTCGGCCACTTCTAAAGGTTCTGCACCAAATTTGGCGGCAAGGCTCAGCTTGGCATGGTCCGAAGACACGCGGATGCGCACGCAGAGTTCAAGGTCGGTTGCCACCACGCCATCAGTTGTGGTTGCCCGTACAATCTTTTCCAACTCTTCTTGGCTGTCGAGGCTGAAGGTGCGCACACCGTGATTGTGATAGGCCTGCGCAATCGCGCGTTCCGATTTGACCGGATGCATGAAGCACAGTTTAGCTTCAGGAAGAAATTTGTGCACGAGGCGCACTTCGCCGAGCGACGCGACATCATAATGCGTGATCCCTGCAGCCCACAGCGTTTCAAGCAACGTGGGCGACGGATTGGCCTTTACCGCATAGAGCGGCTTGCCCGGAAACTTTTCGACAAAGAAGCGGGCAGCACGCGTCGCGGCATGCGGGCGGAGGAGCGTGATCGGTTCGTCCGGGCGGAGCGCGCGGACTAGGGACGATGCGTCAGGATAGCTGTACAACTCAAGGGACCCCCAAAAAATAAACGGTAAACAACAAGGCTGCCTTGCGGTTATTGGAAGTCCCCCTGGGGCAGCGGAGGGTGCCTATATGATTCGGGGGGGGATTTGTAAAGGGGAAATGGATTCAAACACCTCTCCCAAAGGGAGAGAATAGGTAGGCTTGGCAACCTGTTGCCTAGCAGGACTTGGTGAGGGGATGTGAACTACCGAAATTCACATCCCCTCACCAACTGCGCCTAGCCGCTAAAGCGGCAAGGCTTCGTATCCTCTCCCTTTGGGAGAGGTGTCAAGAGAGGCGATCCCGAAACTCTTCCCAGCCAAATTCCCGCACACAGCGCAGATCATCGGTGTCGCCATTCCACAGCCAGATCGACGGCAAGGGCACGCCGTTGAAGGTTGTGGTCTTCACCATCGAATAATGTGCCTGATCAAGAAAGGCGAAGCGCTGGCCTACCACCGCGGGAACAGGCAGGCGGTAATCGCCGATAATGTCTCCAGCGAGGCAGCTGGGGCCGCCGAGACGTATCGCCGGGCCATCTGACCGCTCGCCGAGCATTGCGGGGCGATAGGGGGCTTCGATCACGTCAGGCATGTGGCAGGTGGCGCTGATGTCAGTGATGCCGATAGACATGCCGTTGTCAAAGACATCAAGGATTTCGCCGACAAGGATTCCTGCATCGAGCGCGATGGCCTCGCCGGGCTCCAGATAGACCTCACACCCGGTTTCTGCGCGAACGGCTTTGATGAACTCGACCAGATCGTCGCGTTGATAATCGGCACGGGTGATATGATGGCCGCCGCCGAAATTCAGCCATTTGAGTTGACCAAAATAAGACGCGATATTCGGCTTGAGGGCATCCCAAGTGCGCTTGAGCGGTTCGAAATCCTGCTCGCACAGCGTATGGAAATGGAGGCCCGACACGCCCTGAAGATGCTCAGCCTTCAACTGGCTGACCGGAAAGCCCAACCGTGAATGCGGCGAACAGGGATCATATTTCGCGACCTCACCCTCGGCATGCTCAGGATTGATACGCAGGCCGACATCGGTGCTGGCGTCCAGATAGCTTGCAAAGCGGGCATGCTGCATCGGTGAGTTGAAAATGACATGGTCGGAAATGGCAACGATCTCCGCCATGTCTGCCGCCTTATAGCCAGCGCAATAGGTCGCAATCTCACCCTTATAATGGTCCCGCGCCAGCCGCGCCTCCCAAAGCCCGCTGGTGCACACGCCATCAAGATATTCGCCCACCACATCGGCGAGCGACCACATCGAAAAGGCTTTCAGCGCCGACAGCACCTTCGCCCCAGACCGCGCCTTGACGTCGGCGAGGACAGCAAGGTTCCGCCGCACCGCAACCTCATCCACGACAAAGGCGGGGGTCGGCACGCGGTTCAGGTCAAATCGGGCAAAAGCCCCGGGATCGCCGGCTCTGGTTTCCATGATTGCTTTCTAACGATCCTCCCCATTTTTGCGAAGCACAAATGGGGAGGTGGCAGCGCGTCGCGCTGACGGAGGGGTTTCTAACGTTTACAATAGCGAACCAAACCGTCAGCTACGTCGGTTGGTGATTTGAGAACGTCGGATGCAGCGATGCGTAAGACTTCAAAACCCAATCCGGCAAGAAAGGCATCGCGATCTTGGTCTCGTTGTGGCTGATTGCCCATATCGTGGGATATACCGTCAATCTCAATGCAAACCTTTGCCTTCGCACAATAAAAATCGACGATAATCTTTTCGTCGAACGAATGTTGCCGGCGGAAGCTCACGCCGTCAGGTGACTTGCGCAACAGATTCCAAAGTAGAACTTCTGGCAAGGACATCTGCTGACGCAGCAACCTTGCTCTTGAAATGTTTCGGGATAGTTTTGTACGCGGCAAGTGGCCCCTCCGTCAGCCGCGTTGCGACTGCCACCTCCCCATTTGCGCCTGCTGCGAAAATGCGGAGGATCGAATTTGTCAGAACGACAAAGGCCCATCCAGTTCCTTCACCCGCCATGGCAGGCCATGCTGGTTGAGCATGTCCATGAAGGGATCGGGGTTGAACTGTTCCATGTTGAACACGCCATGTCCGCGCCACAGGCCTTTCACGATCAACGCAGCGCCAATCATGGCTGGAACACCGGTTGTGTAGCTGACCGCCTGATTGCCAGTCTCTTCATAGGCATCTTCATGGTCGCAGATGTTGTAGATGTAGAGCGTCTTTTCCTTGCCATCCTTGCCAACGCCGGTGGCAATGCAGCCGATATTGGTCTTGCCCTTGGTCGTCGGGCCAAGGCTGGCGGGTTCTGGCAATACGGCCTTCAAGAACTGCAACGGGATGATTTCCACGCCCTGATATTTGACCGGATCGATCCGCGTCATGCCGACATTCTGCAGCACGGTCAGGTGCTTGATATATTCATCGCCAAAGGTCATCCAGAAACGAATGCGCTTGATTTCGGGCAGGTGCGTTTTCAGGCTTTCGATTTCCTCATGGTACATGAGGTACATATTTTTGGGCCCGACGGCCTCAAAATCGAACTGTTGCTTCACTGACATGGGCGGGGTTTCGACCCAGTCGCCATTTTCCCAGTGGCGCGCGACCGCAGTCACTTCGCGGATGTTGATTTCGGGGTTGAAGTTGGTGGCGAATGCCTGGCCATGGTCGCCGCCATTGCAGTCGAGGATATCGAGAGTGTCGATGCGTTCGAAATGATGTTTCTTCAGCCAAGTGGTGAACACGCTGGTCACGCCGGGGTCAAAGCCCGATCCGAGCAGCGCCATCAGCCCGGCATCTTTGAAACGATCCTGATAAGCCCATTGCCAGTGATATTCGAACTTGGCCTCTTCCTTGGGCTCATAATTCGCGGTGTCCATATAGTGGACGCCGGCGGCGAGGCAGGCGTCCATGATCGCCAGATCCTGATAGGGCAGGGCAAGATTGACGACGAGTGCGGGCTTAATCGCTTCAATCAGCCGGGTGAGCGCGGGTACCTCTTCGGCATCAATTTCGTAGGTGTCTATGGCGACGCCGGTGCGTTCCTTCACCGATGCGGCGATCGCATCGCACTTACTTTTGGTGCGGCTCGCAAGGCTGATATGTGTGAATATATCGGCGTTCATCGCCATCTTGTGCACCGCGACCGAGCCAACACCGCCAGCGCCGATTACCAAAACCCTGCTCATCTGTTACGTCCTTCGACAAAGATTCGTTATGGCGAAGGCATATAGAGGGCTTTGATGACAGAACAAGAATTGCGCGACCCCAATCGTAAGCCAAGCCGGGAAGGTGTGCTCCGCGCGATGGCTAAAGTTGCGGAGATATTGCCACCAACGCCATTGTTGCCACTTGAGGTTGATGGACAGACTGTGTGGTGCAAGGCAGAGATGCTGCAGCCCATCGGTGCCTTCAAGATTCGCGGCGCATGGCACCGGATTTCGGACCTGACAGAGGAGGAGCGTAAACGTGGCGTGGTCGGTGTTTCCAGCGGCAACCATGCGCAAGGCGTCGCTTGGGCGGCGAAGCGGCTTGGAATCTCGGCAACTATCGTCATGCCTGAAAACGCGCCTAAGGCCAAAATTGAAGCCACACGTGCATTGGGGGCTAAGGTCGTTCTTTATAAACGACCGGGTGAAGATCGCGATGCGATTGCCGCAGAATTGATTGCGCAGACCGGCGGAACCTTGGTTCATGCCTTCGGCGATCCCTGGGTGATCGAGGGGCAGGGGACACTGGGGCTGGAGGCCGAGGCGCAATTGACGGAACGCGGCATTGGTGGCCCGATACATATCATCGCCTGTTGCGGCGGTGGCGGGCTATCGGGCGGGCTGGCGCTGGCTTGCCCTGAAGCGACGTTGTCGATCGCCGAACCCGAAGGTTGGGATGATGTCATTCGCTCGCTGGCGACAGGAGAGATTGTTCCTGTAATAGACCAGCATCATCCAACGCCATGTGACGCGCTGCAGACACCCCGCACCTATCCGATCAACTTTGACATTCTAAAGAATCGGGTTGCAAGCAGCGCGGTCGTTACCCCGGCGGAGATTGCGGCAGCGATGCGGGTTGTGTTTGAACGACTGCACCTCGTGGTCGAACCGGGGGGCGCAGCAGCTTTGGCGGCGGTGCTTGCGGGTAAGGTTGTTCCCGTCGCGACGCCAGTGATCACGCTATCAGGCGGCAATGTCGACAGGGAAACATTTGTTCGCATGATCGGAGCCGCAGCATGATCGACAGGACAATCTTGCCAGCATCGTCTGCACAACATCAGGCGGTGATCGATACGCTATCGGACGCTTTTATGACTGATCCGGCGCTAAGCTTTATCGTTCCTGATGAGGCAGCGCGCGCCAAAATGCTGCCTAAGCTTTTTGCGCTTCTGGTTCCCGATGATGCGAATGCGGGTACAGTCATGCGGTCAGGCAATGATGAGGCGGCAGCACTGTGGCGTTATCCCGGAATGGCCAAGGACGCGGGCGGAACCAGCTTCGCCCTGATGTGGAACATGCTCCGGATATTCGGTTTCTCCATCGCCAGAGCCAGCACAGTGGCCGATGCCCTTGCAGCGCATCTACCCGACGGTCGATATCACTATCTGCACTTTGTGGGCGTGAAACGCACGCATCAAGGGAAGGGCTGGGGCGGCGCGATTATCCGCGAAGGTCTTGCGCGAGCTGATGCCGATAACTTGCCAACATGGCTTGAAACCGCGACGCCCGAAAATGTCCCGCTCTACCAGCGATTGGGCTTCGTCACGCAGGTCGAATGGGACATCCCCAAGGGAGGCCCGCATTTCTGGGGAATGATGCGGGCGCCAGGTTGATTTTCAGGCAGGGCGCTTCGCGTGCCGTGCCATATAGCCGACATAGTCAGCCTTGCCGAGCGGAATGCCTGCTTTGCGCAGGATCGAGTAAGCTGCCATCAGATGGAAATAGAATTGGGGTAAGGACCAGTCGCGGACATATTCGGCGGCGGTCATCTCAAATGCCATGCCATTGGGCAGATCGAATGATACCGGTGTATCGTCCGCGACAAATGCTTCTGGTCGGGCGTTTTTGATCAAGTCGCGCGTTTCGGCGATATGCGAGCGCGCTGCTGTGATTGTCGCATGATCGCTGTCCTGAGTAGGCAACGTCGAGCCTGTCAGGCGGTTCAGTGTGTTCACGACCTGATGTGTGGTAAAGCGCACCTGCGTCGCCAATGGATACATGTCGTCTGACAGCTTCTCGCTTATCAGCGCTACGCCGCGCGGATCGGATTCAGCCTTCGCCAGCATATGATCGAACGTGCCGAGCATCTGCTCAAACGAGGTCAGCGTAAAGTTGGCGAGGTTCATACACATTCTCCAAGTTGCAATATGCAACTTATCTAGGAGCGATATGTGAAGTGGTCAAGCAGCCTGCGAGACTTTCAATTCCATCCGGCTCCAGATTTCGACCAGTGCATCAGTCAACGTCCGCATCATATTCTCATCGTGCTGCGGGCCTGGTGTGAAGCGCAGCCGTTCAGTACCGCGCGGGACGGTAGGATAGTTGATCGGCTGCACATAGGCGCCATATTCGGCGAGCAGGATATCGGCGATCTTCTTGGCCTTGACCGGATCACCTACCATGAGAGGTACGATGTGCGTTTCGCTCAACATTACCGGCAAGCCGGCATCAGCAAACATGGTTTTCAGCATCGCGGCATTAGCCTGTTGGGCTTCGCGCTCTTCGCTGGATTCTTTCAAATGTTTCACAGCTGCAAGGACGCCAGCAACCAGTACCGGTGACAAGGAGGTGGTAAAGATGAAGCCCGGCGCATAGCTCCGGATCACGTCGACGATCTTTTGGTCCGCCGCGATATAGCCGCCCATTACGCCAAAGGCCTTGCCAAGGGTGCCTTCGATGATCGTTACCCGGTCGGCCACTGCCTCGCGATCAGTGATGCCTCCACCGCGTGGGCCGTACATGCCAACTGCATGCACTTCGTCGCAATAGGTCAGGGCATTATATGTGTCTGCCAGATCACAAATGGCTGCAATCGGAGCAACGTCGCCGTCCATCGAATAGACACTCTCGAAGGCAATCAGTTTTGGTGCTTCAGGATCATCCGCAGCCAGCAATTCTTCCAGATGCGCCAGATCATTGTGCCGCCACACGCGCTTTTCGCACCCTGCATTGCGGATACCGGCAATCATCGAGGCATGGTTCAATTCATCCGAATAGATGATGCAGCCCGGCAGGATTTTGGCGAGCGTGGATAGAGTCGCATCGTTCGAAACATAGCCTGATGTGAAAACCAGCGCGCCATCCTTGCCATGCAAATCGGCCAGTTCTGATTCGAGTTCGACGTGATAATGGGTGTTGCCACCAATATTGCGCGTGCCACCCGAACCGGCCCCGACATCGTGCAGGGCCTCTTCCATCGCACCAATAACCTTGGGATGCTGCCCCATGCAAAGATAGTCGTTCGAGCACCAGACGGTGATGTCTTTCGGCCCATTATGACCCGCAAAGCAGCGCGCATTGGGGAATTTCCCCTTGTTGCGCAAAATGTCGATAAACACGCGATACCGACCTTCTTCATGAAGCCGATCGATAGCCTTGTTGAAAATTTCATCGTAGTTCATGGCAAGCCGAGCCCTGTTTGTTGCCGCCCAATAATGTGGGTTTAGTTGGAAATCCAGCGCGAACTATTCGCAAAAATCCGATTAGAGTGACATGATCTGGGTCAAATTATAGCGCGAAAGCGCGGGGCGATAGGGCTCGATCTGCTCGATGGGCCCGGTGGAGATGAAGATTCCGTCGACAGGTTGCTCGGGCCATGGCTGATCATCGGTCAAATAGGAAACCCGCCGCGCGATCCCCTCGGAGCCATCAACAAATCCAAGACTGGCATCCAGCCCTGCTTCAGCAGCGGCCTTTGACAGTTCATCCCGCACTAACGGAAAGTGGGTGCAGCCTAAGATGATGCGGTCGATCCGTTTGCCATTTGGCTGGTTGGCAAGGCCCGCAATCGCCGTGGCAAATATTGCAGGGTCCGGCATTTCGCCGCGCAATTTGGCTTCAGCGGCGGCCACAAGGTCTGGAGCCGCGTAGCGCAACAGCGTTTTACCTCCGGCATGTTCAGTCTCAAGCTTGTCGACATAGGCTTGCCGGATGGTGGCCTTGGTCCCAAGCAGGCCGATAACGCCGCTGTGTGTCTGTTCGGCTGCTGGTTTGATCGCAGGAACGGTGCCGACAATTGGCACGCCCAATACCGCCCTGGCATGTGTCAACGCGATGGTTGATGCTGTGTTGCAGGCGATGACGACCAGTCTGGGGCGGTAGCGTTCGGATAAGCGGCCAAGGAAAGCGCAAACGCGGGTGGCCACCTCTATCTCGCTTTTCTCACCATAAGGGAGCCCGGCATAATCCGCCGAATAGACGATTGGTGCCTGTGGTAAGGCTCTGCGGATTTTCGCCAGAACCGACAAGCCGCCTATGCCGGAATCGAAAACCAGTATCGGGGCATCGGGCGCGATCATGCCGCGGAGATAGACGCGGACCCGTGCAGAGGCAACCGGCCTTGAGTGTATCACCAGATGGAGATAACCATCGGGCGACAGAGGGAGTCGGATATGCCAACAGGCTGGATGGAAATCGGTAGTGCGGCCTTGCTGGGCTATTTGCTGGGGTCGATACCCTTTGGCTTGCTACTCGCCAAATTTGGCGGTGCAGGCGACATAAGGGAAATCGGCTCGGGCAATATAGGGGCGACCAATGTGTTGCGCACCGGGCGCAAGGGACTGGCCGCGCTTACGCTTCTCCTGGATCTGCTAAAAGGTGTGGCGGCCGTTTTGCTGGCGCGGCAATTGGTGCCCGGATGTGAAGTGATCGCTGCCGTAGCCGCCTTTTTTGGGCATCTCTATCCTGTGTGGCTGGGCTTCAAGGGTGGAAAGGGGGTCGCGACCTATGCGGGCATCTTGTTCGGCTTGCACTGGCCTTTAGGCTTGATTTACGGCGTGGCGTGGATCGGTGTGCTGCTGATTTCCCGCATTTCATCGCTTGGCGGACTTGTTGCAGCAGCTGTCGCGCCGCTGGCCGCTGCATTTCTGGGGCTCATCGATATTGTCATTCCACTGGTCGCCTGCAGCCTGATTATCTTCTGGAAACATCGCGAGAATGTTCAGCGGCTGATGGCGGGAACGGAACCGCGCATCGGGCAGAAATAATCCGCAATGACTATTGGCGACAGCGACGTCTTTGATCGGCTGCGGCTGATCCGTTCGCCCAATGTGGGACCTATCAGCTATCGCCATCTGGTGGCGCGGTTTGGGTCAGCGGGAAAGGCGCTCGAAGCGCTGCCCGATATGGCGGCCCGGGTTGGGGGGCGCAAATTTGCAGCAGCGCCGTCTGAAACAATTCACAGGGAAATTGAACAACTCGCTTCACTTGGAGGGCAGTATCTTTTCATAGACGATTTGGCTTACCCGGCTCTGCTCGGCGAGCTTGAAAATGCCCCGCCGGTTTTGACATATCGCGGCAACGTCGCACTTGCCAGCCAGACCAACGTAGCGATGGTCGGTGCGCGCAATGCCTCTGCTGCGGGTTGTCGGATGGCGCGCAATATCTCTCAAGAGTTGGGGCAGCGCGGCATTGTCGTCACGTCTGGCTTAGCTCGCGGGATCGATGCGGCGGCGCATCAAGGAGCGCTCTCGACCGGCACGATAGCGGTGATCGCGGGCGGTATCGACATCATCTATCCGCCGGAACATGCCGAATTGCAGGAACGGATTGCTTTCGAAGGCTTGCTGATTGCCGAAATGCCGCCCGGAACCGAGCCAAGGGCGCGCCACTTCCCCTATCGCAATCGCATCATCGCCGGCCTGTCGGCGGGAACCGTCGTGGTTGAAGCGATCCCCAAATCGGGGTCGTTGATCACTGCAAGACTGGCAGGTGAGGCGGGCAGGGAAGTGATGGCCATTCCCGGTTCTCCGCTTGATCCAAGGTCGCGGGGCTGCAACCAGCTCATCCGCGAAGGTGCGACGCTCGTGCAGGATGCAAGCGAGATTACCGAACTGATCGCGCCGCTCGATCAGCGCGTGCGATCGAAGCCGTCGGCTCAGCCAAAATTTGATTTCATTGCCGAAGCGGGGGACGGCGAACGCAATGCCATTTTCGAATTGCTCAGTCCCAATTTTGCGGCAGTTGACGAACTGGTGCGCCTGTCAGGCATGCCATCGGCGCAGGTGCAGATGGTGCTGCTTGAACTTGAACTGGCCGGCCGCCTTGAACGTGGGGCGGGGGCAAGGGTGCGACTGACCGCCTGATTTTTGTCGCTTGACGACCCTGAAATCACCCCGCCAATCTATGCGCGTACGTGAGAGTGTGAGAAAAGATCATAAATCCATGAAGTTAGTCGTTGTCGAATCACCCGCCAAAGCCAAGACCATCGAGAAATATCTGGGGGCCGGATATAAGGTTCTGGCATCCTATGGCCATGTGCGCGATCTGCCGCCCAAAGACGGCTCGGTCGATCCCGATAATGGCTTCGCCATGTTGTGGGATAATTATCCCGACAAGGCCAAGCAGCTGAAAGCCATCGCCGATGAGGCGAAGAAGGCGGATGGCCTGATCCTGGCGACTGACCCTGACCGCGAAGGAGAGGCGATCAGCTGGCATGTGCAGGAGGTGCTGGCGAACAAGAAAGCACTTCCCAAAAATGTGTCGCGCGTCACTTTCAACGCGATCACCAAACAGGCGGTTACCGAAGCGATGGCGCATCCGCGCGAGCTCGATCATGACTTGATCGACGCCTATCGCGCCCGCCGTGCGCTTGACTATCTGGTGGGCTTCACACTGTCGCCGGTGTTGTGGCGCAAGCTTCCCGGTGCAAAATCTGCAGGGCGTGTGCAATCGGTGGCGCTACGTCTGATAGTTGAGCGCGACCGTGAGATTGAGGCGTTCAGGCCCCAAGAATATTGGTCGGTCACCGCCAAGATGGAGCATAAGGGGCAAGGTTTCGACGCCCGTCTTGTTCGCTTTCAGGGCGAAAAGCTCGACAAGATGGCATTGGGCAAGGAAGGCAGTGCCGAGGAAGCCCGCACCGCAGTTGAAGCCGGACATTTCAGCGTCGACAGTGTCGAAACCAAGCCGGTTACGCGCAATCCACAGCCGCCTTTCACGACATCGACCCTGCAACAGGAAGCGGCGCGCAAGCTTGGCTTTTCGGCCAGCCACACGATGCGGATCGCGCAGAATCTCTACGAAGATGGCGCGATCACCTATATGCGTACCGACGGCGTGCAGATGGATCATAGCGCGATTTCTGCAGCGCGCGGTGCAATCGCCAATCGCTATGATGGAGGCTATCTGCCTGACAAACCTCGCGCCTATCAAACCAAAGCCAAAAATGCACAGGAAGCGCACGAAGCGATCCGCCCCACCGATTTCGGAAAGGACAAGGTGGGATCTGGGGACCATGCAAAGCTCTATGATCTGATCTACAAGCGCGCACTTGCCAGCCAGATGGCCTCGGCACGGATGGAGCGGACGACCGTCGATATGCTTGACGGCACCGGCCAGATCGGGCTGCGCGCGACCGGGCAAGTCGTGAAGTTCCCCGGATTCTTGGCGCTTTATGAAGAAGGAATCGACGACAAGGACGACGAAAACGGTGCCTTGCTGCCTGCCATGGACAAGGGTGATGTGCCCGCGAAAAAGGCAGTCGAAAAGACCCAGCATTTCACCCAGCCCCCGCCACGCTATTCAGAGGCAAGCCTCGTCAAGCGGTTGGAAGAATTGGGGATCGGTCGCCCGTCGACCTACGCCTCTACCATTCAGGTGCTCAAAGACAGACTTTACGTTCGTGTCGAGAAAAACCGTTTCTTTGCAGAAGAATCAGGGCGACTTCTAACAGCATTTCTTGAACGATTTTTCGAACAATATGTGGCCTATGATTTCACGGCAGGGCTGGAAGATCAGCTCGATGAAATCAGTGCAGGTGATGCCAATTGGCAGCATGTGCTCGAGGCCTTTTGGCGCGATTTCAAACCGAAAACAGCCGAAGTGATGGAGCAGAAGCCTTCGGACATCACCGCTGAACTCGATAAATTCCTGGCACCCTATCTGTTCCCCGAGCGCGAAGACGGGACTGACCCGCGTATTTGCCCCAAATGCGGCACTGGAAAGCTCGCGCTTCGGGGAGGTCGTTTCGGGGCCTTTGTCGCCTGTTCAAACTATCCGGAATGCAAATTCACCCGCAAATTCGCGCAGCCCGGCGGCGCTGACGGCATGACGTCAGATGGACCTGAAGTGCTTGGAAAACATCCGGAAACTGACGAAGAAATCAGTCGCAAGTCCGGGCGCTTCGGCCCCTATGTCGAAATGGGAGAGGGCAAGGAAGCCGCGCGCGCTTCTATTCCCAAAGATATTCCGTCCGAAGATTTCGGGCTCGAATGGGCTGTCAAACTGCTGTCGCTGCCTCGCACCATCGGCCCGCATCCCGAAAGCGGCGAACCAGTCACCGCGAGCATCGGACGCTACGGCCCCTATCTCGCGCATCAGGGTAAATATGCCCGCCTGCAGTCAACCGCCGACGTCTTTGAAACTGGCATGAATGCGGCTGTCGTCAAACTCGCCGAAGCAGCCAATGGTGCTGGCCGATCGCGCAATGGCGGTTCGCGTGAGCCTTTGAAGATATTGGGTGCCCACCCGCGCACCGAAGCCGAGATCAAGCTGATGGAAGGCCGCTACGGCAATTATGTCACCGACGGCACAACCAATGCGACGTTGCCGAAGACGGTAGCGCCTGATGAACTGACACTGGAAGAAGCGGCTCAGTTGATCGACGAGCGCGCAGCCAAGGGGCCGGCAAAGGGTAAGGCGAAGAGCAAAGCTCCCGCCAAAAAAGCACCTGCCAAAAAGGCAGCACCGAAGAAGAAAGCCAAGTAATCCGCATGCAGCCCAGGCCTTCGCCGGGCGGCGCTGCTACTCGACCCAATCCAACCCCATGTCGCGGTACACAGAGCGATCTTCGTCCCACCCGGCCTTCACCTTGATGTGAAGGTAGAGGTGGACGGGGACGCCCATCAGGTCGGATATCTCCTTGCGCGCAGCGGCACCTATGGCCTTGATCCGGCTACCGCCCTTGCCGAGGACAATCGCGCGCTGGCTTTCGCGTTCGACGAAGATCTGCTGGTAAATCTCGACGCTGCCGTCGGGCCGCTCCGAATATTTCTCGGTTTCGACCGTGCTCGCATAAGGCAATTCATCGTGCAACTGCAGGTATAGCTGCTCGCGCGTGATTTCCGCTGCTGCCAAACGTTCGGAGGCATCGGAAACCTGGTCTTCGGGGAAATGCCATTCGCTTTCGGGCATGGCCTCGCCAATGGCTGTCTTCAGTTCAGCTAGGCCATCCGCCGTCGCTGCACTGATGTAGTAGATTTGTTCGAAAGCACATAAATTCAGCAGTTTCTCGGTCAAAGCCAGCAGCTTTTCCTTTGCCGCGATATCGACCTTGTTGAGGATCAGCCATTTGCGCTCGGGCCGGTTGACGAGCCCCTCGATGATCTTCTCAACCTTGGGC
>NZ_JBEBKL010000002.1:0-152099 GCF_040079335.1 Sphingorhabdus sp.
CGCAGGCGGGAGGGGGGCAGGCGGTAGATGCCACCATTCGGTCGCGATCCGCTCGGGCCCTTCATAGAGCCGCACCTCGTGCAAATTGCGTTTCCAGCGGAAGCGGTGCGGCGGGCCGTCGGGCACCTCGGCAATCACCTCAACCGGTTGCGGCGGATCGAAGAGGAAGAGCGGACGCAGCGGTGGCTCGCCGCTGCGCGGGGCGGGCCAGCGCACCGGTGCGAGAGCATGGATGGCAGGCAGCGCGAGCTGCGCCTGTTCGGGGATATGGCTGTCATTGGGCACCAGCCGCCGGATAGCCCCGGGGCCAAGACGCGTGCTCAACCGGTCGATCAGCTCGGCGAGGCGGCCATCGGCCTTTTCCGCCCCGTCCAGCGCAGGCTGGGTCGCGACGAGCGGCTCCGCCAGCGGGATATGGAGCAGCAGCCGGTCATAGCCGAAGCCCGGATCGAGCGGGTCGGCAAGGCTAGCGATACGTTCATCGAACAGCCGCAGCACCAGCGCGGCATCGCGCGTCGGCGCGCCGGTTTCGATTACGAGCCGCCGCTTCGCGCCGTCGCTGCGATCGAGCGTCAGGCGGAAACGTCGCCCGCCCAGCCCGCGTTCCTCGAGCACCTGCGCGCCTTCCGCCAGCAATTCGGCAAAGGCCACCGCAACCGCCCTTTCGTGCGCGACCGGTTCGGCAAAGCGGCGTTCGAAACGCAAGGGTGCCTGATGGCGCAGCGGCGTGCCGGGGCGATGCTCTTCGCCCAATAACCGTTCGAGCGCGCGCACCGCCTCTATCCCGAAACGCGCCGCGAGCGCCGCCCTTGGCCGTGTCGCCACCGCGCCAATGCTTTTCAGCCCAGCGCGCACCAACCCCAGCGTCGCTTCATCATCGAGGCCGAGCGCTGTCACCGGAAGCGTCCGGATGGCCTTGCCCTCTTCCACCACCGGCAGCCGGGCATGGCGGGCGAGCGCGAGCGCAGCCTCTGCCGTTGCGGCGCAGGCGATGCGCGCCGTCATGCCGCGCTGCTCGACATGCTCGGCGAGCGCCTCGGTCAGCCCTGCCTCGCCACCAAAGAGATGCTCACACCCCGCGATGTCGATGGCGATAGCATCGGGTGGGTGCGGCACGACATGCGGGGAGAAACGCGTGCAGGAACGCGCCAGCAGCCCAAGCCAGTGCCGGTCCGCCGCCGTATCGGCCTCGACCGCAATCAGGCCGGGGACGCGCACCCGCGCATCGGCAAGCGCCATTCCCGGCGCTAGCCCTTGGCGCTGCGCAGCCGCATCCACCGCCGCCAGCCGCAGCGCATTTTTCTGTTTGGCGACAAAGACGACAGGCGACTCTGGCGCTGCGTCAGGCGGCGCGCTGGATTGCCTCTTTGGCCTCTGGGCGATCCGGTTCGGCTCCTGCTGCCGCAGGCGATCCGCGGGCAGGTAGGGAAACCAGAGCGCCAGCTGCCGCCGCTTCGGTGAAGATGCGTCGGTCACGGTTCCACTCCAATTGCCAGCTGAGGCCCGACGGGCCCGAACGCTGGCGCAACAATTCAATATCGAAAACAGGCGCACCGGGGGCGTTGGCGGGGAGTGCGCGCGAAGGTGCCGCCGCCACCCGCCAGCGCGTCTCAGCCGCACTCGGCACTGGCTCTGCCCCATTGCGCAGCAGGAAAAGCGTCGTCCCCGATTTCTCGGCAGCAAGCGCAAGGCGGCGGCTCGCGGTCAGGTCGAGCTCGGGCAGGTTCCCCTGCGTTTCGACAACAACCGCCCCCAGCGCCCCGCTGCGCAAGCCATCGACCGCGGCCTTGAGCAGATCCTTCGCATCGGCAATCATGGCGAAAATACAGTCTCCGGGCTGCCCGCCCAGTTCCGTCCAACCATTGGCCTGCACCACACCCCCCTGCCGCACCGCCCGGCGCGAGCGCAACCAGAGTGCTGCACGGCCATCTCCCGCTTCGAGCCCGGCCATGGCCGTCAGCAGGGCAAGCGCAAAACCGGCCGCCGCCGGAACATCCTCTCCCTGTGCCGCATACAACTCATGCACGCGCCCATAAGCCAGCCCGCCGCCCAGCGCCGTATCGAGCGATGCCACGCCGCTCGCCCAGCGCTGCACCCCGACCCGCAACAGGCCATTGCCGCCCCGGGGGACGCAAAGAGGAGAATCACCGACTCGCATATGTTCATATTATGTTCTATTTTGAAAAGCGGTCAAGCAAGGGGTGCCGTGAGATGGCGTGGCACCTGCGACGTGCCGGGCAGTGGATGAACAATGCCTTCATCGAATGCCTCTGGCGATCCCTGAAGCCACGGGTGCGTCTAGCCCCAACAGCTTTGAGACCGGATCGAATCTGCGAGCTGGTCTAGGCCGGTGAATCACCGACTATAGCACCAGCGTCCCCAATTGGGCCTGTCCGGGAGAATCTCGGTCGATACGAATCGGCGGATACAACAATCAAAACATAGGGGCATCAATGACAACCGAGATACCCTCAAACCGCCGCCAAACTGTCCAAGAAGGCGGAGGCACCTCACTAAGCCAAAATGCAGCCTGCATTATGCTACCGCACCCGGAGTTATTGATGTCATCCAAGTTTATTGTGGAGGCTCAAAAAAATGGGTCAGATTGAAAATAATAGAAAGCAGTGTAAGGACTGCAATGAAACGAAGGTTGGCGGCTGAATGGCTGACTGTTGGTTCAGGGGGGAAATGTGCAGCAAGCTCGGTTAACAGCCACACAAATAGGAGTCATCCTAACCCTCGCGGCATGCCCCGCCCTGATGACCATTGTACCTTGGGATTTTGCGACCGACTTCTCGCGCTATCGTGTTATCATTCGTAGCTTTTCACTGACGCCAACGCTTGTCCAGCTTGCCATCATATTAATTGGAATGCGGAACGGCCATTCGATAGCCAGAGCGTGGCATTGTTTGCCGCGGGCAACGCAAATTGCACTGCCACTGCTTTCAGGTTTTTGCATGATCCCATGGTTCATCGGCGCGGAAGATCCGGGGCGGATACCGATGGCTATCATCGTTTTCCTGGTGCATGTGATTTTTGCACTGCTCATTTTCCAGCTTATTGCCGGATTTTCGAATCCACAGAGAAAACTTCTCGCGAAATGCATCGCGCTGGGTGTTATCGCCTATTGTATAATCTGGGGGGTGTCGCTCCTATTTTTCGTTCCCGTCGGCCCGGGGTGGATATCACAGGTGCCCGGCTTGACGCACGTTCGCGGACTAAGTTTTTTTGTAGTGTGTGGTTTTTATATGGCGCTTGCGTCGCTTCCTGAAATGCCTACGGAAAAATCAAATAAACGAGAATACGTCATAGCTTATTTAGGCGGATTTGTATCTATTCTGCTAGCGTTCTGGTCAGGGTCTCGTGGCTCAATTGTTGCTATTTTGGGAGCGCTGAGCATATTATTGTGGGCGGCATCCAGTTTCAGGATAGCCATCCTAAAGTTCAGTTTCTTAATTTTCATACTTGGCGCTCTGGCAAGTTTAGCCTTACCAATTCCGCATCCGTCCTACGGGATTATCCGATTCACAAATGTCACGAGTGATATTACATATCTTTCTAGTGGTCGAACAACAATATGGCTCGAAACCCTCCCCAAGATCTTGGATCGACCGATCTTCGGTTGGGGGCTGGACCAATTCCAGTTGATTCGGTTCGAAAGTTTCCAAGGTTTCAAGCAACCACACAATATCGTGCTGCAATCCTTGATATCGATAGGATTTGTCGGAAGCGCGATATTGGCTGTTGCGATCCTTCCCATATTAAGAAAGGCAAGGCTGCAGCTAGATTCTCTGGTGCGCGTCTCCGCCCTTGGGATGATAGCGACGACCTGCATCTTAGCGATGTACGATGCAGCGCTCTACTACAATTATCCGCTGATGATGCTAGCTGTTGCCGTGGCGTTAGCTTTCGCACCTGATGGGCTGCAATCTGCACCTGACAAGTAAGGCTCACACAGCCGGACTGCATCTGACCTCGCAATCATGCAGCCGTTCAAATCGCGACCGTCACCCTATTGCCGTTGAGCGAGCCATCAATGGCATTAAAGCACCAAAACGAGTAGATTCGGAACTGCAACCGTAAAAAGGGCACGCCAAAGCAAATCAGAGAGTGCTCAGCACTCGTAATAGTCGCGATACCAGCGCACGAAGCGCGCCACGCCCTCGCGGAAAGGCGTTTCGGGGCGATAGCCTGTGAGCGACTGAAGCAGCGACGCATCCGCCCAAGTCGCAGGCACATCGCCCTGCTGCATCGGCATATAATTGCGGATCGCTTTCTTGCCGATCTCCGCCTCGATGGCATCGACAAAATCCATCAGGCGGACCTTGTCCGAATTGCCGATATTGACGACGCGGAAGGGCGCGGCGGGGCTCAGGCTATCGCCGGGCGCAATGCCCTCGGGCTTTTCGGGGCGCTGCGGGGTGGCCTCGATCAGGCCCGCAATGCCGCGAACAAGATCCTCGACATAGGTAAAGTCGCGCCACATGTCGCCATTATTGTAAATGTCGATCGGGGTGCCGTCGATGATGCCCTTGGTGAATTTGAACAGCGCCATATCCGGCCGTCCCCAAGGTCCATAGACCGTGAAAAAGCGAAACATGGTGACGGGGAGATTGTAGATATGGGCATAGCTATGCCCCATCGCCTCATTGGCGAGTTTGGAGGCGGCGTAGAAGGTGAGCGGTGTTGCAACGCGCTCAGTTTCGGTAAAGGGCATGTCTGTATTCGCGCCATAGACGCTGGAGGTTGATGCCATGAGGAGATGCTGCACTCCCGCCGCGCGCGCCGCCTCCATAACATTGAAAGTGCCGACGATATTCGCATCGAGATAGGCGCGCGGATTGTCGATACTGTAGCGAACACCGGCTTGCGCTGCCAAGTGGACAATCACGTCCGGCTGGAAGGATGAGATGGCCGCATCAAGCCGCTCCTGATCCTCCAGCATCGCCTCGGTCGCCGAAAACCCTTCATGCTGGTTGAGCATCGCATGGCGGCGTTGTTTCAGCCGGACGTCATAATAGTCGGTCATGCCGTCATAGCCGCCGACGATATGGCCCTGCGCGAGCAGGAGTTCGGCGAGATGATAGCCAATAAAGCCTGCCGTCCCGGTGATGAAAATGCGTCTCTGGTCCAAGATCCCGTCTCTCAGTCAATCGGCGAAATCGATACCGAAGCAATGGTCGCCTCAAGGCCCGTCTGTCCTCTACCGCCAGACGCTATTAAATCGAGAAACTGTACAGCGCAATTCGCGGGGATGGAGAATGTAGCCCTTGACGAAGTGTCGATACTGTCAATTGTCCAGACAACTTGTCCGCCTGCTGCAGGGCATCGCATTTGCCAGCGAAGGAAGCCACCATTGCCGCGTTCAAAGCTGATTGTCCGAGCTTGAAAAACATATTGGCCGGGTTCGAGATACAGCAGTCTTCCTGCTACTCCCTTGGTGGTTGCAGAATTAGCAAAGACATTCAGTTCAATTGCCTTGCCGTTTGCCGCTTCCCAAAAGCTTGCGCCTCCATTTGGGTCATCTTGAAGCTGCCAACCCATTACACCCAGCCTGCCTGAAAGGTCAGATTTCCGGAAGCCCGCAACAGTGTTCTGGGAGTCGGCCGTTTTGGTCATAGTGCGCAATATGGTGCGCGCGTCGTCAAACCGATTTGCGGCTACCAGCCGATCAAGCAGCAAAAGCTGTTGCTTCTGCTGGGCAGGACTTGTCGGCACCCCGCCAATTTGGTCGATCAAGCGCACAATTGGCGTCAAATCCGAAGCTGACGCAATCGAGAATTCTAGGAAATTAGTTGTCCAGTCCTTGGGCCTGCGAAGGCGCAATGCGAGTCCGTCGCGCACGTCAGGATCCTCGAGCGCGGCCAACAAGCGGGGGAATAACAACGCAGACGTCTCGGGCTTCGTAGTCAGCGCCGTATCATAGTGCTCCAAAGTTTTAAGGATGTCGCCTGACCGGGCGCTGGCCTCTATCAGCCACAATTGTGCCCCCGCATCGCGACGCGAGAGCCTCTGGCTCATCTGCATCAATGCAGCCGCCCTAGATTGATCGCCACGCAAATCTGCCCGATAACCTAGCAGCCTTAGCGCTTTTGCGTTGATCGCCTGTCCTTCCAGCGCCTTCGTTGCCAGTCGAAAAGACGCTTCAGGTGGTCGGGTAGGGTTGGAAAAGAACAACTCGTCAGCCCGGCTTGCTAACGCCGATGCCTCAAATGGTACAAACTTCAAGGCCGTTGAAGGCGCCTTGTTGCGGGCAATGCCGCTCACGGCAAGCGCGAATGTCATCCAACCAATGACAAGCACGCCAGCGCAAATAGCCAGCAGGCGTAACTTGTTTACCTGCGTCGACAGTCGGCGGCCCGGTCGCGAGTGTCGGGAGGCGATCGAACGGTCTGACAAGCCATCAACCTCGCCCATGTCGCCCGATTCCTGCATCGATGTACGAGGTGCCGAAGGAAGGTTCAGCCATAGAACCAGGACAACAAGAAAACATAGCAGTGCCGGTGTTCGCAGCGGATAATCGGTGACACTGGCCAGTCCTATCAGGCCGATAGATATGCTGGCCATGCGGGCATATAATATTGATCGCGACAATCTGCCGTTCGAAAACCAGGCGATTCTTGCACGTTTCAAATAGGCGAGCACAGCGAACAACAGGATTGCCAGCCCCGGAATGCCGAAGGTGACCGCTGTTTCGAGCCAATCATTATGTGCCCGGTTCAAATATGTGTTCGCCAACAACCGGGCAGGTTCGTCGATCTGAAACGCCTCGGCGAAGGAGCCGACACCAGACCCCAATGGGAAATATTTCCAGAACATTTCAACTGCAATTTGCCAATATTCAAAGCGTACATCATCGACATTGGACTGCGTCATGAAGCGGTTGATCGAAGCGGCCCGAGCGAAAACCACGCTCAGCACAATCAATGCCAATAGCGCAAAGATTGAGAGGCCGACACCCAGACCGATACGGGGGGATTTGCCATGCTTTCCGCCTTGGTCCCGAGACCGTTGGCCTTTATACAGCAAGATCGTACTTGCTAACCCGAGAAGCGCAAGGACCGCGCCTGTCCGGGAACCCGTAATCAGAACCAAAGGCACAAGGATGGCGGCGACCAAAGCGGCGACGATTGCCTTTGACCGCGTGCGGGATAGATGGCTCTCATTATCGAGAGTTGTTGCAAAAACAGCGAGCATCGGGAAAATACATGCAAACTGAGTTGCGGCGTGATTGCGGTTGGCAAACAGGCCTACCGCGTAGCCGTTGCTTGTAATGTCATAAAGATACAGGGGCCCGTCATAACCACCGACGACCTGCAACAACCCAAAGACCGCCGAAAGCAACCCCAGACCAATCATGACCGCCAGCAATCGGTACAGATCTTCGCGCGCCAATTGAATTCCGACCAGAAACACCGCCAGTGCTGGAAGGAGCGAGGCAAGAGCTTGCCAGCCATTTGCTGGCGTGAGCGTTATCGGACGCCACATGGCACCCAACCCGGCGACTTGATCTATTTCGGATACCAGTTGCCTGCCGGGTAGTTTACTCCAAATTCCATGGGGCAACGGCATTATGTGAATAACGACGAGCAATGCCGACAGCGCAAGCAGCAGTGCGAACCAGACCTGTCCGCGCAAATGCTCTCTTCGAATTGTGACGAGGGCCGCGCCGCACATAAATACCGAGGCCGGAAGCAGGATTGCGGACGATTGGATGTCGACCCTGGTCCCCCCTCCTGTGAAAGACACAAGCGCCAGAAATGCGGCCATCCCCCAGAAATACAGCGACGGGGCTGGACGGTTGCTTTTGTCGATTTTCACGGTTCACCTGACAGTTTTTGATCGGCTAGGCAAAGAAGAACTTTTCATTAAAACGGTCCTGCCCATGCCCTAGGCTGCGGACGGACTAATGTCCTGGTCCCAATGCTGCAAGCGCAACTTACTCCTCTACCTACATCGCGGTACGGAAGGTAGGCACAGAGTTAGCGTGGTCAATCCCGCATTCCATCGGCAGGTCTGAGCCGTATGGTAAAAGCTGTCTTCGATTAAGCCTCGGGACACGAAAAATAGATGGAAGTCCCTCCTGCTTTGGGCTAGCTGGCTGCGCTAGCTTGAGCGATTTAACGAATGTCAGTTGTTGAATAACGTCAGTCGGTTGAGGTAGAAGCGATCTGCCTTGCGAATGAATTTTGCCTTCAGGATTATTAGAAGATGTTACAATCCAGCCCTGCGGCTATCGAATCTAATCAGTTTGCGTTTTCTACAGCTGAGCAAGCCGAGAACAACAATATGCTCGCTCCACCAATATTGCTTCAATATTGGCAGGTTATCATCCGCTGGAAGTGGATTATTCTTGGTATAGTCGCATTCTCGCTGGCCGCCGGTTTTGTCGCAACGTTGCTCGCCACGCCACAATTTACCGCGACAGCGCGCATCGAGATCAGCCGCGAACAGAAGAAAATCACCAATGTGCAGGGTGTGGAATCGACCGAATCCGGACAGGATCTCGAATTCTATCAAACCCAGCACTCTCTGTTGGAAGCACGGTCACTCGCGGAGCGGGTAGTGCGGCAATTGCGGCTGGCGAATGACCAGCGGTTTTTCGACGCACACGGGGCCCAAATTGGAACCGGCGGACTTTTCGCAACAAACAGTGGTCGGCCTCTTACCGCAAAGGAACGCCAGGAACGGGAAACCAGTGCTGTAGAGCTGCTTCTAGACCACATCACGGTTTCGCCGATCCGCAATTCGGCTCTGGTGGACGTGAGCTATACCAGCGCCTCACCGGCAATGTCATCGAAGATCGCCAATGCATGGACGCAACAGTTCATTGAGCAAAGCATGGACCGGCGATTCGCCTCCACGGCAGACGCAAGAAAATTCCTTGAAGGCCGCCTTGCGGATCTTCGTGCCCGGCTGGAAACCTCCGAGCGTGATCTGGTGAACTATGCAGAAACAAAAGGCATTGTCGCACTGGGTAAAAGCAAGAATGCGGACGGCCGGACCGAGGTTGAACGCACCCTTGTTTCAAGCGATCTTGAAGCCCTGAATGCATCACTCGCCCAAGCTACTGCGGATCGCATATCCGCCGAAAGCAAGGCGCTTCAGCGCAGTGGCGGTGCAAATCCGGAATCGCTCAACAACATTGCCATAGGCCAGTTGCGTCAAAAAAGGGCAGAAGTCGCAGCGGAATATGCGAAAATGATGGCCCAGTTTGAACCGGGCTACCCAGCCGCCGTGGCTTTGTCAGAACAGTTGAAAGCGCTTGATTCGAGCATATCGCGTGAAGAGGGTCGGGTGCTTAACAGCCGATCATCGGAATATCGCGAAGCCGTGACTCGCGAGGCTGATCTCAAGCGCAGAGTTGATGAGCTGAAGACCATAATGAACCGCCAACAGCGCGACAGTATTCAGTACAACATATATCAACGCGAGGCCGACACCAACAGGGAACTCTATGACGGGCTGCTGCAACGGTATAAGGAAATCGGTGTCGCGGGTGTCGGAACGAACAACATCGCGATTGTCGATGTTGCGACCGAACCTGATCGGCCTTCGTCGCCAAATTTGCTGCTGAATATGGCAATGGCAATCCTCGCCGGCCTTGGTCTTTCGGTCGTCGCCGCATTCGCGCTCGACCAGATTGACGAGGGCCTTCGGGACCCGCACCAGGTGCATCGCCTTCTACAAATTCCATTGCTGGGCAGCGTGCCTGACGTTGAGGATGAAGACGCACTCCAGCTTCTCGAAGATGCCAAATCGATACTATCCGAAGCCTATCTGAGCATTCGCTCTAACCTGGCTTTCTCGACTGATCATGGCATTCCCCGTTCGTTCATGGTCACCAGCACCAGGCCGGCGGAGGGTAAAAGCACTACCAGTCTTGCTCTGGCAACAGTTCTGGGCCGGACCGGAAAAAATGTCCTGCTAATTGATGCAGACATGCGTTCCCCGTCCATGCATCAGTTTACCGGGCAAACAAACCTGATCGGGCTCAGCAACTTTCTGGCCGGCGAAGATGATTGGCGCCAGTTGATCGCGCCAACACCGATGAAGGGATTGAGCCTGATCCCGGCAGGTCCAACGCCACCCAGCGCAGCCGAACTGCTGAGCAGCGACCGGATGCTCATGCTTATCAGACAGCTTCTGGGAAGCTTCGACCACATCGTGGTCGATTCGCCGCCGATCCTAGGACTAGCGGACGCCCCGCTGCTTTCCCGGGCAGTCGAAGGTTGCGTGTTCGTTGCCGAGGCGGAAGGTGTCGCACTTCGGGGCATCAAGGCATCGCTGGGTCGCCTTCAATCCGTCCAAGCTCATGTTTTCGGTGTCGTTCTGACAAAGCTCAAGAGCAGACAGGCCGGTTATGGCTATGGCTATGGCTATGGCTATGGCTATGGCGAGCAATCCCAGACAAAAGCGTTGGATTGATAAATTTGTCGAAATCTTACCAGAGCATGCTGCTGAGTAAAACGATCGAGGTCTATAGAGGATTGTAAAAAACCCAGTTGGCATGAGAAACCAACATTTGATTCAGGTTTTGACGGGCACTCCCTATATATATCTTGTTCGGTTACTTCTTAACTCGTCCTGTTACGATTAACGAATCGCTGAATCTTGGGAACAATCGTAGAATTAAGCGCTTCCAGACGGGCGCGTTTGCATAAGCGCTAAAATAAAAATTCAGTCCTTCCAAGCCAGATTTATTCGCGAGCTTAGCAAGAGTGAACAAAGAATACTCAGCAGTGTGATCACTATTTATCATTTCACTGTTGGTAATAGACCCCTTGATTGCGCCTATTCTTTGACAATTTGGGACCGATATCACAACGCTTGATATATTCTTCCCATAATGCTCCAGAAAACGGTTTAGAAAATTCCGGGGATCAGGAATATGCTCGATAACATCTCCAAATACGACCACGTCCCATTTTTCACCTGTGATGATATCCAATCCGGGTTGGGTGACATCGCCAACGAAAATGTCCGCAATTCCTGTCACTCGACTGACATTCTCAACGGCTACTTTGTCGATGTCGATGCCAACGCAGCGCGTTCCCGCGCGCATCAAATGAGTATGCAGCCAAAGTCCCTGTGAAATGCGCTCTTCGAGCAGCGGCTGGTGGTCGCAAAACCCAATGTGCAAAATTTTCTTGCCTCTGACGAGTTCGACCAGGCAGTCAATCCGGTTGGCAAACGTTGCACGGATCGGTGCCACAAACTTCCCATAGTCGGAAAATATTTCACCGCTTAGATAACGCTCACCCTCAAGCGAGGTGACATCGATTGCACGCATAACTTATTCCTCAATTGACTGTAAAGTCGAAATTAATTTGAACTGGCCGGAAAACTGATTCCGGGTGATCCATATCACGACGCCTGTTTCCACAATCCCCTAGTATCGAGAATTTTGCCTTTCGGTCGGGCAATCGCTCGAAACTCTTTATGATCGACGAGCAACAAATGGATATCGGCGGTTTGCGCATCAGCTATGTTGCATAGCTCTGCGCGGCCTAAACCTTTTGGTGCGGTCGAAACATTGGGCTCGATTAAAAGCACGGGGCCGATATGCTCTTCGGCAACTCGTTTCGCAATCGCAAGAGCTGGGCTGTCCCGCAAATCATCAATATCGGGCTTGAACGCAAGGCCATAGCAAGCGATTACAATATCGGACAATTGCCGATCCGGTTGAGCAGTCAGGCAATTCGCGATCAGCGTACGAAGTTTTTCTAGCACCCATTCGGGCTTAGCGTCGTTCACATTCCGTGCAGTCGCAATAAGTTTGGCCTCTTCCGGAGCCGAATGAACAATGAACCACGGATCGACAGCGATGCAATGACCGCCAACGCCAGGCCCTGGCTGCAATATGTCGACACGAGGGTGGCGGTTGGCAAGTTGGATAAGCTCCCAAACATTGATATCCAGCTTGTCGCATATCAACGAAAGTTCGTTAGCGAATGCGATATTCACATCGCGAAAACTGTTTTCCGTCAGCTTGGCCATCTCGGCAGCTTTCGGGCTGCTTGCGATAACGCACTCGCCCTCGACGAAAATATTGTATAGCGCGACGGCTGCTTCCGCGCAGCCTTTAGTCACGCCGCCGATAACGCGGTCATTGCTGATAAGCTCGGCCATGACTTTGCCGGGCAAAACACGCTCCGGGCAGTGTGCTATGAAAATGTCGGTGTTTTCGCCCGAAGATCTTGGGAAATGGAGGTCCGGACGCAATTCGGCCAGCATCTCCTCGATCCAGTCCGTTGCACCGACGGGAGACGTCGATTCCAGAATGACAAGATTGCCCTTCGCAAGGACGGGTGCGATCGACCTGCACGCGGCATCGATATATGACAGGTCCGGTTCATGGTCCTGGCTCTTGAAGGGCGTCGGCACCGCTATGATGAATGCATCTGCCGCTTCGGGCACTGTCGTGGCGCTCAGCATTCCGCTTTCGACAGCCTTGCGGACCACATCCTCCAGCCCGGGCTCGACTATGTGGATGCGGCCTTCATTGATTGTAGCCACAACGTCAGGGCGTATGTCGACGCCGACAACTTTTACAGCATGGGAAGCGAACATTGCCGCCGTTGGCAAGCCAATGTAGCCGAGTCCGATGACCGAGATTTTGTCGAATTGCATTTTTGGTTCAGTCATCCTGCACTCTGGGCGAACTCGCGGATCGCGTCAACGATCCGCAACGCGGCGAGGCCATCGCCATACGGATTGTGCGCAACACTCATTTTTTCATAGGCCTGCTTGTCATCAAGCAGTTGAAATGCTTCGCGCATGATTTGGCCGGCGTCGGTGCCGACAAGCTTTACCGTTCCAGCAGCCACAGCCTCGGGTCGTTCGGTCGTATCGCGCATCACCAGTACCGGCTTTCCCAGTGACGGCGCTTCTTCCTGCACACCGCCGGAATCCGTCAGAATGAGCGCTGACTTCGACATCAGATAGACGAACGGCAAATATTCCACCGGATCAATCAAGTGAACATTGGGCAGGTGAGCGAGCCGTTCGGTCACAGGTGCCCTGACATTCGGATTAAGGTGAACGGGGTACACGATTTCAATATCTTGCCGTTCAGCTAAGCCTAAAAGCGCGTCGCATATTCTTTGAAAGCCGCCGCCAAAACTTTCACGCCGATGGCCGGTCACAAGAACCATCCGCTTCGCCGGATCAAGTTCGAACCGACTTGCAAACTCCAACATAAGGTGCTGATCATCCTCCAGCAGGCCAACCGCATGCTTCAATGCATCTATCACAGTGTTGCCGGTTACAAGGATGCTGTCCGGATCAACATTCTCAGCGAGCAGATTGTCACGTGCCTGAGCGGTTGGTGCAAAATGGAGGCGAGCAATCGAACCCGTCAGTTTCCGGTTCAATTCTTCCGGCCAGGGCGAATAAATGTTCCCGGTCCGCAGTCCGGCTTCGACATGGCCGACTGCGACCTGTCGATAATAGGATGCCAGCGACGCCACAAATGTTGTGGTGGTATCGCCGTGCACCAGAACCAGATCCGGACGATACTCGCCAAGCACATCATCAAGGCCTGAAAGCGCACCATTGGTTATATCCACCAATGACTGTCCTGAGCGCATGAGATTCAAGTCGTAATCTGGCTCGATTGCAAACAACTGCAGCACCTGGTCGAGCATTTCGCGATGCTGGCCTGTTACGCAAACGCGCGATTCCATATCGCGAGCCTGTTCGAGCCGCTTTACGACTGGAGCCATTTTTATAGCTTCCGGTCGGGTACCGAAAACGCTCAGAATCCGATAAGTCATGGTGCTTCGATGCAGTCCTGAGTTGAATCGACATACTGCATGCTCGCCCGATTCCAGGATCGAGGCTCCATTGTCTTCTGCACCACCTCAGGAACAGGCAAGATAGAGGGTCCGAGCTCAATGAGCCCCGAGGGCAAGGAATGCATAGTGATCGATGGTCTGTAACAAACTAAAATGGGTAAAAAGGCTCTGCTATTTGGCCGATTTTCCTGTGGCCAGCAAGCACATTGGCGTTGAGTTCTAGTAATGTTATGTCTCCGGGCCATTAGTGTGGCGCGGTGCGCGTCTTTCGAGAAGCATTTCTCTGGCCAAGAGCAGTGCAAAAATTCCGTTAGTCCGTGCATAGCGCCCAAACAATCGAACGGGTTCCTGAAGAAGGCGGTACAACCATTCCATTCCGATCGATTGCATCCAAAATGGTGCCCGGTTGATTTTTCCGGCCAGTATATCAAATGTCCCGCCAACGCCCATGACGAAGTTTACACCCAGCTCTGCCTGCCATCGGGCAATGAAATTTTCCTTCTTGGGTGACGTGACGGCGACAAACAATAGCTTCGCACCGCTGTCACGAACCAGCTTGACCACTGAAGGCTCGTCATCCCAGAAATATCCGTGATGAATGCCCGCTATGCGTACGTTAGGGTATGAAATTTCAATATTGGATGCCGCCTTTTCGACAACACCCTGGGTCCCACCCAACAGAAAAATAGGCATATTTTGAACAGCGCTTTCTCCGACCAGCCGATGAAACAGGTCAATGCCTGCAACCCTTTCACGAACGTCATATCCGAGAAGCCGCGCGGCGAATACAAGCCCCATACCATCAATGTTGATAATATCGCATTCCCTGACCGAACGGTCGAGCGCCGAATCCGATCTCATATTCACCAGCTTTGCAACATTAACAACGACGTGCTGGATAAACTGGTCTGCTTTTATGGCATTTGTTATGACATCGCTGGTTTCACCGATCGTCGCCACGTCCATTGGGCATCCAAGAATTTCGATTCTCTTCATTTCGAGTCCAGATGTCGATTATAACATGCGATTGAATAGTACATCCAAGCCTGTGTCCACCTTATATACTGAACTTTGTTTGTGTATAATTTTAATTTTTGATAGAAAAACATATCAGTTTTTCGGGACAGCATATTTCTATACGCCCATTCTATCATTCCATCGATGATCTGGGAATTTTTCCTATATCCATCAATCTTCAAAAATACCAATATCGCTTGGGCAAAACTGTGCATATCTATTGGATAGACATTGTTGTTGTAGTATTTTGCAATCCCTTCCTCGGTAAAGAAGTTATTTTTGTAATATGAGAATCCTGCTCTGATCGCTTCGTCGAAATCTCGGATTCCGGTTTGCGTTCGCAATAAATCGAGCGCCTCGATATTGTATCCGGTATGGAATCCGTCGACGAAACGGTGGTGCGATGCCGCGCCATATTCCCATGAACCATCATCTGACTGGGCGACGGCCGACGTTGTCGCAACCGCGTGCGCCATTTCCTGCAAATCATTGTCGCCGCATATTCTGGCAGCGACCGAACACCAGGCAGCACCCCACAGGCTGGCATTATGCACAAGTGCTTTTTCACCGGGAATGTATGCAAAATACGGCTCGCCGCCATTTGGAATATACAGATGTTGGCGGATGAAGTTTGCAGCATCCACAGCATAGTCGGACAGCGCCGTGATCCCGCTCGCTTCACCTAATGCAAGCAGTGCCTTCGCGACATATACCGTTGTAATGATGTTAGGCTTGCCGCGGGGCACATAAAAAGCACGCGCCTGCCAATCAAAATGGTAGCCCCAGCATGCGTTATGCCACTCAGCCGGATCGCTTCTGTTTTCGATCAACCATTGGCCCAATCGCAGCGCTTCGTCGATATAGATAGCCTCACCCGTTCGTCGGAAATCTTCGACCAAACCCAGAACGCAAATCGCGACTGCCTTCGGGTTGCGAGCCTTGGGCACCAGCAGCAACTTTCGGAAATTTATCGGCGACTTTTTGCCAAATTGCAAAACTGCAAGCCTCAGTAGGCTACTTTTGTAGAGCGGTGTGGCTCGAAATATTCGGCTATTGAGCATGTCAAATGGATCATAGCCCGCATAGTCATCTGCCTGAATTGCGTGCAGAAGTTGCTGATTACGTTCAATAGTGTCGACCAAGTCATGCTCCCAGAAGCTGGTTATCAACTATCATCGGCATGCCGACCATCATCGACTCAACCGCCAGAACCGTCGCAAGACTTGAATTGAGCAATACAGCTGGGTGGACGCAGGGTTGACCACTGTCCAAACCGCTCAGCCATTCTTTGACCATGCTGGCCTGTCCTTTATCCTGTGTTGAAAGTCGCCGATTCTGGGGTGATCCTCCGCCGAAAAGTCGCACTTGTTTGAAATCATCAATCTGAGCAGCCTTTCCTCCGCCAAACATTTCGACCTGCTCTTTTGCCAATGCACTGTTACCGTCTGAGGTGTAAACTATCGTCGCAATGCTTCCGTTCGCGAATGCTAGCGTGATGCAGCAATTGTCGTTGAGCAAGGCGGACTTCTCGGCTTTAGCGGTTCCTTTGGCAAATACGCTTGTGATGCGTTCCCCCACAAGCGAAGCGGCAAGATCGACAAAATGGCAAGCCTCGCCAATAATCCTGCCGCCGCCAGCTTCAGGATCCTGGATCCAATGGTCAGAAGGAATTGAGCCTGCGTTCACCCGGATCGTTACAACCAACGGACTGTCGACGCCGGCAAAATGTTCGCGCAGAATCAAGGTGGCTGGAGCAAATCGCCGGTTGAATCCCACCATCAATTGGCATTCGGGCCGTGAAATCATCGCAGATTTTACGGCGATCAGCTCCTCTACGGATAGGCCCAACGGCTTTTCAACATAGACATGCTTCCCTGCGGTCAGGGCTGCAATCGCTGTGCCCGCATGCGTATCGTGCCGCGATGTGATCACCAATGCATCGGTTTCGTCGGTCAAAAGGTCGTCAATCTGATCCGTCGAAAAGCCAAAGCCGAACCGCTGGGCCACGCCTTGTGCAGACCTGCCGCTGGATGTCAGCAAACCGTGCAAAGTGGCGCGGTTGTGCGCCTTTATCGGCGGCAAAAGCGTCGATGTGGCATAGTTACCAGCACCAAAGAATGACAAGGCAATTCCATCCTTCGCACTCTGGCTCGCGTAAGCAGAGGCGATGGATGCCGTTGGCGCGAGCTTCTTCTCGCAATCGTAAACCAGAATGATGCCGATATAAGGCTCGGTCTTCTTGCCCTCGATCAGTTGATATGCACGCGCCGCTTCTTCAACCGCAAACCGATGCGTTATCAGACTTTCAACGTCGACCTTCCCCTGGCTAACCAGATCAAGAAAGGATTCCATATTCCGTTTCTCGGTGAAGCGCACATAACCGATTGGATAATCATGGCCTTGCTCTTCATAGCGCGGGTCGTATCGCCCTGGCCCGTAGGAGCGGGAGATCACGACACTGATCTCTTTCATGAAATATTCTTGCCGCGGAATATCCATCGGCACCGCGCCGACCACGACCACCCGGCCCTTTTGCCTTACGACGCGACCACACATCTCGATGATCGCATTGCTGCTGGATCCGGCACATATCAAAACACCGTCAACACCCTGATTGGCCGTCCTCGCCAGACAGACCGCTTCGGTATCTGCTCCACTGCCAATGCCAACCGCGCCAAAGGCTTCGGCCCGTTCGACAAGCGACTGATCCAGATCGCTGGCTATGACGTTGCAACCATTCGCGCGCAAAAGCTGGACCGCAATCTGTCCAAGCAAGCCCAAACCGATTACGAGAAAAGTCTCGCCCAACATTGGTTCGGCAAGGCGAACGCCCTGCATCGCGATGGCTCCAACGGTCGTGAATGCTGCTGCTTCGTCACTGACGTTATCGGGTAACTTTACGACAAGGTTCTTCGGAACGGCGACAAATTCGGCATGGTTGGCATAGTCGGCTCCACCGCAGGCTACACGGTCTCCAGGTTGCAGGCCTTCGACCATCCCGCCTGCCGCGATTACAGTACCAGCACAACTATATCCCAATGCAGACGGCGCCGTCAGTCTGGTGCTCACCGTCTGGTAGGTCTTTTTCAAGCCTTCGGTTTGCAGTTTCTTCAGCACCTGTTTGACCAGATCCGGTCTAGCCCTCGCCTTCTGAAGAAGGTTCTTCTTGCCCATGTCTATCTTGGTCTTTTCAGTGCCGGCACTGATAACCGAAGCCACATTCCTGACGAGTACAAAGGAGTCCCTCAGGGCCGGAACCGGCACGTCGCTCACCTCGATCTGGCCGGTCGAAAGGGTTTGGGTTACTTGCTTCACAATTAATCTCTCAATGTCTTGATTTTGAACGATGTGGCAGCGGGCTGCTGATCAACTCGGCCCATATCTCGCCCATCCGTTTGTTGAAAACATCTCTCGAAAATCGCTCGACAATCTTCTTTTGCCCCTCTGCGCCCATTTTCGTCCGAAGCGTCGGATTGCAAATCAACTGCTGCAAACTATCCGCTAAGCCAGATACATCTCGGGATTCAACAAGAAAGCCGTTGGCGCCATGCTCCACCATATCGGGGATCGCGCCTTCTGGCGTTGCAACGACAGCCAATCCATACGCCATTGCTTCGAGCACAACGAGCGGAAAAGCCTCATTTGGATACCGGGTAGGTAAAGCCAGTGCGTCAGCTGATCGAAGCAACTTATCCTTTTCTTCCCCATATACCGGACCCCCAAAGGAAACGACGTCACTCAACCCTTTTGCCTTAATATTGGCAAGGAAGCCTTCGTAAGTGATCGGAGGGTGAGGGTTTCCAGCAAACGTTGCTTTAAATTTCACTCCCCGTGATTTCAGCAATTGAAGCGCCTCCAACAACTCCAGCGGTCCCTTGGACTCCACCAAGTTCGACAGAAAAATAATATGGGGGACGCCGTCTTCTGATACCGCTTCTATTTGCGCAACATTTGGGCCGAAATTTGGCAAAAACCATATAGTTTCGCTTTGGACCCAACTTTCTGCATCCGATTTCAAACGATCTGATAACAGAATAGACGCAGTCCCAGCTGTCGCCCACCGAATGAGAGTTCGATAAATTTTGGAACTACGCGCATTGTTATCGAACCCCTTTCCATGAAAATGGTAGAGTATTTTCAAGCGAAATATTTTTAATAGAAGTACCAATGGTACAGATGCATAGAACCCGCCGCCATGAGGAGGCATCGCAAAATACACCATATCTGGCCTTTTATTTAGAATGGCCTTTGTCGTTAAAATTATATTGAAAAATGCACGCCATATCTTGTAAATAGAAAAATATCCAACTTCATGAAGTTTAGAACTAAGTTGTATAGCAACATAGCTTTGTTCGAATATATCGTTCAGATACGTACAATTGACAACCTCTGAATTTATAGAGGCTGCGCCATGCATCGGCGGCGGGACTTGCACTAGTGACAATACTTTAGGTCGGGAATGCATATTATATCAACTCGACAAAGTTCGATTGGACATGCTCTGAAGGTATCCGTACAAAAAACACAAACCTACAAATATTGTAGGGCTGACAAAAGCTGAGTTCACACTAGTCGTTAGACATATTGTCAGAAAAATGAGCGAAAGATGCCTATTAATATTTCTATCAACCGAAATACTCGGTATCAGGCTGCGAAAATGATAGAGCAGTAGCAGTACGCCGCCAATCACGCCCATTGAATAAAACGAATACACAAAGTCGTTGTGGATCACGTGAATAGGAAGCTGACCCCATTTCCCGAGCATATGAAATCGATCTTCAACGATGAAATCTGTCGTGCTGTCGGCGCCGAAGCCTAATCCAATTCCCCCGTTCGCCAGCATTGCCAGCAGGGCTTCGGTCCACCATTTTGCCCTGTGTATCGTATTTGGATCAATTCCCAATTGTTGACCGAAAACAACCATGAGAATAGCACTGAACGGGAAACCAAAAACAATGAGGAGGGCAATAGGCTTTACGACCTTGGCTGGCTGATTCACGCTCCATACGACCAATGCTAAGATACTGAACAGAAGCATCTGCGCCGATGCAGACGACGACAAAAATAGCAAAAACATTACAATCAGAGCCTTGTTATTGCGGAAAATCCAAAATACCGACCACAATAAAAGAATTGTTATGTTCGTTATTGTATAGTTAACATTGGAATATACTGTATCTACAAAAGAAATCTGACTCCCTTCAACCAGCCAATGACCGTCATATGGAGGAAATAGGTAAAGTGCGACTACAGAAACAATGCATCCAGTAATAGAAATATAGGAAAACATTGTGAACATGTCGTTCTTTCTTAGAATACAAAACAATGCATAAAACATTGCTGTCATGGGATATATTGCTGCAACAAAATATCCCATTCTAAAAACGTAGTCTTGTAGAAAAAACTCAGGTTCTCCGGGAAGGAAATCAAACCATGAGAGAGCCAAATATATGGATCCAACTAACGAAAAAAGAAACAAAATTATATTTTTATAAAATATATTTCGCCTTATCGCTGAGTAGACAACGTAAGACATGCAAAAAAGTATGAACGCGAATAGTATCGCTGGCCCCTGAACTTTCCAGAAGTTCGAGCTGACCAGTGTAATGACGGAAATAGCACATGCTGAATAGTCATAAAATGAGAGGCGTCCGAGTCCATTTTGGAAACGGGCGACTGGCAAGTGTACATGATGAAAACGGTCGGCCCTTGCGGTCGCCATCATTTTGCAACCATCTCAACCCACAGGTGCCATCCGAGCTGATCCTCAAACGGCATCCACCGCACCGGCAAAGGCGGTGCGTGCATGAACCGCTTATAGGTGCGCGTGATCGCAAAATCGGGGAAATCCTTTTCCACCAGATTGCGCGAATATACCTTGCTGTACGGGTTAAGCGGCCCGTCGGTGTTGGCATGTATGAAATTTTGCAGCTTCAAATATTTGAAAAGACCCATTTTGCGCGCGTTTTCCAGATGCTGCGCATAGATGCCCTGGCCTTTCGCACCCGTCGCCGCCATCGCGAGCAGCCCGAGCCGACGCACAATCGCAATCGCCGCAAGATAGTTCAGCGAGTATTTCGCATAAAGCATCACGACAAGCCGACCACCGGGTTTCAATATCCTATGGATCTCCTGCTGCGCCTTTTCGATTTTCGGGACATGGTGCAGCACGCCATGGCTGAATACCATGTCAAAGCTGTTATCCGCGAACGGTGCCTCGGTGATCGACCCACGGACAACAGCGTCATAACCCAGCCCGCGCAGGTCGAGCCGCGCCTTGACGCGCGCAACAGCCTCATCGGTTAGATCTAGGCCCGTCCAGACGCCGCCGCGGCGTACGATCTGTTCGCTTTCCGCACCTTGTCCTAGCCCGACTTCGAGTATTTTCTGACCATCCAGTCCGAGTTGGTCGAGGCAGGCCGGAATGTGGGGTTCGAGATCGTACTTGAAGCGATCATATTCGCTGAAAAACTCCTCGAGCGCGGCAAAATCAGCACGACTGAGCAAATTGTCCCCGCATGGATGAGCCTGCCAAAACTGTCTGACTTCGGCTTCGTTCATAAAAATTCCAACTTCTTTGTTGTCAGTAATGTTATTGAGCTTGGTCCACCCAGGTTTCGAGCGCCAGCAAGTGCCAAAGCTGATAGGACCAATCGAACTTGTTCTCAAGAAACTCTGTCAGCATTGTTTGAGTTCGTTCCCGATCGATAAATCCAAGGTCGACGAGCTTCCCTTCGCTGGCCATTGCTTTCACCCGCTCGGCTAGAGGGCCGCGCATCCATGACCGCAACGGGACACCAAATGAGGCCTTGGGCCGATAGACAATCTCGTCGGGCAGCCAGGCTTCAGCCGCCTGCTTCAACGCTATCTTGGTTCTGCGCATGTCTGTCTTGCGATCACCGCCGATCTGGAATGCAGCTTTGGCAACTTCAACATCGACGAAAGGGGTTCGCACTTCGGTTGACGCATACATGCTTGCACGGTCCGAATATGCCAGATTCAGGCCGGGTAGGAAGTAGTGCAGATCGGCAAAATTCATCTTAGTAGGTAAATCGTGCGCAACCGCGTATTCAAAACGCTCGCGATGCTCCCGCGCCAGAAGGTCCAGGACACGATCGGCCTGCCCGTTGGTAAGTGCTGACAGCGTTTCGGTATCATAATAAGAGTAGCTACGCAGATAAGCGTCTGCCTCCGATCCAGAGTCGGCAAATGAGAGAAAGCGCTTGGCCCATCGAACGGGCGTCAATGCGCGTCCGAACGCAGCCACGGGTAAGGCGTCTGCCACCACCCCAACGCCTGATTTCAGGAATTGTGGCAATCTCCGATAGTTTTGGGCCAGCATCATCGCCTGGTGCCGCCGATATCCGCCAAAGATTTCATCCGCTCCCATCCCGGAAAGCAATACCTTGGCCCCCGCCTGTCTGGCCGCCTCACATATCATCATCACATTTACGGTGGCCGGGTCAGATATCGGTTCCTCCAAAGTATTCATCATCCTCGGCAGCCACTCTGCAATGTCGGAAGTAGCTTCAATTTCGTGAAGGCGAATGCCATGCGTCTTCGCCAATTTGCGGGCGTAGTGGATATCCTGAGGCATTCCTTCCAGCGCCAGATCGGCTTCAGCGACGCGGATTGTATAGGCTTCGAGTTGCGGATTGTGCCGCTTGGCTAGGACTGTCAGAATGCTCGAGTCCAGTCCGCCACTCAAAAAAGTCGAGACCGGCACATCCGCCGTCATATGGGCCGCCACCGAATCTTCGATGACCGACCTTAACCTCTCGATCGAGCAATTGTCTCGTCGGTTTTCTTGTAAGATCAACGATTCATGATTCCAGAAGCGGCGGATTTCTATGCCGCCCGCATCAACTTTCAGGAACGACCCGGCTGGCAGCTTTTCATAATCTTTGAACGCGCAGATCGATTCCGGAACGAACATCAGTAGCATCGATGCCGAAATAGCATCGGGGTTCACGTTCCTGGGCCCCCCCATGGCGAACAACGCACGGAGTTCCGACGCAAATGCCAGTGACCCATTTGGACCCCGATAAACATAAAGCGGCTTGATTCCGAAATGATCCCTCGCGAGGATCAGCGTCTCTTTAGCTTCGTCGTAGATCGCAAGGGCGAACATTCCGCGAAACCGCCGGAAGCAATCATCCCCCCATTTCCGAAACGCTTCGACGATGACTTCGGTGTCTGAATTCGTACGAAAGCTGACGCCAAAGCTCACCAGTTCCGCGCGTATTTCCCGGAAATTGTATAGTTCGCCATTGTATATAATTGCTAGGCCGTCTTTCCTGAAAGGCTGGTTTGCAGCCGAGCTCAGATCAATGATCGACAGGCGCCTGTGGCCGAGGTTGACCGCCCCCCCTGATGCAGCGAGTTCCAGCCATTCCGAAGCGTCCGGACCGCGATGCGCGATCGCGTTCAGCGCCGAACTTCGCTGACTCTGATTCACCGGCAGGCGCCAGGCCCCTACTATACCGCACATTCATTGTCTCCGATCATGCTCATGCTATTCGATTCTACCCGAAGAACGCTTTGCGATTTCTGGATATGTAAAATGAAAGAAACAAGGCAATCAGGATCTCGGAAATAAACATGGTAATCGCGGCACCAAGAGCTCCAGAATATTTTATAAGGAAGATCGCCGAAACGAGTCCAAATATGCCAGTCGAGAACAATATTCTATTATATGTTCCCGAGAGTCCATTGGGAATAAGTATCTGAATTCCGACTATATTGGAAATCATTGAAATTAGTGGTAAAAATGCAAACCATTTTAATATTAATGAAGATTCTCTAAAATCTTTTCCACCCATCAAATCAATGATCAAGTCCGAGAAAATAAATATAAATACTCCCATAATTGCTGTCATTGGCAGCAATATAAAGCCTGATTTGACAACTAATTTAAAAGCATCGATTTTATTGTCTTTATACAAGTAACTCATCCTTGGCAATAAGGCTTGAGCAATAGGATTTAGCAGAGACACGATGCCGCTCCTTATGCGATCGGCAATCATATAGTGGCCCACTGCTGTTGCAGAAATCATTACCCCAAGAATAGTAGGAATAATCGTCGTGTAGAGTGTCATTGACAGCCGGGAAAGCAGAACGCTTCCCCCGGCAATCAGCTGCTTTCGAAATTCCGCCCTTGTCGGCATTTCCCAAATGATTTCGACGTTGCGATAAATCCAGAGCAAGCCCAAAGCACCGCTGATACAAGCCGCGATTGCCAGCGACGCTATCACCAGCGGGCCATCGCCGGTTCCGCGCACCAAAATGAAAACGAGCGGCACCGATCCGGCCCGGACCGCGAATTGAACCAGAGCAACTTCCCGCAGTCGTTCAAGCCCGCCCGGAAACCAGCCCGGGAAAAGCATGCTCGAAATTACGAACAAGCAATTCCAGATTGTGAAATCCCGGAATCGCGCATAAAAATCCGCAAAATTGTGCAGGATTACAAATAGGATGATTGTCGCTGCCGTAACGATCCACTGTACGGCCCAGCCGGAAAAAAAGGCTCTGGAGCGAACGCCAATGTCAGAGCGAAGCTGCGCAATATGAGCCGTTCCATGCCACGAAAAACCCCAATCAACCAGAATAACGAAATATCCCAGTATAACCTGCATCCAGGCGACCCTTCCCCATTCATGCGGGCCGAGAGTGGTCGTAAGATAGGGCAAGGTGATAAGCAGCGCCAGATTTCCGCTCGCCTGCAACACTGTGAGGACGAACGCATTTTGTACTAGGGAAGAATCCCTTACCTGACGCATTTTGGCGAATAGATTCATTAGGCAGATGGCAGTCGATCAGCTGAGATTATTGGCAAAAGCGCCTGATGCACGGTTAATGCGCCGTTAGTAGGCACCTTGCCCTGTCAGGACAACCCTTACAGTTTTGGCCAAAATAACGAAGTCATTGGTAACGCTCCAGTTACGGACATACCATTCGTCCAGCGCAATCCGGTCATCAAACGACAAATGGGATCGGCCGCCTATTTGCCACAAGCCCGTTATTCCAGGACGAACCGATGTGTAAAAACTAAGCTCTTTGTAAAGTTCAATTTCGTTCGGCAGAATCGGGCGGGGTCCCACGAGACTCATTTGCCCTGCGAGAACATTGAGCAGCTGAGGCAGTTCGTCGATCGAGTATTTCCGCAGAAATCGTCCAAACGGCGTCACTCGGGGGTCGTTAGGCAGCTTCAAGAAAACCGCGAAATGAGCGGCTAGCTCCGGATCGCTTGCAAGGAGTGCTGCCAATTTCTTTTCCGCATTGCGGTGCATGGACCTGAATTTTACAAACGGGAAACTATCCCCGTTCTGGCCGATGCGTTCGCTAAGATAAAAAATCGGCCCCCCGTCGCTTTTGATGGCCAGGCCGACGAGTACTAGGATGGGAAGGCTCACAATTAGAATCGCAATGGCGAGACTCAAATCTATCAGACGCTTAAGCAACTTGCTTAAGCGTCTTGAGAGGTTGTTGGATTTTACCAGCAGAACTGTGTTGGATCCAAACGGACTGATCTGTCGCAGTTGGGATAAAGGAAGCGATTGCAGCGGCAAATGAAGCGCGTTACCGATCCCGGCAAGTTCAAGCGACCGAGACAGGCGCAGTGCATCGTTAAGCTGCTCTACTTCGGGAGCGACAACAATCTCGAATTCCTGATAGCCAGTAGCAATGGCGCAGTTTTGTATGAGCGCCGCATGTGCTTCGTCACTTTGCTCGATAATGCTCGAATCAAGTTTTTCAAACAGCCTGTAGCCCAGCGTGGGTTGCGCTGTGCACATTCGTTCGATTTCTGTCGCCTTTTTCGCCGAACCGATGACAAAGAGCGGAGTCGCCCAAATGCCGATCCAGCGCATGGCTGTAGCTGCACACCACCACGATACGGCGAGGAACAGGCCGGTCCAGAGTGATGTGGAGACAAGCCAGAGCCTAGACACCTCATCTCGTAACAAATATTGCAGGAAACCGATACTTAAAAGAACAAATGTAGTGCCCTTTATCGATATAAGTGTATGTTTATATAACGGATCTCTATTGGTATATCTTCCTTTTGCAAGAAACCATATAAGTAATATGAAATCCAGAGAAACTATAATTGCTATATTTGTTAAATTTACTTCACTTAATTTAAATACTGAAGCCGAATCTAGTAAAATATTTCTGATAGCCGAAGCCGTTATCGCGCCAAATATCATAGATAGAAATAGTGCAGCAAGGTCAAAAGCCAGTATTAATGAAGCACGTAGATTGGTTAGCTTTCGATGATTGAGCAATACTTTATGTATCCCATCATCAGAATACATATTTTTGTTTCGCATCGATATTTCATCGTTATATTTTTTGCGCTGTGAATATTGTATTGTATCTTTATTCATTTTTATTCCAAATACGTAGAGAGCGGCAAGCGCTTCACCGTCACTATGACTTACCTGCAGCACCAATTGTAAAATTGAGCTTTGATATGGCCTCAGTCGCTTTGACTACAAATTCTTGACACGCGCCACATATCTTGCGGTCGGTAAAAATGCCAGTATCAAACGTGGGGCTTCCAGTAAGCATTTATTTTATTGAATTTTGTCTTGGCACTTTGTTTGTATCGAGCTAGACGGCCAACCACATTATTGATGCTATTCCAATTATAAAAGCCGCGCTTGCGGGACTATCCAACAGGGCGAAACAGCAGTTCGGCCCCGCTTGGGGCTTGGCTGTTCAGTCTTGAATCGAACCGCGGTGGAACTCATTGATCTGCCGGATCTTTTCGACTGATACCCCCAGACCAGTCAATCCTAGCACTAGCGTTTCGGAAACCCGGATCTGGACTTGTTCCTCATTTGGTCGTTGTTCGACCATGACCCCCCTCAATGCATAGCTTAGCCCCAGCCAATAAAGCATGCCACTTTCACTGTCTTCGCTGCTCAGCAGCCCCTCTTCCGAAGCTGGAGCATAATTTAGTCTCTACCCGTCTTACCGCACGGGCGCTGTATTCGGATGTCGGCCAGAGTCTGACAGCAGACGGCACTTCAGCCGACTTTGCACGGTACATCTCGCCAGCACTGGGCACACCTGCGAATGCCACCAATCTGGCCGTCCAGAACCAGTGCATTGCGACCACGGTGGCGCTCACAGGGTTCCCGGTGAACGCACCGGGCTTCATTGGACAAATCGGCACCATTCACCTTCGCTCCAGCAACCGGTTCGACTTTCGGTGCTTATAGCCCGACCACGTGCGACGGCACACAACTCCAGATTCGTAACCAGAAGGACATCAAAGGTGAAGTCCGTCTGGCCTCGACGGGCTATAGGCCGCTGAACTGGCAATCGGGAGTCTACGGCTTGCACATCGACCGATCGGTCGGCGTAAGCTTGGGTGCCGATCTCGGACAGGGCGTCAGACGTAAGTTGTACAACGCTCCGGGCAGCAGCAACCCCACCGTCCAGGGCCAGACCCGCGCGACGAACTTTAGCGAGCTGCTGCCAATCTCGGCACTCGCACTTCCCTGGTTTGTCGGCAATGCCAATTACAGCGCGGCGAAGCGTAACACTTTTGGCGCGTTAAACCTTCGTTTTGGACTTGAAGGCGAAAACTGGAACCTAACCGCCTTTACCGTCAATATGCTCGACCGTAAATATATCAACGAAGCGATTCCCGCGATCGAATTTGGCGGCTCCTTCATCTCCCCCGGCGCCCGGCGATTGATCGGAGTAGAGGTAGGGTACCAATTTTTGTCGCCTTATTCACTTTCGTGCGGACGTTGCCAGGTTTATTTGCAAACCGGACAGCCATTGCGTCCGCGTCGGCTAACTTTGCCAGACCGAACGGCTGACTGTATTGGCTTGGAAGAAATCATGTACCCGCGTTGATCGCAAAACTGTTTTTCAGCGCGTAACCGCAGTCGCCTGGCGCGAACAGACCTAAGCTCCTAACCTTGTATCGGCAAAATATCGATCACTTGCCAGGCAGCATCAAAACCACTCGTCCCGGCAAAATCGCGATGGGCAACTCCGAATTCTTGGTCCCGCTTGTCGCGGGACTTTCAAGGCTATTTCTGCCACTCAACTGAAGAACGTTCCAAGCATTCAAAGTCCTTTCCGATAAGCAATGGATTTGCCTGCGGAATAGGAAACGCAAGCGTTGGCTGGCTGAATTCTCCGTCAGTGAGGGCCCACCACCAAACCGGTCGTGTCGCGTTAATACCTATGCATAGCGATTGTGCCTGCGAAACGCGTTATACCACCGAAGGTGATTGTCTTGAAAGCAGGGCGGATGGGATAGAAAAGCATATGGAACGACCGGAATGAACGACATGCCTTCCACATCACCCCACCGGCGGTTCAATCCGCTGACGGGCCGCTGGGTGCTGGTATCACCGCAGCGGAGCCGGAGACCGTGGCTCGGCCAGCTCGATGAAGTATCGAGCGAAAGCGGTCCATCCCACGATCCGTCCTGTTATCTGTGCCCCGGTTCGACGCGCGCAAATGGCAACGTGAATGCCGACTATGCGGGCGTATGGATATTCGACAACGATTTTCCGGCCCTGCTCGCACCAGTCGACTCGCCCACGGTTTCCGCAGACAATCTGTTCCATCAGGAACTCGTGTCGGGAACCTGCCGGGTGATATGCTTCTCACCCGATCATTCGAAAACCCTGCCCGAGCTTTCGCCTGATCAATTGCGCGCCATCATCGACAACTGGGCAGAGCAAAGCGCGGAGCTTGGCCGCGACCATATCTGGGTTCAATTGTTCGAGAATAAGGGCGCGGCAATGGGCTGTTCGAACCCGCACCCGCATGGCCAGATCTGGGCGAGCAGCCATCTTCCCGACGAGCCCGCGATCGAAGATGCACAGCAACGTGCATGGCTGCGGGACAAGGGACAGAATCTGTTGCTAGAGACGGCCGAGCGTGAAGCCGATGGGCCGCGGGTTGTCGTGCAATCCGAGCAATGGCTGGCTATCGTCCCATGGTGGGCGAGTTGGCCCTTTGAAACGCTATTGTTGCCCCGCTTCCCCATTCGACGGGTCGAGGACCTGGATAACGAGCAACGCGACAGTTTGGCGCTGGCGCTCCGCGAACTGACGACGCGCTATGATAATCTGTTCCGTTGCAGCTTCCCCTATTCGATGGGCTGGCATGGCGCGCCCTATCTCGACGGAGATCAATCCCATTGGCAATTGCACGCGCATTTCTATCCGCCACTGCTGCGATCGGCTAGCGTCCGCAAGTTCATGGTCGGCTATGAAATGCTGGCCGATGCGCAGCGCGACCTGACTCCGGAACAGGCGGCACAAAAACTGCGCGAGCAATCGACGGAGCATTTTCGGGTATGACTGACAATCAGGCTTTGATCGACAAAGCAGTTACCGGCTATCGCGCCTCTTTTGGCACTGAGCCAGACCTCGTTGCCTATGCACCGGGGCGGGTCAATCTGATCGGTGAACATACTGATTATAATGGCGGCTTCGTTCTTCCCTGCGCGATCCCCTATGGAACCGCGATTGCCATGGGGCGGAGCAACGCGCCCGAGATTTCCGCAGTTGCCCTAGACTTGGACAATGCAACGGATCACTTCGCAATCGGCGGGGATGCCATCACACCACTTGGCCTAGGCGAATGGGAAAATCACCTGCGCGGAATTGTCGCAGGTTCACTGGCGTTCGGTCTGCCCGTGCACGGCGCCAATATGGCGATCACAGGCAACGTTCCGCAAGGCGCGGGTCTGTCCTCATCGGCTTCGCTGGGGATCGCCATGGCGCTCGGCTTGTCGGCGCTGGTCGGTCAAGACGATCCGGACCGGACCAAGCTCGCACGAATAGCCCAATGGGCGGAGCATGAATTTGTCGGCTGCTCATGCGGGCTGATGGACCAGTTGGCATCGGCCTATGGCGAAGCCGACCACGCATTGCTCATCGATTGCGGCAAGGTCAAAAACCAGACTGTTCCGATGCCCGATGGCGCGCGCATCCTGATCATACATTCGGGCGTCAAACGCGGATTGGTCGACAGCGCCTATAATGAACGGCGCATGCAATGCGAGGCAGCTGCCCGGCATTATGGCGTCGCCGAACTGCGCGATCTCGATGAAACCCGCTTAATTTCTGACCGGAATGGGCTGGACGAAACAACCTTTCGCAGAGCGCGCCATGTCGTCACCGAAAACGTCCGAACTCTGGAAATGGCAGAGGCCTTGGCCATCGGTGATTACGCCGCAATCGGGCGCCTGATGCGGGCATCGCACCAGTCGATGCGCGACGACTTCGAAATCACCCTCCCCGAAATCGACAGCTTGGTTGAAAACATCGCCCGCTCGCTCGGCGGCGAAGGCGGCGCGCGGATGACCGGCGGCGGATTTGGCGGCTGTGTAGTCGCCATCTGTCTGGAAGGCAAAATCGACGCCGTTTATGACGGGCTTTCCGCATATTGGGAAAAAGTCGGCCGGGAGTCACCCCTGCAAACGGTCATCACGCCGGCACAAGGTGCGACTGTCATTCATTTGTGAAAACGAACCGCGTTCGATTGCGGTACAGCTCACCGGGCCGGACGATGATGCTTGGAAAATGCGGATGGTTCAGAGCATCGGGAAAGCCTTGCGTCTCGAACGCGATGCCTGCGTGCTTTTGATATGGTCGGTCGCATTTGCCGATCTGCCCATCACCCAAATGATTGGCGGTATAGATTTGTAACCCCGACTGATCGGTCCATACCGACATCTGTCTTCGACTGTGCGGGTCTGACAATATTGCGACTTCGCGAAATCCGATGCCATTTAAGGCCCAGCAATGATCGATGCCCTTCGCAATCGCAATTTGCGGATCGCAGCTGTCGAGGCATTCGCCTATTGGGCGCGGACTTCGAAAATCAAAAGGTGTTCGCTCTACTAAACGCAGTTCACCAGTCGGAAGCAGGTCTTCGTGAACCGGCAGGAACCGCTCAGCATGCACCTGCAATAGATGGTCGCTAATCGTTTCGGTGTTCGGTCCGCCGAGATTCCAGTAGATATGTTGGGTCAGATTCAATGGGGTCGGCTTCGACGTGGTGGCCGTGATTTCCAGCTCCAGCCAATTGTCGGCCTCCCAGCTATAGAATGCCGAAACCTCAGCCTCGCCTGGAAACCCCTGATGTAGATCTCGACTCTTCAGGGTAAAGCGGATTTGATCCGCCGAACAGTCGCCAAGCGGGTCACGCGTCCATATTTGGCTGCTGAATCCTTTCTGCCCCCCATGAAGCAGATTACGTCCGTCATTTGCCTCAAGTTTATATGCGACACCATCGAGGTCGAAATACGCCTTTGCGATGCGCCCTGCTACCCGACCAACTACCGCACCGAAATAGGTCCAGTCTTGATGCCTTGCGTTACTATTTGCTGGCCCCACGACAATGTCGACCGCGTTGTCGTCGAGGTGCGAAAAGCGAAAGGCGGTGACGCGTGCACCTAGGGCATCAAAGGCTATTGCAGTGTCAGACATTTCCGATCTGTGCCACGCACATCGCGTTTTTGCGACAGCATTTTAATGGAGGCCCGAGCCGGAATCGAACCGGCGTGCAAGGATTTGCAGTCCTCTGCGTCACCACTCCGCCATCGGGCCTCTCGCTGCGACAGAAAAGCGTCACATGTGGTGCAGGAGCGCGTCCCTAGCGACTGGATTTGCGCTTTGCAATCCGATTCGCGACCATTTGGCAACAGGCGGGATAGAAAGCGATGCCGCTGGCATGGCAAAATCGGCCGTTTGTCCGAAAGCGGCTTGGACTTTGCGATTGCGCTGACTAGAAGGGAAATCAAAGGCTGTATTGCAACGGCAATACAGTTGTGCCAGAAACAATCGAGCCAGAATATAGCGGCAGCGGAAAGTCTTATGCAGTCAGCGCAATCGGAAACCACCCGTCGGCACATGGTCGACAGCCAGCTTCGTACCAACGGCATCACCACAGCCTGGATCGTGAAAGCGATGGGCGAACTGCCACGCGAAAACTTCCTGCCGGCGGGTAAGGAAGCCTTTGCCTATCTTGATCGTTCGGTTCCGCTCGGCAATGGCCGCATGCTCAACCCGCCGCTTGCGACGGCAGAGATGCTGCAGATTGCAGAGGTATCGGACAGCGACAATGTGCTGCTGATTGGCGCAGGGACAGGTTATATGGCGGCTTTGCTATCGGGTCGCGCCGGAAAGCTGGTTGCGGTCGAATCGGATGCGGACCTGGCAAAGACTGCCCGCACGAATGTCGCGGGGCTCAACCTCGTTGAAGGCGGCCTCGGCGAAGGCGCCGACAAGGACGCACCCTATAATGTCATCGTCATCGATGGCGCGGTCGAGCAGTTGCCCGCCGCCATCGAAGCGCAGTTGGCAGAGGGTGGCCGGATCGTCGCCGGATTGGCCGAAGGGCCAGTGCGGCGCCTCGCCGTCGGCACCAAACATGGCGGACATGTTGCGTTGCGCGCCTTTGCGGATACGGAAGTCGCTTCGCTTCCAGGCTTTGAACGCGCACGGGAATTCGTGTTTTGAGCGATAGAATGGTGACCGTTCGCGCACTTATGCTTGCTGCGACAGCTGCGACGATTTTGGCCTCCCCCGCGCGTGCCGACACGCTGCGCGGTGCGTTGGCGGATGCGTATCAGACCAACCCGACACTGACGGGTGCGCGTGAGGGACAGAAGGCGACGAACGAGGGGGTGCCGATTGCCAAGGCCAACGGCCGACCCGATGTGCAGGGCAGTGCAACCTATAGCGAACTGTTCCCCCGCTCGGATGGCACCAACTTCACGCCAGACCGGACGCTGAACGGGCGTGCCGATGTCACCGTGCCGCTCTATCTGGGCGGCGCTGTCAAAAACGCGGTGCGTGCAGCCGAGAACAGGGTAGATGCCGGGATCGCCGGATTGCGCGCAACCGAGAGTGCGATTTTTTCGGCCGTGGTTGGCACCTATATGGATGTGATTCGCGACGAAGCGATCGTTGAACTGAACCGCGCGCAAGTTGGCGTGCTGCAGGTCAATCTGGAAGCCACGCGCGACCGGTTCGAGATTGGCGATCTGACTCGCACCGACGTCGCGCAATCCGAAGCGCGGCTCGCACTGGCAACGAGCAGCATGGAGGCCGCGCGCGCCAACCTGATCCGCTCGAAAGAAATCTACATCCAGTTGGTCGGCAAGGCGCCCGAGGCTCTCGAAGCACCTCCACCGCTCCCCAATCTGCCCGAATCGCCTGATGCGGCGGTAGGTGTTGCGCTGGATAACAATCCGGACCTGATTGCCGCCAAGGAACTGCGCGATGCCGCGCGCTTTGACCGCAGAGGTGCAGAAGCAAGCCGTCTGCCACAGGTGACCGGTTTTGGCTCGGGCAGCTATTCGAACAATTTCGGCAGCATCGATTCGGGTGCTCTGGCTCCGTTCGACAAGACCTCGACCTCGGCACAGGTTGGTGTGCGCGCCACTTTACCGCTCTATCAGGGCGGCCAACCTGCTGCCCAGATCCGCCAGGCACAGGCGCGGATGGGGCAGGCAATCGAGCAGGAAATTGCGGCAGAACGCGAAGCCATCGCACAGACCCGTGCTGCCTATGCCAGCTGGAAGGCGTCGCAGGATGTAATCGTCGCCTCCGAGCGCGCGGTATCGGCAAATGAACTCTCGCTCGAAGGCACCCGCGCCGAGAACAGCGTCGGAAACCGCACAATCCTCGACATTTTGAACGCCGAGCAGGAGTTGCTCAACAGCAAGGTCCAGCTCGTCACCGCACGGCGCAACGCCTATGTCGCGGGCTTCTCGCTGCTTGCTGCTATGGGCCGCGCCGAAGCACGCGATCTGGGTCTCGAAGGCGGCCCGCTCTATGATCCTGTCGCTGAATATGATGCGGTCAAAGGCAGTTGGAACGACTGGTCGTCCAAACCCGACCCCACCGCCAAAGCCACCCGCACGGTTGACACACCAGCTCAAAAAGCAGAAATAGAGCCACTTCCCAAATATTAAGGGAATCAATGGGGCAATTAGGGGCGTTGGCAAATGGCGACTGATCGGAACGAACCATCGATGGAAGCGATACTGTCTTCGATCAAGAAGATCATCGCTGATGAAGACCGTTCGCGTGCCATCAGCTCACGTCGCACGCCCCGCGAAACACGCAATGAGGAAAGCGAAGACGAGGATGTCCTCGAACTGACCGAAGCCGCCGCCGACGAAAGCGCGGAAGAGTTGCTCGATGACAACAAGGCGCAAAGCCTGCGCCAGAGCTTCTCGGTATTGCAGACGCTTTCCGAGCCCGGCGTTGCACCGCAAATCGTGCGATCGGGCGAAACCTCACTTGAAGGCCTGACTCGCGAATTGATGAAGCCGATGCTCAAGGAATGGCTCGACACCAACTTGCCCGGCATTGTCGAGGCAATGGTTGCGCGCGAAATCGAACGCATCACCAAGAAGGGCTGATGCGCAGCGCTGTACTGCTGACACTTGGAATTGCCTTAGCCTGTTCAACATCTGACGGGCGAGCGTCCGATACGCTGGTTTTTGACTACACGACTATAGTCAGAGCGGGGCAGCTGCTTGATGTCGAAAGCGGTGAAGTACGGCGCAATCAATGCGTGTACATCTTCCAACAGTTGATCACGGAAGTATCGCCCTGCTCCGCAAGTGAGTTTCGTACTAGAGGCAAGGCCAGTAAACATCACATAGACTGGTCTGCCTATACCGTCCTTCCCGGCCTGATGGATCTGCACACCCATCTTGCCGATGCCGGACAAAGTGCGGATCTTGCGCTACCGCTGAAAACCTCCCCCGCTGCCACCGCGCTGATCGGTGCCAAAAATGCGCGCGATACTCTGATGGCAGGCTTCACCACAGTGCGCGATGTCGGCACCTATCGCGGGTTGACCGATATTGCGCTGAAGGACGCGATCAATGCGGGCCGGGTGCCGGGGCCGCGCATGTTTGTCGCAGGCGGCTATATCACCAAGCCCGGCGGTGGCGGCGAACTCAATGGTGTGGTCGACAATGAAAAGCTGCCCGAGGATATGCGCTATGGCGTGACGGTCGGGCCCGAGCAGGCGGCAATCAATGCCGAATATTTCATTGAGGAAGGCGCCGATTTCCTGAAGCTGATAGCGACCGGCGCGGTCCTTGCCATCGGCACTGAACCGGGCGAGCCCGAATTGAGTATCGAGGAAATGAAGGCGGTCGTCGATACCGCCGCCAAGCGCGGTGTCTATGTGACCGCGCATGCGCATGGCGCGCAGGGTATCAAAAATGCGATTGCCGCGGGGGTGCGCTCGATCGAGCATGCCAGCCTGATTGACGATGAGGCGCTCAAACTGGCCAAGGCCAAAGGCATCTGGCTGGTGATGGATATCTACAATGGCGACTATATTGACGATATTGGCACCAAAGAGGGCTGGCCCGAGGAATATCTGCGCAAGAACCGCGAAACCACCGATGTCCAGAGAGTTGGCTTTACCAAGGCGGTGAAGATGGGTGTGAAGATCGCTTACGGCACCGACAGCGGGGTCTATCCGCACGGGGCCAATGGGCGGCAGTTCGCCTATATGGTGCGGTACGGGATGACGCCGATGCAGGCGATCCAGTCCGCCACCATCCGCGCGGCGGAATTACTGGGCAAGGAGCATGAACTGGGCAGCATTACAACCGGACGCTTTGCCGACCTGGTAGCGGTGAAGGCCGATCCGCTGGCCGACATCGCAGCGCTGGAGGCAATCGACCATGTCATGAAAGGCGGCGAGATCGTCCGCTAACCGCGCTTGAACGGCCCCAATTCGCCCAGAAACTCCTGTTCACGCTCCACCGCGCGGCGCTCTCGTCCCAGAAAATCCTCAATAGCCTCCCGAAAGCCGGGATCGGCGATAAAATGCGCCGACCATGTCGTCACCGGCAAATAGCCGCGCGCCAGTTTATGCTCGCCCTGTGCGCCTGCTTCGACCCGGGCTAACCCATGGGCAATCGCAAAATCGATGGCCTGGTAATAGCACAGCTCGAAATGCAGGAAGGGGATGTCTTCGACACAGCCCCAATAGCGGCCATAGAGGCAGTCGGGCCCGAGTAGGTTGAGTGCGCCCGCAACCGGCTGGCCATCCCGATGTGCGAGGAACAAGACGATGCTGTCACGCATGCTCTTGGCAACGAGGTCGAAGAATTCGCGGGTCAGATAGGGTCGGCCCCATTTGCGGGCGCCGGTATCCTGATAGAAAACCCAGAACATATCCCAATGCTCAGGAAGGATCTGGTCGCCGCGCAGGATCTCAATTTCGACCTGCGATTGCGCCGCTGCCCGTTCCTTGCGGATCGCGCGCCGCTTGCGCGAGGCCAGTGTCGCCATAAAACCATCAAAGCTGGAATAGCCGTCATTCGCCCAATGGAATTGTGTGCCCGACCGGATCAGCCATCCGGCCTTGCGGAACAAATCGAGTTGGCCTTCATCGACAAAAGTTGCGTGCGCCGAGGACAGCCCGTTTTGCAACACCACGCTTTCGGCGGCGCGCAACAGCCGGAGCGCGGTTTCATCATCGCGTGCCAGCACGCGCGGGCCCGGCACCGGTGAAAAGGGCGCGGCTATTTGCAACTTCGGATAATAGCGCCCGCCTGCCCTTTCATAGGCATCGGCCCAAGCATGATCGAAAACATATTCGCCTTGGCTGTGCGATTTGAGATAGGCGGGCAGCGCGCCGCAAATATCTCCGTTTTCGTCGCGGAGTATAATCGGAGCTGGCGACCAGCCGGTCCCGGGGCCGACACTTCCTGATTCTTCAAGGGCAGCCAGGAAGGCGTGGCTGACAAAGGGGTTGGCGGACGCGTTCAGCGCATCCCATTGTGCGGAATCAAGCGCGGAAACCCCTTCCGCAATTTGGGCTGTGATCCGGTCGTCGGGCGTGTCGCCTTCCGCCATATTCCTTACCTCAAAAAGGCTTCACCGCGACGATGGCATCAATCTCAACCGTCGAATCGAGCGGTAGGACGGGAACGCCCACAGCGCTACGCGCATGTTTGCCGGCATCGCCGAAGACGGCCTCCATCAGGTCAGATGCCCCATTGGCGACCTTGGGCTGGCCGGTATAGTCAGGGGTGGAGGCTATAAAGGCGCCGAGCTTGACGATGCGTTCGACGCGGTCGAGCGAACCCAGCGCTTTCTTCATCTGCGCGATCAGCATCAACCCGCACCCTTGCGCGGCAAGGATACCGTCTTCTTCGCTACGGCTATCGCCAACCTTGCCGGTCATCAGCTTGCCGTCGACAAAAGACACCTGCCCCGAAATATAGAGCAGCCCGCCAACCTCAACTGTCGGCACATAGGATGCGACGGGTGCGGCCGGTTCGGGAAGGGTGATGCCGAGTTCGGCCAATCGTTCTTCAATCATGCGGGTTCTTTCTGAATGATGGGAGCGGCGCTCCCCGCGAGCAGTTTCTCGGTAATCCATTGCTCGGCCTCGTGCCACACATCGATGCGGGCGTGCGCCGAGGTGGAGGCTTGTACCCGCTGCCACAATATCGGTTCCCCGACCAGTTGCAGCCGCCAGACATCGGGGAGATGCTCGCCCACCGATTCATGCTGATGGCCCAGATCGTCGACGAAAACGGCAACACTGGGATTGTAGCGTTCGATGATGCGGGCCAGCGCCTCACCCTTTCCGCCCTGATTGGTATAGACCGGCGCTTCGATGCCCACCGCGCGCAATTGTTCGCCGCGCGCTTCATTGTGATGATCCATCAGATTGGTGAGGATCACGACATCTGCATGCTCCGAGATCCGGTTGATCGCCTCGACCGCACCATCAATCGGCTGCTGTCGGTGCATCTCGGTAAAGAAAAAGCCGTTCAAAAGGTTCCAGACATGTCCGCGTTCAACCTGTGTGCCGTCATGCTTATGACGCAAAGCTTCGCCCCAATCGCCGTGCACCAGATCGAAATGGATATGGTGCGCCTCGTCGAGCCAGTCACGGAACGGCACGACCATGTGCAGCAGCACCTCGTCGCAATCGGAAATCAGCAAGGGGCGGCTCATGCTTCAAGCTCCATTCGGGCGCGGACAAGCGCTTGCGGGGTCACGCCAATATGTTCGGCGGCGGCAATCAGGTCAGGCTCGTGCGCTTCCAGAAAGATCAGGATAGCGGCGAGGGTGGCGGGTTCGGAAATATCATGGCGCAAAATGTCCGGGGTCAGCCCGGTGAGCGCCAGCATCCGCGAGGCGCGATCCGTATCGGTCAGGATCCAGCCCAAAGCTCCCAGAGCGAGCGTCGCCGGGTCGGCTTGAATTTGGCCAGCACTTTTCGCATTTGTTTCGAACATGGCTTTCGCTTAAGCGAAAGCGGCGGCGCTGCCTAGGCAGCAAAATAGCCCATGCTAAAGGAAATGCGGTGAGCAAAAAGGTTCTGATCGTCGAGGATAATGAGCTGAACCTCAAACTATTCACCGATCTGTTGCGCGCGCACCAGTTTGAGGTCGAAGGGCTGCGCGACGGACGCGAAGCCTTTACCCGGATGCGTGGCTTTGCCCCCGACCTTGTGATCATGGACATCCAGATGCCGCATGTCAGCGGGCTCGACCTGATTGAGGCGATGCAAAGCGAGGCCGATCTGAAACCGATCCCCGTGCTGGCGGTAACTGCCTATGCCGGTAAGGGCGATGAGGAACGCATATTGGGCGCGGGTGCGCGCGCCTATCTGTCCAAGCCCGTAGGTATGGTTCAATTCCTCGGCGCGGTGAAAGCGATTACCGGCTGATGCAACGACTGCTCCGCTTGCTGCTGCTGTGCCTTGCGCTGCTGACCGCGCAGGCATCGATTGCGCAGGAGTTGAACGTTCCGGGCAGGTTGGTTGCCGAGACCGAAACACCTGCCCCTGGTGGCACGCTAACTGTTGCTTTCCACTTTGCACCCAAGCCGGGCTGGCACGGCTATTGGGAAAACCCGGGCGATGCAGGGCTCGGGCTGCAACTCGAATGGAGGCTGCCTGCGGGGGTGGCAGTTGGCAAACCTCGCTTTCCAGTTCCCAAGCCGCTGTTGATCGGCGGTCTGATGAACCATGTCTATGAAGAACCGCATGCGATATTGGTCGATCTCCAGTTCGCGCCCACACTGAAGACTGGAAGCGCCATACCGGTCGAGGTAGAGGCCAACTGGCTGGCCTGCACCGATACAATCTGTGTTCCACAGCAAGACCAGTTCACGCTGAAACTGGTCACCGGCGATGGTGCAATCAAGGCCGAACCGCAGCGGCAGTTCGATCAATGGCGATCTGCGATCCCTGTACCGCTCGACCGTGACGCACGCTATGCGATCAGCGGCAAACGCTTTGCTATCGCTATTCCCTATCCGGCGAGCGCGCCGCTCGACCGACCCTATTTCTTTGCGCTGACCACCGATCGCGTCCGCTATGCGGCGCCGCAATCGGCACGGCGCATAGGGGACTGGCTTGTGATTGAAACCGAGGCGAGCGGGCAGGCAGGGCCGGTCGAGGGGCTGTTGCGTATTGGCGGTGGACAGGGACTGCTGATCCGCACGGCTGCTGGAGCAATTCCCAAAGGCGGCAATTCGGTTGCGGTGCTGAGAGCGGATGACAAACTTGCTGCGGCAAGCCCTGCACTGCCCGCATTACTGTGGTTGCTGTTGGGGGCGCTGGTCGGCGGGCTGCTGCTCAACCTGATGCCTTGCGTGTTTCCAATCCTTGGCCTCAAGGCGCTGGCACTTGCGAAGGCCGGAGGTGACGAGCACGAAGCGCAACGGGACGCGCTGGCTTATACCGCTGGAGTTGTATTGAGCTGTCTCGCACTCGGCGCCGTCATGCTATCGTTACGTGCGGCGGGCCAAGAGGTTGGCTGGGCCTTCCAGTTGCAGGAACCGGCAGTGGTATTCGGGTTGCTGGTGCTGATGGTAGCGGTGACCGCCAATCTTGCCGGACTGTTCGAACTGCCGGGTTTTGCCATTGGCGGAACGCTCACCCGGCAACCGGGGATATCGGGTTCATTCTGGACTGGCATATTGGCGGCACTGGTGGCGACGCCCTGCACCGGACCGTTCATGGCCGCTGCAATGGGTGCTGCCATATTGCTGCCGACCGCGGAGGCGATGCTGCTCTTTGCGTGTCTGGGCATTGGCATAGCACTGCCTTTCCTGTTGATTGCCTATATCCCGCGCATGCGTGCGATGCTTCCCAGGCCGGGCGCGTGGCTTGAACGGTTCCGCCACCTGATGGCGATCCCTATGGGGTTGACTGCTTTGGCCTTGCTTTGGTTGCTGTGGCGGCTGACCGGATCGGGCGGCCTTTTGGTTGGCAGCATTGCCATCGGGGCGATGCTGGCACTTATCCTCGGCTATCGCACGGTGCAGGGGCAATTCCGGCAGGCACCCTTCGCCCTCCTGATAGCGGCTACCGTTGTTATCGCGACAGGCGTGCAAATCCTCCCACAAACTGTTGATACGAATGGCAAGCGCGAAGCCGCATTCCCCGGAGCCTTGCCTTTCGACGCTGGAAAATTGGCGGAGTTACGGACGAAGGGCGCGCCAGTGTTTCTCTACTTCACTGCAGACTGGTGCGTGACCTGCAAGGTCAATGAAGCGGCCGCGATCAACCGCGACGATACGATCCGGTTGTTCAGGGAAAAGGGGATCAAGGTGATGGTGGGCGATTTCACCCGGCGGGATGCGGCGATTGCGCGCTTCCTGTCCGAACATGGCCGGTCAGGCGTTCCGTTATATCTATTCTACCCCGCGCAAGGTCAGGTGCGCGAATTGCCGCAAATATTGACGCCGGATATCATCGCCGAAGCGGTTGAGAACTGACGCTTCTGCCGGGGTTTGGAGGCAGGCCGATGTTGAGGTGTTGCCTTCGAAAAGGCATCGCGGCCTGCCCCCGCCCCATGACAGCGGGGTGCGACCCTAATAGGACCCGCTGTCGATCTCGATAAGCTTGGTTTGGTTGGCGCCGATTACCGAAATGCCTCTGGTTCCGGTAATCCCCGACAAGGGCACCGAACGCTCGACGATATCCGCCTCGGCTCCGATGCCGGTGTCATTGTCCGCCTGCGACGCGCCGATGGCAACGACTTCGATGCCCCAATAATCAGGACGATCGTGATAGATACGCGGCGCAAGCCGCAGTTCAAAGCTGGTTCCCGGTGTGCGTGCCGACACCCAGAGATACAGCGAATCCTGAAAAGGAACGCGCCGCAATTCGGCGCGATCAAAGTCGATAATCTTCCCGTTGGGCACGCTCGAAAGCGAGCCGCTCGCCATGCCGCTCATAAGTCATTCCAAACAAAGCGTAAGTTGCTTTCGCTACAGCGACATATTAGTCTGACTGCACGTTATTTAATTACTCTTCTAACATATTTTATGCCGCGTCGCTACCATCCGCTCTCGTAAATAGATGTAACAGATTGTAAGCGCCTGTTGTTTGGCCCGAAAAATTTAACGCATAGCTATGCGTAGGCAGGCCTTGCTTTGACGCTTCCCGCCAATCATATCGCCCCCATGCAACATACGCCTGCTTACGCACCGCCAATCGGCGGCAACCCGCAGAAACTGGTCAACTGGTTGATGTCCGTTGCCTTTCTTGTTTTTCTTATTGTGATCGTCGGCGGAATTACACGTCTGACCGAATCGGGTTTGTCTATTACCGAATGGAAGCCCGTCACCGGCGCACTGCCGCCGATGAACGAGGTGCAGTGGGTGTCGGAGTTCGAAAAGTACAAGAAGATCCCCGAATATCTGGAAATTAATGGCCCGGCAGGGATGACACTTACCGAGTTCAAGTTCATCTATTTCTGGGAATGGGTGCATCGCCTGCTCGGCCGGGTAATTGGCCTTGCCTTTGCCCTCCCGCTGGCATGGTTCTGGATCAAGCGCCAGATTCCAGCCGGTTACCACCCACGCCTGATGGCTCTGCTCGCGCTGGGAGGGCTGCAGGGCACAATCGGCTGGTGGATGGTATCATCCGGCCTCAGCCAGCGCACCGACGTCAGCCATTTCCGTCTCGCCGTGCACCTGTTGACCGCATTGTTCATTATGGCCGGGCTGATCTGGACAGCGCTTGACTTGCGCGCATTGGCTCAAAGCGGCGTGCGCAAAGCTGCGCGACTGACCGGCTTCAGCTTAACCATATTGTTGATCCTGTTTATCCAGCTGCTTTTCGGTGCCTGGGTGGCCGGTTTGAATGCCGGTTACGTCGCCAACAACTGGCCGCTCATGAACGGGAAACTTTACCCCGAAGGCGTGGATTGGAGCCAAGGAGCGTGGTTTGCGCTGACCCATGATCCTTTTTTGACCCACTTCATCCATCGCTGGTGGGCCTGGGTGGCAGTGGCCGCACTCGTCATCATGGCTCGTCGCCTGAAAAAGCTCGGCGCTCGCCGGGTTTCGATTGCCATCCATTCAGCATTCGGGACGCAGATATTGTTAGGAATTGCCACGGTAATGACAGGCATGAACATCACGCTGGCGGTGCTGCACCAGGCCGTTGGCGCGTTGGTTGTGGTGTCAACCGTCTGGGGGGCGCACAGGTTGGGCAGTATAGGGGATTACAAATAGCAGTGTCGGATATGGCGATCATCTATGCCGTTTTTCCAACCGCGGGCGAGGCGCATGATTGCTGCCGTGCGCTGCTGGAGGAGAGACTGGTCGCGTGCGCCAACCGTTTGGCACCTGTGATTTCGCACTATCGCTGGGAAGGTGAGATCGAGACCAGCGAGGAACATCCGGTCATTCTGAAGACCAGTGCCTCGCGACAGCAGGATGTGATCGACCGCATTGCCAAGTTTCACCGCCACAAGGTCCCAGCGATCATGGCGTGGAAAGTGGATGCCGCCCATCCCGCCTATGCCTTATGGGTGAATGCGGAAACGGCACCATAGGGTATTATTATACCCGCTTCAAAATGCCTGCATTTGCTTGACTATTGGGTTCGCACGCGCCAATAGCGCCCGTCCGCTGAAGGGAATTCGATTCTCTACAGCACCCCATCCCTATCGGAGGTTCGAACAGCAGCCATGAAAACGCTGTCCAAAGTCACGAAGTCGATCCGCCCGCAGGACGTCCAGAAGGATTGGCATATCATTGATGCCGACGGTCTGGTTGTCGGTCGCGTCGCGTCGATTATCGCCAACATCCTGCGCGGCAAGCACAAGCCGAGCTTTACCCCGCACGTCGATTGCGGTGACCATGTCATCGTTATTAACGCCGACAAGGTGAAGTTCACCGGCAAGAAGCTTGGCGACAAGGTTTACTATCGCCACACCGGCTATGCCGGCGGCATCAAGGGCGTCACTGCTGCCAAGGTTCTCGAAGGCCGTTTCCCCGAGCGTGTGCTCGAAAAGGCTGTTGAACGCATGGTTCCGCGCGGCCCGCTCGGTCGCCAGCAGATGCGTGCCCTGCACCTCTACAACGGTACCGAACATCCGCATGACGGCCAGCAGCCCAAGGTGCTCGATATCGCTTCCATGAATCGCAAGAACAAGGTGGGTGCATAATGTCCGACACCGTAGAATCGCTCGCTGATCTCCAGACGCTGGGTGCGGAAGGTTCGGCTCCGGTCGCGCCCGCAGCTCCGCTGCGTGAAAAAATTGTCGATGCACAGGGCCGTGCCTACGCAACCGGCCGCCGCAAGGACGCGGTTGCCCGCGTATGGCTGAAGCCCGGCACCGGCAAGATCATAGTCAATGGCCGCGATCAGGAAGTGTATTTCGCACGTCCCTCGCTGCGCCTCGTTATCAACCAGCCCTTCGGCGTCACCGAACGGACCGGTCAGTATGACGTAGTCGCAACCGTCAAGGGCGGTGGCCTTTCAGGCCAGGCCGGCGCCGTGAAGCACGGCATCGCCCAGGCACTGTCAAGGTTCGAACCCGCGCTGCGCGGTGCGGTCAAGGCCGAAGGCTTCCTGACCCGCGATAGCCGTGCGGTCGAGCGTAAGAAGTACGGCAAGGCGAAAGCCCGCAAGAGCTTCCAGTTCTCGAAGCGTTGATCGGATCACTTCCGGATATTGGAAAAGGGCGGCCACTGGTCGCCCTTTTCTTTTGCACGTCATAGGGTATCGCGGGGTGATGATGAAAACCGCGCTGATTGTCACAACCCTGTTGCTAACTGTAGCTGGAATCTGGTTTTATCGATTGGGCGGCCCCGCCCAGCTCGAGCTCGCCGACCGCTGGTGGCCGGGCAAAAATGACATGGTTGGTTCAACGACCCTAGGCGTAACCTATGGCGACCCCGCGACTTCGCAGCAAAGCTATGACATCTATTACCCGATTGGCGTCGGCAAAAGCTGCGGTGACCGCAGATATCCGTCGCTGCTTTTCTTTCATGGCGGCTCATGGCGCGACGGTAACCGGAGCAGTTATGCCTTTGTCGGTCGCGCCTTTGCCGCGCGCGGTTTCATCACCTTCATCGCTGATTACCGGAAAGCGCCCGAGCATCGCTATCCCGATTTTGTAGATGACGCAGCGAAAGCCATTGCCGGCGCCAACCGTGAACTGAAACAAAATGCATGCGGCGATCCGGCGCGGCTTTTCGTCATGGGGCATAGTGCGGGCGCACATATCGCCATGCTTGCCGCACTCGATCCAAAGTGGCTCCCGCGATACGGCCTCGACGCTTCGGCAATTGCCGGCATTATCGGCCTTGCGGGGCCCTATGATTTCCTCCCCTTCACCAGCGATGCTGCACGCGACGCTCTTGGACACTGGCCCAAACCCGAGGAGACCCAGCCGATCCACTTTGCCAATGGCAAGGCACCGCCTTTGCTGTTGCTGACCGGTGATGCCGATACGACGGTCAAACCACGCAACAGCAGGGCGTTGGCGACAAAGGTCAATGAAAGCACAGGCGAGGCAGACGTAAAGATCTACCCTGAAGTCACTCATAGCGGGATAATCATGGCAATCGCCCGCCCATTCCGCAGCAAAGCCCCTGTCATCGACGATATCCTGACATTCACAAGACGGCGAACAAAATAGACAAGGCTGCGACTGCTTGCCCGCCGAAATGCCGAAAACGGGTAGGCATAGTTAATATTTCCTTTGGAACTTCCTGCGATAGCTGGCCGGCAAAGATTCCGGGAAGCTTGATGGAAAAATTCGGCAAATATCGCGACCTGTTCGCCATCGTCCTAGATCTGAGGGACGAGATCGATACGCTGCGCCGCAGCGCGAGCGGCGAAAACCGATCGCTCTTGTTCGCACAATTGCAGGCAGCGGCAGGCGCCAATGTTGCAATATTGATTACAGCCATTCTGTTCTATCTTTCGACAGCGGCGCTGATGTCGACGCTGATCATCCCCTATTTTTCAATCGTGGGCGCACCTTTTGTCGTCCTGTCGCAATTTCTGATCTTTCGCCTGCATCTGTCGCTCAAATCCTATGATCTTGAAGCTGACGAAGATGGCGCGCGCCTGAAAATGTTGCGCAATCGATTTGTTGAATATGTCGGCATCGGATCAATCGCCTGGGCGGGTTTGATTTGTGATCTCTGGACCATCCAGGGAGACATCAACCATGTCATCGCCGGAGGAACTGCCTTTGGCCTGATTGGCGTCGGCGCACTAACATTCCTTTGCTTGCCGCGATCGATGTTTGTCTGGCTGTTGATCGTGACCGCCGGGGGCATAGCTGGGCCCCTGCTTTCGGACGAGCAACTCCCTTGGTATTTCTACGCGGCAACGGCGATATACGGCTTCGCACTGCACCGCATCGCGATGCGGCAATGGCGATCTTTCCTGAAATCGATCGATGACGCCCACGCCTTTGCCCATGCCCGCGCCGATTTCTACGAACAGGAACGCGAACGGCGCGACGAGATCGAAGCCGAACGCAAGCGCGCCGAACAGGTAGAGGCCGAAATCCGCTCCAAGGCGGACAGTCAGCGGCATGCTGAAATGGAGCAGCTCGCGCATGAATTTGAACGATCGGTGATCATGACGGCGGACGCTATAGCTACAGCCATTCGCGCCGTCGGCGAATCTGCCGAACAGCTGGCCGGCATCGGTGCACAGACACGCAACCGGGCCGACGCGATGGCGATCATGGCCGAAAACATGAGCACGGCCATCCAGATGGTCGCAGGTGCTGCCCGACAGTTGGGTGATGCGACGCAAGCCATTTCAGAGCAAGTCGATGATCAGGTCGATGCCGCCAATGCGGCCACCGGAAGCAGCCGCTTGAGCAGCAGCGCAATCGGGGCTCTGGCGCAGGATGCCGACAAGGTCGGGGAAATTGCAGCCATCATTGAGGATGTAGCCAACCGAACCAACCTACTCGCGCTCAACGCCACGATCGAAGCCGCACGCGCTGGAGAGGCCGGCCGTGGATTTGCGGTAGTGGCACAAGAGGTCAAGTCGCTAGCCAGCCAGACGCATCAGGCCATCGCCTCCGTATCAGGGACCGTGGCCAATATTCGCGGGCAAATGGAATCCACTGCCGAAAAGGTCGAATCGGTGGTCGAAAAGATCGACCGGGTTCATCTGGGTGCCGGAAATATTGCCGCTGCCATTTCACAGCAGCAGGCCGCGACCCGCGAAATCGGTGACAATGCCGAACATGCCGCGCGCAATGCCGAAGAGGTCCGATCGCAGAGCCAGGAAGTCAATCAGGATGCATTGCGAGTCGGCGAAGTTGCCGATGAAATGCACCAGGTGATGCGCGAAATGGAATCACGGGCACTTTCGCTGCGTGAGGCAAGCGCCGCCTTCCTGCAACGCTTACGCGTTGGTTGAGGTTGGCTGCCACTGCAAAGAGCGGTAGGCCAGAACGTCGTAATGATGACCGCGGCCGAATTTCGTGAAATGGCCAAAGCCCGCCTCACGTAGCGTGGCCATCATGCTTTCGGCATCGCTCCAGCGGCTATCGACTTCGAAGAAAATTGCCATAATGTTGCCGAGATGGTTTGATTTGGCCAACTCGGCGATAACCACTTCTTCGAAACCTTCTACATCAATCTTGATAACGATCGGCAGCCTTTCGGGGATATGCTTATCGAGTTCTGCGGCATTGATGGTGCGGATCTGTTGCGCCCCTGCAGCTGCCGCGGTTCGATCCGCAACCAATGTCGCGGTTCCGCTATGAGCGTCATCGATCGCGATGCTGGCCGTTCCGCTTTCCGATGAAATCGCAAGCTTCAGGGCGGTTACGATAGGATCGGCTTTGTTCAATGCGATGTTGCGGCGCAGCAGCCGGTAGGTCCGGTCAACCGGCTCAAAGGCGAGTACTTTCCTGCAATTGGGATTTTGCGCAGCCAGCAGCGCATAGAGACCCTGATTTGATCCGATGTCGAGAAAGACAAACTCTTGGTCGATGGCGGCCAGATAGCCCGACAGGTCGCGGCCATAGGTGGCGTAGATACAATAGCGAAACGTCTTGTCCCGCCAGTTTGCTGCCATCAGCACGCCGTAGCGAGAGGCGACCGCCTTTGCCGCATCGATTTTCGAATCCGGCGTTTCGCCATCAATCGCCAAATTAATCCGCGCACCAATTTGCGAGCGCAGTTTTCGGATCGCTTTACCAAGCCCATATTGCAGAAAATCGGTGGTGCTGCTCATTGCGGTTGTCCCTTACCGGATTGTTTCAGCATCGCGAGAATTGCCTGCGCGCCCCGCTGTGCCGCCGGTGTTTCGCTCACAGAGAATGTTTCCTCAAGCATTGCCTCCTGTCGGGAGCGATATTTTTTGAATATTTCAAATGCCGAGCTCAATGCCACATCAAGCGCTTCGACAGACTCCACGACCGGTCCCGCCTGCCAATGTGTATAGCTGGCATCGTTTCTCCAATCGACTTTATGGGCGTTGAGGAACAGGCAGGGCCGGGGTTTCACAAGGAATTCGTAAACCTGGCTCGATACATCGCCGAGGTAGATGTCTGCCGCATTTGTATAGGTCATATCAACACTCGCATCACTGCCAAGGTCAACCAGCATGTGCGAGAGGTTGGAATAATGCGCGCCGGGCTTATGTACTCGGGCAATCGCCGGTGGATCAATGGTGACTGTCCAGTTCCGCTCAAACAGCATGACATGCGGCGCGAAAATAAGGTTATAGCGACTTTGCCGCGCGAAATAATCGAGGATGTAATCGCCCCATTGATACCAGCTAGACAGCTTCGGCGAGGGATGCGGATTATACAACACCACTGGTCGATCATTCGGGAATAATTTTCGAGCTGCGGGTTCGTTTAGGAACTGGTCGAACTTGCAATAGCCGGTAACCGCAATGCGTTCAGGCGGCACTTCCGCTTCTGCGATCAGTCGATCCCGTATCTTTGGCCCTGCGACCAGAATTAGGTCGAACCTCGCGCTTTCGGGATTAAATCCTATCGCGCGATCTCCCGCTCCGTGCCGCGTATGTACAAATTTCAGGTCATTGAGGCCGTATCGTGTTTTCAACAGCAGCGAACTTTTCTCTGAAACCACCAGCGCATCGAAAGTCCGAAAAAGATCGAGATGGTCCCTGTATATCGACAATTTCCCCGCAGGGATGAAGCGGTCAAGCAAGCCAGCTGCCGCACGCGACACAAATGATTTCGGCGCAAGATCAATCAGGGTCATCTTGGCGAGAAGTTCGCCCGCCATAGCCTCGACCGCCGCCTTCATCATTGCGTTGGTGACCAGCAAGCTGACTTCGGCGGCACCCGACCTTGCGATTTCAAGGGCAATAGGCAGGCTGTGCGCCACTTGGTGGGTCTGGTCGTGATTGAAAAGAAACCCGATGCGCGACATTTATCGTTCCCCTGCACCGCTTGGAGCAATTCGGAAATCAACAATCGTCCAACCGGCAAGATCGGCAGCGCGCGCGAACTTCCTGTTTGGGTTCACCGCAAATCCTTGGTTCGCTACTTCGAGTGTAGGGGCATCGCTCAAGTCGTCGGAATAAAATCGAATATCGGCTCCTTCGGTATTTATATCCGCGTCGGAAAGCCATCGATCAATTCGGCGGCGCTTTTCATGGCCGTAGCAATTGGTTCCCATGATCGCGGGTAACCAATCCCCATTGTCGGCACGGCAATGCCGCGTTGCCAGAACAACCTGAAAGCCCATCCTGCGACCTAGTTCGCACGCATAAAATTCTGGCGCTGCTGTAGCAAGTACCAGAGTATAGCCGTTGGCTTCGTCTGCCTGCATGGCCGCCAGGGCACCCGGCTGGATATCATTTGGGATACGTGTGTCGGCGAAGGCGGACGCCAGCGATTGCATATGCGACTGGTCGATGCGCCGGCCTATAAACAGGCTGATTCCCAGCGGCTTAAGAACATCGCGATCATAGAATTTCATCGCATGCGCCAGCATAGCCAGAATCCAGATTGGCAGCAGCAGCAATCGCCAGCGCGCATCTCGGCGGGCCGCAAACAGCAAAAATGACGTAAATGTTGGTGTCGCCAATACGGTGCGATCGAGGTCATAAAGGGCAATGCGGCTTTGCACGGCGCGTCCGTAAGGTATTGGCGCGTGGCTGTCATCCGCATTTGTCGTCGGCTGCCGTTTCCACGCTGGCACTATTTAAACACTGTGCCTATGTGCGCAGCATGCACGCTCAATGGACAGCATTGATACTCGCCGGGCAACGCCCCGGTTCTGATCCATTGGCTGTGCACTTTGGAGAGCAATGGAAGCCGTTGGTGCCAATCGCCGGAGCAGCAATGCTGACCCATGTCGTGCGATGCCTGCGCAAATGCCCGGAAATTGGTCATATTACAGTTTTGGCCCAGGACCCCGCCAAACTGACCGATGCTCTGGAAGCAGCGGGCGGTGTGGACCAGATCGCCGAAAGTGGTCCCTCGATTTCAGGAAGCATAAGCAAAGTGCTTGAAGGAGGGATGCTGCCCTTCCCGGTTCTGATTACGACCGCTGACCACCCGCTGCTAACACCTGAAATGGTCGCACAGTTCATTGCAGATGTTGGCGATTCCGATTTGGCGGTTGCGATGGTCGAAAAAGATGCGCTGCTGAGCCGTTTTCCCAAGAGCAAGCGAACCTGGCTGAAATTTTCAGACGGTCACTGGTCTGGTGCCAATCTGTTCGCGCTTGCCCGCCCTAACGTGCGCAGCGCACTCGATCTCTGGGCTGGCGCGGAAAAGGACCGCAAAATTCCTTGGAAACTGTTCCGGCACTTTGGAGTGTGGCTGATGCTTCGAGCGCTCACACGCACGATAGGGTTGGCCCAAGCTCTTCAACTGGCAGGAAACCGGCTGGGGCTATCGGCGCGTTTGGTGCCAATGCACGACCCGGTAGCGGCCATCGATGTCGACAAACCAGCTGACCATGCCATCGCAGAAGAAATACTCGCGGCGCGTTCTCTTGCGTCGGCGGGTTTGTTTGATTAGGGCAAGGCCGATTCACTCATAGCGGAACGAGCAACATGGCCGAATTCACTTTGCCCAAGAACAGCAAGGTCCAGAAGGGCAAGACCCACGCTGCGACCAGCAATGGCACCGCGCGCAAGTTCAAGGTCTATCGCTACGATCCCGACAGCGGCGAAAACCCCCGCTACGATACGTTCGAGGTCGATACCGACAATTGCGGTCCGATGGTGCTCGACGCGCTGATCAAGATGAAGTCAGAGCAGGACAGCTCGCTGACCTTCCGCCGTTCGTGCCGCGAAGGCATTTGCGGGTCGTGCGCGATGAACATGAACGGCAAGAATGGCCTTGCCTGCACCACCGCGATCGAGGATTGCACGGGCGAAGTCACCATCACCCCATTGCCGCATATGGAAGTGGTCAAGGATCTGGTTCCCGACCTGACGCATTTCTACGCGCAATATGCCTCGATCAAGCCCTGGCTGCAGACGGTAACTCCGACCCCTTCGGGCAAGGAACGCCTACAATCGCCCGAAGATCGCGCCAAGCTTGATGGCCTGTATGAGTGCATCCTGTGCGCGTGCTGTTCGACCAGCTGCCCGTCTTACTGGTGGAACAGCGACAAGTTTCTGGGCCCTGCCATTCTGCTGCAGGCCTATCGCTGGCTTGCCGACAGCCGTGACGAGATGACCGGTGAGCGGCTTGACGATCTGGAGGATCCGTTCCGCCTCTATCGCTGCCACACCATCATGAACTGCGCCAATGCCTGCCCCAAGGGTCTGAACCCAGCTAAGGCTATTGCAGAAACCAAGAAGTTGATGGCGGAGCGCCAGATTTGAACGACGGCATTGAAGCGCCGTTACCTGCCGGACATTTCGACGCGCAAGCGCAGGATGGCGGCTGGCTTAGCTGGAACCTGAACGACAAGACGCGGTTCAACGCCTTTATTGAGCCGTTAGCTGTACGGCCTGAGGCGCCCTTGCCCGATGGTCGCCCGCGCGCACGAATCCGCATGCATCCGACGCGCAAGCACAGCAATCTGGGGGACAATGTTCATGGCGCGGTGACACTGGCACTGATCGACGTGGCGCTGTTCGCCGCCGCCCACCAATTCGGTTCACTCAACGCCGGTTTTTCGGTGACGCTTGATCTGGGCACGCAGTTTATCGGCGGAGGCCGACTAGGAGAGCCGCTGGACGCGGTGGTCGAGCAGGTCCGCGAAACCGGACGCCTTATCTTCTTGCGCGGCATGGTAGTGCAGGGGCCGAATGACGAATATATCGTCGCTTCATTCTCCGGCACGATCCGCAAGGCTTCCCAAGACAAGAGATGACCGGACTTCTCGCTGCCTATCAAGCATTGGTCGCGGCGAGCGAACTCAAGCCAGATGCCGATCAAGCACAAGCCGCCGCGAAACTGGCGGACATCCAGCGGCAACTCGAAGCCGTGCCACCGCGCGGTAGCACCTTGTGGCGCTTCCTCGGCAAGAAGCCCGATCCGGTGCGTGGGCTGTATCTGTGGGGCGGGGTTGGGCGCGGCAAATCGATGCTGATGGACCTGTTTTTCGACCATGTGCAGGTCAACCGCAAACGGCGCGCGCATTTCCACGAATTCATGCTCGACATCCATGCCCGGCTGAAGGTCGAACGCGAGAAGGAAAAGGGGGATCCGATTCCACCCGTCGTGGCAGCACTCGCTGACGAGGCGCGGTTGCTCTGTTTTGATGAGATGGTGGTCAACAATATGGCCGACGCCGCGATCATGTCACGGCTGTTTTCAGGGCTGTTTGATGCGGGCGTGACGGTGATCACCACCTCGAACCGCCATCCCGACGACCTGTACAAGGATGGCCTCAACCGTCAGCTTTTCCTGCCCTTTATCGATCTGGTGAAGGAGCGGCTTGACGTCATGGCGCTCGATGGCCCGACCGATTATCGACGCGACCGGTTGGGTCAGGCGCGGACCTGGCTGGTTCCCAATGGGCCGGATGCGACCAAGGAACTGTCCGAAACCTTTTTCCGCCTGACGGACTATCCGCCCGAAGACAGGGCGCATGTGCCTTCGACGGATATCAACGTTGGCGCGGGCCGGACGATGCATGTTCCCAAGGCGCTCAAAGGCGTCGCCGTCTTTTCCTTCAAGCGACTTTGCGCGGAAGCGCGAGGGGCGGCGGACTATCTGGCGATTGCGCGGCGTTTCCACGCTGTCATTATTGTCGGCATTCCCGTGCTCGGCCCGCACAACCGCAACGAAGCGGCACGCTTTGTCACATTGATTGATGCGCTCTACGAATATCGGGTCAAACTGCTGGCTGCCGCCGATGCTGCGCCCGATGCGCTTTATCCTGAGGGCGACGGTCGGTTCGAATTTGAACGGACGGCTTCGCGGCTGATGGAAATGCAGTCCGAAGAATATCTGGCCGAAGGCCATGGGGCGCGTTAGGCTGTGGCCGAAGGAGAGTTTGATGGTGAAAAGTGTTTCAGCGATGACGGCAGCCTTGCTGGCTTGTGTGGCGTCGCAGGCAATGGCAACGGAAAGCCCAAATCGTCAGACGGAGCGCGACCTTTTCGCAAAGATTGTCGAAATCCCGACTGTCGAAGGACGAACGGCTGAGTTTGGCAAGCTGACCACATTGCTGACCGCCGAGTTCCGCAAGGCCGGGATGACCAATGTCGTGGTCAAAGACCATGACGGCACCCAAACGCTGATTGCGCGTTGGCCAGCGGTAAAGCCCAGCGGTAAAAAGCCGATCCTGCTGATGGCGCATATGGATGTGGTCGAGGCCAAGGAGAGCGACTGGAAGTATCCGCCGTTCAAATTCCGCGAGGAAGGCGGCTGGTATCTGGGGCGCGGGGCCAATGACAATAAGGCTGGGCTGACAGGCATATTGATCGCGCTACAATATTTGAAAGCCAAGGGTTTCCAGCCGACACGTGACCTGATCGTGCTGTTCACTGGCGACGAGGAAACCACGGGGAACGGTGCACGGCGTGCGGCGACCGAGTGGCGCTCGCTGATTGATGCCGAATATGGGCTCAACAGCGATGCAGGCGGTGGTTCGGTCTATAAGGACGGGCGCGTCGAATTGTTCGCGATGCAGATCGCCGAGAAAACCTATGCCGATTTCAAATTCACCGCGACCAACCGGGGCGGACATAGCAGCGCGCCGCGGCCTGATAACGCCATATATGCGCTATCCAATGCACTGAATGCGCTCGAGGTGCTCCGCTTCCCTGCGATGATCAACGATGCGACCCGTGCTGGCTTTGACTTGCTCGCGGCCAAGGATGGGGGACAATATGGCGAGTTGATCAAGCGCTTTCTGGCTGATCCAAGCGACAAGGAAACGGCTGATCTGGTCGAGGCCAACGATCCCGGAAGCACGCGGACCCGCTGTGTCGCGACCATGTTGTCGGGCGGACATGCCCCCAATGCTTTGCCGCAAAAGGCGGAGGCAAACGTCAATTGCCGCATTTTTCCGAGTGTGAAGGTGGAAGAAGTACGCCAGCAACTGCAGGCACTGGCCGGGCCCGATGTGATGGTGACGGCAGTCGAAGGCTCGCAAACCCCAGAAACCGCGCCGACCCCGATCCGGCAGGATGTGCTTGATGCCTATAAGGCGGCGGTGGCTACGCGGTTCAAGGATGCGCCGGTTGTTCCCTATCAATCAGCAGGTGCCACCGATGGCGCGTTTCTACGTGCCAATGGCATTCCCGTATACGGTTTTGGCGGGTTGTGGGGCATTGTCGGCGAACGCGAGGGTGCGCATGGTCTGGACGAGCGGGTCAGTGCCGATGGGTTTCATGGCCAGATACCGATCTGGATGGAGATGCTGAAGCGATTGGCGGGTTAACACTACCCCTCTCTCCTTCAGGGGAGAGGCGCGAGGAATCGACCAAAAGGAGATGGCCGGAGGCCACCTGGCAGCTGGCTGCCTAGTCGCAGCGAAGAGGGGATGAAACGGCGAGTTTTCGCCCTGACTCCCCCTCTCCAATTGCGCCTAAGCGCAAGCGCTAAGGCTCCATATCCTCTCCCCCAAAGGAGAGAGGAATGATATTTATCGCTATTGCGAACTGATATCATAAAAAGCCTTAACTTTGGACCTTTATAGGGTTGCCGTAGCGGCCGAATCGGCCTAACGCGCCCTTAATTCCCTCAACGGCATGCCCGGATCATGGCGTGTGCCTCAGGCCCAAAGGAAGGACATTGGTATGGCCCGCAAGAAGATTGCGCTGATTGGCGCTGGCATGATTGGCGGCACGCTCGCCCACCTCGCAGCATCGAAAGAATTGGGGGATGTCGTCTTGTTCGACGTCGCCGAAGGCATGCCCGAGGGCAAGGCGCTCGATCTGGCGCAGGCCGCCCCGGTTGAGGGCTTCGACGTCAAGCTGAAGGGCACCAACAGTTATAAGGATATCAAGGGCGCGGACGTCTGCATCGTCACCGCCGGTATCGCACGCAAGCCCGGTATGAGCCGCGACGATCTGCTCGCCATCAACCTGAAGGTGATGAAGGCTGTCGGCGAAGGCATCAAGAAGCACGCCCCCAAGGCGTTCGTGATCTGCATCACCAACCCGCTCGACGCAATGGTCTGGGCGCTGCGCGAATTTTCGGGCCTGCCCGACAATATGGTGGTCGGCATGGCAGGCGTGCTCGACTCTGCCCGTTTCCGCCACTTCCTCGCTGAAGAATTCAACGTTTCGGTCCGCGACGTCACCGCTTTCGTGCTGGGTGGGCATGGTGACACGATGGTGCCGGTGATCGAATATTCGACCGTCGCCGGCATTCCCATCCCCGATCTGATCAAGATGGGCTGGTCGACCAAGGAAAAGATCGACGCGATCGTCGCCCGCACCCGCGCAGGCGGTGGCGAGATCGTAGCTTTGCTCAAGACCGGTTCGGCCTATTATGCCCCGGCGACCAGCGCCATCGAAATGGCGCAAGCCTATCTGGGCGACCAGAAGCGCCTACTGCCCTGCGCCGCCAATCTGAAGGGCCAATATGGTGTGAAGAACCTCTATGTCGGCGTACCAGTGGTGATCGGCGCAGGCGGCGTCGAGCGGATCGTCGAGATCAAGCTGAATGCCAAGGCACAAAAGAATTTTGACGTGTCGGTGGCGGCGGTGAAAGAGCTGCTGGTTGCCTGCAAAAAGATCGATCCGAGCCTGAAGTAGTGGAAGTCCTTTTTTTTGCCCTCACCGGAATCGTTGTTGGTTTGATCGGACTTGTACGTCTTTGGCAACGAAAGCCGGCGACACTGGCCCTTTTGTTTGCAGTGGGCACAATGAGTTTTGCCGGATTGGTCGGTTTCACGGCTGAAACTTGGTTTGACTGGTTCGGTCGCTATCGTGGTGATGGGCAGATATTGATCGGGTATCTCGTATTTGGCGCCGGCGCATTTCTAGGTGCGATAATAATGGTCGTCCTAGCGGCATTGGTAGCTGTATTACGGCCGAAAACCGCAGCAACTGTGGCTACTCCAGATCATGAACTCTGAACGAAAATCTTAAGGAAGCGAAATAAATGTCTATCCTAGTCAACAAAAACACCAAGGTCATCACCCAGGGGATGACAGGCGAAACAGGTACCTTCCACACCCAGGCGGCGCTGGCCTATGGCACGCAGATGGTTGGCGGCGTGACCCCCGGCAAGGGCGGCACGACGCATATCGACCTGCCAGTGTTCGATACCGTTGCCGAGGCTGTGCAGATGACCGGCGCCGACGCATCGGTCGTCTATGTTCCGCCGCCATTTGCGGCAGACTCGATCCTTGAAGCGATCGACGCCGAAGTGCCGTTGATCGTCTGCATCACCGAAGGCATTCCGGTGCTCGACATGGTCAAGGTGAAGCGCGCGCTTTCGGGTTCGAAGTCGCGTCTCATCGGCCCCAACTGCCCCGGCGTGCTGACCCCCGGCGAATGCAAGATCGGCATCATGCCCGGCAACATTTTCTCCAAGGGTTCGGTCGGCGTTGTCTCACGCTCGGGCACATTGACCTATGAAGCCGTGTTCCAGACCACTGCCGAAGGCCTCGGCCAGACCACCGCGGTCGGCATTGGCGGCGACCCCGTCAATGGCACCAACTTCATCGACGTGCTCGAGCTGTTTCTGGCCGACGACGCGACCCAGTCGATGATCATGATCGGTGAAATCGGCGGCAGCGCCGAAGAAGAAGCCGCACAGTTCCTGATCGACGAAGCCAAGCGCGGCCGCAAGAAGCCGATGGCCGGTTTCATCGCCGGACGCACCGCGCCTCCGGGCCGTCGCATGGGCCATGCCGGTGCGATCGTTTCGGGTGGCAAGGGCGACGCGGAATCAAAGATCGCCGCTATGGAAGCCGCCGGCATCAAGGTTGCCGCCAGCCCAAGCGAACTGGGCTCGACGCTGATGAGCGTATTGAAGGGCTGAGGTCTCAATCCTCCCCATCGACTCGCGATGGGGAGGGGGACCGCCCGAAGGGTGGTGGAGGGGCCAGCGACGGCGCAATTCCCCTCCGTCAGTTGCGGTGCAACTGCCACCTCCCCATCGCAAGTCGATGGGGAGGATAAAGGAAAGAGACATGGGTTACGAAAGTCACGAGTTCGAAACCGAAACGGGCCCCAGCTGGCAGCGCCCCAATTGGCGTTTCGGCGAAACAGACGAGCTGACTGGCGCGCTCGACCCCACGCAGATGGCGGTCGAGATCAAGGCGGCGGCGAAGGCGGCGGGTAAGCCGATCGCACAGGGCGATGCGGTTGCCGCAGCGGGCGATTCGATCCGCGCGATGATGCTGGTGCGCACTTACCGTGTGCGCGGGCATCTGGCAGCCAATCTCGATCCGCTGGGTCTGTCAAAGCAGGAGATTCCTGCCGACCTTGACCCCGCCTATCATGGTTTCACCGAAGCCGATCTCGACCGGCAGGTCTATGTCGGCGGCACTTTGGGCTTTGAATGGGTGACGATGCGCGAGCTGGTCGCCACGCTGCGCGCCAATTATTGCGGACCGGTTGGTCTGGAATATATGCACATCGCCGATGTCGAGGAACGCCGCTTCCTGCAGGAACGCCTCGAAGGCCGCGATGCCGCGATCAGCTTCACCCCCGAAGGCAAGAAAGCCATTTTGGGCAAGGTGATCGAGGCCGAGCAGTACGAAAAATTCCTCGCCAAGAAATATGTCGGCACCAAACGATTTGGCCTTGATGGCGGTGAGGCGATGATCCCGGCGCTCGAAGCGATCATCAAATATGGTGGTCAGCTCGGCATCCGCGAAATCGTTTATGGTATGCCGCATCGCGGCCGCCTCAACGTGCTCGCCAATGTGATGGCCAAGCCCTATCGCATCATCTTCCACGAATTTTCGGGCGGATCGGCCAACCCCGAAGATGTTGGCGGATCGGGCGATGTAAAATACCATCTCGGCACCTCGACCGACCGTGAGTTTGACGGGGTCAAGGTCCATATGTCGCTGGTTCCCAATCCCTCGCACCTCGAGGCGGTGAACCCTGTGGTGCTCGGCAAGGTCCGCGCCAACCAGACAATCCGCGACGATCTTGGCAAGCATGAGCAAGTTTTGCCCGTGCTGTTGCACGGCGACGCCGCCTTTGCGGGCCAAGGCATCGTCTGGGAGTGCCTCGGTTTCTCCGGCATCCGTGGCTACAACACCGGCGGCTGCATCCACTTCATCGTCAACAACCAGGTGGGCTTCACCACCAGCCCGCAATTCGCACGTTCGTCGCCCTATCCGAGTGATGTGGCCAAGGGCGTGCAGGCGCCGATCTTCCACGTCAATGGCGACGATCCGGAGGCGGTGACCTTTGCCTGCAAGATGGCGATCGAATTCCGCCAGCGTTTCCACCGCGACATCGTGATCGACATGTGGTGCTATCGCCGGTTCGGCCATAATGAAGGCGATGAGCCCGGCTTCACCCAGCCGCTGATGTACAAGGTGATCAAGGGCAAACCAGGCGTCAGCGAAGTCTATGCCACACGGCTGCAGGCCGAAGGCGTGATCGACGCCAATTGGGCCTCCGAACATACCATGCGCTTTACCCAGATCCTCGAGCAGGAGTTTGAGGCAGGGCAGAATTACAAGGCCAATGATGCCGACTGGTTCGGCGGACGCTGGGCAGGCTTTAACAAGCCAGCCGACCCCGAAACCGCGCGACGCAATGTGCCGACGGGTATCGCCAAGAAACTGATGGACGGCCTTGGCCGAATCCTGACGAGTGTTCCTGACGGCCACACGATCCACCCGACCTTGGGTCGCGTGCTAGAAGCCAAGAAAAACATGTTCACCAGCGGCGAGAATTTCGACTGGGCAACCGGTGAAGCGCTCGCTTTCGGCTCGCTGCTGTCCGAAGGCTTCGGCGTTCGGCTGTCGGGCCAGGATTCGGGCCGCGGCACTTTCAGCCAGCGGCACGCAGTCTGGGTCGATCAGACCAACGAGTCCAAATATGTTCCGCTGTCCTCGGTGCCGCATGGCCGGTTCGAGGTGTATGACAGTCCGCTCTCCGAATTCGGCGTGCTCGGCTATGAATATGGCTTTGCCGGAGCGGACCCCAAGACGCTGGTGATGTGGGAAGGCCAGTTTGGCGATTTCGTCAACGGGGCGCAGACCATTATCGACCAGTTCATCGCCTCGGGCGAATCCAAATGGCTGCGTGCCAATGGCCTTGTCATGCTATTGCCGCATGGCTTTGAGGGTCAGGGGCCGGAACATAGCTCAGCGCGCCTCGAACGCTTTCTGCAGCTGTGCGCCGAGGACAATATCCAGGTCGCCAATTGCACCACACCTGCCAATTTCTTCCACCTGCTGCGCCGCCAGATGCACCGCAGCTTCCGCAAGCCTTTGGTCGTCATGACGCCAAAATCGCTGCTGCGGCACAAGCTGGCGGTTTCAAAGTCGCAAGATTTTCAAGGCGAAAGCCACTTCATGCGGATCCTTTCGGACCCTTGGGCACCGGCGGACAAGGATGTGAAGCGGCTCGTGCTCTGCTCCGGCAAGGTCGCCTATGACCTGATGGAGGCGCGCAACGCAGCGGGCGATAGAAACACCGCGATTGTCCGGCTCGAGCAGCTCTATCCCTTCCCGGGCGAACCGTTGATTGTCCGGCTGAAGCGCATGACCAACCTCGAAGAGGTGGTCTGGGCGCAGGAAGAGCCGCAGAATAATGGCAGTTGGTTCTTCGTCGAACCCTTCATCGAAGAATGCCTTGCTGCGGCCAAGGTTGGCCCTGCCCGCGCGCGCTATGCCGGGCGCAAGCCGAGCGCTTCACCTGCAACGGGGCTGATGAAACGCCACCAAGCAGAGCAGGCGGCGCTGATTGCACATGCCCTTGGCCACGGCGTCCGCGACGAAATCCGCCGCCAGCGCACCACCAAAAAGAAATAACCTCCCCTAGGAGCTGAACCGATGAGCACCGAAGTCAAAGTCCCCACGCTGGGTGAATCGATCACCGAAGCAACGCTTGGCCAGTGGCTGAAAAAGCCCGGCGAGGCGGTTGCCGCTGACGAACCGATTGCCAGCCTTGAAACCGACAAGGTCGCGGTGGAAGTGCCTGCGCCTGCCGCTGGCGTGATGGGCGCGCTGATGGTCAAAGAAGGCGATACCGTCAATGTCGGCGCGGTTATCGCGATGATTGAGGCTGGATCGGGCGCACCTGCTTCCGCGCCTGTCGCAGCACCGGCCCCTGCCGCAGCGCCCGCACCTGCGGCACTCGCAGTTGAAGCTGCGCCCTCTGCCTCGGCTGACCTGACACTGTCGCCTGCCGTGCGCCGCCTCGTGCTCGAACTCGGGATCGACCCGACCAAGGTCAAGGGCAGCGGCAAGGATGGTCGCCTGACCAAGGAAGATGTGCTGGCCGCTGCCAAGGGCGGCGCGCCTGCAGCCCCTGCAGCGGCACCTGCCGCCGCCCCGGTCGTTGCGGCGGCCAGCGGAGAGCGCCGTGAAGAGCGGGTGAAGATGACCCGCCTGCGTCAGACGATTGCGAAGCGTTTGAAGGACGCGCAGAACACTGCGGCTCTGCTCACCACCTTCAACGATGTCGACATGTCGGCGGTGATGGACGCGCGCAACCGCTACAAGGACAGCTTTGAAAAGAAGCATGGCGTGAAGCTCGGCTTCATGAGCTTTTTCGCCAAGGCAGCCTGCCTCGCGCTGAAAGACTTCCCTGCCGTCAACGCGCAGATCCAGGGCGATGAAATCATCTATCACGACTATGTCGACCTGTCGGTTGCGGTTTCTGCCCCCAATGGACTCGTCGTTCCCGTCGTGCGCAATGTCGAGCAGATGGGCTTTGCCGATATCGAAAAGGCGATCGGCGATCTCGGCAAACGCGCCAAGGACGGCGCGCTCACCATGGATGACATGGCGGGTGGCACTTTCACCATTTCGAATGGCGGGATTTTCGGTGGCCTGATGTCGACCCCGATCATCAACCCACCGCAGTCCGCCGTGCTCGGCCTGCACCGCATCGAAGACCGCCCGGTCGTCCGCGACGGCCAGATCGTCATCCGCCCGATGATGTATTTGGCACTCAGCTATGACCACCGCATCATCGACGGCCGCGAAGCAGTGACCGCGCTCAAGACGATCAAGGAAGCGATCGAAGACCCCACCCGCTTGCTGATCGACCTGTAAGGAACAGACCATGGCAGATTTTGACCTGATCGTTATCGGCGCCGGACCCGGCGGGTATGTTGCCGCGATTCGTGCCGCACAGCTGGGGCTGAAGACCGCGTGCGTTGAAAGCCGCGAGACGCTGGGCGGCACTTGCCTCAATGTCGGCTGTATCCCGTCCAAGGCGATGCTGCACGCGTCCGAGCTGTACAACGAAGCCGCCAGCGGCGCGCTCGCCAAGCTGGGGGTCAAGATCGACAAGATGAGCCTCGACCTCGACACCATGCACGGCCAGCGCCGCGACGCGGTGAAGGGGCTGACCGGCGGGATCGAGTTCCTGTTCAAGAAGAACAAGGTCGAATGGATCAAGGGCCGCGCCGCCTTCACCTCGGCCAATGCCATCGAGGTCGCGGGCAAGAGCTACACCGCCGACAATTTCATCATCGCCACGGGATCGTCGGTCACACCGCTGCCCGGCGTCGAGGTTGATAACGCCAAGGGGATTGTCGTCGATTCGACCGGCGCGCTCGAACTGCCCAAGGTGCCGGACCATCTGGTCGTCATCGGCGGCGGGGTGATCGGGCTTGAGCTTGGCTCGGTCTGGCGCCGCCTGGGCGCCAAGGTCACTGTGGTCGAATATCTCGACCAGATCCTGCCCGGCATGGACGGCGACGTTCGCAAGGAAGCGAACAAGATCTTCAAGAAGCAGGGCTTTGAATTCAAGCTGTCGACCAAGGTCACAGGCGTGCAGGTGAAGGGCAAGAAAGCCATAATCACCGTTGAACCCGCCGCAGGCGGTGCCGCCGAAACCATCGAGGCCGACTGCGTGCTCGTTTCCATCGGGCGCAAGCCCAACACCGATGGCCTCGCGCTCGACAAGGCGGGGCTGACGGTCAATGCGCGCGGGCAGATCGAAACCGACCATGATTTCCGCACTACGGTCCCCGGCATCTGGGCGGTTGGCGATGTCGTTCCCGGCCCGATGCTGGCGCACAAGGCCGAGGATGAAGGCATTGCCTGCGCCGAAAATGTCGCCGGGCTGACCGGGATCATAAATCATGACGTCATCCCCTCGGTCGTCTATACTTGGCCGGAAATCGCCGGCGTTGGCCTCACCGAAGAAGCCGCGAAAGCGAAAGGCGAGATCAAGGTCGGCAAATTCCCGATGATGGCGAACAGCCGCGCCAAGACCAACCATGAGCCCGACGGTTTTGTGAAGGTTATCTCCGACGCCGCAACCGATCGCGTGCTTGGCGTGTGGTGCATCGCGAGCGTCGCCGGCACGATGATCGCCGAAGCCGCGTTGGCGATGGAGTTCGGCGCGACATCGGAAGACATCGCTTATACCTGCCACGCGCACCCGACCCATTCGGAAGCGCTGAAGGAAGCGGCGATGGCGGTGCAGGGCAAACCGATCCACATGTGATGGCAGACGAGGTCGCACAGATCGCCCCGGCGCTGATCGCCGCGCTCGACCTGTTCGGCATCGCCGTCTTTGCCGCCTCGGGAGCGCTTGCTGCAGCGCGGCTCAAGCAGACGCTCGTAACCTTTTCCTTCTTCGCGCTGGTAACCGGCGTGGGCGGTGGCACGGTACGCGATCTGTTGATCGGCGCGCCCGTATTCTGGGTGCAGGACTGGCGTTTTCCCGCCACCTGCCTCGCCACGGCGCTTCTCGTCTGGATGACGCCTGTGCGAATCTGGAAACCGCGCGCGCTTGACTGGTTCGATGCCGTGGGGCTGGCGATCTACTCGGTCTTTGGTGCCTGGAAGGCGCTGAGCCTCGGTATCGGCCTGCTCCCCGCAATGATGATGGGTGTGATTACGGCCTGCGTCGGCGGTGTCATCCGCGATATGCTGGCGGGCGTGCCGTCGATCATCCTGCGGCCTGAGCTTTATGTGACTGCCTCTGCCCTGGCATCGGGGCTGTTCGTGCTTCTGCTCGGGCTTGGCCTGCCCTTGAGTATCGCGGCAGTTGTCAGTGTAACCGCAGGCTTCGGTTTGCGCGCGGCGGCAATCGCCAAAGGTCTGGCAATTCCGGCCTATAAAGGGTGACACGATGAAATATCCGACACTGCACAAATGGCATGTCTGGCTGGGCTGGCTGGTTGGGGTGCCGCTGATCCTCTGGACGGCTTCGGGGCTTTTCATGGTTGCCCGCCCTATCGAAGAAGTGCGCGGCGAGCATTTGCGCGCCAAGCCCACGCCGATAGCCACAATCACGCCGACAGCGCCCTATCTCGGCGGACGCACCGTCGAAAAGCTGACTCTAGAACAGCGTGCTAGCGGCCCTGTCTGGATCATTCGCTATGCCGATGGCGGGGAGCGGCGTGCCGATCCCGCAACAGGGAAATTACTGCCCGAGCCGGGCGCGGCTGAAATTCGGGCGCTTGCCGAAGGATATTATGCGGGTGATTCAAAAATTGCCTCCATCCGCCTTTTCCCGGCTGATCGGGAGCCGAAGGAACTACGTCGCGGGCGACCTGCCTGGCAGGTGGCACTGGCCGACGGCGCCAATCTATATATCGATGCCGATAGCGGCAGTCTGTTGGCGGTGCGCACCCAGCAATGGCGATGGTTCGATTTCATGTGGGGGCTGCACATCATGGACCTGCAGACGCGTGAGGATACGAGTCATCCGATCCTCATCGGCTTTGCCGGACTTTCACTGATCAGCCTGTTGATGGCATTCTGGCTGCTCATCGCGCGCCAGCGACGCAAAGCGGCTGCGCACGCCAGATAAACAAACGCCCGCGCCGGAAATCCCGGTCGCGGGCGAAGCTGCAGCAAGTCTTCGGGTCGCAGAAAACTTGTTGCTTGGGGAATTTTAAGGCGGAACCAACGGCCCCATCCCCCTAACGACTCGAAATTTACAACGACTCACTTTTTCGACAAAGCGAATCCGATATGTCTGCAGAAGCGGGAGCTCATCTTGCGGGAATCTAAAGGGATTATCTTCGGGATCATGCTTAACCCCGGCGCGTGCAAAGGATTGTAATTTAACGAATCGATTGCGAAGTCGGCGACTCGATCACAACAGCCTTGCTCTCTTGCCGTTCGGTCTCGGCGCTTGCCGGACGAACCAGCGCGATACCGGCAATGCCCAAGGCAAAACCGCCTGCAAGGCTCAGGAAGAGGTCAGAGCGGAAAAAGGCGATCATGCGGGTCATGCAAAGGCTTCAGGTCTGGAGTCGAACAGTCGGTGCCGCCGCTAGTACAGCATCGACGCTTTCTCAACCATGACGCTGGTTAAGCCCGACTTAACAACCGGCAATATGCGGTCAAACGAGTGCTGCGCACGCCGACTGGATTCGGGTGCACGCTTCCTTGAGCGCTTCGTTCGAAGTCGCATAGCTGATGCGGAAGCCCGGCGAGAGGCCGAAAGCCGCGCCATGCACCGCAGCGACATTCCAGTCTTCGAGGAAATAGTCGATCAAGTCAGCGTCAGTTTCGATGAGCTTGCCCTTGGGCGTGGTCTTGCCCATCACGCCGCTTGCGTCGGGATAGACGTAAAAGGCGCCTTCGGGCGTCGGGCAGCTGAGGCCGGGCGCGTCGTTGAGCATCGCCACCACCAGATCGCGGCGCTCCTTGAATTTGGCGTTGCGTTCCTTGAGGAAATCCTGCGGCCCGTTGAGTGCGGCGGCGACCGCATATTGGCTGATCGAACAGGGGTTGCTGGTCGATTGCGATTGCAGATCGCCCATCGCCTTGATCAGCCATTCGGGGCCGCCGGCATAGCCGATGCGCCAGCCGGTCATCGCATAGGCCTTTGAGGCGCCATTCATGGTCAGCGTGCGGTCGTACAAATCGGGGCAGACCTGCAGCATCGTCGCGAATGGCTGCTGCGCATACCAGATATGCTCGTACATATCGTCGGTGAGCAGCATGACATGCGGGTGCTTGAGCAACACCTGCCCCAATGCCTCCAGCTCGAACGCGGTATAAGCAGCCCCCGTCGGGTTCGACGGTGAGTTGAGGATCAGCCAGCGGGTCTTGGGCGTGATCGCGGCATCGAGCTGTTCCGGGGTGATCTTGTAACCCTGATCGGCGCCAGCCAGCAGCACGACTGGCGTGCCACCCGCAAACTGCACGATATCGGGATAGCTGACCCAATAGGGCGCCGGGATGATCACCTCGTCACCCTTGTCGACGGTCGCCACCAGCGCGTTGAACAGGGTGTGCTTGCCGCCCGAATTCACGGTGATCTGCTTGGTGGTGTAATCAATGCCATTGTCGCGCTTGAATTTTGCCTGGATCGCCAGCTTCAATTCGGGGATGCCATCGACGGCGGTATATTTGGTTTTGCCCGAACGGATCGCCTCGATCGCGGCGTCTTTAACAAAGTCCGGCGTATCGAAATCGGGTTCGCCCGCCGACAGGCCAATCACATCCAGCCCGCGCGCTTTCATTTCCAGCACCCGGCCCGACATGGCGAGCGTGGGCGAGGGCGCGATGCGGCCGAGGGCGGCGGAGAGCCTGTCGATCATTTCTTATTCCCGAAACTAGTTTGGACGAAGCAAGATTGCGCGCTTGCCCCTAGAGCCAGCGTCGAAATTACGCAACCCTTCTGGCGGGAATCAGCCCGCGCAAGCTGTTGCCGAGAAAAAACTGTCCCGACAGGTCGGCTGGCTTCAGGTCAGCCTCAACCGCGCGTCCGCCTTCGATCAGCTCGCGGCGCAATACCGATGGAAGCAGCCCGCGCGCCAAGGGCGGAGTCTGCAACCGGCCATCGCGTTCGACATAGATGCAGGTAAAACTGCCTTCGGTCAGATTGCCTTCGCTGTCGATGAACAAAACCTCGTCCACAGGCGCTGCCTTGCGCGCATTATCGTAAAAGGCCCGGTCAGTCGTTTTATGCCGCAAGCGAAAGTCGGCGCTAACGACGGGAAGCGCGATAATCGCGACCCGCAAGGGTTCGTCGGGCGTCGCCGGAACCGAACCAAGCTCGATCGACAGACTGCCGCTGCGCGATGCCAGCAAGCGTATCTTGGCGTCATGATCGAGATGAAAGGTCGCGGCGTGCAGCCTGTTGCGCGCCTCGTGCCGGTCGAATTCAAACTCCAGCGCTTGTGCGCTCGCCTTCATCCGCTCAAGATGCTGCTCCAACCGCAAAATCCCGGAGGCGGGTTCGAAACGCATGGTTTCGATCAGATCAAAGTCGCGTCGCTGCACCCGCGCAAATTCCCCCTTGGCCAGGCACTCTGCCCATTCGGTCGCGACTTCTGAATCCGCAACCACCCCCGAACCAAGCCCCAAGCTTGCCTGCTTGCTCGCTTCGTTCAAGTGAAATGTTCGGATGGCAACGTTGAAAGCAGCATCGCCATTGGGATCTATGCGGCCAATCGACCCGCAATAGATGCCGCGCGGGCTGTTCTCGACCTCGTCGATGATTTCCATCGCACGGATCTTCGGTGCACCGGTGATCGAGCCACAGGGATAAATAGCGCGGAGCAGATCTACCGCGTTTTTAGTTTCGTCGAGTTCGGCGGTTACGGTCGATGTCATCTGGTGGACAGTTGGATAGCTCTCGACGGCAAACAGATGCGGTACTTCAACCGAAGCCGCTTTGGCGACGCGAGACAGATCGTTGCGCAACAGGTCGACGATCATCAGATTTTCGGCGCGCTGCTTTGGATCGCTGCGCAATTCATCCGCCAAAGCCTTGTCGGCCGCCGGATCCGCGCTGCGCACCGCCGTGCCCTTCATCGGCTTTGCCGTGACGCGCCGGTCGCGAAGCGCGAAAAACAGTTCGGGCGAGAAAGAAAGGTACCAGTCCTGCCCGGTCCAGATCACACCGCCATAGCCAGCCGCTGCCCGCGGGCGGATCGCGGCATAAAGCGCGAGCGGATTGCCCGCATAACGCGCGCCAGCCCGGAAGGTGAGGTTGGCCTGATAGATATCGCCCGCCTCGATATAGTCTTCGACGGCATCAAAGGCTTCGCCATAGGCAGAACGGCTGATTGAGGGACGCACGGCGCCCAGCCAGCTGCCTTCGGGTTTGGGTAACAGGCCGGGAACATCATCTGCCGCGATTTCGGTATAGTTATCGAAAATGCCGAACCAGCATAAAGGTGTCGGCATCTGCCGCCCTTTGAGCTTGTCCGACAATTTCGGTTCCAGCGCGAACCCGGCTTCGTAGGACAAATATCCCGCGATATGCAGCCCTGCTTGTTGAGCCGCCTGCAGGCCTTCAAAGGCACGTTCCAATTCAACCGCATTGGTTGCGACAATCACCCTATGTGGTGCTGTGTATAATCGCGCAGCCGACGCATCGCTGCGCCGGGCATCATCAAGCAGGACAAAGGGCGCGGTTGGGTCGATCATCGCGCATCGCTATAGCGTCTTTGTTGATTTGGGGAAGGCTGGAGCGGGTGAGGGGGAGTCGCAGCCGAACGCGCACTGCGCGGACAATCGAACCCCGGCCTTTCCGAAGAAAGGGCTGGAGCGGGTGAAGGGAAGCCAAAAGTCAGCGTTGTCTATTGATTTTTATGCAGGTTTTAATGTTCCAATGGAGCTGTGGCCCCCAATATGGCCCCCTGATGAGCAAGATGCCTGTGGAAATCCTGAGAATTGCAAACTCAATACCAGGCAAGATTGTTCGCTATGTTGGCCGATCCCGAATGACTGCTGCTCAGATGCAATTCCACTAAAGCGGACAGGGATGGCGCACTCAGTCCTGCAGGATCGAGCGTAGCAGATAGGCAGTACCATCCATCAGTCGGCGCACGGTGCGTGAGAAGTGTACTTCGCGCACCACCCATGCGCCTCGCGGGTCGCGTTCGACTTGAGCGAAGATCGGCAGCGCGCCGCTGGGGTGTCCAATTCTAACCCCGCGTGGGGTGGTTCTGACCGAACTGCTTTCGTGCGGAATGGTTCCTTCGATCTGTGCGGCGACTGCTGTGCAGGTTGATGCGCCGCCGGAAAAGGCCTTGTGCATCCAGCCGTCGACATTGATCTGGCGGGCGGCGAAATCAATGTCGTCGGCTTTCACTGCCTCACCGGTCAGGGCCGCATAGCCCTGCGGCGGTGCGATCATGATCTGGAACGGGGTGATGTCCCCCCTGCCACTTTGCGGCAGGCCGCACAAAGCGGCGGCGGCGAGGCGAATTTCTTCGGCGGCCCGATAGGCTTCGGCCGGGAGTTCACCGGGCAGCTCGCTGCCATTCATGCCAAGGTCCTCCGCGCGGAAGTACACGCAGATGGTGCCGATATCGACAATCGAAACGTCAAGGGTGCGCCTCAGCGAGGGCACCTGCACGCTGTCGCGCACGTTGCCGGTGGGCAGCAATCTGCCCGTGGCACCGCCGCTGGTGTCCGAATAGTCGAGGGCGACCTCGGCGCCGGTTCCGGGCACGCCGTCGATCGCGAAGTCACCTTCGATCAGCACTTCGCCATCGCGCACCGGCACCTTGATGATCAGGATGCTGTTGGTGTTGGTGTTGTGCACGCGTACCGTGGTGACAGGCTCGACTGCGGGAACCAGACCTTCCTCGATCGCGTAAACCCCTGTGGCCGAAGAGATGTTGCCGCAGACGATCTCGTAGCTGACATAGGCATCCTCGATGCCGATCTGCGCGAATGTGTAGTCAATGTCGGCATCTGGCCGGGTGGCCGGACCGATCATCGCAAACTTGCTGGTCAGGGGGTCGGCGCCGCCCAATCCGTCAATCTGGCGCTTGTCCGGACTGCCGAACAGCGCCAGCAGGAAACGTTCGCGGGCAGCTGGCTCGCTGGGCACATCGGCCATGCGCATAAAAATGGCCTTGCTGGTGCCGCCCCGCATGATCGTGCAGGGCACCGCAATCCGTTCCTTGTTCATCGCTCAGCGGCCCCGGAATTGCGGCTTGCGCTTCTCGGCAAAGGCCTTGCGGCCCTCGATCCGATCCTCACTGTCACGCAGGACGCCGAACGCGTGCTGCTCCAGTTCCAGACCTGCCGCCAGCGGCATCTCGATGCCAATCTGGGCCAGACGCTTGACTGCGGCCACGGCCAACGGGGCATTGCCGGCGATTTTATACGCCAGTTGCTCGGCGCTTTCCAGCAGTTGCTCGGGCTCGACGACCCGGCTGACCAGACCAATCCGCAGAGCTTCGGCGGCATCGATACGTTCCCCGGTCAGCAGCATCAGCATGGCATCGGATCGGCCCACGGCGCGGATCAGGCGCTGGGTGCCGCCGGCCCCCGGAATGCTGCCGATGCAGACTTCGGGCAGGGAGAAGATCGCCTGGGTGGAGGCAATGCGCACATCGCACAGCAGCGCCAGTTCCAGTCCGCCGCCCAGCGCATAGCCGTTTATCGCCGCGATCACTGGCTTGTCAGTGTGCAGTTTCGAAAGCACCGAGGCAAAGGATTCAGCGCCTGCCGGACCATAGTGCAGCTCGGCAAAGCTTTCCTTCGGCGGCATGGTCTTTTTCAGGTCGGCACCCGTGCAGAAAGCGCGCGTCCCGGCAGCGGTGAGGATGGCGACACGGATTTCCGGATTGCGCGAGATCTCCGCCCAGATGTCCTTGAGCTGTTCGATCGATTCCGGATCGAGCGAGTTCATCGCTTCCGGACGGTCGAGCGTGACGGTGGCGACATGGTCCTCGATCTGCAGGGTAACGGGCATGTGGCTGTCCTCGTGGGCGCAGGAATGGTTGGTCACTCGGCGGCTTGCGGCGCGCCGAGCACTTCGCGGGTGTTTTCACCCAGGCGCGGTGCCGGACGTCGCGGGCTGCCTGGGTGGCGGAAGGGGCTGCGCGGCAGGGTCAGTTCGCCCGCGCTCGGGTGGGTGGAGGTCTCGATCAGGGCGGCTGCCTTGAACGCAGCAGATTCCGTCACTTCGCGGTAATCGTTGATCGGACCGCAGATGATGTCGGCCTGGTAAAGCAGAGGCAGCCATTCATGCTTGGAACGCGCCATCAGTGCCTGCTCCAGCAGAGTGATCAACTCGGCGCGGTTTTGCAGGCGCACGCCAGCCGCCGCAAAGCGCGGATCGTCGGCCAGTTCCGGCACGCCCAGAACGCGGCAAAAGGCTTGCCAACGGGCGGGGTGATAGGCGGCCACCATGATCCAGCCGTCGGCGCAGCGCAGGGCTTCGTTCGGCGTTGAATAGGGGGCAGCACTGCCGGTGCGGGCGGGCACTTCCTTGTCGTGCAGATAGGTCGCGAGGCCCATCTGCTGCAGGGCGACGGCGCTGCCGAACATGCTCACGTCGAGGTGCTGGCCCGTGCCTTCCCGCTGGCGCAGGGCCAGGGCTCCCAGCACCGAAATGCTGGCGAGATAGCCGGTGACCATGTCGACGACCGGCACCTGCAGCTTGCACGGTTCGGAGTCGGGCAGGCCGTTCACGCTCATCAGCCCGGATACGGCCTGGATCACGCCGTCGACACCGGGCAGGCCCCTGTCCGGGCTGTTCTGGCCATAGGCCGAGATGGAGCAATAGATGAGCCCGGGGTTGCGCTCGCGCAGGGTCTCATAGCCCAGGCCGAGCCGCTCCATCACGCCGGGACGAAAGGATTCGACCAGAATATCGGCCTCGTCGATCAGCGCGATCGCCCGGGCAATCTGGGCCGGGTCTTTGAGGTCGAGCACAACGCTTTGCTTGTCACGGTTCAGGACCATGAACGGCAGACTTTCGCCGCCCGCGAAGGGCGGTAGGGCGCGGCAAAGATCACCGCCGGGCGCTTCGATCTTGATCACCTCCGCACCCATGTCGGCGAGGGTCTGGGTGCAGGCCGGACCGGCCACCACCTGGGTCAGATCGACGACTTTGATCCCCTTTAGGGCATTGGAAAGCATGGCCGCTGCTCCGTCAGACCGAGGGGCTGCTGAGGCTGCGTCCACCGCAGACGTAAAGCAGCTGGCCGGTGATGTAGCTGGAGGCCGGCTCGGCAAAAAAGCGCACGGCTTGCGCGATATCGTCCGGCTGGCCAATGCGCTGCATCGGCACGCTCTTTTTGAGGCCGTCGACGACCTCGTCCTTGAGCGTGGCGAACAGCGGGGTTTCGACGATCCCGGGAGCTATGGCATTGGCGGTGATGCCATTGCGCGCGAACTCCAGCGCCAGCGAACGGGTAAAGCTGACCACACCGCCCTTCGAGGCCGAATAACTGGCCTGGCCGCGGTTGCCCAGCCAGGCGCGTGAGCCGATGTTGATGATGCGGCCGAAACTGCGCTCGACCATGCCCGGGATCACCGCCTTGCTGCAGATGAACTGCGAAGTCAGGTTGATGTCGATGACCCGTTTCCAGAAGTCGAGGTCCATCTTGGTGACCAGCCTGTCGCCGCCGATCCCGGCATTGTTGACCAGCACATCGATGCGGCCAAAGCTAGCCTGCAACTGCGCCACGGCGGCCTCGACCTGATCCTGCGCGGAAACGTTGACCTGAAACGCCTGCACCTCGACTCCCAGGGCGGCAACTTCCTCGGTGGCGGCGCAAAGGGCGTCCTGATCCATGTCCCATAGGGCAATGCGGCAACCCTGGCGCGCCAGTTCCCTGGCAATGCCCAGGCCAATGCCTTTCGCACCGCCGGTGACGACGGCTGTCATCTCGCGCAGCGAGCCGGGGATTGCGGTAAGGTCAGTGGTCATGCGGGACTCCCGGTTCACAGGGACAGGATGTGGATAGAGCAGGCGGCGTGATCGACGCCCCAGATGCCGCCGCCGGTGACTTGCGTCAGGCCAAGGCGGGCACCCTCTACCTGGCGCTGCCCGGCGCGGCCCTGCAGATGCTCGCAGACCTCGACGATCTGGGCGACGCCGGTGGCGCCCGGCGGATGCCCCTTGGCGATCAGGCCGCCGCTGGGGTTGACCGGAATGCGGCCGCCCAGCGCGGTGGCACCGCTGGCCAGCAGCTGCGGCGCTTCGCCGCGGTCGCACAGGCCAAGGGCTTCGTAATAGAGCAGTTCGCTGATGGTGAAGGCATCGTGACACTCGATCAGGCTCAGGTCCTGCGGGCCGACACCGGCCTGCTCGTAGGCCATGCGCGCGGTGCGGGCGGTGATTTCGGCTTCGATCATGTCTTCGGGGCCGGTCTCGAACAGGCCCGACTGAACCACCGAGGCCAGCACCCGCACCGGTGCGGCGCGGCCCTTGGACGGCTTGGTGCTGAGCACCACCGCAGCCGCGCCATCGACCACCGCCGGGCAGCACTGCAGCAGGGTCAGCGGCTCGGCGATCTGGCGCGAGGCCAGCACTTCTTCACGCGTGGTGGCCTTGCAGAAGGTGGCGATCGGATTGCGCAGCCCGTGCTGGCGGTTCTTCACGGCGATGTCGGCCAGCGCCGAAACTTCCATGCCGTGTTCGTGCATGTAGCGCGTGGCGCGCATGGCATAGAGCGCCGGCATGATCATGCCGCGCTTGTTGTTCCAGTCATTGCGGCTGAGTGGCAGTGGCCCGCCGCCCAGACTGCTCAGCTGGTCCATGCCGAACACCAGCACGGTTTCATACTGCCCGGAGCGCAGGGCGCTGAGCGCGGCGTTCACGGCCGTTGCGCCGCTGGAGCAGGCGTTGTCGATATTATAGACCGCGTTGCCGCCGGTGTGCAGTTCGCGCAGGGCGCGTTGCCCCGGCAATGAGGCGCCGATGGCATTGCCGCAGTAAAAGGCCTCGATGTCGCGGATTTGCAGGCCGGAGTCGCTCAGGGCTTCGAGAATGGCGGACTGGGCCAGGGCCTCCTCGGTCAGATCGGGAAAGCGGCCAAAGTCGGTGATGCCGACCCCGACGATCATGGGCTCGTTCATGCGCTTTCTCCCGCTACCGCTTCGAAGGCATAGTCCGGGCTGCCGTTAGGCAGTTCGGCCGGAACGATGCGCATCGTGCTGTTGATGGCCGGCACCTTGCCGTCCGTGCAGATCAGGCGGCCAAAGGCGCGCACGCCGGGTTCGAAATCGACCATGGCCAGGCCATAGGGCTCGCGATCCTTGCCGGGATGCACCACCGTGTAGGTGTAGAGCCGCCCGAAGGGACCGATCGGCACCTCCTCCACGGCCTCATCCCCGTGGACATATTCCAGCGGCGGGAACTGCGCTTGGGGATGGCTGGCGGTGCGGGTGGCAATGAGCAGCATGCCGTTTCCGGTCATGCGAAAATGCGGTTCGGTGCGCTTGCTGAGTTTCACGGGGAAAGCTCCGAAGATCAGGGTCTCATCCCAGTTCCCAGACAAAGCCGCCGATGTCATTCCATATCTTTTAATGATATTTTAGTTGAGCTAAAGAATCTCCAATGCACAGGTTGCGCCATCTCCTCGGCCCGCTCAGGGTGTTCGACGCGGTCTACCGGGCCGGTGGCATCAGCCGCGCAGCGGATGCCCTGCATGTCACGCCCGGCGCGGTGAGCCAGCAGATCAAGCTGCTCGAAATCCAACTTGGGGTGCAACTGGTCCGCAAGGCGGGCCGGGAAATCGAACCGACCGAAGCGGGCCTGGTGCTGGCGAAGGGCCTGTCCGACCTGTTCGACCGGATCGAGGCCGTGCTCGATGAAGTGACCACAGCCGGCAACCCCAAGCGGCTGCGGTTGAAGGTCCTGCCAACCTTCGCGATCAAGTGGCTGGTACCGCGCCTGGCCGGCTTCTACGCTGCGCACAGCGACATCGCGATCGAGATCGCCACCGTGTCGAGAGCCGAGGAGCTGCAGCTGGACAATGCGGATTTCGTCGTGCGGCATGGCACCGGCGAATGGCCCGGCCTGCACGTCGATCCTCTGTTTGACGAAGTTTTCGTGCCGGTCTGTTCGCTAGCTCTGGCAGCCACCATCCGCGCGCCTGAAAGTCTGCTTGAAGTCCAGTTGCTGCATTCGATGATGCGGCCGGAAGGCTGGCCAACATGGCTCGACGCAGCGGGCCTTGGTGCGGCGCAACCGACGCGCAATGTCACTCTGGCCAATGCGGCCCTCTGCGTGCAAGCGGCTGTCAACGGTCTGGGGGTGGCAATCGCGCAAACGGCCTACGTCCGCGATGAACTTGCCAGCGGGCGGCTGGTGTATCCGCTGGAGCGGGAGGTCCGCACCAAGTTTGGCTATTACCTGCTGTGCGATCCGGCGAAGGCAAACACGCAGCCGTTGAAGCTGTTTCGGGAGTGGCTGCTTTCGGTGGTGGACTGAAGCCAGCCGCGCGCCTTCCGCCACCTTGCCCGCACCCCGGCTATTGCACATCCGACTCGACGGAACGAGGCGGTGGCATTGTCTCTTGGGTGTCGAAGCGATCCCCTGAAATCGTGCTAACCACAGGGGTTCGGCGCGCGCCCGTTGCCCGCATTCGGGATTTATCAAATGCTTGATTAAAATCATTAAAAATTGCCGAAGTGAATCAAATACAAGTCGTGACTCAATTAAGTTCTTGCTCGTAATTTCGCCTGCTGACATAACGGCGCCATGCCAAAGCCCGCAAAACTTGAACCTGAAGCACCCGAGCCCGCCCCACGCCGGGTTCGCGGTGTTTCCAAAAACACCGCCTTGGCGCGGCGCAAACTGATCGCGTCGGCCATCCATATTTTCGGCGAGCAAGGCTTCGCCGGGACAAAGACCGAAGAAGTGGCCGAGCATGCGGGCTATGGTCAGGCCGCCGTGTTTTTCCATTTCAAGACCAAGGCCGGATTGCTTCAGGCCTGTCTCGACAGCGCGCTGGAACAGGCAAAGGCCAACCTTGTCCCTGCCACAAGCTCGGATACGCTGGATTTGGTACAGCGACTGGACCGGGCATTCGACAATTCCTCGATCGCCAATTTCTTTGCGCGGACGCTGTGGGAATTCGATGGCGATAAGGCGGTCCGCACGGTTTACGCCGATTTTCATGAACATGTGCGCCAGTTGATCGCGGCCAAGCTTGTCGCCGAGACTGGGGCGGAAGAGCGGCGTGCCTATGTGGCAGCGGGGGCGATGCTGTCGATGATGGTGGGTGTGCGGGCCGAGCAACGGCTTGAAACCCGGCGGCTCACCCGCAGCGAATTCCGCCAGATGCTGGCCGATTTCACGCGGCTGACGTTGGGCGATCTGGCTGGGCCAGCAAAGAGCGGGTGATCGGCAGAATACGCGGCACCAAGCCGGAAAAGATAAAAGCGGGCACTTCGCAGTCCTGACCCGCAAAAAACGTGGAGAGGCCAATGGGCAAGTGGAATTTCTCGGCGCCGATGGTGCAAGGCGACGTGCCGCGGCAAGCGCACGCCGACATTCCGTCAGGCATGTGGGAGCGCGAACTGGGGCGCGACACGTTCTTCGGCCCGGCCACCGATTTCTATCACCGCAATCCGCCCAATGCCTTTACCGCCATCGACCGGAAGGGACCGCGCCCGCACGTGTTCGACACCCGGCATATCGTGCACATCACCCGTTCGCCCTGGCATGCGGCTGAGCTGCTGATCAACGACAGCATCCGCATCCGCTACTGGAAGACTAGCGGCAGCATGGATCATCTGGTGCGCAACGCTGACGGGGATGAACTGATCTTCATGCACCGCGGCACCTGCGAGCTGTTCTGCGATTTCGGCCACATCACGCTGGTCAAAGGCGACTATTGCATCCTGCCGCGCGGCACCATGTGGCGCATCGAGGCCGATGGCGACGTGGACATGCTGCTCGTTGAATCGACTGACGCGCCCTATCACCTGCCCGAAGAGTCGATCCTGGGACGGCACCAGCCGTTTGATCCGGGGGTGCTGGACGTTCCCCAGCTGAACGAACGCTTCCGGTCGCAGAAACGGGATGCCGAATGGCAGATCCGCATCAAGCTGGACAACCGGACTTCCGACGTCACTTTCCCTTTCAACCCGCTGGATGCGGAAGGGTGGAAGGGTGACCTCTATCCGATCCGCCTGAACGTGAAGGACATCCGCCCGATCTCCTGCAGCCGCGCGCATGTGGTGCCGAGCGGACATGCCACCTTCCTGAGCGACCGGTTCCTGGTGTGCACGTTCCTGCCCTACCCATCGCCCAGCGATCCGACCGCGCTGCAACTGCCGGCGTTTCATGACAACGTCGAGTGTGACGAGGTGCTGTTCCTACACGATGGCCAGCCTTCGGCCCTGACCGAGAGCTTTGACCCCGGTCTGATGACCCTCGATCCGCGCGGCCTGACTCACGGCCCTCTGCCTGAGCAGCAGCGGTATTTTCACAACCCTGCGGCAGAGATGGACAACCAGTTCATCGTCCTGATGTTCGATACCCGCGATCCGCTGAAGCTTGGCAAGCATGCCCGGCATTACGAGCTGCCCGCTGTGGAATGGATGCTGGCCGACGGTATCAAGAACGCCCCGGATGCGGTGCGCAAATTCCACCCCTTGCGCCAGCTGGCCAAGGCGGGTGCCATCGCCCGCTTCCTCTATGTCCAGCTGCGCTACCGCATCCGGATGGCTTGCTACTGAGCCAGCCGCTCCGCGTGACCCATCATCTGAGCGAGGACCAGTCTCATGAATGATCAATACCTTGCACTGGTGCAGCAGTTCTTTGCCGGCGCGCTCCTGTGCAACAGCGTCCCGCACCTGGTGGCGGGATTGCAGGGCCGCAAGTTCCCGACACCTTTCTCGATCCCGGCAACCATCGGCTACTCCTCGGCGCTCACCAACGTGTTCTGGGGCGTGTTCAACGCCGTCGTCGGTCTGCTCCTGATCAGCGCGGCCCCGCTGACTGTGGGCCTCAACGCGGGCTGCATCAGCGCCCTGCTTGGCGCCATCGGCACGGGTATTTTCATTGCCAGGCACTTTGGCCGGGTCACTGCGGGCGGGCGCTGAACAAGCGCGGGCCGGGCAGGAAAACAGGAGGACACCAGTGAGCAAGAAGTGGAATTTCAAGGCCCCGCTGTCGCGCGGGATCGCCCCGCGCCAGGCTCACGCCGACGTTCCAGAAGGGCTTTGGGAGCGCGAGCTTGCCCGTAACGCCTTTTTCGGTGCCTCCACCCATTTCTATCATCGGAGCCCGCCGACCGGCTGGAGCAGCATCGACGAGCAGGGGCCGCGTCCGCACCGCTTCGATACCCGGCATGGCATCCCCGGCAGCACTTCGCCGTGGGATGCCCGCGAACTGGCCAGCAACGCCAATGTGCGCATCCGCTTCTGGAAGTGCAGCGGCGACATGGATCACCTGGTGCGCAATGCGGACGGCGATGAACTGCTCTTCATCCACGCGGGCGAATGCGAGCTGTTCTGCGACTTTGGCCATATCAGCCTGGAGAAGGGCGATTACCTGATCCAGCCGCGCGGCACCCTGTGGCGGATCGAAGTGCGTAACAGCGTCGAGGTCCTGCTGATCGAATCCACCGATGCGCCCTACCGGCTGCCGGAAGACTCGATGCTCGGTCGCCACTTGCCGTTCGATGCCGGCCTGTTCGATGTTCCCGCCATCGACGAGGCGTTCCGCGCCCAGCAGGGCGAACGCCCAACCAGGGTTCGGATCAAGCACGGCGGCAAGGTGTCCAACCTGCAATACCCGTTCAACCCGCTCGACGCCGAGGGCTGGCAGGGCGATCTCTACCCCATCCGCCTCAACATTCGGGATATTCGCTCGATCTCCTCGCACCGCGCCGAAGTGGTGCCGAGCGGCCACATCACCTTCCTGAGCGACCGGTTCCATATCGCCACGGCCATGCCGACGCCCGGCCCGACCGATCCCGGCATCCTGAAAATGCCCTCGTTCCGCGACAGCGTGGAGTTCGACCACGTCCTTTTCGTGCACGATGGGCACCCGGACGCCCAGGGCCTTGGCTTGGAAACCGGCCTCATGACGCTCGATCCGCGCGGTGTGACCCACGGACCGGGACCGCAGCTGCTGCAGCTGTTCCAGGACGGGGCCGCCAGCGCCGCCGTCCACCAATGCAGCCTGATCATGCTCAACGTGCGCGATCCGCTGACGGTCACGCCGGATGGCGCCAGCCAGCCCGCAATGGCCGCCAGCATTCCGGCAGAGGAAAGCGAAGCGGCGGCCCCCGCCACTGCCGATCTGCTGCTGAACAAGCAGAATATGTCCGCTGAACTGGCCACCCGGCTGATGACGGGTGCCGTTGCCAAGGCCCGCGACATGGGCGTCCCGATGTCTATCTCGCTCTGCGACAGCGCAGGCAACATGGTGCTGTTCCAGCGCATGGACCATGCCTCGCTGCTCAGCGTCGGCATCGCCCAGGACAAGGCGTACACTTCGGCGGCCACCGGCATGCCCACCGACGGGTTGCACGAGTTCATCAAGAATGACCCGCCATTGGCCGCAGGCTTTGTCCACACCCCGCGCCTCGTGGTGTTCGGGGGCGGCTATCCGGTGATGATCGATGGCACTCTGGTTGGCGCCATCGGGGTCAGCGGCGGGCATTACAGCCAGGATATGCAAGTCGCCCAAGCCGCGCTCGCCGCCGCCGGGGTCACCTGATCCTTTCGTTCCCTTTCGCACTCAAACCGCTCAGTAAGGAGCCGTCCCATGGAAGCCAGCACCCAGATTCTCGTCATGCAGTATTTTGCCGGCATGTTCCTCTGCAATGCCATCCCGCACCTCGCCGCTGGCCTGCAAGGACGCACCTTTCCCTCGCCCTTTGCCAGCCCGCCCACCATCGGTCATTCCTCGGCGCTGGTGAATGTGTTCTGGGGCCTGTTCAATGTCATCGCGGGCCTGGTCCTGGTCGAGAAGGCGCCGATTGCCATCGGCATGAACGGGGGCTTCGTTGCCGCCATCCTCGGCGCGCTGTCGACCGGCGTGTTCGTGGCCCTGCACTTCGGCAAGTACGCCTGGCGCGATACCAAGTGATGCCGGACTCGTCATCGGCCGGCGAGGCCTACCGCGAAGGCACGCGCTATCGCTTCTCGGGCCATGAACGGATCCTGCACCGCACGCCCGCGCACGAAGGGCTGCCGGACATGATGGACTGGTTCGGCTACCGCCGGGCCTACATCGTCTGCTCGCGCACGCTCAACGCCCGGACGGACGTGATCAGCGGATTGGCGAGCGCGCTGGGGGATCGCTGCGTCGGAATCACTGACAAGGTTGGAGAGCATTCGCCCTTGTCCAACGTCCTGGCCGCTGCGGTTGAGGCGCAGGCGTGCGATGCCGACGTGATCGTCTCAGTTGGCGGCGGCTCGGTCATGGACATGTGCAAGACCATGCAGCACTGCATTTCCGAACAGGTCTTTGACCGCGAAGGGCTGCTCAAGTTGCAAATGAAGTTATCGGCCGATGGCACCGAAGTGATTGCGGCCACGCGCACCCCGCCCCGGATCCGGCAGATCGCCATTCCCACGACGCTTGCCACCTCGGAATGGACGCCGGTCAGCACACCGGTCGACGAACAGACCCACCTGAAAGCGCGGTTCCTGACGGTGGACGGGGCGCCGCAAGGGATCGTCTACGACCCGCAACTGCTGGCGCGAACGCCGCTGTCGCTGCTGCTCTCGACCGGCATTCGCGGGCTGGACCATGCAATCAACACGGCCTGCTCCACCCAGCCGCACCCCCTTGCCAGTCTGTTGGCGGAAAAGGCCATCCAGCTCTTCATCGAGAACCTGCCACGGCTGAAGGGCGGCACCGACCTGGAAGCCTTTTCGAACTGCCAGTTGGCCACCTGGTACACCGGGATGGGGCAGCTATCGGTGCCGCACGGCTTCAGCCACTGGATGGTCCACATCGTCGGCCCGCTTGCCAATGTTCCGCACAGCGAAGCCGCCTGCGTCCTGATGCTGGCACAGGCCCGCTGGTCCGAGCGGCACGCCGCCGTGCAGCATGGCAATGTCCTGCGTCTGCTGGGACGCTCCGGTTCATTTGCCGATGTGCTGGAAGGTTTGCTGTCAGACCTGGGCCTGCCGCGCAGTCTGCAGGACCTGGGATTGAGCGCCGAGCAGGTTGAGGCCTGCATCCAACCGGCCCTTGACCACCCCCAGGTCACCCGGAACAACCTCCGGCCTATCACGACGGCGGATGATCTGCGCGCGGTATTGCGCCTGGCTGACCGCACGTATTCTGCGACTTTGATTTGAATGGCTCGATCAGAGCATTTTCGATCGCTTTCAACAAAGTGGGAGAACGGGCTGGCGCTGGACACCGCTAAGACCGCTTAATTTTGGAGTTTGCCATCCTATTGAACGAAAGGCCGGTTTTGGTGACCGGGTTCGGCACAGCGAACGGCTGCAATGTCAGCGAGATAGGAAAGTCTCAAGCGCCGCTGGGCTGTGGCTCCGCTGTGTCGAACTTTCATCCCTTCAACAAACTTAGAGACAGTGCGCCGAGCCCAAATTCCGAGTTGGTTCATAAGCACACCGTACGCCGATCTCGGCAAGTTTAGAAAGTTATACTGTTGAAAATGAACGAGTTTGTGTCGCGGGCGACACGCTCGTTCCGGGGGGTGAAAATGGCTATCCGCTTACCCCGAATACGGGCGTTGAAGAGGAAACGAATCAGCACTCAAAAACGGATCGCCGACGACAAAATCCACCTGTCCGGCTGAGCGATCATACCGCGCGCAGAAGTTGCGGCAAGCATAGCGAAACGATCTGGGATAGCGAGCTTACCGGTTTTGGTCTTCGTTTCCGTCCGCCCAATGGAAAAAGCTGGGTCGTCTTTTATCGCGAACGCGGGGTTCAACGCACGATCAGTCTGGGACCAATCAGCAAGGTCAGCGCCGAAGAGGCAAGGCGGAAGGCGCGCGAACGGTTGGCGGCAAACCAGCTCGATGGCCTGCCAACAAGAGCCAAAGAGCGCTTGTCAAAGTCTGTGATATTTGCCGATTATGTCGATGAATTCTTGAGCGATTATGAGCGGCATTGGAAACCACTGACGGTCTATCGCAATCGCCAGGCAGTTTATTCGGAACTGATTCCGGTCTTTGGCGATATGCCATTGGCCTCAATTGCGCGGTGCGATGTCATGCGCTGGCGTGATGCGATGGCCTCGCGCTCGGGCGTGTTCAATCGCACGTTGCCGGTGCTGGCAGTGATGCTCAATTATGCCGAGCAATTGGGTTATAGGCGCAGAGGTTCGAACCCGTGCAGGGGAACACCGCGTTTCAAGCGGAAACTTCCCGAACGATATCTCAGCCCTGTTGAGTACCGCCGTCTTTTTGCCGTTCTTTGCGACGCGGAAAGCGAATTCCCGAAGGCGGTTGCTATCATCAGGCTGCTGATTTTCACTGGCGCACGGCGCAGTGAAATCGTCGCATTGCGCTGGGAGTATATCAAGCCACCGCGCCTGTTTCTTCCCGACAGCAAGACAGGGCCTAAGGTCATCTATCTCAACCGACAGGCACAGGCGATTATCGACGCGTTACCCAATCGTTCGCAATCGGGCTTGCTCTTTGGCTGTGTCCGCAAAACCCATGTACCCTTCAACGTCGATCCCATTTGGCGGATATTGCGCAAGCGCGCGGCACTACCCGATGTCCGGATGCACGACTTGCGACACAGTTTTGCCTCGGTTGCTATCCGGGATGACATCTCGCTCACCGTTATCGGTAAGCTCTTGGGTCATTCACTTCCAGAGACAACCGCGCGTTATGCGCATTTGGCCGACGACGCCGTAATGGATGCCGCGTCACGCATCTGTTCCTCGATTGCTTCAGCAATGGGAGTAAAAGCATGACCGCCCATAGCCTTGCCCGCATTGTTGCAGAAGAACTTGCAACCGTCGGTATCGCTCCCTTCAACGGGATACGTCGCTGGGGCCGTCCAAGACAGACCATCTGGTCCTTGACCTTGGCGGGCTTTGGCATTCGCCATTATGCCTCAGGCCGGAAAGTCTATATCGTGCAGACCATGATGGCGGGCCGCGTGCGCACCGTTACGATTGGAAATGCCACTCTGCTCACCAATGCCGAAGCTACCGATGTCGCAAAGCGCATATTGTTGCGCGCACAAACCGGCGACAATCCAGCCGACGCGGCAAAACGTATCCGTTCCTCACCGCGCTTTGACGTATTTTTGGAAGAGTTTTGGCAGAAGGTCGCCATCCAGTGGAAACCATCGACGATTGCCAGCCATAACATTTCGCGCCGGATATATTTGGACAATGCCTTTCCCGGTCGTTTCGTTGACGAGATTACGCAAGCCGAGGTGCTCAAATGGTTCAAGCGCGTAACCGACAGGGGAGGGCCGGGTGCCGGAAACCGCTGCTTTGAACTGGTACGCGCCATGTTCAACAAGGCGGAAAGCTGGGGCTACCGCGAGGAATGTTCAAACCCCTGTCGCGGTATCCGGCCCAACCGCAAACGCAAATTTCAATGCTTTCTGTCCGTTGATGAACTGGCGCGATTTGGAGCCGTGCTCGAAGAGCTGAAACAGGACTTTCCTATGCAGGCTACGGCTCTGCTTGTGATTACGCTCACCGGATGCCGCAAAAGCGAAATCCTCGGACTAACATGGGGTGAGGTCAAAGGGCGGCGTTTGTTATTGCACGACGGCAAGACCGGACCGCGCACCGTTTGGGTCGGGGAAGAGGTCAGAGCGTTGCTCGACGCCATGCCGCGACATAAAACGCATGACCAGATATTTTGGCATGATAAGCCAACGCAATTCAGGTCATCGGTGCAGCACCATTTTCGCGAGGCTAGGAAGGCCGCAGGTTTACTCCATGTCCGACTGCATGATCTTAGGCACAGTTTTGCAAGTCATGCTGCGGCAATGTCCGAGACGCTACCCATGATCGGGAAGCTGCTTGGCCATGCCCGCATTGGATCGACAGCGCGTTACGCGCATCTGGATGACGGGCAGGTTGTTGCTGCGGCGGAAAGGGTAGGGGAGTTGTTGGAAGGCCGGGCTGGATGACTTTTGCGTCAGCGAACTTGGATTCCGAATTCTTGGACGATCCGGTCTGGCAGCTTTCAAGAATGCTCCAAGTGTTAGCTGACATTCCGAGGTGATGTAGGTTACTGAAGCAAAGCTGCCCTATTTTCGCCATTCGCACCACATATCTACCCCTCAAAAGCTGCGGAATCTGGATCGATCGCTTCCTGCAAGCTCAAGTTGGCAGAGTTCTTGAAAACAAGACCTAAGTCGCTATACCTCTAAAGTAATGGCGCTAGCGATGGTCAAATAAGTGACGGTCATACTTGGATCGATCGAATTCGATGAGGGTATCATTAAGCGCCAATTGCGCCGAGACCTATTGGATGACTGGTTTCCTGATCCCCGACGGTTCGAGGATATGCTCGATAACGAGCACATCGAAGCGATCCTAAGAGATAACTTCGCCCGCAACGAAGGCGCGTTCAAGCCGGAGAAGCGCGCCCTCTTTAACATACCCAAGAACAATTTCACGTTGCGCTACGGTTTGGAGATTAGTCTCGCTGAGCGCGCCCTATATCATGCACTCGCAGCGCGTCTTGTTCCACTGTACGACCCGCTTATTCCATGGTGCGTATTTAGTCATCGCGCCGCTGAGAAATCGGAGGACCGTTATCTATTTCGGCGCGCAATTCCCGCCTGGCAAGACTTTACCGGTGTGGTACGCGATGGGTTGACTAGCGCTGGGTTCCTTCTTTCAACCGATCTCACAAACTACTTTGAGAATATCGATCTAAAAAAGTTACACGAAACGCTCATTGATCTGTTACCCGAGCTTCACACCGATTCCGGCGAGAAAGCGGTCATCCGCACCTACATCGCGTCACTTTTCGAATGTCTAAAGAGCTGGTGTTACTCTGAACATGCGGGCCTACCGCAGAATCGCGATGCTTCGTCGTTTCTGGCGAACATTTATATGTTACCGGTCGACAGAGCGATGATCGACAAAGGCTACCGGTACTTCCGCTACATGGATGACATCAAAATCGCCTGTGACAGTGAGCATCAGGCGCGCCAGGCGCTCAAAGCCCTTAGCCTCGAACTGCGCAAACGTGGACTTGCAGTCAATTCAGGCAAGACCGAGATTGTGCCTTTGACGCAGACTGCAGAGGTCTCGAAATGCCTTGATGTGGGTGAGGCTGAACTACAACAGATAGATTCGATCTGGCAAACTCGGTCGCTTCGCTCGATTAGCCGTTCTTTTCCGCTGTTGAGGGACCTCTCGCAGCGTTTGTTGCGTGGCGGCGAGGTCGGCAGTCGCGCGTTCCGGTATTGCATTCGCCGCCTCGAAGCGCTTGCGAGCTGCCCAGAGTTCGAAGTGCCCGATGCATATTTCGCGCCGATTACGCCACTCGTAATTGATGCTCTCTCTACGCATCCGGCCGCGACCGACGAACTGGCGCGCTATCTACGTGCTGTTCCGACGACCAACCACGATCTCGATCGTGTTGCGCAGCTACTCCAAGACGACGGACGCAATTATTACACTTGGCAAAATTACCGGCTCTGGGCGCTGCTTGTCCAAAAGGATTTCAATCAGTCTGAACTAGTTACCTACGCCATGTCCGTAGTGCAGGATCAGCCCGACTGTGCGACTCGCTGCGGCGCGACGCTTTATGCTGGCGCATTTGGTAGCAAAAAGGACCGAGAGGAAATCGCACAAAGATTTGGCGATCTTGAGTCATTTATGGGACAACGCGCGGCGCTCCTTGCTATCCAAGAACTCCACTATGCGCCCTATATCCGCAAACATGTACAACCTAAACTTCGCAATGATCTGAAGAACGTCTACAGGAGCTTTAATCGCCAAGGCGTCTATGTCGCGCCACCACTCCCGGTGTCGATTACCGGCATCCTCGACACTGAGCGCGCCTCATGACTGAGATATCATTCCTAGCCTACGTTCCAGACCCGTTCGCGGTTCAAACTTCTCACTTTCTCATTCGAAAGCCTTCAGGTGAGTGCTTGCATGTCAATGCTCGTGAACTGAGCAGATTTCCTACGCGATTGCTTACTTACGATTTGCCACGGTTGATCGACGATCTACGCCGCCTAAACCATCGACCGCCGACGCAGATCTTAGATTTCGGCGACGCCTTACGAATTCTCGCGGGGCGGCCAAAGGATGAAGGCGGCGAAAAGCTTTGGAACGTTTGGCCTGTCTTGAAGCGCCAATTTGCCAACAAGACCGACGCGGACCTGTTTGAGCGACTTGCACTGTCGCGTGAGATCCGACCAGACCTAGGCGAGCTAACACGCTTATTGGAAGCGGCGGGTGAAGCCTTAGCTGATGTCTGGCGTGGCTTGGAGTCCCGTCTGAGGCAGAAAGGGGAATATGATCGACTTACGACTGTTGAATGGCCATTGCAGAGCGCTTTCGCCTATCGACAGTTTCTCGGTGTCCGGGTCGACGCGTCCATTGCGGAAGCCCTTCTCGAGCAAATCTCGGCCGAGAAATATGCCGCCTATCGACGGGTTGCGGAGCATCTAAACAGGAACCCCACTGGCCTGAACTATTGGAATGTGCAGCAATATTTGTCCGATACCGACGTAGCCTATCTGATGGATCTTGATCCCGGTGGCCAGTTACAAAGCGCCTTCGAGATGGCTGCGCTAGCATCTCCCTTTGCCGAGGCATTCGTGTCGATGATGAAGGCAGGACGTGACGGTAGCATAGTCCGCCGCGCACTCGGTGGGACCAATCGTCTTTTTCCGATCTTCCATGTCTTGGGCACGATCAGCGGTCGCATCTTGGTCTCAGACCCTTATCTCCAACAGCTTCGGCGCGCATACCGTGGGTTGATCACCGGGGAGCCGCATCATCGGCTAATCTATCTTGACTATGCCCAATTTGAGCCGGGAGTACTCGCCGGATTATCGGGAGATCCGGGGCTCATTCGCGCCTATAATGAGGGCGATCTCTACAGTGCTCTTGCGGAGCTGCTCTTCGACAACGCCGCGCAGCGTCCGGTCGCCAAGCGGGTCTTTCTCGCCTTCTCATACGGCATGACACCTGATCGAATTGCTACAATGTTGGCAGGAGATGCGCCCCCAGGCGAGAGAACCACATATGCTGCTAAGATCACTGGGTTCTTCGAAGCCTTCCCTGAGCTCGCGAGCTTTCGGGCCAGGCAAAACGATGCGCTAATAGCAGACGGCTACGTTGCGAGCCTGTTCGGCAATCGGCGCCTTCGTACGAATGGTGGTGGGCCGTTGTCTTTGAAGGAACAGCGTTGGGCGCTGAACCAACCTGTCCAGTCCACAGCGTCGCTCATATTCAAAGAAGCCTTAAACGGGATTATCGCAGAATTCGGCGTAGAGCCGGTAGTGCTGCCCGTACATGATGCAGTGTTACTCCAATTTCCTGACGACGGCGATTTCGAACGACGGGCGCAATGCGCGAGTGAGATAATGGTCGAGCGATTTACACATCGGATTCCTGGAGTGAACGCCAAGATTAAGGCGGGTAATTTCACCGACTGAGCGGATGAACGAACGGCATGTTTCTTCAGTCATGCTTTGAACACTGGATGACCGCAAAGTTAAGGGATTCAGGTTGACTTCTCAGTTGGACAGTGGCGACAGTGCGCTTTTGAGCATCGGCCATTCTAAACTGCCATTGGTTCATCCGCCAAGCAGATGGTTTTAACACGTCGCGAGCAACGAATGTTGCTTACTCTAAGTATATGCTGGGTGGTTGTTTAACGGCAAAGCTCAAGGTACCGACAGAAGGCGTTTGCAAGCTGCATTTGACGCGGCGTACGGCATTCTGCGACGAATATTTGCGGCGACCCTACAAGGATGCTCACGCATTTGGCACGTGAAGTTGCAACGTTTAAGCGGTTTAGGCTGTAGAGAAACTCCATGCCCCTTGGCGCGTCGGCATGCGAGGAACTGGCGAGCGAGTAGATCGATATCGGTGCTTCCTGGCCTTGAAACTTGTCGACCGTTCCAACCCGCCCCTGGGGCAAGCGGCGCTGTATCTCGAAAACCTGCGCGTTGTAGGGCGCGATGATCAGAATATCCGCGATATCGATCAGTCTCTCATTGCCATTCCGATCAATCCACGTTGCGCCCTGGACCAAGATCTCGCTGACCAGTTTCGCGATGACATCGGCTTCCTCGGGCGAACAGTTCTGATTGCCCTTGTGCTCGACAGGCACAAAGCGAAGCCCCGTCCCATTTGCGATACCACTTGCCTTTATCAGCTGACCGGCTGTCTCCTCCTTCGAAGTCAGTTTGCCTTCGTAGAAGAGCTCCGATGTGAAGGCGCAGATATCCGGGTGCAAGCGCCAGGTCACATCGAGGAATAGGCCTTCGTCAGGTCCAATCGTCTGTTTGCCGGAAAGCAGGTGATCAAGCGCTGAGCATCCTGTGCCATCCGGATGACTGCCCTGCATCGGTTGATCAAGTTGCTGGGGATCGCCCAGCAGGATCATGGTCTTGGCTGCTTGCGAGACGGCGAGAACGTTGGCGAGCGACATCTGTGCCGCTTCGTCAACGAAAAGGACGTCGAGGCACTCGAAGGCAGCCGCATCCGACCATAGCCAGGCTGTTCCACCGGCGACGCCGCAATCCGCCTGCAGTGCGGCGTAAACCTCGGCGTTGTTCTTCTTGGCGAAACGCAACCGGTCGGTCGCATCCTCTTTCGAACCGCCTTTCGGCTTCTGAATGCAGATGAGCGGCGTGTGGGTTTCCTCTGCGACCTCGATGGTCTTGTTAAGCAGATTGCGGATCACTTCGTGACCATTGGCAACGATGCCTACCTTCTTGTCCTGCTTGACCAGCTCGCAGATCATGTGACCGCCGGTGTGGGTCTTGCCCGTGCCAGGAGGCCCCTGAATTGGCAGCACGCCGGAGGCGATGAGCGGAGCTATCCGCACACCAGCGTCCAATGGCTTCTCGCCGTCCAGGCGCAATGCGGCATCTTCGCCGACCCGCGGGGCAACGCGCATCAGCATGTCGCGCGCCGCGCCATAGGAGCCGCTGCCGATCATGCCGTTTTCACAAACGTAAGTCGCTAGGCGAACGAGCGACTCCTGCATCGGCTTGGAGGATACGAACTCGTGGACGAACAAAGCTTCGGGATGTTCGCCCGCCATGGCCGACGTCTTCTTGATGTCGATGGTCCAGTTCTCTCTCGAGATGTCCTCGACAGTACCGAGGCTCTGCCCGCCGGGTGCTTTTACGCTCTTCTCAGGCCGGATATCGGCTTCCTGGGCAGGGAAACTGTATCGATCGATCGGACATTTCGCTGTCCCGCCCACAGTCTCGATAAAGGTCAGTCCCGCCAGACCCGCGCGCTCATCGAGCAGCTCGTCTGCCGAAAGATCACGGAGACGGAAGAGCTCCCACCAGGTCGCCTTTTCTTCGCGGCGGTGCCATTCGAGAAGATTGGCGAGGAGCCAGCGCGCATGCTGTTCACTGCTTCTTTCAGCAGGTTCAACCGGGACATCGGCAACCAACTGTTCGACAAGTGGTCCAATGACTTCGAGCCATTCGGCCAAATTCTCGCTTGGTGCGCTATCTGCTGGCTCCGGCCTTGTGATCGCGGTGCCCTGCGCGATGAGCTTGGCCCTCTCGCCTTCGAGCCAATCGCGCAGTTTGCGGGTCGAGACACAATCGTCCCGGTTATAGGCTTCAACTGTATCGCGATCCTGCGGAAGAATCCCGTCGGGATCACTGAGCTCAAGGCTTACTTGGAGGCGATTGAGCGCCAGATTGGCATCGGGCAGGCTCGCATCGCGCACATACCCGAAGAGCGGTTCGAGCTTCTTGATCGAGTAGCTTTCAACGCCGGCCCGCAGCGAATGACGGACAACGCTTAGCAGGTCGACAAAGACCTGACCCCGAAGCAGCCGATCGAGTTCGTCTTCGCGCGTGCCGTAGCGCCCCATCAGGCGTTTGAGGGCACCGGTCTCGTAACCGCCGTAGTGATAGACATGGAGGTCGGGTTGAACCTCGAGCCTTTCAAGTACGAAGTCGATGAAGGTCTCGAACGCACTCTTTTCGGCCGCGCGATCGAATGCCCAGAGGCCGCGATATTGGGTTTCGCCATTCTCGAGGAAGTGGAAGCCGAGAAGGTATTCGAGGCCGTGCTCGCCAACGAAGGAATCTCCCTCGAAGTCGAGGAAGATATCGCCATCCGAGGGTTCCGGCAGGCAATTGAGCCCGAAACCGGCGACCGGGATCAGCATCTCATAGCGGAGTTCACCTGCCGCGCGGGTCTCGATCTGGATTCGAGCCTGCTCGCGGACACGAGCCAGCGCTTCCTTCGAACCCCGCTCCGGTTTCCAAGGCAGCGGCAAAGGCAGCTCCGCCAATGCAGTTGCAGTCATTACGCCGTGGTCCTTTAGCTCGGCGATCTGCATACTCGAAATGCCAGCAACTAGACACAAATGATCATCATCGCGTCGCTGCTTTGAGCATTTCGCGCTCCAGCTGCAAACATCGCAGTTCGAAGTCGGCTCAGGATAGGTCTGGACCGGCAGCTCGCTAACGACAGTCGCGGCCAATTCCGCCTTTACCTGCCGATAGTAAGCGGAGAAGTCTGCCAATCGGAATCGCTCAGGTTCGAAATTCGTCTTAGGTGGTATGACGCTGGCAAAAACTGGCATGGCGCCCTGCATTTCAGCAATTAGTTCCGAATAGAGGCACAGCTGAAGGACCGTGCCACCTTTGGTTTCGCGGGCGAGTTTCGTGTCGACAGCTTCATAGGACCAAGCACCAAGATCGCTGGTTGTCTCGACACGTCTTAGAATGTCAGCCCGACCAGCCCAAGTGCCGCCTTTAAGTGCCCCCTGGACGATCACATCGACGCCGGAATGCATGGCGGCGACAGTATCGGCCACGGCCGCATCTGTCACCTCAATGCCTTCGATCAGGGTTATAGCCAAGCCCAGGCTTTGAAGATGCGCAACATAGTCTTGCTCGTGCTGCTTGCCGCGTTCCCAGAGAGCCTCCAGCATCGGATCAAAAAATTTCGGACGCGAAAGCTCTCCGCGAGCGACTGCCTGTTCAAGCTGCGTCAAATGACGGCAATTTAGGTACCCTGCCAGATCGGTTGCACTTAGGCGCAGTTGATCATCTAGAATTTGCAAAACGAGCTCCTCCGAAATCGGCAAGAATAGCCTTGCTTAACACAATGCAAAGGATCACGAAATTGCACTAGCGAATTCCTTGTCCCGCCCGGACTTCTCGCTGAATGCGTTCCGATTATGTTATGCTGCAGCAGTTATTTCGACAACAATTATGCTAGCACAGACTTACATGTTGCAGATCCGAAGCGTTTCTGTTGATTGTTCAATGTTAGGCTGGTCGACAGGTCTGCGCTAAAGGGACGCTTGGTTAAGTGCGGGGGTGAAAAGGTGGGAATAGCGAGCGAGACCATAAAAGAGATTTCAATTAAGGTTTCCCAATATTTCTTGGATTTCTTAGAATCTGATTTCAAGCGTCAGCAAGCGCCACGCCGACGGATAGTTTTGCAAAATGACAGCGGTTTTCGATCTGCTATGCGTGTTGCTGCTTACCCCCTGCTTCAGCACAATCTTTGGCAAATTCTGGGAAAACAATTTGACCGCGCCCCAGGTCTGAAATTCCAGCCGAAGGTCTATTCACGCCCTATCAGCAACACTCTTCGCGCGATTGTCAAGGAACAGATCAAGGCAATCTCAGAACCCGAATTGCGCAATGTCCGTTCTGTCCTGCTCACAGAGGTTGGTAAAAGCGTTGGTATGGCAATAGATAACCCAGAGAATTGGGTCGATCATATCAGGACCAAGTTAGCTGAAGAGGTCGGTAGCCAGATTGTCGCTCCATTACTCGCATTGCTTGACGGTCCATTATCGCAACAAGCGTACTCCGCTCATGATTCAATATATTCGGCTGAGTCTGACATTATACCCATTGTCATCAGTAAGCTCGATGAGGTTTTGCCGGAAATTTTAAGTAGATTTCTAGCCACAGGGGAAAAAGCCGAGTTGGCAGAGGCTTTGGAAGCACTCCTATCCATCGAACTGATCCATGGCGATTTGATCAGCTATTTCGAAAATTTTATGGCGGCTGACGCCTTTCTTGAGTTCCGCGATCTAGAAACATACGCGATGACAGGCGAAGGTCTTCAGCTTTATCTCTACATTGGCCAAATGAAATTTGGAGGGCACTCTTACCCACTGTTTTACGTACCTATTGAAGTTGAGCGCCTGTCGGAAGGCGGCTACCTCTTTAGCCTCCTTAACCATTTGTACGCAAACAAGCGGGCGATTGACTATGTGCTGCAGGAGTTGGGTGAGCGCGCAAAAAGACAGTGGCTCAACCCGATAAGCGATCGCATTGTCTATGTGTCGCCCGACCAAAATCTCTTCGAAATTGTGCAGCCGCTCTTTACGAAGGTTGCCAATGCTCTCGATCTTGGAGGAGAAATTGAGCTCAAGGCCGGCTCTATTGCAGAAGCCTCGAATACAAATGTGCATCTATCGACAGCGCTTCATTTCGCCGTCTCTGATCGGTCAGACGAAGCGCTCCTCAATGATTACGAGGAAATGATAACGCAAGCACGCCTCAATCAGGCGGGAGTAATGGAGCTGTTCGAAGGCATCGTCGGCAATGTACTGGTAGAAAATCCAACTAGCATATCAGCTGACGTAGATGCCGAATGGGATAACAGGTCAATTGTTGATCGCGTGGTAATCGACTCGCCAGTGCCTCTCAACGAAGAGCAAATTAAAATCCTTTCTGCGATCCAGAACCCTCAAGGTCGTATAATCGTGGTTGAAGGCCCACCAGGAACTGGGAAATCGCACACGATTACCGCGATCGCAGCCGACTGCGCGCTAAAGGGAAAATCTTGCCTTATTTTGTCTGATAAGACGGAGGCGTTGAATGTCGTCGAAGACAAATTGTCCAAAACAATGAGCCAAGTTCGACACAGCAAGGATTTCGTCAACCCAATACTGCGGCTTGGGCAGGATAAAGCAAATTTCAAAAAACTTACTTCGCAGCAAACTCTTACGCAGATTTCTGCCTATGTTCGGGCTAGCAAGGCAAATCAGCCACGAATAGTCGGTGAGCTCTCAGACACGCGTGAGATGATGAAGGACAGAATAGCTCGCACAAGCGAGACGCTGGGCAGTATTTCACTCAAAGACCTAGCCGACCTTCATACACTCGAACAGGAGGTCGAGCACTTCAGCCCAGAACTCGTGCCGATCCTGCAGGCAGTAGGTCACGAGACCCTGATCTCCAATCTCTCTGAATGTGTGAACAACACTGTTTCTTTGCAACCATATTTGCATGAGCTGATTAACCGTGGTGCCACCGATTTGGCGACGATGGAAAAGGAAGCTCGGTTGGACGTTGCAGCCTTGGATCTTTATGAACAGGTTGATTCAACAGCCTTGGCACTTTTTGAAAGTTGCTCAATTCAACAATTGGCTAATATAAGCCGTTGGCTTCTCGAATTTGACCAAATGAAAATGCCGGTGTTTGGATATCTTTTTCGAGGCTCAGCGATCCGTGGGATCGAGCGCGACTTAAACACAGAGTTGAACGCGACACGTCCAATTTTGTTAAAGCGCGAGGTCGACACGCTTCGCGAAATGCAAAGCGGCACGACCAAACTGAAAATGGGCTTGGCGGAGTTTTCACTTGATGAAAGAGACCTTCCCGAGGTGTACTCGAGAATAGCGCAGAACCGTTTAGCGCCTCGGATCGCGACGAATGTTGCAAAACTATTAGCAGCCCTTCTGTCCCGCATGGGTGGAACAATGCCAGACAAACTGTTCATTGGCGACCCGGAGCAAATCGCTGGACGATGGGTAGTCGGGCTCAAATATCTGCGCTGTTGGATTACCACGCGTTCAGCTTTTATCAAAGCACCGGAATTCGACTATGCGGGAAGCAAATCGGTCCTCGAAAGACTTAACGTCTCGGTCATGAACACTGAAGTAGACAAGCGCCTTGTCGATTTCATGGACACATCACGCGCAGATGCCCGGGTTCTGTCTTCGATCATCGCAAATCGTCAAAAATTTCCGGAAGAAAAATTTGACAACGTCAAGAATGCCTTTCCGGTTATCATCGCAAACATTCGGCAATTTGGTGAATATATGCCGCTCGCGCCAGGCGTGTTCGATGTTGTCGTGATTGATGAGGCGTCACAGGTTTCTGTTGCCCAAGCCTTTCCGGCGATGCTTCGCGCAAAAAAACTGGTTGTGCTGGGAGACAGCAAGCAGTTCAGCAACACAAAATCTTCCAACGCTAGCATTGCACTCAACGAGAAGTACAAGGCAGAACTCAATGCCTATTTCAAACAAAAAGTAGCGAGTGATGCAGGTACGCTTCAACGCCTGTCCCGGTTCGATGTGAAATGCTCAATTCTGGAATTCTGTCAGCTTTGCGCCAATTATTCGATAATGCTTAGGAAGCATTTTCGTTCATATCAGGAACTCATCAGTTACTCGTCGCAGACATTTTACGGCAGTCAGCTTCAGGCGATAAAAATTCGTGGTGTACCGGTCGATGAGGTTATCCGTTTTGATCAGATTGACGTCGGCGACGCAAAGACAACGCGCGGTACCAATGAAGCGGAAGCCCGGTTCATCCTTTTGCAGCTTTTAGAATTGCTCGAGGAAGACGATCCTCCCACCGTTGGCGTTATCACGCCATTTCGTGAGCAACAGACACTACTTTCGAAGATGCTTTTCTCTCATGCTTCGGGCGCTGATTTTCAGGATCGGCTTCGCCTTAAAGTTATGACGTTCGACAGCTGCCAAGGCGAAGAAAGGCAAATTATCTTCTATTCGATGGTTGCGACTTCTCAAGAAGATGCTTTGAATTATGTGTTCCCCGTCGATCTTACAGACGCCGAAGAGCGGGTCGAAGAAAAGCTTAAAGTTCAAAGGCTCAACGTTGGATTTAGCCGCGCTGAGGAAATGATCTGGTTCGTTTTGTCGAAACCAATAGCCACCTTTAAAGGGTCAATCGGACGCGTTCTTAACCATTATAATAATCTTCTTCAAAGGGGTGACATATCTGTCGACCTCACTGACCAGAATAGCCCGATGGAAGCTAAAGTTCTCGACTGGCTGCAAAAAACACCATTTTTCCAGGAAAACCGGGACAACATTGAAATTTTGCCTCAATTTCCAATCGGGGATTATCTCCGGCAACTCGATCCGACTTACAATCATCCTGCGTGGCGAGTGGACTTTCTCGTCACATATTCCACGGACAAAGGCTCGGCTAGTATTGTTATCGAATATGACGGGTTCGAATATCACTTCCAGCCAGGAAAGTCGATTAATGTCGGAACACATGAGCGGTATATGCTGGAGTCCGATATCGAGAGACAACTCACGCTTGAAAGCTATGGATATCGGTTTGTGCGCATCAATCGCTTCAACCTAGGCAATGACCCGATCACGACATTGTCGGATCGCTTGAGCAGACTTGTCGATCAGATTGAAGGCGAAAAAGATGTTAAGGCAGTTGAGGAAGTGCAAGCGATAGCGGGCGGCCTTGCGTCGAAAGAACTGAAGCCCTGCACAAAATGCAATTGCATCAGGCCGCAATCTGACTTTTTTGATCCTGCTTTGAATGGTGGCACAGGTGCAATTGGAAGAGTTTGCATGGCTTGTAAACGGGCCGCTCAACTCCAGAAGGCAGCAAAACCGCGGGGAAGTTTCAGTAACAATCGGCGCTATCGCAGACGATGGCGTTAGCGACATTCTTTAAAATCTGGCGATTAAGATGTTATCGTTAGCGTAAACGAACCAAAGATCCTGTGAATAGGCAATATGATAGGTAGTTTAGCTAGCCGGTATTTTCTCGACGACCTCCCGGGTGCGTCGCAGTCGGGTGCTCGGCTCAATGGAATATTGAAGAAGATCGACGACGGTGTTCCGCTTAGCGGATTGTCGCTAGGATTTTTGGCGACAAATAAACTCGACGCCCTTTGCCTGTTGGTTGCCGGAGAGATTTGTTGGGAGGCCTTTCAGCAAAAGGCAAAACTAGAGCGCGCGGATCGTATTGCACTTGCTGATAAGCGCGCCGCTGAAAGCGCGGAAGCGCTTGCTGCACAGGCCATGCAGCGCGCTGCCGAACTCAAGGAGTTTTTTGCCGCACAGGCGCGCGATCCCAAACTCAGAAGGCAACGTGAAGCTAAAGAACTGAGACAACGTTTCGGGATCGGATTTGTAGATTCGGAACAGTATCCGCGCGTGATGTCGCTGCTTCGGCGCGTTTCCAGCGGCGATCGGCTGACTGCGGATGATGTTGTCTGGCTTCAGACCGAAGCTGAGGATTGCTGGACCGAAGAACTTCAACGAGCATGGCATACGATTGAGGCAGAAGCGCTAACGCGCGAATGGGAAAGATCACACGACCCCTGGAACGCCATCAACGCAAGCAGTCACTGGCGAAAGGCAGCGAAACCGAGCTCGGCGTTGGGATTGACGGACGAGGCACTCGCAAAAGCGGGAACTGAAGCCAAAGTGCGTTCTGCGCTTCTAACTACACGTGGAGGAGCGTTCCGCGACCTGCATAACCTTGATGAAGCAAAGGCGATGGGACTAGAAGCGCATGCATTGACGCCGAAGGACTTTCGTCCATGCACGTTGCTCGGCGCTGTTCATATCGAGCTCGGTGACTTGATAGCGGGGCGCGAATGGTATGTGAGGGCCGAGAAACTTGGCGCGGACAGACACGCCATCGATCAAGACTTGCGCGCATTGCTGTCCCGAACACCAAGATCGCAGAGGCAGCGGATAATTGAGTTTTTGATCGAACAAGATCCTGAGCGCTTTGGCTGGTTGCTCAGAAAATGACGAACGAGACGAACGAGACGAACGGTCTGTCATGATCATTGTTCCCGATGATCCCGGCCCAGCCTCACCAGCTGAGTTTTTGAAGGCCAACGTCGTTAAGGTGTTTGATGGTGACGGCTTTTTGGCGAACGTCTGGCATCCTTTGCGCGAAGCCTGGGTTCCACGCATCCCCTTTCGCTTCGCATTCATCGATGCACCTGAGATTGAACAGCCTTTCGGCCCTGAATCGCAGGCATTTCTTCAAAGTTTGATCGCCGGGAAAACACTTCGTCTTGATCCAATAGGTAAGGAATCAACCGGCGGTGTTCCGATTGATCCGTACAAACGGATGTTGTGCATGGGATACCTGACCGAGCAATTGGAGGTAGGCAGGATCAACTATTATCTAAACGGTCTGTGCAGCACAGGCACCGTTAAGAACGCTCGCCCAGCTACCCGAAACATTGAGCTTGAGATGATCGTAAATGGCTGGGCTTGGGTGGTCGAGCGATGGACATTCGAGCGCGAAGACGAATATTTCAGGGCGCAGCAGGACGCGCAGCGAAATCGGCGCGGGCTATGGGCTATGGATAACCCCGAGCCGCCATGGGATTTCAAGCGGCGTCAGCGGCGCAAGAAACCCGAAGAAAGTGGGCAGGGCACATTGTTGTAAGCGATAAATGACGACTTAAGTTTTTCGGCTTCTGGTTATGCAGCGTACCGACCGTCCTTTAACCGTCTTGCTTGGCCGATTGCCGCGAGTGCATCCAGCACAGGCTTGACCGAAGCGGCGCGTTTGCCCTTAAAATTGCGGGCGATGTCTTGCGCGGCAAGCGGGGTTGGTGCTGCTGCGAGGACGGCGGCGATTGCGCTGACTTGGTCTGGCAGCTTTTCGGGCCAAGGGATGATATTGTCCGGTTGCGGCGCGGCAGCCTCACCCAGATCGAGCGTGGCGTTGACGGGCGCAGAATAGTCGGGCGCTTGATAGTCGGGGCGGAGCCAGCGGATTACGCCCTTGGACTCTTCGGCGGCGCGCGCCTTGTTCAGCGCGACGATGCGGGTCAATATTTCTTCGTCCGCCAAGTTCGCATCCCAGCCATAAGCCTGCGCTACCAGCGCATCGATAGCATCATGATGTTGGCGGATCATCGTCACGAGACCCTTGTCATGAATGTCCCGCTCCCCATCGGTCAGCGCGCGGTTTTCTTTTAGCGCGCCCAGCACATTGTAGAGCTTGGTGAGCGTCAGATCATCATGCTCGGCTAGCACGCGCTTGCGCAACGCGTCGAGCGCCTCAGCCTCGACACGGAGCCTGTCCTTCAAAGGCTCGGGGACATCGGTGGGGAAGGGGAAGGGGTCGAAGCATTGGGTTTTGCTGTAACGAGGCCGATCCTCAAGCGTTCCGCCCGCCTCCATTGCCCAAAGGACATGGAAACGGCTCGACAGGACGCCAAGATGATAAGCGTCGTCCAGCGCAATACAGACCAGCATATTATCCGGCAGGATCGACATGGGCAGGAACTGGAACACGCGGTGCTTGGCGGTTTCGATGGTGGCGATGTAGCGCTTCACGCCCGCCAAGGCCTTGCGGATTTCCGGGCGGGTCTTGCCAAACAACCACCATTCTTCGGCATATTTCTTAGCGTCGGCGGTCTTGCTCTTCGATGCCTGTCCATCGCGCTGCGGTCGCACGGCATTGATCAAGTGCTGATACACTGCCGGATAGCCATCGCGCACTTGCGCTTCGCTCAGACCGTAAAGGTCTATCACCTTCACTCCGCGTGGACGGGACGCGAGATCGCGACCGTTGCGATAGTCGAAGATCACGTCGGGCTCCACACTGCTTCCGCTTCGAATCCTGCTCTGGGATTCACTCGCGCCAAGCTGTGCGGCCTGTTCTGGCGTGACGATGTAACCGTCGCCCATCAACTGAACGCCGCGCGAAGCCAGCTTCTCATTCGCTTTCAGCGGACCGGTGCTCGATACATCGACTCCGGTGCGCAGATCGCTGCTGATCGCGCCGATACTTTCCGAAAACTCCACCCGCTCCGGCGCTGCGCTTTCATCTGAGACCGAGAGCAACCGCCCTTCGGCCTTGCCCTTGGCCGCAACCGTCATCGCAATACGCACGGCTGCCCCGTCCTTCTCATCGACCCAAGGATGGTTGGGAGTGGCAAAGAGCAGGCTCACGCGGTCCTTGGCTTCCAGATACTTGGCAATCACGCGCCGACTGAACACCTGCGTGATGCTGTTGGTCGTCACAAAGCCAAAACGCCGCGTGGCAGATTTGCTCACAGCCAACGCCGCCTTGTCCCACCAGTGCATCACGAAGTCCGCGCTTTCGGGGACATCGGTGGTTTTAAACAAAGCCTCAAAATAGCCATCGCCCAATCGTTCGCGAACATCCTTGCCGCCAATGAACGGCGGGTTACCAACGATGAAATCTGCCTTGGGCCATTTGGACGCGCGCGGTTTGATGTAGCGATAAACCTCAACCTGTGCCTCTTCATCGGGCACCTTCTTGCCCGTCACAGGATGATCCTTCATCGTCTCGCCATCCCAGCGCGTCATCGGCTTGCCTGTATCATTGCAGACGAGTTCGCGCTTGTCCCAATCGATCAGGGCGTCCCGATTTTCGATTGTGCGCACATCGCGCAGGATAGGCTCAGGCGGGGCTTTGTCTGCGCCGTTGACGCGGAAATGCCATTGTAGATATCCGATCCACAGCACCAGCTGCGCAATCGCGGCGGCACGGGGGTTGATCTCGATTCCCAGAAAGTTTTCCGGCGTGATGGTGTGGCCGCTAATCTCTGCAACATATTGGTCGTCGCCCAGCTCGATCAGCAGATCAAGCACTTCGCCTTCTAGTTCTTTCATCCTCGCCATTGCGACATAGAGGAAATTGCCGGTACCGCACGCCGGATCAAGCACCTTGGTCTGCGCCAGCTTAGCGTGAAACGCTTCGACATGCGCCTTGGCCTCATTGGCCTTGCCTTCGCCGATCAGCTCAGACGCGGCGACGCGCACGCCGTTCCAATCCGCTCGCAGCGGTTCCATAATCGTCGGGCTGATCAGGCGTTCCACGTAGGCGCGCGGGGTATAATGCGCGCCAAGCTTTGCCCGCTCTTTGGGGTTGAGCGCGCGTTCCAGCAGTGTGCCGAAAATCGCAGGCTCCACCTCTGTCCACACATGCTCGCCCGCCTGGATCAGCACCTCGAGTTCTTCGGCATCAAGCGGAATCGCGGTGCGTTCCTTGAACAGATAGCCGTTGAACTTTTTGAGCGGCACGCCCAGCGCAGGCGAGAATTGCCCCTCATCCATTGCCGCCCATAATGCGGCCAATTGATGTTCCAGATGTTCCGGGTGCGCGCGCTGGTTTTTAAGCAGATTGGTGAAGCTCTTGTGCGGGATAAGACCACTGTCTTCGGCGAACATCGTGAACAGTACCCGCATTAAAAAGCCGCTCGTCGTTTCGGCATTATAGCCGCGCTTTTCAAGCCTGCGGGCTACCGTCGCGAGCAGATTGGCAATATCACGTGTGACGGCGGCGGCGCGCGCGGCGGGGTCGATGCTTTTGGGGTTGGTCCAGATCGCGCGCAGCCGATCACGCACTGCCTCATCGTGCAGATCCTCCAGCATGATGCGGTAGCGCGCCCGATCCGGGAATTGCGCATAAGCTTTCCCCGTTCCGGTGAAATCGGCATAGACTTCGATGCAATAGCCAATATCTGCCACAAGCAAAATGGGCGGCCAGCCATGGTCTATGGGCAGTGCCTTGGCATAGCGTTCGGCCTGCCCTTTGGCCTGCACCATCGCCTTGGCCCAGCCCGGCGTGCCGCGCCGCGCAGTTCCTCGCTTGACGCGGGCACTGGCGGTCTGGCCGAAAATGTCGAGATCGTCTTCGTTACGTTCTGCCGCCGCCCGATCGGCCTCGCTGCCTTGCTTAGCTTCGAGGATGAACGCGCCCCGCTTGTAGCAATCGATGCGGCCGAAGCTTTGCGTTCCATCGCCATTATCCTGAAATACGCGGCGCTCGAACACGTAATCATTATGCACATCGTCGGTCCGGCTGCCCGCAGGCGCGTCAATTCCGAGTATCTGGCACAGTCCGTTGATGAAGCTCTGCGTATTGGCGAGTTCCGAACCTCCCGTATCGCGCCATGCGGCAATAAATGTATCGATGTCGGAAAGCCCCTGCATGGTTCTGGTGTTAAGCACAGCACGGGTTCCCAAGCAATGACAATGGCGGGCAGAGCCTTCTTCATGGGCGTTCCAAATCAAAGCCGTAGCCGCCCAAATGAGCATCCCCTTTCATGACTAATCCACGCCCCTGACCGGACCCGGGCAGGTCTGCAACCCGCACTCATGCGGACCGTGTTGCTGCGCTTCGCGCCGCTGCCCGCACCACTCCTGTGAGCGGGGTTTCCCTCGCTGCGCTCGGTGCAGTCCTGCCCGTGCCCGGTCTTAACGGGGCTCAGTCAAAGGGATGGTCCCTTGGACAGTTAGAAACAGCTTCGAAAGGTCAAATCCATGAAAAACACAGTCACTCTCGTCGGCTTCGTTGGCAACACTCCCGAAGTCCGTAACACCCAGTCAGGCGCAACGATTACCACGGTATCACTCGCAACCACCCGCAGCTTCAAAGACGGCGAAGGCAATCGCCAGACCGAGACCGAATGGCACCGGATCACCTGCTTCAACGGCGTCGGCAAATGCGTTGCTGAGCATGTCGCCAAGGGTGCGATGATCATGGTCACGGGACGTATCCATTACACCAAATGGACCGATCAGAATGGTACCGACCGTTATGGATGCGAGATCATCGCCGAGCAGGTCGACTTCCTCGCCAAGGCGAAGGAAGCCTTCAATGATGAACCCAAGAAGCGGCGCTCAAAGTAGCGCCGCAGCATCACTGATCGTCGAACAAAAAAAAGGTTCCGCAGCACCCGCTGCGGGGCCTTTTTTAGTGCCAACGCCGCAACACATGATCTGCCAAAAATGACCCGCCATTCGCAGGGCAGGGGGTTGGCGGAGAGGCGCGGAACGCCTCGCGTTTTGACCACCAAATATGGCTATTTGCTGACCATTTGACGGAAAACTGCCAAAAATAGTGAGGCGATGTCTGCCCGTTTTTGATTCCATTCAGGCGCCAATCGGGCTATGAAATCCGTCGAAACCCGCAGTTTCATGGGCTTATTTCCAAGTCGGTTTAGGTCATAGAATCCACCTTTGGAGCACTGAAAATGCAAGCACACCGTACGCAGTGGGCTGCAGGGTGCAAGTTATTGGTAGAATTGGCAAAAACTGGAAATTTCGAGCTGGTGTCAATCCGATTTGCCTGCAAATCGCGATTTGCAATCGCGTCTGCGAAGAGGATAAATACTGTAATAACAATAACCTATCCTGACAAGTCGCGCGCAAGTCGCGATTTGCGCGCCAGTTGCCAGCGATCAGCTCGTTAGATCGCCCATCAGACCGATTTCGTCCCGTTCCGCAGCTCGTCGAGGTAGTCACTCCACCATTGCGCCATGGCCACGCGCTCCTTCCAATGGGCCCCGCGATGGTACGCGGCGCGTACCTTGTCGGTGTCGCCGTGGGCCAGTGCGCGTTCGATGGTGTCGGGGTTCCATTTACCGCTTTCGTTGAGCAGTGTGGATGCCATCGCGCGGAAACCGTGGGCGGTCATTTCGTCGGTCGCATAGCCTAGGCGACGCAGCCCGGCGTTGATCGTGTTGTCGCTCATTGGGCGTCGGCGGGTGCGGACGGAGGGGAAGACATAGCCGCTTGGGCCGGTCAGCGGCTGCACGCTATTTAGGATCGCAATGGCTTGGCGCGAGAGCGGGACGACATGTTTCTTGCGCATCTTGGTCTTGCTCGCCGGGATCGTCCACAGCGCCCCATCCAAATCGATTTCGGGCCATTCCGCGTGCCGAAGCTCACCAGGCCGGACGAACACATGTGGCGCGAGCTGCATCGCGAATTTGGTGATCGGCTGGCCTTCATAGCCATCGATTGACCGGAGTAGCTCGCCCACCCCAGCGGGGTCGATAACCGCGCCGTAATGTGTGACGGTGGGGCTCGTCAGTGCTCCCTTGAGGTCACGCGTTGGGTCGGACTTGAGGCGTGCTGTGGCGACCGCATAGCGGAACACAGAGCCTGCCAGCTGGAGCGTGCGCCGGGCGCTTTCGAGTTTGCCTTTGACTTCGATCCGGCGAACCGCGACCAGCACGTCAGCCGGCTCAATCTCGGCGATCGGCATGGTGCCGATTGAACCGCACAGGATTGACAGAAGGTACTCGCAACGCTTGGCGGTAGCCGGTGCCCACGCGCGCTGACCGTCCCGTCTGCGCTTGTCGCAGAATTCTGCGGTGATGGCAGCAAAGGTGTTCTCGGCCTCCAGCTTCGACCGGACTTTGTCGCGTTGCTTTTCACGTGCCGGATCCTTGCCGGCGGACATAGCTTCGCGGGCTTCGTCAAGCCGCCGACGTGCCTCGCCCAGGCCGATTTCCGGGTAGGGACCAATCGCCAGTTTCTTCTCGCGACCATCGACCCGGTACTTGAACCGCCAGAGTTTTCCGCCCGTTGGCTGGACCAGCAGGAACAGGCCGTGGGAATCACCCATCTTGTAGGGCTTTGGTCCCGGCTTAGCATTGCGGACGGCGAGGTCAGTAAGTGCCACGATTTCAATCCCTTCCATCCCAAGTGGCCCCCAGCCTGGGGGCCACTCGAATTGACCGAAACCCACTTGGCCCCCAAAATGGCCCCCTGATTCGCGAGATGCGGCGAGAAAATGCGGGCGTAAGCGGGACAAATGCGTTGTGAAAACCCTAGAATTTCCAGGGGTTTCGTAGCATTTTCGGGATGTTATGGGAAGGGAGGGCTGGAGCGGGTGAGGGGAATCGAACCCCCGTCGTCAGCTTGGGAAGCTGCTGCTCTACCATTGAGCTACACCCGCGATTCGCCTTCCATTAGATACGCATTGAATAGCACTCACACCAGTCCGCTAAGGTAAGTCGTCAGGACGATTGATATTCCGTAAGGGAACATCCAGCTCAACTCGACGCGCACTTATGTGATCGGCGAAGCGATAGACCGATCGATTTTGCGGATCGGCAAGCCAGTCGATCAGCGTCGTGCGGACGGATACGGGCCAAAGCCCGACAATCGGCATGTCCGCGACGATGGCCGGACCTATGCCCAAAAGCGCGGAAAGGCTGGAAGGCAACCCGATGACATCACAACCCGAACTGAGCACCGCATCAAAATCATGACGCCATGCAAGATCGAGCGCGCCTGCAAGACCGCCGAGCGGACCGATCCTCGCTTCCGGAATATCCGCTACCGTTTCCAGCCCGGGCCATTGCTTTCCAGCGACAACCAGATCCGCAACCTGCGGGCGAAGCGCGTCTGCCACATGGTCGAGCAGCGGTTTTCCCTCAAAAAGCGCCTCGGCCTTGTCAGATCCAAAACGGCGCGATTGCCCGCCGGCAAGGATCGCGCCCAATAGCCTCATTTCAGCCGGGCTGCGTGCCAGGCGAGATGTTCGGCCATGAAGGTCGAGATGAAATAATAGCTGTGATCATAGCCCGGCTGCATCCGGATCTTCGCCTTTTGTCCTGCCTTGGCGCAGCTTTCCTCGAGCAAGTGCGTCTTGAGTTGTTCGGCGAGGAAATTATCGGCCTCTCCTTGATCAACCAGCAAATCTGGCAGCTTCGCGCCACCCTCGATCAACGCACAAGCGTCATAGTCCGCCCAGCTTTGGCGATCTTCCCCCAGATAGCCGCCCAACGCCTTATGCCCCCAAGGCACCTGACTTGGCGCGACAATCGGCGCAAAGGCCGAGGTCGAACGGAACCGCCCCGGGTTGCGCAATGCAATTGTCAGCGCGCCGTGGCCGCCCATCGAATGGCCCATGATACCCTGGGCGGACATATCGACGGGAAAATGGCCCGCGATCAATTCGGGCAGTTCGCGCTCGATATAGCTGCGCATCCGGTAATGCTTGGCAAAGGGCACTTCGGTCGCATCGACATAGAAACCTGCGCCCAGTCCGAAATCATAGGCGCCATCGGCATCGTCGGGCACGCCCTCCCCGCGCGGGGAGGTATCGGGCGCGACGAAGATCAACCCGAGTTCGGCGCAGGCCCGGCGAAACTCGCCTTTCTCAGTCACATTGGCGTGGGTGCAAGTGAGGCCGGAGAGATACCAGATCACCGGCAGTTTCGCACCCGGTGCGTGGTCGGGGACAAAAACCGAAAAGGTCATGCGGGTTCCGGTTTCGGCGGAGTCATGGGTGTAAACCCCCTGCGTTCCACCGAAGCTCCGATTGGTCGATAGCATTTCATATGTCATGCCGCAGCCAAAGCCTGTTGCAGCCAGCGGGTCAAGTCAGTTGCTTGCCGCGATCCTTTGCGCGGGTTTCAATACGATCTGACCCAGATCCACCGTCGGGTTCTTGCGATCGAGCGCGGCTGCAACGCTGATCTCGGGCTGAACCCCGACGATGCCCGCCGCGACCGCGCCAACCCTCAGGCGATATTGGCCATAAGGCACGCTTTCGAACAGGAAGAAGCCGTCATATTCGGCACGCGTGGTTTTTACGGCACGACCGGCCTTGTCGAGCAGTTCCAGATCGACCCCGTTCATCGCTTTGCCGCCCTCTTTGAGCAGATAGCCGCTGATTTCCCCCGCCGAGACAAGCGGAAGCTCGACAATGATCGGCACGCCCGGGCGCGGGGTGACAACCATGCCGCTATTGGCAGGCTGCACGAACGGATCGGGCAGGCTGCCTGCGTCGATCCCGATCAGGATCGGCTTATACGGCTCTAGACCGCCGATGATCGTTTGGCCGTTATCGTCGGTAGCTTTCCCGCGGCCATTCAAGCCGGCCGTAATTTCTACAGCTTTTTCAACAGGTTCATTCGTTTGACGGACACCATCGGCATTGAGATCCTGATAAACCAGCACCGCCGCCTGACCGCTTGACGCCAGTTTCTCCGAAGAGATGTGGAAGCCCTTGCCATGCGGGTTTGGCCCCATGCTGAAAGCAATACTCAGCTGTGCGGCAACTGCGCCATCGGTTGCGCCCATGACCTGGCCAGTCAGTGCGAACTTGTCGAAATGCCGCGTATAGCCGAAAGTCGCCCGCCCGCGCTTGTTGAGCGCGTCGTAGCCAAATTCGGCCCGCCAATTCGCCTTGTCGTCAGCACGCCATTCGCCGGTGATGCGCGATTCCTTGAAACCGGCATCACCGAGCAGGCCAAAGCGCGCCTCGCCGCGCAGGCGCAATCCGCCGACACGGCCACTCAGGCGCAGCGATGCATCGAGCTTTTGCGGGGGATCGGTACCAAAGGCGAATTTCATCTGTTCCCAGACAAGGTCGGTGGAAGCATTTATATTATTGATATTAAACGATAATCTAGCCTTGGCCTCAAGCGAGCTATTGCCGTTGAGCCATTCGCGATAGGTCGCGCTGACACCATAAGGTATGGATTTATTGCCGATTTTCAGGCTGTGGTCGACCGACAGCATATGTTCGGCGCGCAATCCGGGCAGATATTGCTCGCTGCGGAAGCCACCAAACAGCCAGAGTGACTGGGCACCGACCATCGCCTGGCCAAATTGTCCCAGCATCTGCCCGCGAATGGCATAACCGCCGTCGATATTGGCCGCACCCGCCACTTCGATCAGCGTCGGGCCGACCGCACGGCGAATCATCGCTTCGGCATAGCTGTCGCGGCGCCCTTCATAGATCGAACTGATCGCCGAAGCGCCGATCGAGGTCTTTGCATCGAGCCCGCGCTCGACACCAAAGCCGGCGCGCAGGCCATTATAGGGCCGATCGTCGCTATCACCGAAGTTGAACAGGTCACGCCCAGCATCCTGGACCCCGGCCCAATAGTAAGTTTCGCGCGGCGGGATCGAATTGGCCCCGACCGGGATCATTCGAACGTCGCGCTTGATCTGCCCCTGCGGGCCATAGAGCACAACCTCCATCCGGTTCTGCCCATAGAGCAAAGGCACATCGAGAAATTCGTAGCGCCCGTCGCCGCGGCTCTGGAAATAGCCGATCAGCTGATCATTGCGGTACAGTTCGGCATCCCAGCCATCGGGCAATTCGCCACGGAAGCTGGTGCGATCAAAATTGTCGGGGCGCGAGAGCGGCCGGTTGGTCGCGAACAGGCCGCGGCCGGGTGTCGACTGACTACCAACGAAGGATGCTGGTAGATTCACGTCACCCACACCGAAATGCGTTGCCTTGAACGGCCCAAGCAGATCGCCTTCTGCGCTGGTGCGATAGGCACGGACGCGGAAACTTTCTGGAACACCACTTTCATTGGAGGAAAGCCGCGCATCAAAGGAGGCGCCAGCAACTTCACCGCTGGCAAAAATATCATAGCGTGCGTTGAACTTGCCCGAACCCTGCGCTTCCTTGGCAAAGCCGGTTGACGCCACGACGTCGACCGAGGGCGTCCGCCAAAAACGATAGGCATCCTTGGCCTGTGGCAGCGTGCGCAGGTCAAATGTCGCCGCAGGGCGGACCTTCGCTGCGCGTTCCTTGCGTTCTTCGGCCATTTCGAAGGGCAGTTTGCGATCGGCCTTGACCACCAGCAACGCATCGGAGAGATCGGGTGTCAGCGACACTTCGAGCCAGCGGCTCAGCGCCTTGCTGTCGACACACCAGCCTTCGGGAGTGTCATAAATGTCCGACGCTGCAAGCGCCGAACTTTTGTTCATGATTTGTACTCTATTGGCTTCGCGGTCGAGGGTGAATGTCCGGCTTTCTTCAAACAACCAGCCAGTCGCGCGGCGCGACTTTTTGTCGAGCCGGACCGGAAGGTCGAATGCAATGATCAGATCGGCGAAATCGATGCAGGCGCCGGCATCGGTCTGATATCCACGCACGCCATCGCCCACGCGATAGCGCCCGACGCGCACATCAAGGAGCAACTGGTCATCGTCATTGGCTTTCCATCCTGCCGCAAACGCAGGAACCACCGGGGCCAATATGGCTCCGGTGGCTAGGGCCAGGGCGATAAAGCCCCGGCATAGTCTGGAAAGAAACGACTTCATGGCCGTTGCCGTTCTGGCTCAGCTCCGTTTGTTCAACGCACGACCGTGCGCAGTTCGGCGATCATTCCACCGCCATTTTCCGGCGTGTCATGATAGGCGATGATGACCTCGCTACCGCGAATGGCCGCCGCCTCTTCGTCGCTGAGCGGAAGGTCGACCCTCCGCTTGCCGATTTCGGGATAGATGGCGATGCCCTTTTGCACGATGATCGGTTTCGCCTGACCAGGCTTCATCACGCGGAATTCGCCATAGACCGATCGGGTTCCTTTGCGGGTCGCATCAAGCTCAAGCACCGGACCATCCTCGTCGCGGCCCAAACGGGCGTTGGCGAGCGCGGCGGTAGCCGAGAGATTGCCTTTGCGGACAATGATGGGGATGGTGATGCCATAGAGCGGGATCAGCTGGATCTTGAGATCGCTCGCCCCTGCCTCATCGGTTACCGCCTGAGTCTTCGGAATCGCACGGAAGAGCATATGCACGCGATATTCACCATCGGGCAGGGTATCGGCGGGATTGAGGCCAATGCGGATCGACTGTGGCTGGTTGGGCGGCAAGGTCACGCGGCGCGGCGCATAGCGGACCAGCGCCAGTGCGGCCTTTTCGGCTTCGTTGGTTCCAGCCGGATCGATGTCCTCCAGACGGCCGTCTTCCCCCATCCGTTTGATCTCGAGTGAGATGCGATAGGTGGTTTCTTCGGCGCCGACATTGTTGAGGATCACTTGTGTGCCGCGCTTGCCATCGAGAATGACGCGTGTCGGCGCGACCAGCAAATCGCCGGCAGCCTGTGCGGGCGCACCCGACAAGGCCGCGATCGCAACCAGCCCGCTCAATGTAGCCACAGCCATATTCCGAAGAAACTTCATATATTTAACCTGTCTCATCTGGTCCAATGCGGATGGGAAACACGGGTATCCCTCCATTTCGGACTAACAGGACATGGTTACCAAGCCGCTAACGATGCGGCGGGAACCAAGGAAAAACCCCGGCAAGCGCTGGGCCTGCCGGGGTTTTTGAGGTCTGGTCGCAGCTTTGGGCTGCGTTTCAGTTCTTATTGATATTCAGCGGTCACGTCGAACGTGCCGGTGTAGGTGCCTGCAACCTGGTTCGGGTTCAGCGAGATGGTGCCGCCAACATAGACGGTCTGCAGCGAAGCCGAGTTAAAGGTGATGCTGGCATTCGACAGCGTCAGGCCAGAAAGCGCTATGTCAGCACCCGGTCCGGTCAACGGAGCGGGGTTGCCGACGGTCAGGTCAATGACTTCACCGTTGGTGGCCTGAGTCACCTGGAAGCTGGCCGGAGCACCGCCGCTGATGGCAATAACACCGGTAGCCGAAGGCGTTGCGCCCGAAGCGGCGCCGAGCGAAACCGTGCCGCCAGCGGCCGAAGCAGCGACAACACCGAAATCAAGGTCGGTAACAGCCGAAAGCTGCACAGCGGCAAGCACCTGAACGGTGGCATCGGCCTGTTCAGTGGCAGCATAAGCGGCATTCGAAACCATGCCGGTAGCGACGATTGCGCCAGCAAGCGCAAGCTTCATCTTGTTGATCATTTATCTGGTCCCTTTTGCGACAAACTAAAAAATTCGGAATGCCCCACTGCATTCACGGTCGCTTATGGACATCGAATCATAAGATGATGCTTCTGCGCATGGTTAACGCGCTATAGTTAATTCGCACATAAAATGCATATGATACAGATATTTATAGGATTAACGCGGCGGATATTGGTACACAATAGCCTTATAAAATCACGTAAAATTTCAGAATTGCTCGCCCGTCAGGCGCTGACACAGCATGTCGAGCTGGTCGAGGCTGCGATATTCGAAGGTGACAGCGCCTGCCCCGCCCTGCCCCTTATGTGCGATCTTTACCTTGAGTCCTAGAAGGTCGCCCAAATGCTGTTCGACGGCGCGGATATCAGCATCGTTGTTCGAGCCTTGTTGAATACGTGGCTTGGGAGCCTTGCCCTCGTCGACGCGTGAACGGCGGACCAATGCCTCGGTCTGGCGAACCGACAGACCTTGCTTGACGACCACCGCCGCCAGACGGGCGCTGTCTTCGCTGCCCAGCAAGGCGCGCGCGTGGCCCATCGACAATTTGCCTTCGATCACCAGCTCGCGGACCAGCGTCGGCAATTCGAGCAAACGCATCATATTGGCGACATGGCTGCGCGACTTTTCGACAATCGCCGACAATTCGTTCTGGCTATGGCCGAAATCGTCGCACAGCTTGCGATAGGCCTCCGCCTCTTCGATCGGGTTCAGATCCTGGCGCTGGATGTTCTCGATCAGTGCGATTTCGAGCGTTTCCTCGTCGGAAAGCTCGCGCACAACCGCCTTCATCTGGTGCAGTTGCGCCTTTTGCGCCGCGCGCCAGCGTCGCTCGCCAGCCACAATCTGATAGCTGCCGCCATGCGGGCGCACCAATATCGGTTGGATCAACCCGTGGCGCTTGAGGCTCGCGGCCAGTTCCTGCAGCGATTCCTCGCTGAAATGCAGGCGCGGCTGCGCGGGATTGGGGTGGATGTCGGCTGTGGCGATAGTCGATACACCGTCAAACGCTTGCGATCCTCCGGAAGAGGCAGATTCGCCCCCACCTGCAACGCGGCTCGCGCTTCGATCGAGCGACACTTCACCCAAAAGCGCATCAAGGCCCCGGCCCAGCCCCATTTTCTTGCGCAGCGGCTTCTCCCCTTCGCTCATGCTGCCATCTCCTGTGCGGGCAGGCGCGCCAGCAGTTCGCGCGCGAGGTTCATATAGGCCTCCGAGCCCGAGCAGCGGTGATCATAAATCAAGGCGGGCAGGCCGTGGCTCGGCGCCTCGGAGAGGCGAACATTGCGCGGGATCACAGTTTCGAACACCAGATCGCCCAGACAACTGCGCACATCCTCTGCCACTTGATCGGTCAGGCGATTGCGGCGATCAAACATGGTGAGCGCCACGCCGAGGATCGAAAGCGATGAATTGAAGCGATTCTGGATCCGCTCAACTGTTTGTAAAAGCTGGCTTAATCCCTCTAGCGCGAAAAATTCGCATTGCAGCGGCACCAGAATCGAATCCGCGGCGACCAGCGCGTTGATCGTCAGCATGCCGAGCGAAGGCGGGCAATCGATCAGGCAAACATCCCAGCGGCTTTCTTCAACCGCCAATGCCTTTTGCAGTTTATGCGCGCGATCGGGATGGTCGACCAGCTCTACCTCTACGCCCGACAGGTCAACCGTGGCCGGAAGGATATCGAGGCCCGGGATCATGGTTCCAGCGACAGCTTCGGCGAGCGTGGATTCGCCCATCAACAGATTATAGCTACTATATTCGCGATCGGCGGCTTTCACGCCGAGGCCTGTCGAGGCATTGCCTTGCGGGTCGAGGTCTATCAGCAGGCAACGACGACCGCAGGCGGCCAAGGCTGTGGCCAGATTGATCGCGGTCGTCGTCTTGCCGACGCCGCCCTTCTGGTTCGCAATGGCGATCCGGATCATCTCTTCCGCCGTCCTTTCGCCGCAGCACCAGCATTTGTCCCGGAAACGGGCCGAATATTGGTTCCGCGCACTGTGCCCACCAAAATCCCCGCTTCGGGGTCGGTCACGCTGGGTTGGACCGAGAAATCCAAATCCCACGCCTTTCGGGCTTCCTCAAGTTCATTAACCGCATTTCGTCCCTTTGGCAGCAGCCATTTCGTCTTATCTGTGGAAAATCGCGCGGATAAGTTCAGCAATTTAGGGAGAGGTGCGAAGGCGCGGGCGCTGATTACATCATATTTCTGCGTTTCGACGCGCTCGACAGGCATCCCGGCAACCTCCGCCCGACCTTCAAGACCAAGATGTGCTAAGGTCCGCTCAAGATAATCGATACGCTTGGCGCGCGATTCAACCAGAGCGACTTTCCAGTCGCTAAGCAACGCGATGACGATACCCGGGAAGCCCGCGCCGGCTCCAAGATCAATCCATTGGCCAGGGCCGGAAGGCGCAAAGGCCAGCAATTGTGCGCTGTCAACGATGTGCCGCACCCAGATTTGGTCAAGCGTTGACGCAGAGATAAGGTTTTGCTCCGTCGCCTCAGCCTTGAGAAAAGCGACAAAGGCCTCCAGCTTCTCCCATGTTTCACGTGGAACATCGAAATTCTGTTCGAGCCATTTCCGGGCTTCATCTTCGATCATGCGGCCTGCTTGGCGCTGGCTTGCGCGCGCTTGGCATGGACGAGAATGGCGGCCAGTGCTGCGGGTGTGATCCCGCGAATCCGGCTCGCCGCTGCAAGCGTATCAGGGCGTGCGCTATCGAGCCGCTCAACCATCTCGTTCGAAAGTCCAGCCATGGCGCGATAATTGATGCTGTCGGGAATTCCGATGCGCTCATTTGCCGCCAAGTCGCGTAATTCTGCTGCCTGCCGATCGATATAGGGCGCATAGCGGCCATCCTGCTCCAGCTCGGCCATCACATCTTCAGACCAATACTCTGACAGTTGTGCTTGTGTTTCACGTGAAACATTCAACAGATCGGCCAAGCGGACATCCGGGAAGCGGAGCCAATCGATTAGCGCCATTCTGCCTGTATCGCGCTTTACAGATAAGCCTGCCGCGATCAGTTGGTCAGCCGTTGCCTCGTTATCCAATAGTGCAGCAAGCCGCGTTTTCTCGGATGATTTCGCTTCATACTGCGCCTTTCGACCAGCACCGACGACACCAGCCTCTATCCCCAACGGCGTGAGTCGTGTGGCGGCATTATCGGCGCGAAGCCTTAATCGATACTCGGCACGAGCCGTGAGCATACGATAGGGCTCGGTCACACCGTGAAGCACCAGATCATCGACCATCACGGCGATATAGCTGTTCGAGCGATCGAGCGGGGGCATGTTCCGACCCAATATCGCGCTCGCGGCCCCCATACCAGCTACCAAGCCTTGCGCCGCCGCCTCCTCATAGCCGGTGGTGCCGTTGATCTGGCCGGCGCAATAAAGCCCTTCAAACTCGCGTACTTTGAGCGTCCGGTCGAGTGCCCGCGGATCGATATAGTCATATTCCACGGCATAGCCGGGAACGACCATTTCAACCGTTTCCAGCCCTTGCATCGAACGAACCATCGCCAGTTGGACATCGGACGGCAGCGAGGTCGAAATGCCGTTCGGGTATATCAAATGGCTGTCGAGCCCCTCGGGCTCGAGGAAGATCTGATGACCTTCGCGGTCGCCAAAACGAAAAATCTTGTCCTCAATTGATGGGCAATAGCGCGGGCCCTGACCCTGAATTGCCCCACCGAAGAGCGGCGAACGATCGAGACCGCCGCGAATGATGTCGTGGGTTTGCGCATTTGTCCGCGTGATTGCACAGAATAGTTGCGGCACATGGCGACGCGCAGTCATCGCCGACATTGTCCAACTGCCATCGTCCGAGGGCTGCTCTTCAAGAACCGCCCAGTTGATCGTGCGCCCGTCAAGGCGCGGTGGCGTGCCGGTTTTGAGCCGCGCCATCGGCAAACCAGCGCTGCGGATCTGCTCGGCCAGTTTGATCGCCGACGCTTCACCGACGCGACCGCCGGTCAGGCGCTCTTCGCCGCGAAACAGCGTTCCGCCTAGAAATGTCCCTGTACAGAGAATGACAGCTTTGGCTGCCAAAGCGGTGCCGTCCGAAAGATCGAGCCCCGCCACTTTGCGTTCACTGCTACCCGATTCGAAACGTAGCTCGGCAGCCTCGCCCTCGATAACGGTAAGATTGGGCGTTGCCGCAACCTGGGCGTGGACCGATGCCTTGAACAATTTGCGGTCGGCCTGAATACGCGGCCCCTGCACCGCAGCCCCTTTGGAGGCATTGAGCATGCGGTAATGGATCGCTGCATCATCGGCGGCCCGCGCGATCAGCCCGTCAAAGGCATCTACCTCGCGGACCAGATGCCCCTTACCCAATCCGCCTATGGCCGGGTTGCACGACATGGCACCGATGGTGTCTCTGGCAAAGCTGACCAATGCTGTGCGCACACCCATGCGCGCAGCAGCGGTGGCCGCTTCCACACCCGCATGCCCGCCGCCGATCACGACAACGTCAAAATCTATATCTGCCCGATTGCTCATCGCCGCTGCGCATAGCGCACCCGCTCCCAAGCGTCAAAATATGTCGAAGATGTTCCACGTGGAACAGGCGCTATTTACCGATGCAGAATCGCCCGAACAGTGCATCGAGCATGTCTTCGGTACTGGCTCGCCCCGTCAGCGCGTCGAGCGCAAGTCGAGCCTGCCGCAACTCCTCAGCCATAATCAGCGGATCTTCCGCCTTGATGGCGTGTGACAGGAACAGCACCGTATCCCGCAGCAAATGCCTTTGCCGCTGGTTGAGCGCGAAAGCATCGGGCGGAGGCAGCATGTCGCGACCATATGTGGCGAGCAGCTGAACCAGTTCACCCATACCGTCCCCTGTCTTGGCCGATACGATGAGCGCTTCAGATTTGCGAACATGTTTGGCCATATCCGCCTTCGCTTCAATCTCGATCAACTTCGAATGCGTTGGTCCCTGACCTTCCGGCCCGAGCCACAACAGCATGTCCGCCTCTGCGATCGCCTTGTTCGCGCGCTCTATGCCGATCGCCTCAATGGCATCGCCGCTATCATCACGAAGCCCGGCGGTGTCGGTGAAGAGGAACGGTATCCCCTCAAGCGCCACCGGCACCTCGATCACATCGCGCGTGGTGCCGGCAATATCGGACACAATCGCAGCCTCGCGCGCGACCAAAGCGTTGAGCAAGGTGGATTTGCCGATATTGGGTGGGCCAGCCAGCACGACGCGCAAACCATCGCGCAATTTCTCTGCAGCAGGCAGCTTCAGATGCCCTTCTATGGCGTCATGAAGTTTTCTACAACCATTTGTTATTTTAGAATAATCCTGTTCATCAACGTCGCCTTCGTCGGAAAAATCCAGTTCCGCCTCCAGCATCGCGGCAAGCCGCAACAGGGTTTCGCGCCAACCCTCAACGGCACGACTGAATGCCCCGCCCGCCATCGCCGCTGCCGAACGGCGCTGCCATTCGGTTTCGGCGGACAACAAATCGGCCAGCCCCTCGGCTTCGTTGAGATCGATCCGGCCATTGGAAAAGGCGCGGCGGGTGAACTCGCCCGCCTCAGCCTTTCTAAGCCCCAGAATCGCACCAAGTGCTGATTCGACTCCCCGAACCACAGCCCGGCCGCCGTGCAGGTGGAGTTCGGCCAAATCCTCACCCGTAGCCGTCGCAGGCCCCGGAAAGATCAGCACCAGTGCCTGATCAAGCAGACTTCCGTCATGGGGATCGGTCAGACTGCGCAACGTAGCCCTACGCGGGGGAGGTAATGTGCCTGAGAGCCGCTTTACCGCCTCGAGCGCCTTGGGCCCGCTGATCCGCACAACCGCGATCGCGGCAGGCGGCGCGCCGCTGGACAGCGCGAAGATCGTATCAACGCTGTCCATAGGGTGAAGCTACTTCTTGTCCTTGCCGCCCAGGCCACCACCAGCGAGTCCGCCCATCAAGCTTTTGATGAAATCCATGCTCTGATCACCCATTGGGACCCAGTTGCGGATCATTCCCTGCACCATATCGGGCGTCAGGCCTTTGTCGGCGACCTTTTTCAGCTTGTCGAGATAGACCTCATGCACTTCGGACAGATCGGGCAGCCCCATCAGGCGCCGAACCTCTTCGGGGGTCGTATCGACTTCAATGTTGAATTTCATGGTTAGCCTCCCTGCCTTTCGGGCAATAACCCGATTGTCGATCACACTATAGTCGCATAAGCGCGAGGGGCAATTTTTTGATTTCGGGAGAAAGACCATGGGTGAAATGACCACGATCCGCGCATTTGACGAAGAAGCCCTGTTCGGTGCCTATGTTGCCAAACCGTCAAGCGAAGCCAAGGCTGCGATTATCGTGATTCCGGAAATCTTCGGTGTGAATCCCGGTATCCGGCAGAAATGCGACTCTTGGGCTGCTGCGGGCTATCTTGCAGTCGCGATCGACATTTTCTGGCGGTTCGCGCCGGGCGTCGAACTTAACCCCGACGTCGAGGCGGAGCTGCAGGAAGCCTTTGGCTATTTCCAGACCTTTGCCGACACCAAGGGTTCGGACAGCGCGGTGAAGGATATCAAGGCTGCCGTCCAAGCCATCCGTCGCGGTGAACTCGGCACGCCTGCTGTGCAGAAGGTCGGTTGCGTCGGTTACTGCCTTGGCGGGCGCCTCGCCTATATGGCCGCAACGCGCACCGATGTGGACGCATCGGTCGGCTATTATGGCGTCATGATTGATACGATGCTGGGCGAGAGCCACGCCATCGCCAATCCGTTGATGCTGCATATCCCGACCGCCGACCATTTTGTCGGCCCCGAAGCACAGGCTGCGATGCATGCTGGTCTGGATAGTCATCCCAAAGTCGTCTTGCACGACTATGTCGGGCTCGATCATGGCTTTGCCGCCGAGATGGGCAATCGCAGGGATGAGGAAGGTGCCAAGCTCGCCGATTCACGCACTGTTGCGTTCTTTTCGGAGCATTTGGGTTAGCGACTGGTCTCGGCCAGATAATAGTCGCTGCGGCCTTGCGGATTGGCGGGAGTACTAAACAACATCAAAAAAGGCAGGCCTAGATATAATGGGGAACTTAGGCCGATTTTCATCGTGGTGAGTAGCAACACCGCGTAGGCCGAACCCAGATTTGCTAGCAGTAGCTTGATAACCGCTGTCTGTAGACCTTCACTGAACTGCCAATCCGACGCCGCAAAGGTTTCGGCGACAATCTGGCTGGCATCGTCATGTTGCCAATCGGGAACGGTCAGCAGATAATGGCCCAGTGCCACAGAATTGACTGAGACAGATGCGTGGGCTTCGCCGCTGATTCGGACGATAATTCCGGCGGCATCCAGCATCGAAGCAACCACCAAAGCCTCAGACCGTGAAACGATATGCGCTATCGGAACCATTTTGCCCGCCATGCAAGAAACTTAGGTCAGTTGCCGTTCCGTGCAAGACGAAATTGCAAATTGCGCTTCACGCCTTCCCATTCATTGGCGAGGATCGAATAGAGCACGGTGTCTCGAACGCGACCGTCAAGAATCTGGTGGTTGCGGATTAGGCCGTCGCGCTTGGCGCCCAACCGCTCAATCGCTCGCTGCGAGGCGAAGTTGAAATGGTCGGTACGGAACTGGACGCAGACGCAATCCATAGTTTCAAAAGCGTGAGTCAGGAGAAGTAGTTTGGCTTCGCTGTTGATCGGCGAGCGCTGCACCCTTCTGGCGTAAAAGGTTGTGCCAATCTCCAGCCGACGATGCGGCGCATTGATCCGCATATAGCGGGTGGCACCTACGACAGTGCCGCTAGCACTTTCGATCACCACAAAAGGCATGATCCGGCCCCAACCCAGCTCGCGTTCGGCTCGGTCGAGATAGGTCTTAATCGAATCCGGCCCCGGAACGACAGTGTAGAACAGCTCCCACAGCTTGCCGTCGCTGGCAGCATCAACGATGGCAGGTCCGTCACTGCGAACCATCGGCCGCAACGCCACATGGAGGCCCTCGAGTACCGGTTGCTCGGTCCAGTGGTCCGCCATTACGCTGGTCTTAGCCGCCAATCATCGGGGCAATGAACTTGCCGAGGCCCAATTGCGGGTCGATCCAGCCCTCATAGATCATCTTGCCCGCCACATAGACGATTACCGCCAAGCCAATCCACGCGATCCAGCGGTAACGTTCGATATATTTGGCAATGATATTGGCAGCGATCCCCATCAGCGCGACCGCGAAGATAAGGCCGACGATCATGATACCCGGATGGTCCTTGGCTGCACCCGCAACCGCAAGCACATTATCGAGGCTCATAGAGACGTCGGCAATGGCGACCGCCCAGGCGGCGCCAACAAAGCTCTTCGCCGACTTGATGCCCGAATCCTCGTCACCGGTGATTTCAGGCGAACCGGGGGAATCGCTGCCATGATCGGCACCAATATCGCGGTACATGCGCCACGCCACCCAGAGCAGCAGCACGCCGCCCGCAAAGATCAAACCGACGATGCCCAGCAGCCATGTGACCATAAGGGCAAAGGCAACGCGCAATACCAGCGCGGCGATGACGCCGATGGCAATCACTTTCTTGCGCTGGTCGGCCGGAAGCCCTGCGGCGAGCGCGCCAACGACGATAGCATTGTCACCCGCCAGCACGACGTCGATCATCAAGACTTGCAAGAATGCAGACAGCGCCGAAGGCGAACCGATATTCGAAAAATCCTTGACGATCGCCGCCCAGATTTCGGCAGGGCCGCCTAGTGAAGGTGCGGCAGCGGCGCTGGCAAATAACAATTCAATCACAGCGGGTCCTCAAAATAGTCGACGCTTGGCATAGGGTCATAGAATGGATGGAGCAAGGCCCGCCATTGCGCATAGCGCTCGGATTTGCGGAATCCGTCGCGATGGTCGGCAATCGAATCCCAGCGCACCAAAAGCAGATAGAGTCCCGGCTTTTCGGCGGCAGGCCGAACCTCGATTCCCCGAAAACCGGGCGATGCGGCAATCAGTGGCTTGGCTTGCGCCAACGCCGCCTCAAATGCCGCTTCCTCACCAGCCCGAACCTGCAATAACGCATGTTCAATGATCATGCGGGCGCTGCCTTACTGGTTCATCGAGTCGAAGAAATCCTCGTTGGTCTTCGAATCTTTCATCTTGTCGAGCAGGAATTCCATCGCGTCGACAGTACCCATCTGCATCAGGATGCGGCGCAGCACCCACATTTTGGTGAGCTTGTCCTTTTCGACCAGCAGCTCTTCCTTGCGGGTGCCCGATTTGCCGACATCCAATGCCGGGAAGATGCGCTTGTCGGCAACCTTACGGTCAAGCACGATTTCCGAGTTACCCGTGCCCTTGAATTCTTCGAAGATGACTTCGTCCATGCGGCTGCCGGTATCGATCAGCGCGGTGGCGATGATCGAGAGCGAACCACCTTCCTCGATATTACGCGCGGCACCAAAGAAGCGCTTCGGACGCTGCAGCGCATTGGCATCAACACCGCCGGTCAGCACCTTGCCCGATGAAGGGACAACGGTGTTGTAGGCGCGACCGAGGCGGGTGATCGAGTCGAGCAGGATGACGACGTCATGCTTATGCTCGACCAAACGCTTGGCCTTTTCGATCACCATTTCGGCAACCTGGACGTGGCGGGTGGCAGGCTCGTCAAAGGTTGAGGATACAACCTCGCCCTTCACCGAACGTTGCATGTCAGTGACTTCCTCGGGGCGCTCGTCGATCAGGAGGACGATCAGGAAGACTTCGGGATGGTTGTCGGTGATCGCCTTGGCGATATTCTGCAGCAGCACGGTTTTACCGGTACGCGGTGGTGCCACGATCAGGGCGCGCTGGCCCTTGCCCTGCGGGCTGATGATGTCGATCACCCGCGCCGACTTGTCCTTGACCGTCGGGTCGGTCGCGTCGAGCGTCAGCTTCTGGTCGGGATAGAGCGGAGTCAGGTTGTCGAAATTGACCCGGTGGCGCACGGCGTCGGGATCTTCAAAATTGACCTGGAGCACCTTGGTCAGCGCGAAATAACGCTCACCATCCTTGGGCGCACGGATTTCGCCTTCGACGGTGTCGCCGGTGCGCAGGCCATATTGGCGCACCATATTGGGTGAGACGTAAATATCGTCGGGACCAGCAAGATAATTGGCTTCGGGTGAGCGCAGGAAGCCGAAACTGTCGGGAAGAACCTCGATCGTGCCTTCGCCGATGATCTGCTCGCCATCTTCCGCCATTTCCTTGAGGATGGCGAACATCAGGTCCTGTTTGCGCAGCGTCGAGGCACCCTCAATCTCGAGCTCTTCGGCCATCGAGACGAGTTCGGCGGGTTTTTTGTTCTTGAGGTCTTTTAAATGCATGTGCGTGTTCCGCTGGAAAATAGACTGCCGACGTAAAGAGCTGCCGGCTGGATATGGAAAGGTCGATGGCGCTGTCGTTGAAAAGAGGAATGCGCCTCACGCCCAGGACGGGCTTGGGCACTAATTAGGCTTTTGGGCCCGAATAGTCAATGCCGGTTAGAAGAGTTTGGGTCGGTCAGAAGGGCTTGGCGACCACCAATATGACGATGATCGCCGCGGCAATCCCTGGCACTTCGTTGAGGATGCGCAATTTCTTGCCTTCGATCGGGCGCTCGCCCACGGCCAGTTTCTTCGCGTATCCGACCATCCAACCATGATAGGCTGAAAGCCCAAGCACCGCGAGCAGCTTGGCATGGAACCAACCCTCGCTCAGCGCCGAAATGTGCCAGGCGAGCAACAGGCCGACGACCCAGACGATCACCATTGAGGGGTTGAGGATGATCCGCACCAGCCGCCGCTCGCGCTCGACCCAGCGGCTTGCTTCGTCCGACCCTTCAGGGCTTTCCTGATGATAAACGAAGAAACGTGGCAGCATGAACAGCCCCGCCATCCAGAAAATCACAAAGATGATATGCGCCGATTTGAGCCAGAAATAGAGCAATGCGATGGTTTCCGTCATTCGGGAATCCGCCTTGGTTATCCCCCGCGCACCAAGTTAAGCAGCTTTTCGACATGCGCAATGGGCGTGTGCTGCAAAATACCATGGCCGAGGTTGAAAATATGCGGGCGGTTTTCAAAGGCGGCCAGAATCCGGGCGACCGCACTTTCCAAAGCCTCACCTCCTGCCATCAAGGCCAAAGGATCGAGATTGCCCTGCACCGGCAGGCCTTCGGGCAATGACGCGTTTGCCCAAACCGGATCAACCGTTTCGTCGAGGCCTATCGCGTCAGGCTTTACCTCACTGGCATAAGCTACCAGCTTGGCGCCTGCCCCCTTTGGGAAACCGATGATCGGCGTGTCCGGATGGCGTTCGCGCAGAGCCGAGACAATTGCCGCATTGGGCGCAATCACCCAGCGTTCAAACTGCGCCGGGCTCAACGAACCCGCCCAGCTATCGAACAGCTGAACCGCATCGACACCGGCTTCGATCTGTTTGGACAAATAGTCGACCGTCGTTGCGGTTATGGCGTCAATCAGGTCGCCGAACTTCTGCGGGTCCGAATAGGCCTGTGCGCGTGTCTCCGCATGATCCTTGCTGCCCTGCCCCGCCACCATATAGGTCGCAACGGTCCAGGGGCTGCCTGCAAAGCCCAGGAAGGTGGTTTCGGCAGGTAGGGCCGCCCTGACCTTGCGAACAGTCTCGTACACCGGCTCCAGCCGCTCAGGGGCAGGGGTGAAGTCCCGCCAGTCATTCTCGGATAGTTTGGGTGCCAGCCGCGGACCCTCGCCCGTCTCAAACCACAGATCCTGCCCCATCGCATGCGGGACGACGAGGATATCGGAAAAGAGGATCGCACCATCAAAGCCAAAGCGGCGGATCGGTTGCAAGGTGATCTCGCACGCCGCATCGCTATCATAAGCCAGTTCGAGGAAACCGCCCTTCTCCGCCCGCAATTCGCGATATTCGGGCAGATAGCGCCCAGCCTGACGCATCAGCCAGACGGGTGGCACGTCAAACTTTTGACCGCGCAATACGGCAAGCAATTTGCGGGAGGGATTTTCGGTCGCCATCGGGGAGTCCAATAAACAATAAAGAAGAATCTAAGGATGATGAAATATGATGTGCTGTGGGCAAGTGAGGCCCTTAGGGGTGAATACCCTTTTTGCCAACATGTTGACTCTGGAAGTTGACCTGAGCCTGACGATTCGATGTTAACCGTCCCCGCTATTCACAGGCTGTGGAAAGCTGTTTCAGGCTGTGGATGAGCTGTGCCCGACTCCGGAGGTGAATCGACAGGTAGCGCGCATAAATTCAGGGCTGATTTTCATCCCTTGATTTATCCCCAAGCTGCCCACAAAGCTGTGCGCGAAGGACATAATTTTGCAGAACCGCATCCATCTACATCTGCTTTCGGACTCCACCGGCGAAACGCTGGAAAATATCGCCAAGGCCGCGCTTGCCCAGTTTGACGAGGTCGATGTCGTCAAGCATTTCTGGCCGATGGTGCGGTCTGAGGCGCATCTTGACCGCATCCTGATCGACGTGGCGGCCAATCCCGGGCTGGTGCTGTTCACTTTGGTCAATGTCGCAATGCGGCAGAAGCTGGAGGCGCGATGCCGCGCGCTCGGTTTGCCCACCGTGGCTGCACTCGATGCCGTAACCGACGCGCTTTCAGGGATATTGGGGCAGCAAGCCAAGGCGCGGCCGGGGCGGCAGCATGCGCTCGACGCCGCTTACTTTGCGCGGGTGGAGGCGATACAATACACCATTGCGCATGATGACGGGCTCAACCACCATGAATGGGAGGAGGCCGACATCGTTCTCGCAGGCGTTTCGCGCACCTCGAAAACGCCGACGAGCATCTACCTTGCCAATCGCGGTTACAAGACCGCCAACATTCCGCTGGTGCCGGAATCGCCGCCGCCGCCCGCACTCTACACTTTGAAGCATCCGATGGTGGTTGGTCTTGTCACCAGCGCCGACCGGCTGGTGCAGGTGCGGCGCAACCGCCTGTTGTCGCTCAACCAGGCGCCCGACACCGACTATGTCGCCGAAGACAAGGTGAAGGAAGAAATCGCCTTTGCCCGGCGCATCTTTGGCGACAATGGCTGGCCAGTGATCGATGTCACCCGCCGCTCGATCGAAGAAAGTGCGGCGGCAATCATCAATCTGTTCAACGAACGCAACAGTCAGGAAACGTCACCGGCGGTGGAGGGTGAGTCTTGACCCGCATCATCCTTGCTTCAACAAGCAGTTCCCGAAAGCAAATACTTGAAAATATTGGTTTAAAGTTCGACGTCATGGCACCAATGGTCGATGAAGATGCGATCAAGGAAAGTCTGCAGGCGGAAGGTTTGGGCCCGCGAAATATCGCCGATGCGCTTGCAGAGGCCAAGGCGGTCAAGCTGTCGGTGAAGCATCCGGGGGCACTGGTGATCGGTGCGGACCAGATGCTGGCGCTCGACGAAGGGCCGTTGTTCGATAAACCAGGCAGCCCTGAAATTGCCCGTGCCCAATTGACCCTGATGGCGGGCAAAAGCCACCGCCTGTTCAGCGCTGTCGTGGTTGCGCAATCGGGCGAACCATTGTGGCGCCATGTCGGGACAGTCAGAATGCATGTCCGGCCCTTGAGTCCGGCCTTCATCGATTCTTACGTCGCCAGAAACTGGGACTCTATCCGTCACTGCGTTGGTTGTTACCAGATCGAGGCAGAAGGCGCCCAGTTGTTCACGCGGATCGAGGGTGATCATTTCGATATTCTGGGATTGCCGCTTTTGCCCTTGCTGGCTTATCTGCGCGAGCGGAAGGAAATGCCGTCATGACGTCCTATGCCGAAGTGATCGGCGATCCGATCAAACATAGCAAATCGCCGTTGATCCACGGTTTCTGGTTGAAAAAGCTGGGAATTGTAGGCGGCTATCACGCACATCATGTGCTGGCCGAAGATCTTGCAGCCTATTTTGAAACCCGCGGGGCTGATCCCGATTGGCGCGGGTGCAACATCACAATCCCCCACAAGATTGCCGCACTCGATCACGTTACCGACCCCGGTGGAGTGCGTCAGTCGATCGGTGCGATCAACACCGTCTTTCGCGGCGAAAGGGGTCAGTTGATCGGGACCAATACCGATGCCGCAGGATTCTTCGCCCCAATAGCCGAGGATGAGTGGGCATTTCGCGACGCGATTGTCATCGGCGCGGGCGGCGCGGCGCGGGCGATCCTGTTCGCGCTGGCGCAGGCCGATATCGGCTCGGTGACCATATTGGCGCGCAGCCCCTTGAAAGCAGCAGCTCTGCTCAGCCATTTTGGTTTGAAGGGGCAAGTGCTCAAAATGGATGCCCGCTTGCCGCCCGCCGAGCTGCTGGTGAATTCAAGCCCGCTGGGGATGGCTGGCCAGTTACCTCTCGAAATCGACCTGTCGCCACTTCCGGAAAATGCGGTGGTATATGACATTGTTTACACGCCACTTGAAACGCGCCTGCTGGCACAGGCGCGCGAGCTTGAGCTCGATACGGTCGACGGGCTTGATATGCTGATCGGTCAGGCGGCCTTTGCCTTCGAACTCTTCTTCGGTCAGGCGCCCCCCGCCGATTGCGAAGACGAACTCCGCGCGTTGTTGCTCAAATGACTGACGCCGCGAAACGCCCGATGATCATCGGACTTACCGGCTCGATTGCGATGGGGAAATCGACCGTCTCGCAAATGTTTGTCGATGAGGATATCCCGCATTTCGATGCCGATGCCGCGGTGCACAAGCTGCAAGGTCCGGGCGGGGCGCTGGTCGATGCAATCGAGGCGGCCTTTCCGGGAACCACTGGTCCGCACGGCGTCGACCGGCTGAAACTGGGGCCGATCGTGCTGGGTGACAAGGCGAAGCTGGCAAAGCTCGAGGGCCTCATTCACCCAGCCGTCGGCAAATTGCGCGTCGATTTCCTCGAAGTGCATCGCGATGCTCCGATGGTGTTGTTCGACATTCCGCTGCTTTTCGAAAAAGGCGGGCATGAGGGGGTCGACAAGATTCTCGTGGTCTCGGCTCCAGCTGAACAGCAACGGCGCCGCGCACTTGCCCGCGAAGGCATGACGATTGAGAAGTTCGAGCATATCCTTTCGCTGCAGATGCCCGATGCCGAAAAGCGCAAACGCGCCGATTTTGTCATCGATACCGGCACAAGCATTGCCGATACGCGCGAACAGGTGCGCACGCTGATTAAAAAACTGCGCGCAAGCCTTGCAGACTCGCATAATTAGGCCGATATGAATCGGCAGAATGCGAGAGATTATTTTCGATACCGAAACCACCGGTTTCGACCCGTTGACCGGAGACAGGATGGTCGAGATCGGGTGCATCGAAATGGTCGGTCGGGTAATGACCGGCGCAACCTTCCACTGCTATTTCAACCCCGAACGTGCGATGCCGTCGGCGGCTGAAGCGGTGCATGGGCTTTCGGACAAATTCCTCTCGGACAAACCGCTTTTTGCCAGCCAGGCTGATGCCCTGCTCGAATTTCTCGGCGACAGCCCGCTGGTCGCGCACAATGCCAGTTTCGACTTCGGCTTTCTCAACATGGAACTGCAACGCTGCGGCCGGCCAGCAGTCGATATGGCACGAATGATCGACACAATTGCGATTGCCCGCACCCGACATCCGGGCGCAAAGCTCTCGCTTGACGCCTTATGCACGCGTTATGGGATTGATCGCAGCCACCGCACCAAGCACGGCGCGCTGCTCGATGCCGAATTGCTGGCGCAACTCTATATCGAACTGACTGGTGGACGGCAGATCGGGCTGGGATTTTCCGATGCCTCTGGTGCCAGCATCGAAATCGAAACCACACGCATTTCGCTGGTCCGTACGGACCGGCATTTCCATGCACCACGACAGCACCAGCCTCTTCCTGAGGAACTGGAGCGTCACCGTGCATTTGTCGCAACTATCAAGGACGCGCTCTGGACCGAAGAGGAAAGGCGCGCGCATTCGCCAAGTGATTGACCGCCATTCCTTTCGGAACGGCATTAATAAGGAGCAGAACCATGGATATAAGGGTCTCGGGGCATCAGTTGGAAACCGGCGACGCGCTGCGCACCCATGTCGAATCGCGTTTGGGCGGGATTGCCGACAAATATTTCTCCAAGGCTCTTTCCGCACAGGCAACGGTTGGCCGCGCGCCGCATGACAAATTTTCCTGCGATATCATCGTTCATGTCATGCAGGGACTGATCCTAAAAGGGCGCAGCGAAGCATCTGATGCGCATCTGGCGTTTGATGGCGCCGCCGAAAAGATCGAAAAGCAGCTGCGCCGCTATATGCGCCGCCTGCAAGACCGGCATGAACAGACCGCGCACGCGCTTCGGCAGGAAGAGGCAGCTTATACCGTGTTCGATGCCGGTGATGTCGAGGCCGAAGCCCCGCCGCCCGAAGCCCCCGTCATTGTTGCCGAGATGAGTGTCGACATCCCCGAATCGAGCGTTTCGGATGCCGTCATGCTGATGGATTTGCGCAACACCCCGGCGCTGCTCTTCAAAAACGCTGGCACTGGACGACATAATATGGTTTACCGCCGCGAAGACGGCACGATCGGGTGGGTTGAACCGAAATCCACGCCCTGAAATCGTTCTAAGTCAAAGTATATTCACTTTAGGGATCAATGATTTGAATATTGCTTCGGTGCAGGTTCGCCGGTGCAATGGGGTATTATGATGATTCGTATAACGACCCGGCTGGTCGATGGCGCGGTACTCGCTGACATCGAATGCGCCGATAAAAACTGCTTGCTCGACACTGTTTCGAGGTTGGCCGCCGAAAATTACGGCGTCGATGCCTCTATGGTTCAGGAAGGGCTGCATGAGCGCGAACGGCTTGGCCCCACCGGCTTTGGCGGCGGCACCGCGATTCCGCATTGCAAGGTCGATGGCCTTGATGCTCCTGCCGGTGTTTTTGTGCGTCTGGTCAAACCGGTCGATTATGGCGCCGTGGATGACGAACCCGTCGATCTGGCCTTTGCTCTCTTCTCGCCGGTGAATGACGGCGCCGCGCATCTGAAGGCGCTGGCAGAGGTTTCGCGCATGTTCCGTGATGAAGCCAGTTGTGCCCAGTTGCGCGGGGCCAAGGATGCAGGCGCGCTGTTCGCCCTGCTCAGCCCGATTGAGGAGCGCGATGCCGCCTGACGGCACCGCTAAGGCGCTTCGATGATCGAGCCTAGGCTCGCTTCGCACATGTTGGTTTCCGGATTGATCCGGCAGGCAGAGGCGCATGGCGGCTTTGCGGCCGTGCTGCGCAAGGGTGACCGGACGGCTGGAGCGATCCTGCTGTTGCGGCGCGAAAAAGGACAGAATCCAGCCCTTTTTGAGCGGTTTCCTAGTCTGGATGGACCTGCCGCCTGGACGCGAGTAACCATAGAAGATATTGATATAGAAGAGAAAATTTCCATTTTTATTGCTCGTCGAGTGGTGCGCGACCCCGATATCTGGGTTTTGGAACTGGACGTCCCGTCTGCAGAACGGTTCACCGACATATTGGCATCGATGAATTGACATTGTTGCGCCGCACAATAGATGCGCGCGCAGTGATAGCGAAGGTTGCCTGCACGTTCTGGGGTGGAACAAGGCAAACACGCAAGTCGGACGTGGAAGATTTGACGCACATATAAGCAAAGTACCAACCGCGCGTCATTGGCGACACAGCCGCACAACGAACTGACATAATGAAATTCCTCCTCAAGACCGCACCTGCTGCGGTTGTTTCGCTCACGCTACTCGGCGGAGCTGCTTATTCGGACGCCGGTTTTGCATTCGGCGCTTCAAATGGCGAAAAATTGTCGGCACAGACGATCAGCATCGATCCGACTGTCCTCGCCGCCGACCAGGCCGCATTGACCGCGGCAACCACCGGAAGCGTTTCGGTGACCAAACTTCAAAATAGCGATTTGATGTTCACCCCCGGGACTGGGTCACCCACTGCTGATGTGCGTGACGATGAGCCCGTCGCTGAAGACAATGAAATTCTCAAAGCGAACAGCCTTTCCGAACTGGTTCGCGCGCATGGCGCGCCGAATGAGCTGAACGCCGAAGAACGCTGCCTTGCCGGCGCGGTTTATTTCGAATCCAAGGGTGAATCGCTCGAGGGCCAGCTGGCCGTTGCTCGTGTGGTGATGGCGCGCGCCAAATCAGGCCGCTTCCCCACATCGCTGTGCGGCGTGGTCTATCAGAAAAGCCAATTCTCCTTTGTGCGCGGCGGCAAAATGCCCTCGATCAACACCGGAAGCCTGCACTGGCGTAACGCCGTGGCGATTACCCGCATCGCCCTTGACGGCAGCTGGAAAAGCCCGGTCGAAGGCGCGCTCTTCTTTCACGCGCGTTATGTGTCGCCCGGCTGGCGCCTGAAGCGCATTGGTTCGATCGACAACCATATTTTCTATCGCTGATATCTATCAGTCGAGAACACAAGGGTCGCATTCCATCCGGGACTGCGGCCCTTTTCTTTGCCTCAAGCGGGTTTCGACAATTCGACGCCCCGATCGCGTGCGGCTTTCAGCGTTTCAGTCACCAATTGCTGCAATCCGGCATCGAGAACCGAAAGGCCTGCCGCCGTTGTGCCCCCTGGGCTGGTAACGCGCCGCGCCAGTTCTTCGGGGCTGGCGTCGGACCCGACCGCCAGATCGACTGCGCCATCGACCATTGTTTTGGCCAATGTGGCTGAAACTTCGGGATCGAGGCCGAGCGCTTCACCGGCTTTCGCCAGCGCATCGATAAAGCGATAGACGAAGGCGGGGCCAGACCCTGCCAGCGCGGTAACCGCATCCATCAGCGGTTCTTCTGAAATCCACACCGACGTGCCCAAAGGGCTGAGCAGAGTTTCGATCTCGGCCCGCAGCGCCGCTTCGCCGGAGGATTCGAACAAACCGAGTGGTGATTTACCCAGAGCGGCGGCGAGATTGGGCATCAGTCGGACGATCGCTCGACCGGGCAGAGCTGATTGCAAAGTCTTGATACGAACTCCTGCCATGACCGAAAACACCTGCGCGTCTTCCGTCAGCACCGATTCAAGCTGGCTGGAAATATCAGCAAAAATCTGCGGTTTGACAGCTGCCAGAGCAACGCCGACCTTTCTGCCAACCTGCGAAGCGTCGGTAAAATGCGCCACCCCCTTTGGAAGCGACTGCGCCATCGGGTCGACTACGATGAATGAAGCAGGATCGGCGCCGCCCGCTATCCAGCCCTCGAGCATCGCCCCGCCCATATTGCCACAGCCGAAGAACAGCAGGGGATTATCGCGCGAAATTTCCATCATCGGCCTATTCGTGGCGCAGCCGCAGGTGGATGACAAGGCCTGATGGCAGTTCGCTGCCGGGTGCACCGACATGCCGCACCGCGTCGGCGCGCGCGCGATTGACCAGTTCGTCGCCTATGGGGCCGTCGATATAGATATGGTCGGCCTGACCAAGCAGTCGCGCAGTGCGCAGGGTCAGGTCTTCGGGATCTGACGAATGGAGGTCGATCGCCACAACACCCGAAGCGGGGATGGCGCCGCCCTTATCCAGCCATTCGTCAACCTTATCGGCGCTATCCGGATATAGCGGGTCGAGCGCTCCGCCCGGCGCAAGTGCGGTGTCAATCTGTCGCCGCCGGTCGGCGCCATCGGGCCAGCGCGCACGGACAGCATCGCGTGCCGATTGCAAGCGCAGCGCCAGTTCGCCGAGTCTGGCGGGCAGGATTCGCTCGATCGCCTGCCGAACCATCTTCGCCAATCCTGCCGAGGCCCCTCCGGTGCCGATCGCAACGAGCAGCGGATCACGGTCGATTATGGCAGGCGTGGTGAAATCGCACAGGTCGGGTTGATCGACGACATTGACCAGCAGGCCGCGCGCCTTCAGCCGCGAAGCAGTATCGGCGGCGATGTTTCGATCTTCGATGGCAACAAAGGCGAGGCGTGCATCGGTGTTTTTTTCATCGACACAGAGTCCGCCCGCTCGCTCGATCAGGCGCCTCTTGGCATCCGCTGCATCGCCTTCACCCAGCAGGATGACCGGCTTGCCGCGGATCGTGACGAAGAGCGGCAACTGGTTCATGGCTTAATCAGGCCAGCCAGTCGGGAACATGTTCGGCGTCGAGGATCGTCGCGGGGACAATGCGTTCGGCGACCACGGCATAACGATTGCCGCTTACCAGCACCTCGGGCACCAGTCCGCGGCTGTTGTAGGTGCTCGCCATCGTTGCGCCATAAGCACCACAGGTGCGGAATAGCGCAAGGTCGCCTGCCTGAACGACATCGATCTCGCGCGCCATCGCAAAGGTATCGCCGGTCTCGCAAACCGGGCCGACAATATTGGCGGTGAAGCGATTACCGCTAGGCTCGACCGCTTCGAAATCATGCCAGGCATCGTATAGGGCTGGACGGGCAAGGTCGTTCATTGCAGCGTCGACGATAACAAAGGGCACGTTGCCCGATCCCGGCTTGACGCGGATAACCTTGGTCACCAGCACGCCTGCATTGCCGCAGATCACGCGGCCCGGCTCGAACATCAATTGGACATTCCAGCCCTTGGTCGCCCGCGCGACCATTTCGCCATATTCATCCGGGTGCGGGGGAACATCGCCGTCCTTGTAGCGCACGCCAAGGCCGCCACCCAAATCAACATGGGTGATGCTGTGCCCGGAATTGCGCAAATCGGCGATCAGCTTGCCGATCTTGCCAAAGGCAGTTTCGAGCGGCTCGAGGTTGAGCAGCTGGCTGCCAATATGCAGCGCAACGCCGCGCATGTTGAGCCCGGGCAATCCCGCCAGTCGCGCATAAATGCCCTGCGCCTGATGCAGGCCCAGTCCGAACTTGTTTTCTGCCTTACCGGTTGAAATCTTGGCATTGGTCTGCGCGTCGACATCGGGGTTGATCCGCAGCACGGCATCGGCGCGACGGCCCAGAGTCTCGGCAATCGCCGCCAGTTCGCGACCTTCTTCTTCGGATTCGATGTTGAACTGGCCAATTCCTGCCTTCAGCGCAGCGACCATTTCCTCAGCGCTTTTGCCGACGCCCGAAAAGACGATATCCTTTGCCGGAACGCCTGCCGCCAGCGCGCGATTCATTTCGCCTGCCGAGACAACGTCTGCGCCATAGCCTTCACCTGCCAGCACCTTGAGCACGGCAAGATTGGGATTGGCCTTGATTGCAAAGGCGATATGCGGGTTTTCGATACCTGCCTTGGTCAGCGCTTCGCGAAACACCTGTGCGTGGCGCACCAGCGTTGCCTGCGAATAGACATAGACGGGCGATCCCACTTCATCGGCAATGCGCGAAAGCGGGACGTCTTCGGCGTGCATCACGCCATCGATGATCTGGAAATGGTCCATAAGAAAGGGGTCAGCCGGGCTTCTTCGGGTCTTCCGCGGTGGATTCCGCAGGCGCGTCGCCATTATCCGCTTCTGCGCCGGGCGCAAGGTCAAAAGGATCGTCGCGGCGGCGTTCCGAACGTCGCATCAATTCATCGCTGCGCCCCGGGCGGGTCTGGACCGAAGGGGTAGAGAGCTCTTCGGCGCCGGGAACTTCGCTTTGGCCATAGGCCTTGTCGGGCATCGCCTGTCCCACCTTGGGCTGCAAATCTCCGACTTTACCGCAAGCGGAAAGCGTCAGCACAACCAGCGCTGTTCCAGCTATTTTGCGCATCGGAGTCATATTCCCAGTTCCTTTCGCGCTGCCGCAACTGCCTCTTTTACCCGAAGTGGCGCGGTGCCGCCAGTGCTGGTGCGGCTGGCGACCGAGCCTTCGACCGAAAGGTCCGGCAGGGCAGTTCCGGCGAGGCGGGAATCGATCCCTGCTAGATCGTCTGCGGTCAGCAATTCGAGCTCGCCACCGCGCGCTTCGCACAGCTTGACCGCGCTGCCGGTGATATGATGTGCCTCGCGAAAGGGGATGCCATGCTCGCGCACCAGCCAGTCGGCCAGATCGGTGGCGGTTGAAAATCCGGTTGCGGCAACGGCGCGCATCCGCCTTGTGTCGAAGCTGACGCTGGAGACCATCCCGGTCATCGCGGCAAGGCAAAGGTCGAGCAGGTCGTGCGCCTCGAACAAAGGCGCCTTGTCGTTCTGCATGTCCTTTGAATAGGTCAGCGGCAGGCCCTTCATTGTTACCATAAGGCTGGTGAAGGCACCGATGATGCGCCCTGCATGGCCGCGAACCAGCTCGGCGGCATCGGGGTTGCGCTTTTGTGGCATGATCGAACTGCCGGTCGACCAGGCATCGGGCAGCTTGACGAAGCCGAAAGGTTGCGAGGCCCAAAGGATCATTTCTTCTGCCATCCGCGACAGGTGGATTGCCGCCTGCGCTGCACACGCCAGATATTCGATGGCAAAGTCACGGTCGGATACACCGTCCATGCTGTTGGCGGTTGGTGCGTCGAAATCGAGCGCGCGCGCGGTTGCGTGGCGGTCAATCGGGAAGGAAGTGCCCGCGAGCGCCGCAGCACCCAAGGGTGACTGGTTCAGCCGCCGCGCGCAATCGGCAAAACGGCTGCGGTCGCGCTTCGCCATTTCATAATAGGCCATCAAATGGTGGCCAAGCGTCACCGGCTGCGCGACTTGCAAATGAGTGAAGCCGGGCATGATGCTTTCAGCATGCTCGCCCGCGCGCTCGACTAGCGCCGCTTGAAATCCGGCCAGCGCTTTGTCGACTTCGGCACAGGCACCGCGCACCCAGAGGCGGAAATCGGTCGCGACCTGATCGTTGCGCGAACGCGCGGTATGCAGTCTGCCTGCGGCATCGCCAATCAGTTCGCGCAGGCGGCTCTCGACCTGCATGTGGATGTCTTCGAGTTCGATATGTTCGGGCACGCCTTGCTCTGCATATTCGCGTTCAATCGTCTCGAGCCCTTCGAGAATCGCTGCGACATCGTCGGCGAAAATTATGCCCTGCGCTCCCAGCATCGTGGCATGCGCCTTGCTGCCGGCAATATCCTGCTGCCAAAGTCGCTTGTCGACGGGGATGGAGGCGTTTATCTCGCGCATCACGTCTGCGGGGCCTGCGCCGAACCGGCCGCCCCACATGCTGCTGGAGTCTGATGTGCCGCGGGTAATGATCCTGTTCCTTCTCTTTGCCGGGCCGCTGTTTCTGGCGGCTTGCGATAGGGAAACTGCGCCATCGGGGCAAGCGGAACCCGCCAAAGGCCACGAGACAGCAAAAGAGGGCTTCGGGCCGGAAAGCAAGAGCGGGTTGAAGGCCGAGTTGAGCTATCGCTTTGCCGGGCGTGCTGCTCCAGACACCAGCTTTACCGGCGCCGACGGGCGAGACGTCGCGCTTAGCGATTATGCAGGTCGCCCGTTGCTGGTCAATCTGTGGGCGACATGGTGCGCGCCGTGCAAGGCGGAGATGCCGACGCTTGATGCGCTGGCGCAACTGGAGGAAGGCGAGATCATAGTGATCGCGGTGTCGCAGGATCTGCAGGGGCGCAAACCAGTGCGTGCCTTTTTCGATTCGGCACGAATCGTCAATCTCGAGCCCTTTACCGATCCGGAAAATGCGCTTTCATCCTCGGTTGGCGGCACCATCGCGCTGCCGACCACGATTCTTTATGACAGTCAGGGCAAAGAAGTCTGGCGCATTGTCGGCGGGGTCGAATGGGATGATGCCGAGATAGCGAAACTGCTCGACGAAGCCGCCTAAACGGCGTTTACATCAAGATCGGGCGCGGTTTCGGGCAATTGCAATTTCGATTGAGCTGCCCCTCGGTCATCGAACGGATCGCAGGCTTGCAATTTTGCTGGCGCGTGTCGTTCGCAGTATCGCGCTGGCTTTTGTTCTTCAGGAAAATTGTGGCCGGAGCCTTTTTTGCAGTGAAGGGCGAGGCACTGAGCGTCGCATGGGCCGGGCTGCACAAAAGCACCGAGGCAAGCAAGGCGCCGCCAAATGCAGTTTTGAAGCTGAACCCTCTCATCGGCATTAAATGCGTCTCCGAAGCTTGCTGTAAGATGAACGGCAAGCTCATGGTCCGGTCCTGGTGGGCGCTAACGGGCTCGAACCGCTGACCCTCTCGGTGTAAACGAGATGCTCTACCAACTGAGCTAAGCGCCCCAGCAGGACCAGCGCCGCCTTTGCCAAAGCTCTGCCGCCAAGGCAAGTCATATCGGCACGGCGACGCGATCAGCAATGGCCTCAAAATAGTCTTTCAGCTTGCCAGCCATCGCTTCGGACAATTCGATATAGACGCGGCGGGCATCATGCGGGTCTTGCCGTCGCACCAGATAGCCCGCCTCGGTCATATTTGTGATCCAGCGCAGCGCGGTTGTCGGCGGCACAGCGGCGGCGATGCACAGGCTGGATACCGAAACCTGCTGCCCCTCCTCTTGCGCTGCAAAAAGATCGAGCAAAATGTCCCAGCCCGGATCGGCGAACAGATCTTCGCCCAGCATCCGGTCGCGCATCCGGCGCAGTTTGATAATCTCGCGGATATGGCGGGCGTTGAACGGTGCATTGCGTCCGGAAGTCGGCTGGAGCGGCCGGAATGTATCCGGGGCGGCGTGGCGAAAGCCGACGGGCTTGTCGTGCACGGTCGAACCCGGCTGTCTGTCCTGTTCGGCAATGTGCGCAAGGGTGCGGGCGAAATCGGCGAGCTCGCTGCTGATGCGGTGGAGCGCGCCCAGCTCCCCCTGTCCTGCATCGCGGGCGCTGTCACCGAACCGCTTAGCCTTTACCGAACGCATAGCGCCCGACAATATCGGGACAGCTTGCCAATCGGCTGCATCAACAAAGAAATGGCATCGCTCCGGCGGTAGCTCGGCAAACGCGGCTTCCACCCCTTCAAGTGGAGCCCAGACCAGAACTTCGGTTGCATTGCCGTAGAGATAGCGATGAATCTCTGCCCAATCCGCTGTTGCTACATCGGAATCGGAGCAAAGGTCGATCAACAGAAAGTCGACCGATTCTCCCAATGGACGGATCTGGCAGCCACATTGCTGCGCCAACTTATGCAGTTGGTCAGAGCGTTCAGGTGAATAGCACAATATCGCAGCGGCCAGCTTAGGCTCGCTATAGTCAAAATCGGTCATCAGATGGTCCATCAAGTCGGGACCGGATTTGCGCCGACCCTTGTGTACCACCACCCGGAACCACATTTCTCCAATATGGAGCAGATTGTCCATCCCAAATCCGGCCCAAAACCCGCTTTGCCTCATCGCGCAGTGCAGCTAAGCAGGCAGCATGCGAACCGTCGGCCTTTGTTGCGCCGGGCTCGACACCTATTTCAGGAGTGTGAATGTGAACAAAGGAATCAAGACATGGCCCTTATCGATTTTGTTGATGGCGGGAACGGCGATGCCGACAGTTGTTGAAGCAGCCAAGCCGGTGGCGGCGCCCGCAGCGGCCAATGTGGTGCTCGATCCCTGGGTCGGCCCTTATGACGGCGTGCCACCATGGGATAAAGTCAAACCGGCCGATTTCCCGGCTGCCTTCGAAGAGGCTATGAAGCGTACGAAAAGCGAGTTTGAAACGGTCCTCGCCAATCCGGCACCGGTAACCTTTGATAACACGATCAAAGCGAACGAATTGGCTGGTGCCTCGGTCAATCGCCTTTTCTCGATCTGGGGTGTGCACAGCTCCAACCTGTCCAATCCCGAAATCCGCAAGATTCAGGCAGAATGGGAACCCAAGATCAGCGCCTTTTTCAACGAGCTGCAGCTTGACGCACGCTGGTTCCAGCGGGTGCAATATCTGTATCAGGAACGCGAGAATCTGGGCCTCGACAAGGCGCAGATGCGCTTGCTCGAACGCACTTATGACGGCCTTGTACGCAACGGTGCGCGGCTCAATTCAGAACAGAAGGCGCAGCTGATCGGGTATGAAACCGAAATTTCTAAGAAATTCTCCGATTTCCAAAACAAGGTGCTGGCGGATGAGGAAACCTACATCCTGCTGACCGACCCGGCTGACGTAGCCGGTCTTCCCGACAGCTTCGTCGCATCGCTGAAAGCAGCGGCTGAGGCCAAGGGCAAGACGGGCTGGGCGGTGGCCAACACTCGCTCGGCGATCCAGCCTTTCCTCGAAAATTCGCCGCGTCGTGATTTGCGCGAGAAGATCTGGCGCGCCTTTACCATGCGTGGGGACAATGGTGATGCCAATGATACCAACGCGACCATCGCCGAAATCCTGAAGCTGCGTCAGCAGCGCGCCGAACTGCTCGGTTTTGCAACCCATGCGCATTACCGCATGGCTGATACCATGGCGAAAGAGCCTGAAAAGGCGATGGACCTGATGATGAAGGTCTGGCCAGCGGCGGTTGCGCGGGTGAAGGAAGAGGTCGCCGACATGCAGGCGATTGCCGACAAGGAAAAAGCGGGCATTACGATCGAGCCCTGGGATTACCGCTATTATGCCGAGAAGGTCCGCAAGGCGAAATATGACCTCGACCAGAATGAGCTGAAACCCTATTTCCAGCTCGACAACATGGTTGCAGCGATGTTTGACGCTGCGAACAAGCTCTACGGTCTGAGCTTCACCGAAAATACCGGCACGGTTCCGGTATTCGAACCCGAAGTGCGCACATTCGAGGTAAAGCGCAACGGCAAGCTGATCGGGCTATTCTATCTCGATAACTTCGCGCGCGCAGGCAAACGCTCGGGCGCGTGGATGACCACCTATCGTGACCAGTTCAAACTTTCGGGCAAGAACAACATCACGCTGGCGTCGAACAATAATAATTTCGTGAAGGGCGCGGGCGGCAAGCCGACTTTGATCAGCATCGACGACGCTTCAACGCTGTTTCACGAATTCGGCCACGCGCTCCACTATCTCAACTACGACATCACTTGGCCCGGCCTTGGCAACACGCCGCGCGATTTTGTCGAATTCCCAAGCCAAGTGAACGAGAACTGGCTGCTGACGCCCTATATCCTCAACACCTATGCCAAGCACGCGGAAACCGGTGAGCCAATCCCGCAGGCACTGGTCGAAAAGATCAAGGCGAGCGATACTTTCAATCAGGGCTTTTCGACGGTCGAATATCTGTCGAGCGCGATCCTCGACATGATGTTGCACCACCGGAAGGATCCGGTAACCGACGCGCGCGCCTTTGAGAAAGAGGCGCTCGCCAAGATCGGCATGCCCAAGGAAATGGTGATGCGGCACCGCCTGCCGCAGTTCAACCACCTCTTCTCCTCGGACGGCTATTCGGCGGGCTATTACAGCTATCTCTGGTCCGAAACGATGGATGCCGACACCTGGGCTGCCTTCACCGACAAGGGTGATGTCTGGGACAAGGAAACCGCCGAGCGCTTCCGTTCGATGTTGTTGGCAACCGGTAATGAATCGGATCGCATAGAGGCCTATCGCGCTTTCCGCGGTCGCGATCCGGATGTGAAATATATCATGCAGAAACGCGGGTTTCCGGTTCCGGGAGAGGAACCCTCAGCGGAAGACATCAAATCGATTGTAACGACAGCGAAGTAGAATGCGGAAAGCAGCGCTGCTCCAAGTGCCAGAATAGACAAAAAGGGCGGGGGAAACTCCGCCCTTTTTTGATTCCGCACCACCCATCCGATTTCGCTTGCCCGCCCCCAGAAATGATATAAATATGATATCATCTTTTAACGGAGGGCAATCATGTCTGATTCTGCAATTCTCAATGCCAGCCGGGAACGCACGGCGCGGACCTTTAGTGGCTATTTGATGTTCGCCATCGCGCTCATCCTGTTTGGCGTCTGGATCTGGTCGATCTTTGCGGCGGTAGCCGTTGGCGGGTCGCCAGGAACCATTGGCGGAAGCGTAGCCTGGTTCTTCGCTTTCTGTATCGCTTCGTCGGGCTTTTACATGCTCCAACCCAATCAGGCTGCGTCGGTCACGATGTTCGGGGCCTATCAGGGCACGGACAGGAAAGAAGGCCTGCGCTGGGTGTGGCCGTGGATGACCTCGACCAAGATTTCGGTGCGTGCAAACAACCTGATTTCCGAAAAGATCAAGGTCAACGACCTGCGCGGTAACCCGATCGAAATGGCGGCGCAGGTTGTGTGGCGTGTTACCGATACGGCGCAGGCCTTGTTCGATGTCGATGACTATAAAGCCTTTGTCATTGCGCAGATCGAGGCGGCGGTGCGCACCATTGGCGCACGCTACCCCTATGATGATTTCGCGCATCAGGAGGTCACCCTTCGCGGCAACCATGATCAGGTGGGCGCCGAATTGCGCACCGAGTTGATGGCGCGTCTCGCCGTTGCCGGTATCACCGTCGACGAATGCGGCTTCACCCACCTTGCCTATGCGCAGGAAATTGCGGGCGCAATGCTGCGTCGCCAGCAGGCAGAGGCTGTGGTCGCGGCGCGCAAGACGCTGGTCGAAGGCGCGGTTGGCATGGTCGAAATGGCATTGGAGATGCTATCGGCGAAAAATGTCGTCGAGCTTGATGATGAACGCCGCGCGGCGATGGTTTCGAACCTGATGGTCGTCCTCTGCGGCGAACGCGACACCCAGCCGGTGGTCAATACAGGCTCGCTGTACCAGTAATTCTGATCATGCCGCCACCTGCCAAAAAAGCATTTCCCCTCCGTCTCGATCCGGCGCTTTACGCCGCGATCGAGCGGGCAGCGGCGGGTGACTTTCGCAGTGTGAATGCGCAGGTCGAGGTGTTGTTGCGCGAGGCGCTGGAGCGGCGGGGCATAAAAGTCGGTGTAACCGAGGGCCCGCGCCGTGGACGTCCACCCGCAAAAGAAGGATCGGGCTATGAATGATAGCGGAGATTGAGGATGCGCGACGAAGACAAGCCGTTCATTTTCTATAGAACAGGAAAATGGTCGTTCAAAATTGCACCACGCAATGCCGAAGGAGTGCGTGCCACGATTTTCTGGGTGCTGGCTTTGATACCAGTGACCGGACTGTTCATGTGGATGATGAATGGCGCGCAAACCGATGCTTTGACCACGCTTTACATCATCCTTTACATCGCCGCGATCGTGCTTTGGTCGCTGGCCAAGATGCGTTGGATGAAGGCGCGCAGCGAGATTGTCGATTTCGAGGAACTTCTGCAGATCAAGCGGGAGCAGGATCGGGCGAAGAAGAGGTCGGGCCGTTAAGAAGGAGACCGAAAATGCTACATCTTTTCATGGATAAAGGCCCTTGGTTCCGGGCCAAGCGCTATGGCTATGGTGCCGGGCTGCCATTTAAATGGCAGGGCTGGGTTTTGCTACTGGCGCATATGGCGCTGATTATCGGGCTGGCAGTTGGACTCGGAGATCGCCCAATGGTGGCATTACCCTTGATCCTGATCGCTGGCTTTGCGCCCCTGCCGATTTATGCCGCGCGCACCGAAGGCGGCTGGAAATGGCGGATGGGGAAAGATTGATCAGCCCGCGCCCAATTTTGCCCAGGCCAGATGGGCAAATTCGCACATCAAGGGCCTTGTATCGCGCGGGTCGATGATGTCCTCTACATTGAACTTTTCAACCGTGCGGAAGGGCGATGTGACGGCGTTCAGTCGCGCCTTGATTTCTTCGAGCTTCGCCGCCGGATCGTCGGCCGCCGCGATCTCTGATTTATAAGCCGCCTCCAGCCCGCCTGCGATCGGCAGGCTGCCCCAATCACCAGAGGGCCATGCGAAGCGATATTGGAAGCGCTCGCCATTCGACATCGCGCTGCCGGCAATGCCGTAGGCGCGGCGCACGATCACCGAGGCCCAAGGGACAGTTGCTTTATACACCGCGTTCATTGCCTCGACGCCGTACCGGATCGTGCCGGTGCGTTCAGCCTCCAGCCCGACCATGAAGCCGGGATTGTCGACCAGATGCACAACGGGCAGTTTGAACTGTTCGGCAAATTCGACGAAGCGTTTGACCTTTTGGCTGGTGAGCGCCTCCCATGATCCGCCCAGAAACGTCGGGTCGCTGGCGAGTACTGCCACCGGCCAGCCGTCGAGCCGCGCAAAGGCGGTGATCGCGGCACGGCCCCAGCGCTTCCCCATTTCGAACACCGATCCCTTGTCGAACACAGAGGTCATGACCGCGCGCATCGAATAGACCTGTTTGTCCTCATGCGGGACGATCGACAGCAGCTTTTCGTCGCGCCGGCCCACCGGATCGGTGCAGGCGGTGCGCGCCGCGAATTTGCCTATCGAAGGTGGCAGGTACGATAGAAAGCGCCGGGCGTAAGCGAAAGCTTCGTCTTCGCTTGCCACTTCCTCGTCGACAACGCCGTTTCGGGCATGGATCTCGCTGCCGCCGAGTTGCTCCTTCGACAATTCGTCACCGATCTGCGCCGCGACCACCGGGCCAGCAGCGAACAGCTGGCTCAGCCCCTTGACCATGATCGAATATTGGCTGGCAACGGTGCGCGCCGCGCCCATCCCCGCCGTTGGGCCGAGTGCCAGCGCCACCACCGGAACCGTCTCTAGATTCTTGATGATATCTTCCCAGCTAGGGGTGACGGGCACATAGGTGTAGCCGGTATCCTCAAGCGTCTTGACCGAACCGCCACCACCGGTGCCGTCGATCATGCGGATCAGCGGCAGGCCCATGGTGTGTGCCATTTTCTCGCACTGGACGAATTTGCGGTGCAGCGCCGCGTCAGCCGCCCCGCCGCGCACGGTAAAGTCGTCAGCCGAGGCGACCACCGGGCGACCATCGATCTGGCCGCGTCCGAAGATGAAATTGGATGGCGCGAAGTCGGTGAGTTCGCCCGCCTCATCATAGGTGCCGCGTCCGGCGATCTTGCCAATCTCGCGAAAACTGCCGGGGTCGAGCAGGCGCTTCAACCGTTCGCGCGCATCAAGCTTTCCCTGCCCATGCTGCCGTGCGAGCTTTTCCTCGCCCCCCATTTTTTCTGCCAGCACTTCACGCGCGCGCAGATTCTCGATCTCTCTCTTCCAGCTCATGGTTGAAGGGTAATTGAAAGCGCCGAAACGGTCATTCGAAAAACGATAGAATTGTCTAAACTGCGCAGTTTCTAAACAAAAATATACTCGGTTCGCTATAAATCGAGGATAGCCTCGCCCGGCTTTTTCAACCAGCGGTGTTTTTGCCTTAATCTTTTGGACGACTTTTGAGCCACTGGCCCTACCGCATCACAATGATGAGGGTTGTCGGGCATGGGTGCCCGCTCGATTATAAAACCTTCCTGCCGCAAATCGCCTGCTGTTAGTACCGATATGCCAAAATCCTCGTGGCCTGCTAGCAAGTACGCTATGGAGCTTTCGTCCACCCAGAGAGTTACCGACAATCCATCATCCGATCTTTTTGCGTCGAAATTGCTGCTTTCCGGTTCGCCATTTGCAATCCACTGCGGATGAATCCGCCTCAACAATAGCTGTTCGTCCAAGATGGTTAAGTCGTCAGCGGACACCCGTTAATCATCCCGACCAAACGCGCTTCAGCTTAGCTGCCGCAAAAGTCGATCAGCAGATTCTTCGCAGCATCAATGGATATCAATCCGTCAGGTCCGCTCAAATCACCAGTCGTCAAATTTTCGATACAAAGTTCTATGGTAGGGCCAGGATTAATTCTAACATCAAGCTCCGTATCACCTTTGACCCAAATGAGATTTACTCCGCCGCTAGGGTTCAAAACCACACGCGGTGTGACGCAGGCAACCCTGTGACCAGCGAGTATCAAATCTACCGCATGGGGCTGGGTTCCGATATCCAAAGGCGACGCATTGTAGCCGTCCCAATTCCCCCCCCACTCCTCTAATCCTTTCAACTGTCGAAGAGCGGCTTCAACTGGTGCGGGGAATGGTCGATTACCCTGACGCCGCCACTCAATTTTAGTGCCGCTCGCTAAACCGGGATCGTACACTTCGACAACAGCTTGTGGTGGCGAAGTTGTCTGTCGCCACCTGACATCAGCTCTGGATCCTGAAAAAATAACCCGATCACTGGCTGGCTGCCAGAAGTCATAGTGATCGTCTGTTCTAAGCGCATTACTCACGGTGTCTCTCCCCACCTAGCTCGCATTTCGTTGTTTGTTATGCCCATAAAACCTGCGTTTATACTGTCACGGGCGATCTTCAGGAAATCCTCGATCTTCCCTACAGTATCCGTCTTTGGAAGGCTCCTTGCTGTTAATTCTAGTCTAAAGGCTGGCTCCCCGTTCTCGCTCGAAAATACGGGCTGTAGAACGGTATGAAGCCTCCCGACCATGCTTCCATCGTTGTTGACTATACGATGCTGCCTGACACGAGTGTATGTTTCCGGAACCAAAAATGGCACATGCAGGCCAAGCGGGTCCACAGCAAACGCCGAACAAATGTCTGCAAAACTGCTGCCGAAATCAGCTACCGGAATAATGTTAACATTTGTCACTTCGCATTGCCTAAGGTTTGGTTCCGCCAATCCAGCTGCGCTAAGATACTCATTAAAAGTGTGATATAGTTGCCGAAATCGCGCGTATGTTTTCTCCCAGCGAGGGTACTCGGATTCATCGCTCGCTTTTGTCCAATTGAAGCTAAACCTATCCTGTTGAAGTTGGATGAGTTCCTGATCGTTCCGAAACATCATTCTCGGCAGCCTAGCAGTTGCTGGAACTACGCGAAAATCCAGTTCGATACTTTGGCGAAGTTCGTCACGCTCTACAGCGGTTTCAATTGGCAACTGATGGTCGTGCTGGGGGAATTCGTTTTTCACCAACGACCAAAATTCGCCGACATGAACGAAGCTGAATCCTTCAATTGGATCGAATGCCGCCGTAATTGCTTGCTCAACAAGCGGCGGATTCACGAAATTTGGGCGAGTGCGGCTCATATAAAATGGTTCAGGCAAAGCATGCTAAAAGAATCTGGCATTCCATTTCCCACAAGTAAAGCACAGTTTATCCACAAGCTGCATATCCAGCTTTTAACTTCTGACCCGTTAATCCAGTTTTGGCAGTGTAGGACAGTCCTTTCTGCAGGCCACAATAGCGTAGCCGAATAACTGACCGACATTGCCGCCCGCGCCAACCTTGCCTATATCACTCCCATGTCTTCCATACGCCCCTGGCGCGATATCGCGCGTCGTCAATCCCGCCAGATCATGGTCGGTTCGGTTCCCATTGGAGGCGACGCACCGATTGCGGTGCAGACGATGACCAATACGCTCACCAGCGATGCCAAGGCGACGATTGATCAGATCCGCCGCTGCGAGGATGCGGGCGTGGATATCATCCGTGTCTCCTGCCCCGATGTGGAAAGCACGGCGGCGCTCAAGCAGATTGTCCGCGCGACGCATGTCCCGATCGTTGCCGATATCCATTTTCACTACAAACGCGCACTTGAGGCGGCGGATGCTGGCGCGGCATGCCTGCGTATTAACCCCGGCAATATCGGCAGTGCCGAGCGCGTCAACGAAGTGGTCAATGCGGCGAAGGCCAATGGCTGTGCGATCCGCATCGGCGTCAACGCTGGCTCCCTCGAAAAAGACCTGCTCGAAAAATATGGCGAACCTTGCCCCGAGGCGCTGATCGAATCTGCACTCGGTCATATCAAGCTGCTGCAGGATCGCGATTTCCACGAATATAAGGTCGCGGTGAAGGCGTCGGACGTTTTCCTCGCAGTCGCCGCCTATATGGGTTTGGCCGAGGCAGTCGATTGTCCGCTGCATCTGGGGATTACCGAAGCTGGTGGCTTGATCGGCGGCACGGTGAAATCGGCGCTTGGCATCGGCAATCTGCTTTGGGCGGGGATTGGTGATACCATCCGTGTGTCGCTATCTGCGGAGCCCGAAGAGGAAGTCCGCGTCGGTTATGAAATTCTGAAGACGCTGGGCCTGCGCACGCGCGGCGTTCGCGTGGTCAGCTGCCCCAGCTGCGCACGGCAGGGCTTTGATGTGATCCGCACTGTGCAGAAACTCGAAGACGCGCTGCAGCATATCAAGACTCCGATGTCGCTTTCGGTCCTCGGCTGCGTGGTCAACGGCCCCGGCGAAGCGCGCGAGACCGACATCGGCATCACCGGCGGCGGCAATGGCAAGCATATGGTCTATCTGTCGGGCGTCACCGACCATCATGTCGCGGATGCCGATATGATCGGCCACATCGTCAAGCTGGTCGAGGCCAAGGCGGCGGAGATTGATGCCGGAACCGCTGTCAGCATGGATACGCTGCACGGCAAGGCTGCCTGAGCGCGGTCGGGGCTGAGCAATGCCGACGCGCCACGGGCTACCGCCCGCCCATCTGCTGCTTGCCGTTGCGATTATGGCGGTGTGGGGGACGAACTTTGTCGTCATCAAATATGCGCTCGAACATCTGCCGCCGCTGACGCTCGCCTTGTTGCGCTTCTCACTGGCGTTCTTCCCGCTCGCCTTTTTCCTTCCCAGACCGAAAGTCGGCTGGGGGAATCTCGCTGCCTATGGCACGCTGATTGGGGCAGGACAGTTCGGGATATTGTTTACCGCGATGCGTGCGGATATCACCCCCGGGCTTGCCTCACTGGTGGTGCAGACGCAGGTCTTTTTCACCATCTTCCTTTCGATGCGACTCGCCGGGGAGAAGGTCGGGGCCTACCAGATAGTTGCGCTGTTGCTGGCGAGCAGCGGACTGGCAGTGATCGCCTTCCACACCGATGGCAGCGCAACCCCGCTGGGCCTTGGGCTGGTGCTGCTTGCGGCATTCAGCTGGTCAAGCGGCAACATGGTTTCGCGGCAGGCGGCGCCGCAGAACATGCTATCCTATGTCGTCTGGTCGAGCATCTTTGCCGTGCCACCATTGCTCGTCTTTGCATTGCTGCTTGAGGGACCGGAAGCCATGATGGCAGGAATCAAGGCGGCGGACGGTGCAACATGGGCGGCGGTGCTCTGGCAATCGGTGGGCAACACCATGTTCGGCTATGCGGCATGGGGCTGGCTGCTCAACCGCCACCCGGCCGGGGTTGTCGCACCGATGGCGTTGATGGTGCCGGTGTTCGGAATTGGCGCATCGGCGTTGCTGCTGGGTGAGCCGTTGCAATCATGGAAGTTGATCGCGTTCGCTTTGGTGATGGCGGGTCTTTCGGTCGGCATGCTTTGGCCGCGCATCAAACAGGGAATGGGAAAATGACGCTATCGATACGATCTGCCACTGCAAATGATATACCGCTGATCGCGCAATTCATCCGCGATCTGGCCGAATATGAACGGCTGGCGCATGAGGTGCGCTTTGATGAATCCACTCTCGGCAATCGCCTCTTTGGCCCACGCCCTTATGCCGAGGTGTTGATCGGAGAAATTGATGGCAAGCCTCAGGGTTTTGCCCTCTTCTTCCACAATTTCTCGACCTTTGAGGGGAAACCGGGGATCTATCTGGAGGATCTGTTCGTCCGGCCAGAGGCGCGTGGCTCGGGGCTCGGCAAGGCGTTGCTCAAACGATTGGCGGCGCTGGCGGTGGAGCGCGATTGTGCGCGGCTCGAATGGTCGGTGCTCGACTGGAACGAACCCGCGATCCAGTTCTACAAGTCGCTGGGGGCAAAGCCGATGGACGAATGGACTATCTACCGCGCCGATGGGGCTGCATTGATCGATCTGGCGAAGGGCGGCTGATGCACGAACTGCTGTTTGCTTTGGCGGCGTCCACCTCCGCGCCTTTAGCAGCGCCCACACCAGCCCCTGTGCCGCCGCCGGTGCGCGAAGCCACACCCGAAGACCGCTATTCGACCATCGCTTATGATCCCACCGAAGATGCGGCGTCGCAGCTTGAAGTGAAACTGAAAAGCTTGGCGATTTCGGGCAAGAAACTGCTCATCATCATGGGCGCCAACTGGTGTCACGACAGCGCCGCGCTCGCCAATATGCTGGATTCCGCGCGCTTTGTCGGAATGATCACGCAAAATTACGAGGTGCTCTTTGTCGATGTCGGCGTTCCGCAGAGAGGCAAGGGCCGCAATCTCGATATCGCCAAGCGCTTTGGCGTCAAAAAGATCAAGGGCACCCCGACGGTGCTGGTCGTGTCACCCGAAGGCAAGCTGCTCAACAGCAAAAAAGACGCCGCCAGCTGGCGCAACGCGGCAAGCCGCGACGAGGATGCAGTTTACCGCTATTTTGCGGAATTTACCCCCGCTTAAGCCTGTTTGGTTAAACTGGCGGCATGTGGAAGCTGCTTGCTCCCATCTTTATACTTGCGGTCGCGGTTGGCTGGGCCTTTCCGCGTGATCTGGTTGTGCCTGCAACTGAACCTGCGGATACAGCGCATCACTATGTCATAGAAGGCACCGCCAAAGCACAAAATGTCGGTTCAGGCAGTTTCGATGCGGTTGAGCTGGAGCGCCAGCCCGACGGGCATTTTTATGCCGAAGGCGATGTCGGTGGCACATCCATCCGCCTGATGGTCGATACCGGCGCAAGCATGATCGCGCTGAGCGCCGCCGACGCGCGCAAACTCGGTTTCGACTGGAACGCCAGCGAGTTGCAGCATGTCGGGCGCGGCGTGAATGGCGATGTGCTGGGCAAGCCGGTGCAGCTGGACAGCGTCACCATCGGCGATCTTCAGGCGGACAATATCGAGGCGGTGATCATTCCCGAAGGGCTCGACGTGTCGCTGCTTGGCCAGTCCTTCCTGTCGCGGGTCGACAATGTGCAGATCGAAGGCGACCGGATGACGCTGAACTAGGGCGTCAGCGCTTCAGTAGAAACACCGCATGTTCGGCGAGCAGGTTCGCCATCGCAGCGCCGCGCTGTTTCTCACCCGTCAGATACCATTCGCCTTCGATGGTGTAGCCGCGTTCCTTCACGAAGCTTTTGAAGTCGTCGATCGTCACATGGTGGATATTGGGCGTGTCGTACCAGCGGTGCGGCAATTGCCTGGTCACCGGCATCCGCCCGCCAAACATATGCGCGAACCGGATCTTCCACTGCGCGAAATTGGGGAAAGAGACAAAGGCCTGTTTGCCGATGCGCAGCAGCTGGTCGAGCACCAGGTCGGGCCGCCTCGTGGTCTGCAACGTCTGGCTGAGGATCGCATAGTCGAACGAGTCGTCGGGATAGTCGGCAAGGTCGGTATCGGCATCGCCCTGCACCACTGCCAGCCCGCGGGTCACCGCATCGGCGACATTGGTCGCGTCCAGTTCCATCCCCCGTGCGTCGATGCCCTTCTGATCGCGCAACGCCGCCATCAGCGCGCCATCGCCGCAGCCGACATCAAGTACCCGGGCACCGACAGGAATGTGCGCCGCGATGGCGGCCAAGTCAGGGCGTAAGGCAATCACAGGGCACCCGCTTTCAGAAAACCGTCAATAATCCGGTTCATTTCAGGGGCGTCGAGCAGGAAGGCGTCATGGCCGAAGGGGCTTGAAAGTTCCACAAAGCTGGCTGCGGCCCCGGCGGCGTTCAATGCCTGCACCACGCGTTTGGATTCGATCGTCGGATAAAGCCAGTCGCTGTCGAAACTGATCAGGCAGAAGCGCGTGCGGGTGCCTTGAAAGGCTTTGGCGAGCACGCCGCCATGATCCTCGGCCAGATCATAATAGTCCATCGCACGGGTGATATAGAGATAAGAGTTGGCGTCGAAACGCTCGACAAAGCTCAGTCCCTGATGGCGCAAATAGCTTTCGATCTGGAAATCGGCGTCGAAGCCGAAAGTCTTGCTTTCGCGGTCCTGCAACTGTCGCCCGAATTTCTGCGTCAGCCCCTCTTCGGACATATAGGTGATGTGCGCCGCCATGCGTGCAACCGCGAGACCGGCATCGGGTTGTTCGACCGAGCCATAATAATTGCCGCCCTGCCAATTGGGATCGGCCATGATTGCCTGCCGCCCGACTTCGTGGAAAGCGATATTCTGCGCGCTGTGCCGCGCGGTCGAGGCGATGACGATGGCGGACTGGACACGATCGGGGAACAAGGAGGCCCAGGTCAGCGCCTGCATCCCGCCCATCGACCCGCCGATCACGCAGGCAAGGCGTTCGATCCCCAGATGGTCGAGCAATATCGCCTGCGCACGCACCATGTCGGCGATGGTGATGACCGGGAAGTCCATCGCATAGGGCTGGCCCGTGCCGGGATCGAAACTGGCCGGGCCTGAAGAGCCGAGACAGCTGCCCATCACATTGATGCAGATGACGCAGTGGCGCGTCGGATCGATTGGTTTGCCCGGGCCGACCATCGACAGCCACCAGCCGGGTTTGCCCGTAATCGGATGCTTTGAGGCAACATATTGATCCATGGTCAACGCGTGGCAGATTAGGATCGCGTTCGACTTGTCGGCGTTCAATTCGCCATAGGTTTCATAGGCGAATTCAACGGGCGCAAATTGCACGCCGCTGTCGAGCCGCACCGGCCCCAGCAGTTTTGTCCGCCTGTCGAGGCCAAATCGACCGTCTTCGCTCATGGCTTTGCGACATATCAGCCTCTTCATGCGAGGCAAGCGCCGATATTTTTTGCTTCACGCGAAGAACGCGAAGATTTTCAAGAGGTCAGTTGCGATTCAAACCGGCCGCGCGCAGCGCACAAAATGAAGAATGTCGCTTCGTGACCGGCGATTTCTCCGAGAACTACCCTCTTCAAAATCTTCGTGTTCTTCGCGTGAAATATCATGGCACCGTCAGAGCGGGCATGTGTAACGGTCCAGTTGCACACTATCCCCCCCGCCGCTATGGCGCCCTCCATGACACAGCCTGAAGCCAAACCCTGGATCAACGCCATTCACGCCTATACGCCCGGCAAGGCAAAGAGCGATGACGGGCGGGTGCTGATTAAGCTGTCGGCAAACGAAAACCCGTTGGGGTGCAGCGAGCAGGCGACCGCTGCACTGGTCGAGGCGCGCGCTACGCTCGCCCGCTATCCTGACCCTGCATCGAACGCGCTGCGCGAGGCATTGGGTGAGGCTTATCGGCTGGAGGCAGACCAGATCGTTTGCGGCACTGGTTCGGACGAACTGCTCAACCTGATCGCGATGGGGTATGCAGGCGCGGGGGACGAGATCATCTATGTCCGCTACGGCTTTTCGGTCTATGACATTGCCGCGCGCAAATGTGCCGCGACCGTGGTTGTCGCGCCCGACAAGGACTATGGCACCGACGTCGATGCGCTGCTCGCTTTGGTCAATGACAAGACCCGCCTGGTCTTCATCGCCAACCCGAACAACCCGACCGGCACCTATAGCGACGATGCCGAAATCGCGCGGCTGCATGCCGGATTGCCGGCCGATTGCGTGCTGGTGCTCGACCAGGCTTATGGCGAATATCTGGAGGATGATGGCCCGGCGGCATTCGATCTGGCGCGCAAGCACGCCAATGTTCTCATCACCCGCACATTTTCGAAGATTTACGGGCTGGCGGCCGAACGTATCGGCTGGGCCTATGGCCAGCCGGGGTTGATCGCAACACTCAACCGTATCCGCGCGCCGTTCAATGTCACCAGCGCCGGTCAGGCGGCGGCGATCGCCGCGCTCGCCGATACCGATTTCGTCGCGCACAGCCGCAAGCATAATCTCGAATGGCGCGACTGGATGGCAGCCGAGATTGCGGCGCTTTCGAACCACGGCCTGAAAGCGATCCCGAGCTGGGCCAACTTTCTGATGATCATCTTCGAAGGCACGGTCAGCGCGGAGACGGTGTACAAGACGCTGATGGACGAAGGCTATATCGTCCGCTGGCTGCCTGGGCAGGGCCTTGCCAACGGCTTGCGCATCACCATTGGCAGCGAAGCGGAGAATCGCGGGGTCATGGCCGCGTTGCGCAAGATACTGGAAGCGCACAGCTGATGCACGAAATGTCCTGCAACTTTCACCGTAGTGCTGAGCTTGTCGAAGCACGCCTCGAAGGGCCGCGCGATTCTGAGAGGCGCCCTTCGACAGGCTCAGGGCTGCGGTTTTGGGTTGGAGCGGCATTGTAATGCTGCCATTTGCGCGCGTCTCGATCATCGGGCTGGGCCTGATCGGCTCCTCGGTTGCGCGCGCGATCAAGGCCAATATGCCTGAGGTGCGGGTTACGGGATATGATGCCGACCCCGATGCGCGTGAACGCTCGCGCGATCTGGGCTTCTGTGACGATGTTGCCGACTCTGCTGGCACCGCTGTGATCGATGCAGGGCTGGTCATTCTTTGCGTGCCTGTGGGCGCTATGGGCGCTGTCGCCGAAACCATCGCCGCAGACCTGCCAGCCGATGCCATCGTCAGCGATGTTGGCAGCTGCAAGCAAAGCGTAGCCGAAGCATTGGCCGCCGCCCTTCCGCAGGCAACTATCATTCCGGCGCATCCGGTCGCGGGCACCGAAAAGAGCGGGCCCGACGCTGGCTTTGCGACATTGTTCACAGGCCGCTGGTGTATCCTCACCCCGCCTTCAGACGCGCCTGAAGCAGCGGTCGAGGCCTTGTCGAGCTTCTGGCAACGTCTGGGTGCCGATGTCGAGATCATGGATGCGCGGCATCATGATCTGGTGCTCGCTGTCACCAGCCACCTTCCGCACTTGATCGCTTATACGATTGTCGGCACTGCCGATGATCTGGAGGAAGTGACGCAGAGCGAGGTCATCAAATATTCGGCCGGCGGTTTCCGCGATTTCACCCGCATCGCAGCCTCTGATCCGGTTATGTGGCGCGACGTTTTCCTCAACAACAAGGAAGCCGTGCTCGAAATGTTGCAGCGCTTCAGCGAAGACCTGACCGCGCTGCAACGCGCGATCCGCTATGGCAAGGGTGACGATCTCGAGGCGCTCTTCGCGCGCACCCGCGACATCCGCCGTTCGATCGTCGAGCAAGGGCAGGATGATGATGCGCCCGACTTTGGGCGGAAGCACTGAGATGAGGGGATTGGCCATTTCCCGTGTTGCAGGATTGGCCATTCTTAGTGCTATGTTTAGTGGCTGTGCAACTACTCTAATTAAGAAACAGACGACCCTCTCGGCCGAAGAATGGGTGCAGGTTGAAGCACGGAAAAAGATCACCGAAAGTGGGCAATTGCTGCACAGCGAAACGCCGTCAGCAGAAGCTATGACCCAAGCAAAGGCACTGGGTGTCCGCACCGATGGATTTTATTGGTGGAATGAAGAGGGTCGCCTCGATGAGTCTTTTCGATTTCGCAAAAAGAGCAAGCGGATCTACACAATGTATATCCGTTTTTGCGAGGATGGTTCGGTCGCTTCGGCGTCAACAAGTGGCCTACCTGAGCAAGTGAAGCCATGGTTGACTTGCGGCCCATTAGATCCAGGCTATTCGCATGGTGTAGTAAAGCTCGAAGGAGACCGGATGCATTTCCGTTTGTATATGTGGACCGGCGAAATTGACTATTGGGGCTCGGTAAAGCGCCAATCTTCAGGTCTATCCCATGCGCTTGAATTGAGATCGATTTCGCGGATCAAATCCGCTTCCATCTATGGGAAAGTGCTGAACGAGCGCTTTGCTTTTCATCCTTTCAAGCCCTGATCTTTGCGCCAAGCTTAGTTATTCAGCACATTGATAGCCGCATGCACCCGGGCTTCTACCTCTTCGCGTGGCAGGCCGGGGGGGATGGTTTCTCCCACCTTATAGGTCATTATGCCCGGTTTCCACCAAGGCTTGCCCTTCGGCGTCAATACACCGCTGTTCACAGCAATCGGCACCACGGGCAAGCCCAGCAACTTATAAAGCCCGGCAAAGCCCGACTGCAGCGGTGGCCGTTCGCCGTGCGGAACACGGGTGCCTTCGGGGAAGATCACGATCGGGCGTCCCTCGGCCTGAATTTTGCGCGCTTGCAATATCATGGCGCGCAATGCGCTGGCACCCGCATCGCGGTCGACAGGGATCATACCATAGGTTTCGGCGGCGGTGCCCCAGCCCGGGATGTCGAACAGTTCACGCTTGGTTATCACTGCGGGCAGATGGAACAGGCGCGGCATGTCGATCGTCTCGAACATTGCCTCATGCTTGATTGCATAGAGCACCGGTTCCTCGGACAATTTGCCATCGACGGCCACTTTGATGCCGAGCAGCCATTTCGCGCAGTCATGATGAAACTTGCTCCAGCCATAGACTGATGACCGTAATAGCGGGCGCGAAATATAGGCGCCGAGAAGCGCCGCCAGCACATAAGGGACCGAGCCGATATAAAATATGATGCCGAAAAGCAGCGATCGGATCAGGAACATGGGCTAAACCCCGGCTAGCGCGGCTGCGCCTCTCAGCCAATATTTGTTATATTCGCGGAACAGCACATAAAAGCTGGGCTTCGTCGGCACCGCATCGGCCAGAATCTCGACATCGTCGGGCACGGCAATTTCAAGTTCGAGCAGGCCGCGGCGCATGTGCCAGTCATGCGTTACCACACGCAGCGTCTTAACCTTGTTGCGCGCTACCCAGCGGGCTGTTTCCAGCGCATTGGAACGGGTATCGACCGCGCGAAAGCCCAGATCGATGCAGCAATTGAACAGCTTCATCGGGCGCTTATATTCGGCGGCGAGTTCGGCGGGCTTAACGTCAAGATCAACCCCGGAAATCAGCATCCGGCGCGCTTTGCCTTTTTCCAGCACCTCCAGCCCCCGGTCGATGCGCTTTGCGCCACCGGTCAGCACGACCACGCCATCGGTGCGATCAAGCGGGGCCGGTTGCGGCAGGAACAGCGCAAATCCGGCAAAGCCGAGTATCCAGATCAACAGGATAAGCGAGAGAATCCGTCTAATCATAGCATTTTCTTGAGCGTCGACAGCACCGTCCAACGGGCCATCGCCATCGACAGCGCAGTAACCGCGACCGGTATCAACAGCAAGAGCGGCCAGCCATAAAGCGGCACCGAGGCCCCCGAAAGCAGGCCCGGTTCCAGCGCAGCGACCCTTTCGCCGAGCAACAGGATTACGACAACCGCCAGCGCCAGCCCCAAAGCACCGCCGAACAGCGCGTCGAGTGCGACCCGCCGCTGAAACAAACGCGCGACCTGCAAATCGGTTCCGCCCATCATGTGCATGATTTCGATCGTGCCCTTATGTGTGTTAAGCGCACCGCGCACCGCCAGAGCGACAGTCGCCGATGTGGCGAATAGCAGCAGCAATACGATTGCGAGCGCCACCCATAGCATCGAATAGACAAGGTCAAACCAGGGCTGCAGCCATTGGGCATTGCCATCGATGCGCACCGAAGGTGCGATCCGGGAGACGTCCCGGCGCAAAGCGGTCAGCCGAGCGCGGTCTGGCGCAGCATCGAATTCCAGATCGATCAGTGCCGGGACCGGGATGTCGCTGTCTTCGGCGACATCGCCCAGCCACGGCTCCAGCAACGCCCGCGCTTCGCTTTCGGGCACGATATTCACGTCGCTGATCCCGGGTTGCTGGCGAAGGCGAGAGGCCACCTGTTGCTGCTGTGAAAGGCGGGCTCCGGGATCATCCTCCAATATCTGTACCGTTGCCTGCCGCGAAAGCGATTCGCTGCCCTGACTTGCGGCATGCACCAGCGCCAAGGCCGCTGCTGCTGCAAGCAAAGACAGGAACAGCATGATCGCCATCACCCAGGGCATCGGCCCGGTAAAGCGGCCGTCGGGGATCAACTGGCGTTCGTGCGGATTGGCGGTGAAGGGCAGATTGAGTTGCACAGACTAATTCCGCAAGACCAGCGGGCGGGGCGGATGCTTGAGCGAACCGGTGGGGTCAGACAGCCTGCCCTTGTCGAGCCGCATCATCTGCGCGCCCTCGATTTCTTGCAACAAGTGGATGTCGTGGGTCGCGACGACAACCGTTGTTCCGAGCCGGTTCAAGGCTGCAAACAGCTTCAACAGGCGCAGCGCCATGTCCGGATCGACATTGCCCGTCGGTTCGTCCGCCACCAGCATTTCGGGCCGCCCGATGACCGCGCGGGCGATGGCAACGCGTTGCTGCTCCCCACCCGACAGCGTTGCGGGACGGGCCGAGGCGCGTTCGGTCAAGCCGATCCAGTCGAGCATTTCGTTGACTGGCCCCGCCAGATCGCGCTCGGAAATCCCGGCAATGCGCAAGGGCAGGGCGATATTGTCGAACGCGCTCAGATGCGACACCAACCGGAAATCCTGAAACACAACGCCGATGCGGCGGCGGAAACCGGGCAGGCGGCTGCGCGGCATGTTGACCAGATCCTCGCCAAACATGCGGATTGCGCCGCGGCTGGGCCGGTGCGCCAGATAAAGCAGTTTGAGCAGCGACGTCTTGCCCGCGCCCGAAGCGCCGGTGAGGAAGTAGAAACTTCCCGGGAACAGCTTGAAACTGACATCGGTGAGCGTTTCCGCACCGGTGCCATATCGCAGGCCTACATTGTCGAATTCGGCAACGCTTTGCATCGCGCAACCGCATTGCACATTAACCACGGCTTCGCAAAGGCGTGTTTGCGCGACCAGCTGCCCGCGCGCGACGATAAAACGTGTTCCGTCCACAGCATAATCGCCGGATATGCTTGCATCCGTGAATCGCTGGTGTCTATGACTGGGACATGCTGCTCGTCTGCCCCGAATGCCGGACCCGCTATGTTGTTCCCGACAGTGCTATCGGCGCAAATGGACGACAGGTGCGCTGCGCCAATTGTCGGCACAGCTGGTTTCAGGATGGTGTAAGCC
>NZ_JBEBKL010000003.1:0-147550 GCF_040079335.1 Sphingorhabdus sp.
TGATGGATTTTGCCGCACCAGCCTACCTGACATCTACGCCATCGGCGATTGCGCAGCGCATGCCAACGGTTTTGCAGGCGGTGCGACGATCCGGCTGGAATCGGTGCAAAATGCCAATGATCAGGCGACTGTCGCCGCGAAAACCATCTGCGGTGCAGATGCCCAGCCTTATAAGGCAACGCCCTGGTTCTGGTCGAACCAATATGATCTCAAATTGCAGACCGTTGGCCTGTCGATCGGGCATGATTCGACCGTGCTGCGCGGTGATCCGGCAACGCGCAGTTTTTCGGTGATTTACCTGAAAGATGGCATGATCATCGCGCTCGATTGCGTGAATATGATGAAAGACTATGTGCAGGGTCGCAAGCTGGTCGAGGCGGGAGCAGTTCTCCCTGTAGTGCAACTGGCAGACACTTCGATACTGCTGAAAGACCTGATCATCGCTTAATCAACACTAGCTCTTTGGCGGCGATGGGAATTGTCCTAAGGCGACTATATTGAGTCCTATGAAAAGAGAGACGACATGCGTCAGATAGATCATTTCCTTGTGGGCGGTGCGCCTGCGGCTTCGCGGTTCAGCGACATCATGGACCCCAATAATGGCGGTGTGCAGGGGCGAGTGGCGCTCGGCGATGCGGCGGTTCTCGATCTGGCTGTGGCCGCCGCACAAAAGGCGCAACCGGGCTGGGCAGCTATGAACCCGCAACGCCGTGCGCGCGTGATGTTCGATTTCAAGGTGCTGATCGAAAAGCATATGGACGAACTGGCGCACATGCTCTCCGCCGAACATGGCAAGGTTATTGCCGACAGCAAGGGCGATATCCAGCGTGGGTTGGAGGTCGTCGAATTCTGCTGCGGCCTGCCGCATGTGCTGAAGGGTGAATATACGCAAGGTGCTGGCCCGGGCATCGATGTCTATTCGATGCGCCAGCCGCTCGGAATTGGAGCCGGCATCACACCGTTCAACTTCCCCGCAATGATTCCATTGTGGATGGGCGCGGTGTGCACCAGCGTCGGCAACGCCTTCATCCTGAAGCCATCTGAGCGAGATCCGAGCGTGCCCAATCGCATCGCTGAACTGTTCCTTGAGGCAGGCATGCCCGAAGGCATCTTTCAGGTCGTGCATGGCGACAAGGAAATGGTCGATGCGATCCTCGACCATCCGGCGATCAGCGCGATCAGCTTTGTGGGCTCCTCCGACATCGCGCACTATGTGTATAACCGCGGTGTCGCCGCCGGAAAGCGCGTGCAGGCGATGGGCGGGGCGAAGAACCACGGTATCGTGATGCCCGACGCAGATCTAGATCAGGTGGTGAATGATTTGACGGGGGCTGCCTTTGGTTCAGCGGGTGAACGCTGCATGGCGCTCCCTGTGGTCGTGCCGGTGGGTGAGGATACCGCCGAACGCCTCAAGGAAAAGCTGATCCCTGCGATCCATGCGCTCAAGCTTGGCATCTCGACCGATCCCGAGGCGCATTATGGCCCAGTGGTCACCGCACAGCACAAGGCAAAGGTCGAAGGCTGGATCCAGAAATGCGCCGATGAAGGCGCCGAACTGGTCATCGACGGGCGCGGCTATAAGCTGCAGGGGCATGAGGAAGGCTATTTCATCGGCCCGACCCTGTTTGACCATGTCACCACCGACATGGAAAGCTATAAGGAAGAGATTTTCGGCCCCGTGCTGCAGATGGTGCGTGCGAAGGATTTTGAGGAGGCGGTAAGCCTTCCCAGCAAGCATCAATATGGCAATGGCGTCGCGATCTTCACCCGCAATGGCCATGCGGCGCGCGAATTTGCCGCCCGTGTCAATGTCGGCATGGTCGGCATCAACGTGCCGATCCCGGTGCCGGTTGCCTATCACAGCTTTGGCGGCTGGAAACGCTCCGGCTTTGGCGACACCGACCAATATGGCATGGAAGGCATCAAATTCTGGACCAAGGTCAAGAAGGTCACGGCCCGCTGGCCCGATGGTTCGCCCGACGGGACCAATGCATTCATCATTCCGACGATGGGGTGAAGCCGTGCGGCTACTGCTCCTGCTTTGCGCAATATGGGCGTTAGCGGTTCCTGCCAGCGCGCAAAAACGCATTGCGCTGAGCTTTGACGACGTGCCTCGTGGGCGGGGCGCGTTTTTCTCGCCCGACGAACGCAGCAAGCGGCTGATTGCCCAGCTAAAAAAGGCAAAGGTCAAGCAGGCGGCATTCTTCCTCAATCCGGGAAAGCTGAGCGATCCGGACGGCCTGGGCGGAGAGGCACGTATCAAGGCCTATGTCCGGGCCGGGCATGTGATCGCCAACCACAGCTATTCGCACCCACAACTGACCGACTCCACCGTCGAAGCCTATCTCGCCGATATCGATCAGGCCGACGCTTGGCTGAAAGACCGCAAGGGTACCCGTCCTTGGTTCCGCTATCCTTATTTGAACGAAGGCCGCAGTGATAAGGAAAAGCGCGACGCCGTTCGGGCAGGCCTGAAAGCGCGAGGCCTTCGCAACGGCTACGTCACCGTTGATGGCTGCGACTGGCATATCGAAGCGCTGACAAGCAAGGCCAAGGCGGATGGCAAGCCAATGGATATGGAAGCGCTGCGAAATTTCTATGTCACAACGCATGTCGAAGCGGCCAATTTCTATGATCAGCTGGCCGTAAAGACGACTGGCAGGTCGCCTGCGCATATGCTTCTGCTGCACGAAACCGATATTGCTGCATTGTTTATCGGCGATCTTGTTTCCGCCTTGCGGGCAGACGGGTGGGCGATTGTTTCGGCCGATACTGCTTATGCCGATCCGATCGGCGACGTGCTGACCGACGTGCCTTCGCATCAGGGAACGTTGACTGAATTGATGGCATGGCAGAAAGGCTTGCCAGCTCCGCGCTGGTATGCGCGCAACGATACAAAATTGATGACGGCTCTGTTCAACGAACAGGTGCTGAAGGAAAAGTAGAGCAATGACCAACCAGTTCGACCTTACTGACGATCAGCGTGCCATTCAGGATATGGCGCGCAAATTCACCGCAGATCGCATCACGCCCTTTGCGGGGGAGTGGGACGAGAAAAGCCATTATCCGGTCGATGTCTGGAAAGCCGCCGGAGAGCTTGGCTTTGGGGCAATCTATATCTCGGAAGAGAATGGCGGTATTGGCCTTGGGCGGCTCGAGGCGGCGTTGATCATGGAAGCGATGGCCTATGGCTGTCCCGCGACCAGCGCCTATATCTCAATCCACAATATGGCCGCCTGGATGATCGACACTTTTGGTTCGGCGGAGTTGAAAGCGCGCTATCTTCCCGACTTGGTCAGCATGGAAAAGATTGCCAGCTATTGCCTCACCGAGCCTGGTTCTGGATCGGACGCAGCGGCGCTCAAAACGAGCGCCAAGCTCGATGGCGATCATTATGTCCTCAATGGCACCAAGCAGTTCATCAGTGGCGCGGGCTATAACGACATTTATGTCGTGATGGTGCGTACCGGTGATGAAAAGGCAAAAGGCATCAGTTGCCTACTCGTCGACAAGGATACGCCCGGCCTCAGCTTTGGCGCACCGGAAAAGAAGCTCGGCTGGAATGCATCGCCCACCGCGCAGGTGATTTTCGAGGATTGCCGCGTGCCGGTCGCCAACCGTGTAGGCGCCGAAGGCGATGGGTTCCGCTTTGCCATGGCGGGGCTCGATGGCGGACGGCTGAATATCGGCGCTTGCTCGCTCGGTGGGGCGCAACGCTGCCTCGACGAGGCGGTCAAATACACCAAGGAACGCCAGCAATTTGGTCAGCCGATTGCCGACTTCCAGAACACACAGTTCATGCTTGCCGACATGGCGACCGACCTCGAAGCGGCGCGCGCGCTGCTCTATATGGCGGCGTGCAAGGTCAACGCCAAAGCGCCCGATAAGAGCCGTTTCTCCGCAATGGCCAAACGCCTCGCGACCGACAATGGCAGCGAGATTGTCAACAAGGCGCTGCAGCTGTTCGGCGGCTATGGCTATTTGCGCGACTATCCGATCGAGCGTTTCTGGCGCGACCTGCGCGTCCACTCGATCCTCGAAGGCACCAATCAGGTGATGCGGATGATCGTCGGAAGGGATTTATTACGCCAATGAAAATAGCCTTTATCGGTCTCGGCAATATGGGCGGTGGGATGGCCGCGAACCTTGTGAAGGCGGGGCACAGCGTGAACGCGTTCGATCTGTCTGCAGAAGCGTTGGCGCGGGCGCAGGACAATGGCTGTGTGCCGTTCACCAGCGTGCGCGAGACTGTTGCCGATGCGGAAGCGGTGGTCTCAATGCTCCCCAACGGTAAGATTGTCGACGCCGTCTACGAAGGTGACGTCATCGGCCATGCACCCAAAGGTGCGATCCTGCTCGATTGCTCGACCATCGATGTCGATACCGCCCGCAAGGTAACCGCGGATGCGACGGCGGCAGGCTATGAAATGGTCGATGCGCCGGTATCGGGCGGTATAGCAGCTGCCAATGGCGGCACGCTGACCTTCATGGTTGGCGGCACCGAAAGCGCCTTTGCGCGCGCCGAACCCATCCTTGCCGCGATGGGCAAGGCTGTGATCCATGCAGGCGAATCGGGCGCAGGGCAGGCCGCGAAGATTTGCAACAATATGCTGCTCGGCGCATCGATGATCGCAACGTGCGAGGCGTTCATGCTGGCGGAGAAACTCGGTCTCGATCTGCAGACCTTCTACGACATCTCGTCCAAGGCATCGGGCCAGAACTGGTCGATGACCAGCTATTGCCCCGTCCCCGGCGTTGGCCCGCAATCGCCTGCGGACAATGACTATCGGGGCGGCTTTGCCACCGCATTGATGCTAAAGGATTTGAAGCTGGCGATGGAAGCTGCGGCCTCGGTCGATGCCGATGTGCCGATGGGAGCGAAAGCGGCTGCGCTCTACGACGCCTTTGAAAAGGCCGGGCAGGGCGGTCTCGACTTCTCGGCGATCATCAAGACGCTGTAAGCAAAAGGGGCGGCCAGTTACAGGCCGCCCCCTATTAAGACTTAAATCCGTTCGATGATGACCGCCGGGGCCATGCCACCAGCAGCGCACATCGTGATCAGGCCATAACGGCCGCCCGAACGCTCAAGTTCGTCAAGCGCCGTGCCGATCAGGATTGAACCGGTGGCGCCGATCGGGTGGCCCAATGCGCATGCACCGCCATTGATATTCACCTTGTCGCGATCAAGATGCAGGTCGCGGATGAATTTTTCGGCGACAACGGCAAAGGCTTCGTTGATTTCCCAGACGTCGATATCTTCGACCTTCAGACCTGCTTTTTCGAGTACCTTTTTCGCTGCCGGAACCGGTGCGTTGAGCATCAGCGTCGGGCAATCGCCAATATTGGCATAAGCGACGATTTTCCCACGCGGTTTTAGACCGTTTTTGTCGGCATAGTCCTTCGAGGTGATCAGCAATGCTGCCGCGCCGTCAACCACGCCCGAGCTGTTGCCTGCGTGGTGGAAATGCTCGATCTTCAGATCGGGATAGCGGCGGTTGATTTGATTGCGGAAGCTGTTGCCTCCGCCAAGATCGAAATCCGCTATGCCCGCAAAGCTGGGCTTCAATGCCGCAAGTCCCTCTGCGGTCGTTTCCGGACGGGGGAATTCTTCATGATCGAGCGCGACGGTACCGTCTTCGTTATACACCGTAACGACTGAATGGTCGAAGCGGCCTTCACGAATGGCGCGGGCGGCCTTTTCCTGGCTCGAAAGCGCGAGCGCGTCGAGTTCTTCGCGGGTGATACCTTCCATGCTGGCAATGGCATCGCCACAAATTCCCTGATGGCTCTGCGGATGGATGGCGTCGAGCGCGGCATTGCCCGAACCCATGCCGAGCGGCTTGATGCCCGCATTGGCGAGTTCTGCGCCATAGGCAGCGGTAAAGCTCATCATTTCGGTGCCGCCTGCGATCACGCAATCTTCCATACCCGACATGACGGTTGCTGCCGCGAGGTTCACCGAGGTGATGCCACCGCCGCAGAAGCGATCAAGCGTGGTGCCAGAGGCCGAAATGTCATAGCCTGCGGCCAGCGCCGCCATACGGCCCATATCGCCGCCCTGTTTGCCATTCTGGCTGGAGGTCGACCAGATGATGTCGTCGACGGTCGAGGTGTCGAGATTGTTACGATCCTTGATCGCCTTCAGCACGGTCGCGGCGAGGTGCTGCGGGTGGAGGTGCGAAAGCGCGCCTTTGCCGGGCTTGCCAACCCCGCGCGGGGTGCGGACGGCGTCAATGATATAGGCTTCTGCCATGGGAATATCCTTTCAGTTGAATTAGCGGGGGGCCATGCGACCACCCCGAGGTTTAACGAGGGGCCATGCGTATCGCGCCGTCGAGGCGGAGGCATTGGCCGTTGAAATAGGTGTTGCGGTTCAATTCAAGCACCAGACTGCCAAACTCCTCGGGCTTGCCAAGGCGCTTGGGGAAGGGCACCGATGCAGCGAGGCTGTCGAGCACATTTTGCGGAGCACCGAGCATCAGCGGGGTGGCGAAAATGCCGGGCATGATCGAGTTGCAGCGGATGCCAAGGTCCATCAGGTCACGGGCCAGCGGCAAGACAAGGCCGTTTACGCCCGCCTTGGCCGAACCATAAATCACCTGACCGATCTGCGCGTCTTGTGCGGCGACCGATGCAGTGAGTGTGATGCAGCCGCGTTCACCGTCTTCCATCGGCTCCAATTCGCTCATGCCGAGCGCGGAAAGCGACGCGAGGCGATAGGAGGCGACGAGAATACCGTGCACTCCAAATTCATAGTCAGCCGTCGAGGTTCGCTTGTACTTCCCCGTTTCCTTGTCGAACGACAGCGTCTTCCCGCGCTTGGACGTCATCGCGCAGTGGACAAGTACGCGTTCCTGCCCGTGCGCAGCGCGCGCCTTTGCAAAGCCCGCAACAACGCTTTCTTCGCTGGTGATATCCACCTTGCAGAATATGCCGCCAATCTTGGCTGCAACCTCTTCACCCTGCGCCTCGTTGATGTCGAAAATAGCCACTTTCGCGCCGGCGTAGGCAAGTGCTTCTGCGCTGGCCCGGCCAAGGCCCGATGCGCCGCCGGTAACGACCGCGGCGATACTGCTGTCGATCTTCACGTCCTTCTCCCGATTTCTGTCAATTATCGAACGGCAACAGAATAGCCGGGAAATTTAATCGCGCAATTAAATTGAGTCAAAAGGCGCAAGTTTTTTGCCGCATAGCGCGCAAATGCACGAGCTGCCACTAAGTCGATTGCAAGGGGATAGGTGGTGAGCCCTGCTGGATTCGAACCAGCGACCTACTGATTAAAAGTCAGTTGCTCTACCGACTGAGCTAAGGGCCCATCACGGCGCGGAAAAACCCGCGCGCTCAGGAGCGCTCCCCCTAATGCGGGCTTTGCAAACGGTCAAGCGGCTTGGGGCGGTTGAGGCGATGAAAAAGTTGACGAATGGTCAGGTTGGTCAACGGATCAACCCAATCATGTGCGATTTCGGTTGCCGGGCCAAGCACGAAGTTGCGTTCGCGCATCGCTGCATGCGGAATGGCCAGCGTGGGGCACTCACCTGACCAGATCCCGCCTGACCATAAGAGAATATCGAGATCGAGCGTACGCGCACGCCAGCGTTGCCCGATGCGCCGACGGCCAAAATGGGTTTCGACCGACTGCAGGCGGTGCAGCAAAGCGGGGGGATCAAGATCACTCGCGATGACCGCAACTGCGTTGGCATAGCGGCGCCTTGATGCGCCAATCGCTGCACTTTCGATGATCGAAGACTGCGCGAAAACGTCAACATCGGGCATTTCGAGGGCTTCTATGGCCTGCTCGATGATTTTTCGCGGATGGCCTGCGAGTTCGTGGCGCTGGTTTGAACCGAGCGCGATCAGATAGAGCGACTGGCTCAGATATCCTCCACCAGCCGCCCATAAAGCTGCGGCCTGCGATCGCGGAAGAAGCCCATGCTGGCGCGGTGCAGTTGCGCCTGATCCAGATCGAAGCTGGCGACGAGCACACCGGTTTCGCTGTCATCCAGATCGCAGACGATATCGCCCCATTCATTTGCGATGAAGCTCGTGCCGTAAAATTTTTGCGCTGTTCCGCCACGATCGGATTCCGCGCCAACGCGGTTGGCGGCGATCACCGGCATGCAATTGGATACCGCATGGCCAACCATCGCGCGGCGCCACATATGGTGGGTGTCCAGCGTTGCGTCCTGTGGCTCCGCGCCAATCGCTGTGGGATAGAAGAGCATTTCCGCCCCCATCAATGCCATCGCGCGGGCGCATTCGGGATACCACTGGTCCCAGCAGATGCCAACGCCGATGCGCGTGCCGAACACATCCCAAACCTTGAAGCCGGTGTTGCCGGGGCGGAAATAATATTTCTCCTGATAGCCGGGGCCATCGGGGATGTGGCTCTTGCGGTACTGCCCGATAATTTCGCCGTCGGCGCCGATCATCGCAACTGTGTTATAGAAATGCGAACCGTCGCGTTCGAAGAAGCTGGTTGGGATCGCGATCTTCAGCTTCTTGGCCAGTTTCGCCATAGCCTGCACCGATGGGTGCTCCAACGTGGGGCGAGCGAGCGCGAAATGCGCCTCTTCTTGTGTCTTGCAGAAATAGGGGCCAGAAAAAAGCTCTGGTGGCAGGATGATTTGCGCGCCGTCGCTTGCCGCTTTCTCGACCAGTCCGGAAACGGCTTCGATATTCTCGCTCTCACTGCCCTGTAGGGGCAGTTGGAGCGCGGCGACGGTAATAGTGCGTGTCATGTCTTGCCTATAGCCGCACGCCGAAACGCGCGGCAATCCCGATTGTCAGCAGATAGAGGATGAAGGTTAGGGCAATGCCGGCGGTCAGAGCCACCCAGAAATTCTGTCCGCCGCGCAGCATTGCCGGCACCAGCAGGAACATCGGTAGGCTGGGGAGCACATACCAGAAGGTCGCCTCTGCATGATCGGCGAGCAATTTCGCGTCACCGGTATCGCGCCACAGCCAGATCATTCCTAGGATCGAAATCAGAGGCAGCGATGCAACCAGCGCCGCCAGGGCAGGGGCTTTCCTGCCGATGACGGCGATGGCAGCAATGATCAGCCCCGAAAGCAGGGCGCGGATAAGAAACTCGCCGTTCAAGGACGCTTCTTGAAGAGCAAGGTCATGCGGTCACTTTCGCCGATCGCTTCATATTTGGCCTTGTCGACATCCTTCAGACGCAGCGCGGGGGGCAGCGTCCAGACGCCGTCGGGCCAGTTGGCGCTGTCCTTAGGGTTGGCATTGACTTCGCTTTTGGCGACCAATTCAAAACCGTTCACTTCCATAAACTTGATGACATCGGCTTCGCGTAGATAGCCCTTGTTGCCATCGGCATAGCTATAAGGCGCATCGGTCTTGGCACGATGCTGTTCGATGCCGAGCAGGCCATCGTCCTTTAGCAATTCACGCATGCGCTTGATTTCCTGATCGGCCATGTTCCAGCGCATCAGATTGTGCATCATACGCATGACGATGATCCGGTCGAAGGTGCCTTTGGCGCCCTCTGGAACGGCATCGAGTGTGAAGGCACGATAGTCGGTCGCAGGCTTGCCGGTGACTTTCGCGACGTCATCGGGGAATTTAGCGGCGCCGGCCTTTACGGCTTCACGGGTCTTTTCATCAGCAAAGACGGTGGTGCTGAAATATAGGCCGTTAAACGTGCCGCTGCCTTCCATATAGCGCCCGAGCGTCCGCGAGATCCATTCTCCGCCGGGGGCATATTCGCCGACGACATGGTCGGGATGAATGCGGAAAAACTCGAAGGTTTCGGCAGGGTGGCGATATTTGTCGCGCTTTGCATCTTCGGCACGCGAAGGATCCGCGAGGATTTTGACCATTCGTTGCTGATGCGCCTTGTGCATCGCGGCATGTGCCTTGTCGTGCTTATGGCCATGATTTTCCGCAATAGCGGGCGCGGAAAGGGCGGTGGCTGCCAAGGCAAGTAATAGCGTCATTTTCATAGGGGAGGTCCTCTCTCTCGAATTCATGTCAGCCTTATGCGTCAGCTTGCGTAACAAAGGAATACAGTCAAATTGGTATTTGCTGGCTGGAGCAATGGAAGCTGCCGCCACCGGTCAGCACCGCATCGGCGCGCAGGCCGATGATCTTTCTGCCGGGGAACAATGTTTCCAGTGCGGACAAAGCCGCATCGTCATAACGGCTGCCATATACTGGAACCACAACGGCGCTGTTGCCGATGTAGAAGTTCATATAGCTCGCTGGTACCGCTTCTCCATCCTGCTCGAAGCGACCGACCGAGGGCAGGGCGGTGACCTTGCAACCAAAGGCTTCAGCCAGGCGTTGGGCGTCGGCATAGACCGCCGCATTGGGGTCATCGGCATCGCGCGCTTCGGGGATGACCAGATGGCTTGCCGCCACAAAACGGGCGAGATTGTCGACATGGCCGTCAGTATGGTCGTTGGCGAGGCCATCACCAAGCCAGAGCAAGCGGTCGATACCAAGATCGCGGGCCAGCAGCGCTTCGATGGCTGGACGATCAAGCGCTGGATTGCGGTTGAGGTGGAGCAGGCAGTCGACCGTGGTGACAGCCAAGCCTTCGCCATCGACGTCGATAGACCCGCCTTCGAGCACCCAGTCGCAATCGGTCACCGGAAAGCCAGCTGCTTCCGCCAGCTCACGCCCGATTGTCTGGTCGCCCTCATAATCGAAGCGATTGCCCCAGCCGTTGAAGCCGAAATTGCGGGCAATGCGATCCGAGCCGCTGCCCGCCAGGATACATCCGGTGTCGCGCAGCCAGATGTCTCCGATCAGCCGGTCTTCGATGATAACGCCATCGTCGCACAGATCACGGGCGCGCGCCGTGGCTTCGGCTCCCTTGGCGATCAAGTGCACCGTCTCGCCCCTACCACCATCATGCACAGCGTTGGCGAACGCGGCTATCTGGCGTTGCGCCTCGGCCAAAGGCTCGCCCCACGCGACGGGATCGGATGGAAAGCCGATCCAGACGCGTTCATGCGGGTCCCATTCGGGCAACATGCGGAGCGACATATAGTGCTTACTTCGCTTCGCGGCTCTTGTCGCGGATTGCGCGGAACTCGTCGCCCTCGACCCAATTGGGCCATGCGCTGGTCATCGCGAGCATGCGACCGACGCGATAGTAGAGCCGCAGGTCAGACATTACGCCTGACCAATCCCAGCTTTCGTCAAATTCGTCGCCCGGGGCATGGTAGCGGTTTTCCTCATAGTCCTTGGCGGCCTTTTCGGCAGCTTCCTTGCCGCCATTGACCAGATCGTCGCCACCTTCAAAATAGACCATCGGCACGCCCAGCTTGGCGAAGCTGAAATGGTCTGAGCGGTAGTAGAAGCCCTTTTCCGGGGTCGGTTCGCGTTCAGGCGTGCGTCCCTCGATTTTTGCGGCTGCATTCAGATAGGTGTCGAGGTCTGACTTGCCCATGCCGATCACGGTCAGGTTCTTGGCCGGACCTGACATCGAAAAGGCATCCATATTGACCCCGCCGACGGTCTTGGAGAGTGGATAGATGGGGTTTTCCGCATAATATTTGGAACCGAGCAATCCCGATTCCTCAGCGGTCACAGCAAGGAAGACGATGCTGCGGTCTGGAGCGCCAGCTTTTTTGTGCGCTTCAGCCAAAGCGACCAGCGCTGCTGTGCCGGTGGCATTGTCGACCGCGCCATTGCAGATTTCATCGCCAGCAACCGGCGTGCAGCGGCCGAGGTGATCCCAGTGGCCGGTATAGAGCACATATTCATCCGGCCGCTTCGCACCCTTCAATATGCCGACAATGTTGCGGCTGTTTTTCTTCGAGATCGCATTTTCAAAGCTCACCCCGGCTTTCAGCCCGAGCGGAACGGCTTTGAAGCCCTTTTTCTTGGCAGCAGCCATCGCCTTGGTCAGATCCTGACCGCCTGCGGCCATGATCTTGGCAGCAACGTCCTTCTGCACCCAGCCATTGGCTTTGGTCTGGTCCGCACCGCTATTTTTCGATTGAGCGAGGAATTGCGGGCCGGTCCAACTCGAATTGACCACATTCCAGCCATAGGCTGCAGGTTCGGTGTCATGGACGATCAGCGCGGCGGCAGCACCCTGACGTGCAGCTTCCTCGAATTTGTAAGTCCAGCGGCCATAATAGGTCATCGCCTTGCCACCAAATGGCCCCTCAAGGCCGGAAGTTTCAAAGTCGGGATCGTTGACGAGGATGAGGACGGTTTTGCCCTTCACATCGACACCGGCATAGTCGTTCCAGCCCTTTTCAGGGGCATTGATGCCATAGCCGACGAAGACGACATCGCTATCCTTGATGTCGATCTTAGCCTGCTCCTGATAGCTGCCAGCGACATATTCGCTGCCATAGGCGAAGCTCATCGCCTTGCCGTCCTTGCCGGTAATCGTGAGCGGTGAGAAATTCTTTGCCGCGATCTCGACGAGCGGCACGTCCTGCGTCCAACCGCCATCCTTGGCGCTGGAGGGATTGCCGGGCTCAAGCCCCGCAGCCTTGAACTTTTCAACCATCAGGGCGACGGTCTTTTCCTCGCCAGCAGTTCCCGGCGCGCGGCCTTCAAATGCGTCGGAGGAGAGCGTGCGGGTGATGTCCTTCATCGTCGTTTCGGACAGTTCGGGGACGGGAACTTCGGGTAGTGCGGTTGCGTCGGGGCCATCGACTTTCTTGCAGCCCGCCAATGCGAGTGCCGAAACAAGGGTAAGCGTCAAAAGGCGCATGTCATTCTCCAGAAAACGAATGCCGCGCTTCTGCCAGAGGCGAGGCTGTTGCTCAAACGAAATTGAGCTTTGCCAAATCATATTGCCCGGCGCTTGCAAACTCGGCGTGGTTCATTTAATGAGTGATAACTCAGTGAGTCGTTAATCAGTTTAAGGCAGGCATCATGGTTGGTATAAGGGCAGTGCAGCGCGCCGCAACGCGGCAGCAGATTTTGGAGGCCGGGCTAGAGCTTGTCCGTCAGTCGGGCTTTGGGAAAACGACCACTGGCGAAATCGCAAAACTGATCGGGAAGGCGCACGGAACAATCTTTGTTCATTTTGCGACTCGCGATGCGCTTGTGATGGAGATCATAAAGGCGATCGGGAGCGGTCTGACCGATCATCTTGCCCGAATGTCGAGCGACAGCTTCGGCCTTGGCCAATTCCTCGATGCGCATCTTGCGGTGCTGCGGGAAGCTGAGGAGTTGCACAGTGCCCTGTTGCAAGAAATGTCGAGCTTGCCCGCAAGTGCGCGTGCTTATGTCATGGCCATGCAGTCCGGCGTGTCTGCGCGTCTAGGTCGCGCACTGCAGGTCGATATCGACAAGGGGTTGGCTCGCCCGTTCGATAAGGTGGCACTGGCGAATATCTGGATCGCGCTGACGAACCATTATCTGTTGAACAGCGATCTGTTTGCACCCGGCGAGAGTGTAATCGTGCGGCATGGTGCCGCACTCAAATCGCAACTTTTGGCTATCATTGAAAAGGAGCCAATCCATGTCTGATATTCACTGCCCGTCCTGTGGGTCGTGCGGCTTTCCCATGGAAAGCGAAGACGATTTTGCCGGCGGGAATCGCGATGCGTCTTATTGTTCGACCTGTGCCGACAGTAACGGTCATCTGAAACCGTTCGACACCGTTGTCGCACTTAATGCGGACTATTTTGTCCGGCATCAGGGTATTGATCTGAGTGCCGCTGTCGAACTCGCACGCACGCTTTTGCAATCGATGCCGGCCTGGGCCGGTAAGCAATCGACGCTGCAATAAGGGCGACACATGAAGCATCCCTACCTCTTTGTACCGAGCATCTTGCTGTCCGCGACTATGGTTTCTGCATCAGATGAAGCTGCGACGCAGCCCCAGGGCGAGGCTGCGATCACGATGTTGCACGCGATTAACCACCGCATGCTCGACTCACGCTATGGCCAACGCAGCGAATTTGCGGAACGCCTGGCTGCCGACGATTTTTTTGGCATCGGCCGTGACGGCGGCTGGATGGATAAATCAGCTTTTCTACAGCGATTGAACAATGATCAGCCGCCTGTCGAAATCTATTATGATAATGTACAGGTGCGCGTGTTCGATGGCGTCGCCCTGATCGAAGGTGTAGCCACAATTGCGCGCCAGGATGGCGATAGAACGCGCATTCGTTACACGGACAGCTATGTGTGGCGCCGCAACGCCTGGTGGCTGATCGCATCACAGGAGACTCGGCTGAACGCGACGGCGGGTGAGGATATTGTCACGCGGCGCAAGCCTGCCGGTCTGGATTGGGACGGAGTTGATCCGAAAGGGGAGGATATTTGGGTGTTGGAACAGCTCAATGGCCAATATGTCGATGCTTTCCGGCGGGCTGATGCAGGCTGGTTCGATGCACATTTGGCTGACGATTATGTTGTGACCTTCGGCGATGGCAGCTTTCATGATCGCGGTGATGCGCTGGCCGACTTTCAAATTCCCTATTTTGAACAGAATATCCGCAGTTTTCCAGTGGACGCGGTGCGCATCCGCCGTTTTGGCGACGTTGCGCTGATTCATGCGGAAAATGACTTTGAGCTGAAAGACGGGCGTAAAGGGATCAACCGCTACACCGATATATGGCGCAAAATCGGCGATGAATGGAAATGTCTGTCGGCGCACATTACGGTTTTCAAACCGCCTGCATGAAAAAAGGCGGCCCCATTGCTGGAGCCGCCCCGTCTTTTTCAGATGGTTGTGAAGCTTAGAACTTCACGCCGATGCCAACGCCTGCGGCGTTCAGATCGGTGCCGTTCAGGAAGTAACGGCGATATTCGACCTTGCCGAACACCTTGTCGTTGAAGCTGTGCTGATAGCCAACGCCTGCATTGATTTCTTCAATGTCGTTCACTTCATAGCCAGCTGCAATGTACAGCTTGCCCTTTTCGCCAACCTTGGCGCCCAGACGGCCGCCCAGATTGACCAGATCGGCACCGTCAAAGTTGGTGTCATATGAAACTTCGGGGCCAGCAAAGGCAGTCTCGCCGAGGTCAAAATCGTACCCAGCAGCGACGCCCGCGAAGAAATCATCGGAGCCACCGCCCCAGCCAATTGCACCACGGCCTTCGACGCGGCCTTCGCCTGCGGCCATCGCCGGCGTTGCAATCACGGCAGCAGCGGCCGAAGCAAGAATGAGAAGTTTCTTCATTTTTATATCCTTGATTTATTGGGAGATAAACCACGTCTGTGGTTGACCCTTATGTAGGAAGCCAATTCTTGCTGGCCAATGAATGTTACATACGAAAGTAAGATAAAACCCAGATAATGTTGTAATATTGCAACAGATTTGATGCGGTTTTCGACGAACGGCTCTCGTTCAAGGACAAAAAAAGAGCGGCCGAAGCCGCTCTTTCGAACATTTGCGATGGACCGCTGATTAACGCGAATAAAATTCGACGACCAGATTGGGTTCCATCTTCACCGGATAGGGCACTTCGTCGAGCGTCGGGACGCGCGCGAAGGTCACCTTGTCATTGCCATCGGGGCTGACATATTCGGGAATGTCGCGCTCGGCCAGACCCTGCGCTTCGATTACGAGCGCCATTTCCTTGGCCTTGTTGCCGAGGCTGATTACGCTGCCGACGTCAACCTGACGGCTGGCAATGTTGCACTTCACGCCATTGACGCGGATGTGGCCGTGGCTGACGATTTGGCGCGCGGCAAAGATGGTCGGAGCGAACTTGGCGCGATACACGATCATGTCCAGACGACGCTCGAGCAGACCGATAAGGTTCTGCGAGGTATCGCCTTTCATGCGGTTCGCTTCCTGATAGGCGCGCTTGAACTGCTTTTCGGTGATGTCGCCATAATAGCCCTTGAGCTTCTGCTTGGCGCGGAGTTGCAGGCCATAGTCGGAAATCTTGCCCTTGCGGCGCTGACCGTGCTGGCCGGGGCCATATTCGCGACGGTTGACGGGCGATTTGGGGCGGCCCCAGATATTTTCGCCAAGGCGACGGTCAATTTTATACTTCGAATTCTGACGCTTCGACATGTGTCAAAGTCCTTTCAACTTGCTAACATCAATGTTGTTTACCCTCCTTGATCCGAAAACCGGTTCCCACTTTTCGGGGAAGGTAAATAGTCCCGGATCGCACCACCAAGCCAATTTGCCAGATGCGGCCGCCACTTCACCGGGGTGTGGGGCCAATTGCGAAGGCGCGCCTATGGCGGGGAGTGTGGATAAAGTCAAGTATCGGCTCGACAGAAAGCCGACTGAACCCTAATGGCGCGGGCCATGACAATAGAAACTTCTCCCCAAGGTATAAAACACCCAGCGGATTGCACCGATATGGCCGAGGTTCGCGCGGGTGTCGACGATGTTGATGCGCAGCTCGTGCAGCTTCTTGCCCGGCGTTTCGGCTATATGGAAGCAGCAGCGCGAATCAAACGGGATCGCGACACGGTGCGTGATGAGGTTCGCAAGGCGCAGGTTATCGCAAATGCCCGCAAGGCGGCACTCGATCTACGTATCCCGCAGGATGTTATTGCAGACATGTGGGAAACGCTGGTCGAAGGCTCGATAGCCTATGAATATGGCCGCTGGGACGCTCTCCGCGGCTGAACGCTGCAGTCTCAGCGCTTGCGTTCCTTGAACGCACTCAGCACCCCCCGCAACGTGCGGATTTCGAGACTGTTCCAGCTGGGCTTGGTGAGTAGATTGCGCAGCGTTTGCTGGGTCACGCTGGTGCGCTCCGGCGGGAAAAAGAAACCGCGCTGATCGAGCATATCGAATAGCTGCAGGATCATCCCGTCGAGCTCCACTTGCGGGGCAGGGGGATCGAGCTCGACTTTGGGCGGGCTTTCGAGCGACTGGTGCTTCGACCATTCATAGGCGCACAATATCACGGCCTGCGCCAGATTGAGCGAACCGAATTCTGGATTGATCGGTACCGTGATGATGCTGCGCGCGATAGCAACTTCGTCGGTTTCCAGACCTGACCGTTCGGCACCGAACAGGATAGCACTGCGGCCCGGTGCACGAATTATTTCATTGGCGGCCGCTTCAGGTGTCAGCACAGGCTTGGTTACGCCACGCTTGCGGACGGTTGTGGCATAGACATGTCTGATGTCGGCAGTCGCCTCGGCCAGCGTATCGAAGACCTCAGCCTGCTCCAATACAATGTCCGCTCCCGACGCGGCAGGGCCAGCGGCAGGATTGGGCCAGCCATCGCGAGGATTGACTATCCGCAATTCTGTCAGCCCGAAATTGAGCATGGCGCGCGCAGCCTTGCCGATGTTTTCACCCAGCTGCGGCCGGGCGAGAATGATGATGGGGGCCTCGCTCACTTCTTCGCGGCTTCGGCGACGTTGCCGGCAAACTCCTCGAAATCCTTGGCCTCGGCAAATTCCTTGTAGACGCTGGCAAAGCGGATATAGGCGACGGTGTCGAGGCCCTTGAGGCCGTCCATCACAAATTGGCCGATACGCGCGGATTCGATTTCAGTTTCGCCCAGCGTTTCCAGCTGGCGCTGGATGCCGGACACCAGTTTTTCGATTTGCGCCTGCTCGATCGGGCGCTTGCGGCACGCAACAGAGACCGAACGCTCCAGCTTTTCGCGCTCGAAAGGCTCGCGTCGACCCTCGGTTTTCAAGACCGTCAGCTCGCGCAACTGAATGCGTTCAAAGGTCGTGAAGCGCGCGCCACAGCCTTCGCACTGCCGCCGTCTGCGAATGGCGGCACCATCCTCGGTCGGGCGACTGTCTTTTACCTGGCTGTCATCATGTCCGCAAAAGGGGCAGCGCATTATTTCTCTTTTTCTTGGTTCTTTTTCTTGTTCACATGGCGGTAGGCGACGATGCCCGCGCCGATGACTGCTCCAGTGGCTAAGCCAATGGGTGCTAGAATGCTGGCAGCGGCACCAATTGCGGCACCGCCCGCAACTTTTTTCACCGTATCCTGATCGGCCAAATGCTTTCCGGTATGGAATGCGTCCTTGGTTGCACCCCACAGCTCATCGGCTGCTTCGCCGACATAATGCTTCGCCTGGTTCGGTATGCTTTCTTCTGAGAGCTTTTCCGGCGTCTTCGCACCACAACTCGGGCAGAATTTCATGCCGTCGCTGATCTCGGTCGCACATTCATTGCACATCTGGGACATTATCCGTCTCCCTTCATCTCTGTATTAGATGAGTAAGTCACTTTCCCATTTCAAGTGCGAATATAACTCAGGACGGATAAATCGGGAAGCGGGCACATAGGGCCTCGGCTTCTTCCTTCACTCGCGCTTCAATCTGCCCATCGCCAGCTTCGCCATTTTTGCGCAAGCCTTCGACGACATCGGCGATCATGCGACCGATTTCGCGGAATTCGGCGGGACCAAATCCCCGCGTCGTGCCAGCCGGGGTACCCAGGCGCAGGCCCGATGTGACGAAGGGCTTTTCGGGGTCGTAGGGGATCGCATTTTTGTTGCAGGTGATCGACGCACGGTCGAGAGCCTGTTCGGCATGCTTCCCCTTTGCCTGCTTGGGGCGAAGATCGACAAGCATCGAATGGTTGTCTGTACCGCCCGACACGATATCGAGACCCTGTTCCTGCAGGCTGGCCGCCAATGCCCTTGAATTTTCGACCACGCTTGCGGCATAGGTTTTGAATTCTGGACGCATTGCTTCAGCAAAGCAGACTGCCTTGGCAGCGACAACATGCATCAGCGGACCGCCCTGCAGGCCGGGGAAGATCGCCGAGTTCATTTTCTTCGCAATGGCTTCGTCGTTCGACAGGATCACACCAGAACGCGGACCGCGCAGCGATTTGTGCGTGGTGGTGGTCACGACATGGGCGTGCGGGATGGGGGAGGGGTGCGCGCCGCCCGCTACCAGCCCTGAAATATGCGACATGTCGACCAGCAGGAGCGCGCCCACTTCATCGGCGATCGCACGGAAGGCCGCCCAATCCCAGATGCGTGAATAGGCAGTGCCGCCTGCGATAATCAGCTTGGGCTTGTTTTCACGGGCGATGCGGGCGACCTCATTCAGATCGATGCGATGGCTTTCGCGGTCAACACCATAGGAAACCGGGTTGAACCATTTGCCCGACATGTTGACCGGGCTGCCGTGCGTCAGGTGACCACCAGCGGCCAAGTCCAGCCCCATGAAGGTGTCGCCGGGTTGCAGCAGCGCCAGAAACACCGCTTGGTTCATCTGACTGCCCGAATTGGGCTGCACATTGGCAAATCCGCATCCAAAGAGATTCTTTGCACGCTCGATCGCGATCGTTTCGATCTCATCGACAAATTCGCATCCGCCATAATAGCGCTTGCCCGGATAGCCTTCGGCATATTTGTTTGTCAGCACCGATCCGGTTGCTTCGAGTACCGCTCGCGAAGTGATGTTTTCGGAAGCGATCAGTTCGATCTTTTCCTGCTGTCGTTGCAGTTCTTTTCCGATCCAGCCCGCGATTTCAGGGTCCCGCTCAGCCAGGCTCTCGGTGAAGAAACCGTCCGGCTGGACGTCGTTGGCGGCAGAGGCGGTCATGCTGGATCCTTTGCGAAATCGGGATTGGATAGCTTGCCCACGCGGCGGACATGGCGGTCCCCGGCAAAAGGCGTGGAAAGGAATGTGTCGAGGCAGGCCTTGGCCATATCGATACCGGTCAGCCGCGCGCCCATGGCGATTACATTGGCATCATTATGCTCGCGCGCCAGCTTGGCCGAAAGGGGCTCGGAAACCAGAGCAGCTCGGCAAGCGGGATTGCGGTTGACGGCAATCGAGATGCCGATGCCCGAACCGCAAAGGGCTACGCCATATTCCGCTTCGCCAGCGGCAACGCTTGCGGCAAGCTTATAGCCATAATCGGGATAATCGACCGAGCTTTCGTCATAGGGGCCCAAGTCAGCCACTTCATGCCCGCCAGCCTGCAGATGCGCAACCAGCGCGGATTTCAGCGCAAGGGCGGCATGGTCTGAGGCAATGGCAATACGCATGGCGGCGGCCTTTCCACTCCGGCGAGTCGGGATTGCGCGCTCTCTAGGATAGGGCCCGACAAAAGACCATGCCGAATTTGGCTGGTATCGCGGCTTGACCTGCACCTTCCACAGCTTTTATCGAAGGTGAATGATGGCTGCCATCCTTTCCATCGCCATGCTGGGCGGTTTCGCTCTGCTTTGGGGCGCCTGGAAACTGTGGAAGCGCGACGGGTTGGGCCAAAAAATCTGGCTTATGCTGGCAGCTGCGCTGGTGCTGTTCGCCAATGTGGCGATCTGGACGGTTCCGGACGATCAGGGGCGGTCGCTAGTGCAATCCAGCGACCAACCCCAATAAATCACTTGATCGGACAGGCCGGGTCGAGCCGCATGTCGAGATAATTCTCGACCGAGCCGAGCAGCAATTCCATTTCATTTTCATAGAAATGGTTGGCGCGCGGGATTTCATCATGGTGGATCGTGATGTGTTTCTGCGTGCGCAGCTTGTCGACCAGCTTCTGCACCGAATTGGGCGAAACCACCTCGTCCTGCGCGCCGTGAATGATGATTCCCGAAGAGGGGCAAGGCGCGAGGAAGCTGAAATCATACATGTTGGCGGGCGGCGAGACCGAGATGAAGCCGCGCACTTCGGGGCGACGCATCAGCAACTGCATGCCGATCCATGCACCGAAACTGAAACCGGCAATCCAGGTCGAGCTGGCTTCGGGATGGAAGGCCTGCACCCAGTCGAGTGCTGCTGCGGCATCGGAAAGTTCGCCAATGCCATTATCGAATTCGCCTTCGCTGCGGCCCACGCCGCGGAAGTTGAAGCGCAGAACGGCAAAGCCACGCGCGACGAAAATTTTGTACATCGCCTGCGTGATGCGGTCGTTCATTGTACCGCCTGCTTGCGGATGCGGATGCAGGATCATCGCCACCGGAGCCCTAGGGCGCGGCGGCGGCGAGAAACGGGCTTCGATACGGCCTTCAGGACCGGGAATGGCAATTGCGGGCATAAGATGTTTCTAAACAGAGGAAATCTAAGGCAGCCTCACCCTTCGGGCTAGGCAGCGGTCGACCTGCTATATAGAAGCGAAAGCGATTTTCGCAACCTTAACGGACAGCTTAGCCTGTAATGAAGCCCGATCGTCTCTATCTCGACCATGCCGCGACGACTCCAGTCGTGCCCGCGGCGCGCGAAGCGGTTGTGGACGCGCTGGAGCGTTGGGCCAACCCGTCGAGCCCGCATGGCGAGGGGCGGGCGGCACGTGCAGCGCTGGAAGCTGCGCGCGGGCGGATAGGCAAGGCATTGGGATGGGATGGCGAAATCCTGTTCACCAGCGGCGCGAGCGAAGCGATTGCGTTGGCCCTGAACGGCTTCGATTCCGTCGCGAGTGCAGTCGAACATGATGCAGTGTTGGCTGCGGCGGGTGACGAGACGAGGTTATCGGTTGACGCAAATGGCAACGTGCAACTGGGCAAGATTGCGAAAGGTCGGCGCTATGCGATCCAGCAGGTCAATAACGAAACCGGCGTGATCCAGCCACTGGCCGAACTTGGCGCGGCCATTCGCGAAAGTGGTGGTCTGTTGGTTGCCGATTGTTCGCAGGGTGCCGGAAAGCTGTCGCTGCCCGACGCGGACATAATCATTCTGTCGGCGCACAAATTGGGCGGCCCTCCCGGTTTGGGGGCCCTGCTGGTAAAGGACCTAGCCTTGTTGCGACCAACTGGCGGGCAGGAAAAAGGCTATCGGCGCGGGACCGAGAATTTGCCTGCCGTGGCTGGTCTTGCTGCGGCGCTGGAGGCGGGCTTCGGCTGGCTGGACGATGCGGCACGGCTGCGCGCGAAGCTGGACATGGCTATCGAGGCGGCAGGCGGGGAGGTAGTTGCCAAGGCTGCACCGCGTCTCGCCACTATCGGTAGCTACCGGATGCCGGAAATATCGGCGTCGAGCCAGTTGATTGCGTTCGATCTCGCGGGAATTTCGGTATCTGCGGGAAGTGCCTGTTCGTCGGGCACACTCAAGGCCAGCCATGTGCTGACTGCTATGGGGTGGGATGCCAAGGCAGCAGGCGAAGTCGTTCGCGTCAGCTTTGGCCCGCTGACCAGCGAGGATGATATTGAGCGGTTCATGGCTGCGTGGAAAGCCATCCGCGAGCGTGCGCAGGCGGCATGAGCGAGAGCATCTATCTTGACTATCAGGCGACCACGCCAATGGCACCCGAGGTATTCGCGGCGATGGAGCCTTGGCTGAAGGACCAGTTCTGGAACCCGCACAGCGCGCATACAGGCGGACGCAAGGCAGCGGCGGCGGTGGAGGCGGCGCGAGAGCAGGTCGCCACACTGCTTCCCGCAGGCGGGCGGGTGATATTTACCTCGGGCGCAACCGAGGCGCTGAACCTTGCGATCAAGGGCTGCGGTTTACCGGTTTCTGCATTGGCCACCGAGCATGCGGCGGTGCTCGACTGTGTTGACCAAGTTGGCGGCGAAACACTCTCGGTCGGCCATGACGGCATATGCGAGATGCAATATTGGGAGAATGGGCTGGCGGCCTGCATGCTGGTCAATAATGAAATTGGCACAATCCAGCCGATCGCGGATATTGCGGATGCAATGCACGACGCAGGCGGGCTGCTGCTGTGCGATGCGGTGCAGGGCTTTGGACGCTTAGTGCTGCCGGATGGTCCTGACATGATTGCGGTCTCCGCGCACAAGATACATGGCCCCAAAGGCATAGGTGCACTCTGGGTGCGCGATGGGATAGGGATGGAGCCGCTGCTGCACGGGGGCGGACAGGAACAGGGGCTTCGATCGGGAACGCTGTCACCTGCCTTGTGTGTTGGCTTTGGCGCCGCCGCGCGATTGGCAGCCGAGCGCATGGCCGATGATTGGGCGCATGTAGAGGCACTATGGACTCGCGCTAACGAATTGTTCGCCGATTGGACGATCAACGGGTCGGAACGGTTTCGCTATAAAGGCAATCTCAACATCCGCCGCAATGGTGTGGATGTCGCCCGCCTGATGTCCGAATGTCGCGAGGTCATGTTTTCTGCCGGAAGCGCTTGCGCCAGCGGCTCTGGCCGCCCCAGCCATGTGCTGCGCGCTATCGGCTTGACCGAGCAACAAGCAAAATCCTCTATCCGCCTTGGTTGGGGGCGCTATACGACAGTGGAAGAAATCGAACGCGCCGCAACGCTGATCAATGCGGCGGCGGAAAGGCAATATGCGTGAAAGTCCATTTCATCAGCCCTGATGGCGAAACAACGCAGACGGTCGAAGCAAAGCCTGGGGAGAACCTGCTCGCGGTCGGCCAGAATGCGGGGCAACCGCTGGAAGGCACCTGCGAGGGGCAGATGGCCTGTTCGACCTGCCATGTGGTTATCGCAAAGGAGTGGTTCGACAAGCTTCCTGCGGCGAGCGAGGATGAGGAAGACATGCTCGATCTTGCCAGCGGCGCACGCCGGACCAGTCGGCTCTCTTGCCAGATCGATCTGACGGCGGAAATGGACGGGTTGGTTGTGCATATTCCCGCCGAGAGCCGGAACATGCAGGGAATTTGAGTTCCTTCACTTCCCATTCACCCAAAACCGACTATATAGGTTGCGTTCGCTTCGGCGGACTATGGCGATAAATTGCGGCGTGCAATAGACGCAGCGGACCCGGGGGCGGTACCCGGCAGCTCCACCATAACCCCTGAAGTTCAGGGGATTTTGACGGGGCTGAACTAGGATCGACGTGTGTTGAAAAGCGCTGTTTTTGCCCGGCATGAATAAGCCGTGAAATGGTTCAAAACTCATAAGTGCCAACGATAACGAAGCACTTGCTCTCGCAGCATAATTCCGGGCCTCACGGTCTAGAATTATTCTAAAAGAACGCGGCCGAGCCGGCCGGGCAACAGAAAGGTCACAGCGGCTTGGGGGGCGCCGGGCAACAGAAGCCCCCTACTTCCCCGCAGCATTTTCAGAAAAAGTGGGAACCGGTCTTCCGGTTCGAAAATGCGTCAATAAATAACCGAGCCGGGCAACAGAATCCGGGGAACTAATCGTTCCCGAACATTTGTTGTAGTTCGACTGCTTGAAGCATCTTTGCCGCTGCCACTACGACGGCGCCCAGACAGCAGGCAAAGAGCATTTTGCCACCAAAACCCGGATATTGCGTCAGATAGGCTTCGCCGCGCTTCACTGCACCCAGCCCTAGTGCATAGGTGATGAGGAAGACCTCGGTCTTGGTCTTGATCTGAAACAGGCGCGCGACTTTTTTCATAGGTTAACACGCGTATAGGCAAACCACGTGCCAGTTCAGCATTGCTGCGGAAGACGATGGTTAACGCAAAGGCAGTTTGTAAAGCCTTTCGACAGTCAGGCGAGGTCAGACAAGTCACACGCTTTTAGGAGGGCGAGACGCGCATCCTGAACCTGTTTGACCAGGGCGGGGTCACTTAACTGGTCTGGCGCGATGCTTTCGGGCCAGTGCGCGGCGATTACCGCTGCCATTCGGTCAAGTTTCGCTTCGTCTGCGATGAATCGCTGGTCCACGGTCGTAGGATCCGCGACTACGCGCAGCCGCAAACAAGCAGGGCCGCCCCCATTGGCCATTGATTGGCGCACATCGACAGGAACCAGCCGACGGATCGGACCGTTGCCAGCCACATGCTCCTCTAGCCAACCCCAGACACGACTATTGGCTTTGGCTTCGGTCGGCAGGATTAGTGCCATTTCGCCCGATGGAAGCGTGACCAATTGGGCGTTGAACAAATAACTTTGCACGGCATCGGCGAGGCTCACCCGGTCTGCCGGAACTATGACGATTTCTGCCTCGGGCATTTTCGCGCGGATTGCGGCATAGGCGGCCTCGGGATCCTCAAACGCCTGTTCGTGGGTGAAGAGAACGCGTTCATTGGCAACCGCGACAACGTCATTGTGGAAGGCGCCTGCCGCTATCGCGATTTCGGATTGCTGGATGAACAGGGTTCGTTCGGGATTTAGCTGGTGCCGTCGAGCAATGGCTTTTGATGCCTCGATATGCTGTCGCGCTGGGAAGGGGCCGCCCGATTTGCCATAGACGAAAATTTCAATCCCGGCTTCGCCGTGTGAAGGGCAAAGGCGCATGTGGTTTGCCGCACCTTCGTCTCCAAATGGTGGCAGAACCGGCATGTGAAGTGCAAAATGGTCCTTGTCGGCAAATGCGAGCGCAAGCTGTGCCATCGTGCCGGGAGATTCATGGCTGCGATGCGGCATCGTTACTAGATTTGCCGGTGTCAGGTGGCACAGACCGCCCCGACAGTCCGGGGCAGGCGAGACCGTCGCAGCATTTGCTGCCCACATCGCGGAAGCTGAAAACGCGGCGGCTTGAATATGTGACTCAGCCCTGACCATGTCCGTGCCAAGACTATCGAGCCACCACAAATTCGGTCGATCAAGCGGCATGAAAAAGCCCTGCGCAAGGCCCAACCGCAGATTGGCGCGCATCTTCTCCAAACCTTGAAGTGCGGCCGCACGGGGTTGCGAAACCGCCCCGGCATTGCTGGCTGAAGCGATATTGCCCGGGCTCAATCCCGCATAATTGTGGCTGGGGCCGATGACGCCATCGAAATTGATTTCAACCAGTGCCATCACTCACCACCGCGGGACGAAGGTGATGGTGTCACCGGTCAGGACGCCCAGATTTTCGGCGCATTGCGCATCAAGGATCACGCCATTCTCATGCTCGGCCACCCAGCCATAGGATGCACGGAAATCTTCAAGAAAGCCATGCGTGACTAGCATCTTGGTGCCGCCAGCCTTGCCCTCATGCGGGTCGCCCAGCGCGTTGCTGATCTCGACAATCGGCGCATCCTTGGCTTCGCGCACGCTGCGAATCTGATCGGTGCGTGTGGTCATCGTCGGCCCGCCATCGAAGATGTCGATGTAATTTTCCCAGGCGAAACCTTCTTCTTCCAGCATTCGCATTGCTGCGCGGCCGGTGGGGTGGGGGACGCCGATGACATGGCGTGCTGCTTCGGACAGCATCGCGATGTAAACAGGGTGTTTGGGCATCAGATCGGCGATGAACTGGTTGCCGAACTTGGCATTAAATTCATCGGCGTCCTGAAAATTCATTCCGAAGAAGCGACCGGCGACACCGTCCCAGAATGGCGATCCACCCGCTTCGTCGATAACCCCACGCAATTCGGCCAGTGTGCGGTCGGCAAAACGAGCGCGGTGGTTGCGGATGAACAGATAGCGGCTGCGTGCGATGAGCAGGCCAAGCCCGCCCGCGCGTTCCCCGGGGTGGAGGAATAGACCGCCAACCTCTGTCGCGCCTTCCAGATCGGTCGACAGATTGAGGATGTCGGCGCGGAAGGTGCGCTCCAGTTCGACACTGTGCTGGGTCAAAGCACCGATGCGATAGCTGTAAAAGGGCCATTTCTGGCCAACTGCAGAGAAAATCTGGCAAGTGCCACGCACTTCGCCGGTTTCGCGATTTTCCAGCACAAATACGAACAAATCATCGCCGACGGTGTCGCCAAGGCGGGCAAAACCTTCCGCCGAGCGCTCAAGCTTTGCTGTCAGCGCCTTTCGGTCAGGCGGAAGATTCGTGAACCCGCCGCCGGTGCGTTTGGCCATTTCATACATGGGTTGCAGGTCTGACAGATTCGCCGGACGTATAATGAAACTCATATTGCCCCTTTTTGTGCGATCCGAAGCAGGGTGAGGGCGGAGAGTTTGGCGCGCTCTACCAGGCTTTCGGTTATCAGAAATTCGTCGCTGCTGTGGATGCTGCCCCCTCGTACGCCCATCGTATCGACGACAGGGACGCCGCATGCCGCGATATTATTGCCATCACATACGCCGCCAGTCGACACCCAGCCTATAGAAAGGCCCAAATCCTCGCCACAGCTTTTGACAAGGCCAAACAGCTTTTCAGCCTCGGCTGTCAGTGGCTTGGGAGGGCGGTTGAAATGGCCGTGCAGGTGGATCAAAACTTCATGTTCCTGCTCAATAGTCGAAATCAACATTTTGATTTCATTATAGGCTATGTCCTGCAGTTCCAGGCTGTGCGGGCGCAGATTGACGCGCAAGACAGCATGATCGGGCACCACATTGTTCGGGCTGCCACCATCGATCTTGGCTGGATTGACGGAAAGTCCGTCACGGGTCAGCGCCTTTAGCCGAAGCGCAAGGTCAGCAGCAGCGAGCACCGCATTGCGGCCTTCTTGCGGATTGCGTCCGGCATGCGCGCTTCGTCCTGTGATGATAATGGAAAAATTGCCGCTCCCCGCCCTTGCGCCCGCCAATGTTCCATCGGGCAGCGCGGATGGCTCATAGGTCAAGGCCGCCAATTTACCCCGTGCGAGGCGCTTGATAAGCTCAGCCGAAGAGGCGGAACCGGTTTCTTCATCGCTGTTGATCAGCACATGATAACCGACCTGCTGAAATTCTGGCGCCGTTTCCGCCGCAGAAAGCGCGGCAAGCATGACGGCGATGCCGCCCTTCATGTCGGCAACCCCGGGTCCGTTCAGCACACCTTCGTCGAGCCAGCGTTGTTCCTGAAACGGATGATCGACCGCGAAGACCGTGTCCATATGGCCAGTCAGAAGCAACTGAATCGGCGCGTCTGGGCGTACCGTTGTGACCAGATGGCGGCCATGCGCCACTTCGACAATTGTTCCGTCGGCAAGCACCTTTTCGACGAGAGCCGGTTCGACCAATTCGACATCACCGTGCAGAGAAGTGAAGGCATCAGCCAGAAGGCTTGCCGTGGTGGCCAGCCCTTTAAGATTGCCGGTTCCGCTGTTGATCCCGGCCCAGATCTGCACCTGCGCCAACATCCGATCTTGGTCTGGCCGTTCGAGCGCCGCGAGCTCCGATTTTGAAAGCGGTTGCATTTGATACCTGTAGCGGGGCGCAACGCGTTGCGCCACCCCTAGCGGAGCGTTTCGAGCAGCCTAGCCAGTTCAAGCCATTCTTCGATTTCGAGCGTTTCCGGGCGCCGTTCGGCCGCAATTCCGGCCTGCTCCATCGCTTCCGCCGCGCCGCGAACGCCCTTCAGGCTTTGGCGCAACATTTTGCGGCGTTGACCAAATGCCGCGCCGGTCAGTGCTTCAAGCGTCGCCATGCGCACACCATCTGGCTGTTGCTTCGGTGTCAGGTGCACGACGGCTGACATCACCTTCGGCGGCGGCGTGAACGCGCTGCGGTGCACGGGCATGGCAATGCGCGCATCGCAGCGCCATTGGGCTAGAATCGCTAGCCGCCCATAGGCGTCGGTGCCGGGCTTGGCGACAATACGGTCGGCAACTTCACGCTGGAACATCAGGGTAAGCGACTTCCAGGCCGGTGGCCATTCCTCACCACTTAGCCAGCCGACAGCAAGTGCAGTGCCGACATTATAGGGAAGGTTTGACGCAATATGGAACGGCTCGTCGATTTCGTGGAACGGATCGATTTTCATAGCGTCGTCTTCGATGACGCGCAGTTGCCCCGGGAAAGCCTCCGAAAGCTCTTCAAGTGCGGGAAGGCAGCGGCGGTCACGCTCGACGGCGGTGACTTTGGCTCCGGCACGCAGCAGTGCGCGGGTCAGGCCGCCGGGGCCGGGTCCGACTTCATATACATTTTCTCCGGCGAGCGGGCCGGGAATAGCAGCAATCCGGTCGAGCAGTTGCTCGTCGAACAGGAAATTCTGTCCAAGTGCTTTGCTTGCAGAAAGTCCATGTCGTGCAATAACCTCACGCAGCGGAGGGAGCTGAGGCTGGCTCATGCCGGGCAGGCAGCGGCTTCGGCAAAGGCCTTTCGGTTGGCCACTGCTTCGCCGGCCATGCGGATCGCGGCAATCATCGAATCGGATCGCGCTTCGCCTTTACCGGCAATACCAAATGCTGTGCCGTGGTCCGGTGACGTGCGGATAACCGGCAAGCCGAGCGTGATGTTGACGGCTTCGTGGAAATATAGCGTCTTCAGGGGGATCAACGCCTGATCGTGATAAGCGCATAGTGCCGCGTCGAAATGCCGCCGTGCCTCCGCATGGAACATCGTATCGGCGGGTAGGGGGCCGATTACATCGAAGCCTTCATTGGCGATCGAAGCGATTGCAGGCGCAAAAATGTCAATCTCTTCACGCCCAAGATTGCCGCTCTCGCCAGCATGTGGGTTGAAACCGGCTAAAGCCAGCCGCGGGTTAGGAATTCCAAAATCGCGAGCCAATCCTTTTGCAGTCGCCCTGATGCGGCGCCGTATCAAGCGGACATCGAGTTGCGAAGCTACGCTGGCGAGCGGAATATGAGTTGTCATGGGAACGACGCGCAGGTCAGGCCCCGCCAGCATCATTACAGCATTTCGTCGCTCAACTCCGCACCGTTCGGCCACAAATTCGGTCTGCCCGGGATAGTTGAAACCGATGGCGTAGAGTTGCGCCTTTGAAACTGGCCCTGTGACCAGACCTGCCACCGTTCCTGACCGGGCAAAACCGGTTGCCAGTTCAAGCGCTTGCAAGGCGCAGTGCGCGCCATCCAGATCGGGGGTGCCCGGGATGATCGACGTGCAGTCATGCACATGAAAAACTGGCAGTGCGTCATCGAAACGCTCGGTGACCTGATCCGGATTATCGATCCGCACGACCGGCCCGTCCCAATGATGGGCAAAACTGGCTATGTCGCCGATGGCAAAGAAGCTTTTGAGCTTTTGCTTCTTGCGCGCTTCCCACGCTTTGCCGATGATTTCGGGGCCGACTCCCGCCGGATCACCGCTGGATATTGCCAGCGGCAAATGGGTATCGGCCCCTGCCATCAATTATATTCGATGATCGCGTCGCGGCGAAGGTCGCGCAGGTAGAGGCGCGCGCGCTTGTTGATGCGGTCATCTTCGATGCGCGACATCACTTGATCAAATGATTCTTGCGTCGTTGCATCGGGGGCGTCGCGACCGCAAAGAACGAAAACGCGTATGCCATCTTCCATCGAGCCATAAGGCGGCGTCGATTGGCCGATGGGCAAGTCGAGCATGATCTGCTGCAACGGTCCCGGCAGATCGCGTACCTTGATGCCGTCGCGATTGACCACATCTGCGCCAAGTATCTTCGCGGTATCGTCGGCGGTTCCGCAACCCCGGATTTTCTGCGTTTCGCTGTTAAAGCGGGCCACTGCCTCGCCAGCCTTGGCTTCGGTCGTTCCCGCAGGAAAGGAAATGGCCAGCTGTTTCAAGCTGAGCACCGAATCACGCGGGTCCGTGGTCGCGACCTGCCGCTTGTCGATCAGCAAAAGCAGCGAAATACCACCCGGCGCCGGAACAGCGACGATTTCATTCTCGCTCATTTGTGAGGCAGCGGTCGCCAAGGATTGCGGCAATTGCTCGATCCGAACCCAGCCCAGATCGCCACCGACAGCAGCGGTAGAGGCTTCCGAAAACTGGCGGGCATAGGCTGTGAATGAGCCGCCTTGCTGGATCTGTTCCAGAATTTTCTTCGCATTGGCGAATACCTGTTCCTGATTTTCCGATGTTGCGGACAGGTAGATTTCGCCAAGTCGATATTCGGTGGTGCCTTTGGTGAGATTGATGCGTTCCATGATCGCATTCACCTCATCATCGCTGACGTTGATGAAGGGACGAACATTCCGGCTCAGCAAACGATTCCACGCCAATTCAGCCTTTATCTGGCGCTTCAGCGTAGCAATTGAGCTGCCTTTAGATGTCAGATATTTGTCCGTGTCAGCGACCGAACGCTTGAAATTCTGTTCGGCGACGCGTTCGAAATACTGGGTTACCTCTGCATCGGTAACTTCGATTTCGTTGGCTGCGGCCTCCTGAATCTGCAACGCTTCGTCGATCAGATTGGTGAGAATCTGCGAGCGAAAGCGGGCTACTTCTTCGGGAGGCAATTGGCCATCATTGGCGAGGATGATCAGCGAAAGGCGCTCGTCAACCTCTGTGCCCGTGATAATTTCGCCATTCACAATTGCTGTGGCCTTGCGCACATTGGGATCGCTGGGCTTGGCCAGCAATTGGCCGCCCCCCGGAATGTCCAATGACGCTTCGGGAACGGATTCGTCCGCAACGGTCTGGCTGCTCGCAGGCGTCATAGCCAGAACAGCAGCGGTACTAGTCACCAGTGCAAGACGGTAAATGCTTTTCATTTCCTACTTCCATGAATGGTCGAAGAGACCGCGCGCAATAAGGCGGACTGGCTGAACGATAGCTGACAAGCCAAATACCCCCGTGGTGGACTTCCTTAGACGCCCAGATTTTTAAATTCCAGCCTGAACAGGAATGTGTTGCCTTGGCGGGCGTCACCTGTTGGCTGATAGTCGCGGCGCCAGGTGACCGCAATCGAGAGGCAATCATCGTCATAAGCCACGCCGAGCCGGTGGCGTATCGGTTCATAGCCGTCAGAAATCGAGAATGGGTCTTCGTTCTGGTCGGTCAGGTCGATGATCGTCGATCCGAACAACGACCAGTATCGGGCGAGCCGCACGCGCCCTGCGAGGCGGATTTCTTCACGATCGGCGAGGTCTTCGATATTTGCACCGATATCGCGGTTCAGGCGCAGATATCCGGCTTGCACATAAGTGCCGCGCGTTCCGATCGTCGCGTCAAGTTCGTTGCGCCGAATAGCGAAACTGTCCTTATCCAGCCGGAAGCGATGGGTCAGCTTTACCATGTCACGAAAACGGAACTCGCTGCGACCGACAATATCGGAGACCTTGCCCGAAAGCCCGGTTCCGTCCGGGAAAATTGCGGTCTTGTTGGACAAGCGATAGCTTTGGCCGATATTGAAATCGAAGCTCGATTCCTTACCCTTGATCGACCAGTCCAAACCGTAGGTCAGGCGGACATTGTCCTCGATCCGGTCATAGCCTGCGAAACGATTGAGCGCGAAAAGGTTGCTGTCCTCCAAATCAACAGCCCGCGCATCTTCATTGGGCATTTTGAGGTTGGACGAGGTGTAAGCACTAACCAGTTGCACACGCGGCGTTACGATCTGGGTGCCGCCAAAGGCTTCGCCAACGAATGGCCAGCGCATATCGACCGCCGCCGCCGCACTGCCGCGCCCCTGCCAGCCGCTTTCTCCGCGATAGCTGGGCGTTATCGTCGTCAGGTTTTCGTCGCTGTGATAGACATCACCGCGACCAAGCACAGTGAAGTTCACTTCTTGTCCAAGGCCGGTCAGCGTGCGCAGATCCCATCGGCCCGAAGCAAAGGCGCGGCGTGTATCTTGTCCCGACGTGCGGCCGATCAGTAGGCTGTTGGCCTGCAGTTGTACCTTGCCGCCCAGCACCGGGTCGGTAAGGCGCAAGCGGTAGTCGATTTCTGGCAATGCTATGGGCTGTAAAGCCTGCCGGTCGCCGGTGCGGAGTGTCTGCACACCCCAGCCGTTGAAGGCAAAATAGCTGTTTTCGTCGATCCGCTCGACGTTGATATTATTCCGCAGCCGGTCGTCTCGGCTGATGTCATAACGGCGCAGGAAGGTCCGGTCTGTGGCAAGGCGCACCGAGGCCGATGCCGACCAGTTCGGCGTGAACTGGAACTTGCCAGCACCATCGATATAGCCGCGGAACACATCCTTTCCGATCGCGCCGGTGCCCGATGTCGAGACTTTCTGACTATAGGTTGCATAGCCGGTGATCTGGAAAGCACCTTTGTCTTCCCATGCGCGGTACCGCGCCTGCGCCATGGGAGCGACATCGCTGAAGATATGGGCCGACAGCAGCAGATCGCGGTTTTCGGACAGGCGCCAGTAATAGCCCTGTTCGATTTCGACACCGTTGTTGCGGGAAAAGCGCAAATTGGGGACCAGAAATCCGCTGCCCGCGGCTGTCTCTGCAGGATGTGAGAGGCCGGGTAGGGGGATAACAGGCAAGCCAAAAAGCTCGATCCGTGCCCCTTCATATTTGACGCGTTTCTTGACCGGATCATAAACGACCTTGACCGCCTTGACCTGCCAGCTGGGATCCTTGGGGCAGCCGTCGGGGCCCTCGACCGCGCAGGGCGTATAGGCGGCACCTTCAAGCGTCATCTTGCCATCAACGCGGGTGCCTTTGTTGGCTGCAAGTCGGCTGCCATCTTTCAGGACAAGCAGCATATTTTCTATGATCCCGTCGCGAAGGGATTCGGTGACTTCAATCGAATCGCCATAGGCAGTATCGCCTTCGGGGCCGACCGATCGGATATTGCCCGATGCCATCACCTTGCCCGACCGTCGATCCCACGAAATCGCATCGGCACGCAAAGTATAGCCTTCACGCCGCGCGATTACATTTCCACTGGCTTTTACGGTGTCGGTTGCAAATTCATAGTCGAGCTTGTCTGCGGAAAAGGCAATTTCATCGGTGGCTTTGCTTTCGGCTGTCGGTGTTTCCTGAGCCGACGCTGTGCTTTCCAGGCCCAGGACAAGCAACAGCGAAGCGCACAATGCACCGGTTGGGCTGGCAAGTCTGGAAGAAAGGATGGCCATGGATCTGTTCGGGTCCTTTATCGCTGCATTCCGGCAGGGTCCAGTGCCGCATTCAGCCAATTTCATAGCTCATGGACGTTAAGCCTTGGTCACCGCAACCATCTTTTGCTTTAATCCGGCCTGAATGTTTGCTTATAGCGTTCACCAGATCGAATGCGGACCGTATTCCGCGACCATCACACAATAATCGCTGAAAGGCAGTTTCCAGATGCAGGTAAGTTTTGCCGCCGACCGTCCCGCCGATACCGATGTAATCGGCTTTGTCATTCCAAAGAGTTCTTGGGAAAGCTTCATCTTCCCGCTCGAAAATGCCGATGCGGCGAGGGAAACGGCCAAACTCGCCCGTTTTGAAGGCAATGCTGGGCAAAGCTTCCTTTATTTCGCGCAGGAAGGCGGACGCACGATCCGCATAGCGCTGATCGCCGTTGCCGATGGTGACGCAGCGGATTATCCTCGCGCAGGTGGCGATCTGCTCGCCAAGGTGCAGACTTGCGGCGCCAAGACCATCGCGCTGCACGCTGCCAATCTTGATGCAAAGGCGGCGGCCGAGGTGGCTTATGGTGCAACGCTGCGCAACTGGCGCATCGACAAATACCGCACCAAGCTGCCCGAAACGTCGAAGCCGACAATTACCGGGTTGACCGTGGTCGGCGCGCCCGCCGCAGCGGAAGCGTTGTGGGCCAGCTATGCGGCGATTGCCGATGGTGTCGCGCTGACCAAGGAGTTGGTCAGCGAACCGGCCAATATCATCTACCCCGAAAGCTTCGTCGAACGTTGCCAGCATCTGCAGGCGCTGGGTGTCGAAATCGACGTTCTTGATGACAAGGAAATGGCGAAGCTCGGCATGGGCGCGCTGCTGGGCGTTGCACAGGGTTCGGTCCGTCCGGCGCGTATGCTGGTGATGAAATGGGATGGCACTGGCGGCAAACAGGAAAAGCCGGTGGTGTTCGTGGGCAAGGGCGTGACCTTTGATACCGGCGGTATCTCGATCAAGCCCGCTGCGGGCATGGAAGACATGAAGTGGGATATGGGCGGCGCAGGCGCGGTTGCGGGTGCCATGAAGGCGCTGGCAGGTCGTAAGGCCAAGGCGCATGTCGTTGGCATCTGCGGGCTCGTCGAGAATATGCCCGATGGCAACGCACAACGCCCGGGCGATGTTGTCACCAGCATGTCGGGCCAGACGATCGAGGTGATCAACACCGATGCCGAAGGTCGTTTAGTGCTGTGCGATGCACTTCATTATGCGCAGGAAAAGTTCAAGCCGGACACCATCATCGACTTGGCTACGCTTACCGGTGCGATCATCATCTCGCTGGGCAAGGAACATGCAGGCTTGTTTTCGAACAGCGATGAACTTTCGGACAAGCTGCTGGCGGCAGGCAAAGCGACGGGCGACAAATTGTGGCGTCTGCCGGTGGGCCCCGCCTATGACAAACTGATCGACAGCCCGATTGCCGACATCAAAAATGTCGGCCCGCGCGATGCCGGTTCGATCACCGCAGCCCAATTCCTGCTGCGCTTCATCCAGGATGGCGTCAAATGGGCCCACCTCGACATCGCGGGCATGGCTTGGGGCGACAAGGATGGCCCGACCTGGGCTAAGGGCGCAACCGGCTATGGTGTGAAGCTGCTCGACCGTTTTGTCGCCGATAATTACGAAGCCTAATCGAAAAGGCCGATGCAGGTCGATTTCTACCAATTGACCCGTGATCCTGCGGAACAGGTCATTTCCGCCATTGCCCAGAAAATTCTGGACGATGGCGGGAGGTTGCTTGTGGTCAGTGACGACGAAGCCCAACTCGGCAGAGTCTCGGCTTCGCTTTGGAGCGCAAGGCCAGAAAGCTTCATCGCCCATGAAAAAGCGGGCGAGGGTGACGACAGTCTGCAACCCGTCTTGCTGGCGGGGGAACTAGTCGCTACCAACAGTGCGCGGATGATTGCACTTGCCGATGGCGAGTGGCGCGATCAAGCGCTCGGCTTTGACCGCGCCTTTTACCTGTTTCCCCCAGCCAAGACCGACAATGCTCGGTCTGCTTGGCGTGCGCTGGCGGACAAGCCCGATGTCGAGCGGCGTTACTGGAAACAGGATGGCGGTAAATGGCGGCAAGGGCCTTGAGCTTCAAAATTTCAGCGATATTCTAAACGCATATGGGGTCGCAGCCATTTCGGGAGAATATGATGAAGAAACTTGCCCTGCTATTTGCGACCGCCGCGCTGGCTTCATGCGGCTCAGAGCCAACCACTACGGTTACTACCTCTGACGGTAAATCGGTCGAAGTGACCAAAAACGGCCAAAGCGAAGCAACGATCAAAGCCGAAGATGGCACCACCGCCACATTCTCCACTGGGGCTGCAGCTGCAAAGGACCTCCCTTTGGGAATTCCGGCTTATCCAGGCGCCGCGGTTACGGCAAACATCTCGGGCAACCGCCCGGATGGCAAAGGCGGGGCGATGGTGACCATGACCACATCCGACGCGCCCGACAAGGTAACCGCATTCTACAAGGCCGAAGCGGCAAAGCGCGGGATGACTTCCAAGGTGCAAGAGTCGATCATGGGCAGCATGGCTAGTTTCTCTGCCGAAAATGAAACAGGAGAGAAGCTTGTCGCAACAGCCACTCCTGGCGGCGAAGGGAAAACTCAAATCATGTTGGTGATTGAGACCAAATAGCCTCCGCAGCTGCTACTTGCTTTCACTGCCCCGTGCGGTTAGAGGCGCGCGCAATCTCAATCCCCCAGCAAATGGAGTTCTCCCATGGCGGTTACCCGCACCTTTTCGATCATCAAGCCTGACGCCACCCGTCGCAACCTAACCGGCGCCGTCACCAAAATGCTGGAAGAAGCCGGCCTGCGCGTCGTTGCTTCAAAGCGCATCCACATGACCAAGGAACAGGCCGAAGGCTTTTATGCGGTCCACAAGGAACGCCCCTTCTTCGGTGAGTTGGTAGAGTTCATGATGAGCGAACCCGTTGTCGTGCAGGTATTGGAAGGCGAAGACGCCGTCACCCGCAACCGCGACATCATGGGCGCCACCAACCCCGCCGAAGCCGCTGAAGGCACGATCCGCAAGACCCATGCGCTTTCGATCGGTGAAAACACCGTCCACGGTAGCGACAGCGAAGAAAACGCCGCGATCGAAATCGCCTATTTTTTCAAGCCGGAAGAAATCGTCGGCTGATCCACCAATCAAGCAATTTGAAAAGGGCCGTCCGCGCAATCGGGCGGCCCTTTTTGTTGCACCCGCCGCAACACGCGTTATGCCAATTGCAAAGAGGAGATATGCATGCTGGGAATGGGTGAGGGCGAAGACTGCCCCTTTCAGTTCAATTTTGATCCGCCGACCTTCAAGGTCGGCGACACAGTGAGCTACCGCGTCACCGGCAGCCTTGCTGACTTTCCCTTTGTCGGTACGCTGCTCGAAGTGCATGACGATTATGTCGTCATTTCGCCCGGCGAAACCGAACCTGACGCGCGCTACAAGGCGACGCGGGAGAGCAGGCCGTTGGTGGACGAGAGCGAGCTTTAGAACTCGTCTGCAATATCCAACAGCTTGACCAGCTTTTTAGACGCCACCGCGCGCCAGCTTTTGGCGATCCATTGGCCAATATGGTCCCAGTCATTGTCGCCTAGATCGAGCCTGATGCCGACCCAGCCGTCGCCAAAATAGGCTGGGCGGAAATAGCGGGCTTCGTCCTGCTCGATCAGCATAGCCTGTTCTTCAGCGCCGCTGATCTTGACAAGCAAAGCGGTGCGCCCGTCGCCATGGTGGTCGTGCGAGAAATAGGCGAATTTCTTGCCGCCGATGATGCCGAAACAAGGCATGCCGTGGCTTGCCACCTCGTCAGCCTCAGCTTGCGCCAGCGCATGTTCGCGGACGCGATTGAGCCAATATTCGGGCGTGTTTTCGCGCGCCACCCATTGCGCTAGCACCCGTGAATAGAGCTGATGCTCGGCAATCAGCACACGTGCGGCGAGGCTGTCTGCAGTGTCGCCGGGCAGGATTGCTACCGGAGTCTGCTGTAGGATTGGTCCGTCATCAAGTTCGGCAGTGACGAGATGCACACTACACCCACCGTGGCTATCGCCCGCCTCGATCGCGCGCTCATGCGTGTGCAGCCCTTTATATTTGGGTAGCAGGCTGGGGTGGATGTTGAGCATCCGGCCTTCCCATTGGCTCACAAATTCAGGTGTCAGGATGCGCATATAGCCTGCGAGCGCGACAAATTCGGTTTTCGCCGCGACCAGCGCGTCGTGCATGATGCCGTCATGCGCCTCGCGGCTAAGCCCTTTATGCGGATGGGCGAACGTCGCGATACCCTCCGCCTCGGCGAGTTTTAGCCCTGCGGCATCAGGATTGTTGCTGGCGACCAGCACAATCTCATAAGGGCATTCCGCCGCTTTGGCTGCATAGAGCAGGGCCGCCATGTTGGTTCCGGTCCCCGAAATCAGCACGGCGACGCGGGCCTTAGCCATGATGCGTCGCACTCCAGTGGGCCTTGGCGCTCCATGTTTCCAGTGAACCCGAAACGGTGCAGCCTTTCTCACCCTTGGCGATATGGCCGATGCGATGCACAGTTTCACCGGCTGCTTCGAGCGCAGCAATAGCATCAGCGACATCTGGTTCAGCGACCACAACCGCCATACCAACGCCGCAGTTGAAGGTGCGCGCCATTTCCTCGGGCTCGATATTGCCCTGTGCCTGCAGAAACGCCATCAGCCGTGGCTGGGCCCATGCATCGGCATCGACATGCGCGTGCAGGCCATCGGGCATCACGCGCGGGATGTTTTCCAGCAGCCCGCCACCGGTGATGTGTGCCATCGCATGCACTTTGCCGGTGCGGACAAGCGGCAGCAGAGATTTCACATAGATGCGGGTCGGCGCCATCAGTGCGTCAATCAGCAGCGTGTCGATATCGAACAGGGCAGGGCGATCAAGTTTCCAGCCCTTGTCTGCAGCCAAACGGCGCACCAGCGAAAAGCCGTTCGAATGCACGCCCGAAGAGGCAAGCCCGAGGATGACATCGCCCTCAGCGACTTTGTCCGCAGTCAGCACCTGATCGCGCTCGACCGCGCCAACGCAGAAACCGGCAAGGTCGTAGTCGCCTACGGAATACATGCCCGGCATCTCTGCGGTTTCGCCGCCGATCAGCGCGCAGCCTGCCTGTTTACAGCCCTCCGCAATGCTCGCGACTACGGCTGTGGCGATGTCATTGTCGAGCTTTCCGGTCGCATAATAATCGAGGAAGAAAAGCGGTTCGGCACCCTGCACGATCAGATCATTGGCGCACATCGCAACGAGATCGATGCCGACACCGTCATGCTTGCCGGTTTCGATCGCGAGTTTGAGCTTGGTTCCCACGCCATCATTGGCCGCAACCAGCAACGGATCATTGAACCCTGCTGCTTTCAGGTCAAAAAAACCGCCAAATCCGCCCAGATCGGCATCCGCACCGGCGCGCCGGGTGGCCTTTGCAAGCGGTGCAATTGCGCGCACCAAGGCATTGCCGGTTTCGATCGAGACGCCCGCCTTGGCGTAAGTGTAAGACTCATTGTCGCTCATTTTACCGCCGCTAGCGACTTCCCCCTTGGATTTCCAATCATAAGTCGCCAAAAGGCGCGCAATGAGGGTCCGCATTTCAAAGTCTCTGTGGAAATATGCGCTCGCGGTGCCGCTATTGGTCGGCAGCGGCGTGCTCGTGCATGCGCAGATTGAGGGGCCGAAGCGCGGAATCCCGCCAATCGCTAGCAATGGTGACTTCGAAGTGACCGGCGTTGTGGTCAACGCGACCGGCAAAAATGCCGAAGAGGCGCGTCGTGCCGGATGGGAAGAGGCGCAGCGCAAGGCATGGAGCATGTTATGGGCCAAAACCCATGGCGGTTCGGGCTCGTCGTTGTCGGATTCGACACTCGATGGCATCGTTTCTGCCATAATCGTCGAGGAAGAACAGATCGGCCCGCGACGCTATATTGCAAAGCTGGGCGTATCCTTTGATCGCGCGCGTGCAGGGCAGTTGCTTGGCGTGAAGGGTGTCGGCCGCAAATCGGCACCGCTGCTCGTGATTCCAGTGATGTACAGCAACGGGTCGCCTTATGTTTTCGAGCGCCAGACGCCTTGGCAGGCAGCCTGGGCCAAGTTCCGCACCTCGGATAGCCTGATCGACTATGTCAGGCCCTTCGGCGGCGGCGGCGAATCGCTTCTGCTCAATGCGGGCCAGATGGACCGACGCAGTCGCACCTGGTGGCGCGTGATTCTTGACCAGTTCGGCGCTGCAGACGTGATCTATCCAATTGTGCGACTGGAACGGCAATATCCTGGCGGCCCTGTGATCGGCAAATTTGCGGCGCGCTACGGCCCGGAAAACCGCTTTCTGGGCAGTTTCACCCTGCGTGCGCAAAATTCCGAGGGCATCCCGGCGATGATGGCCGAAGGCGCGCGCAAGACCGATGAGCTTCTGCAGCAGGCCTTTGCTGCCGGTCGACTGCGCGCCGAAGCGTCGCTGCTGCTCGAAGAGATCGATGAAGAGGATCTGGAAGAATTGGAAGAAGAGGCCGAAGTTGCCGCCGAAGAGGAAAAGGATCCCCTGGCGGCTGCGGTTGATTCGGTCTCCGGTCGTGCTGAAGGCGAGCAGGGCGATCGCCCGAATCCGGCAACTCCAGCACAGCAGGTGACCGTCAATGTTCAGGTCAGCACACCTACCCCCGAAGCTGTCGACAAGGCTGAAGCATCGCTGCGGGGTATTCCCGGTGTTCGTTCGGTTTCGACGACCAGTCTGGCATTGGGCGGAACATCGGTAATGCGGGTAACCTTCCAAGGTGATCCGGCAGCGCTGAATGCGGCGCTGCAGGCGCGCGGTTTCCGATAAGATTGAGAGGTCGCCCGGGCGCGGCCAAGCCAGCATGAAACAGATCGCGCTACCCTTTGACGAACTCAATCCGGAACGGACCGACGATTGCCTAATCGTCACGCCTTCGAATGCGGTCGCCTTTGCAGCTTTGGGTAACAGCGCGAATTGGCCTGGCCATTGTGCCTTGCTGCTTGGCCCTGCACGCTCGGGCAAAAGCCTGATGGCGCGCTATTTTGCGGTTCAGGGTGGCAGAGTGATCGATGATGCCGACCGGTTGTCTGCCGAAGACCTGTTTCATCAATGGAATGCGGCCAAAAATATGGGTGAAGCGCTGCTACTCGTTTCGGGAAGGGCTCCAGGAGAATGGGATATCGAGCTTCCTGACCTGCGGTCGCGTTTGGGGGCCGCGCAATTGCTTGAAATTCGCGAACTCGATGATGAGCTAGCCGAACAATTGCTACTCAAATTCCTGCGCGACCGCGGCACGTCCATCGGCCCCGAGGCGTTGGCCTTTGTCGTGCGCCGGATCGAACGAAGCCATGTAGCCGTCGAGGATTTTGCCAAAAAGGCCAATGCGCTGGCGCTGGCCGAAGGCTCAGCGATTACGTTGCCGCTCGTTCGGCGGCTGATGCCCGCCTAACCGCAATTGATGCGGATGATTTTTCGCGCTTCGTCGATGAAAATATTCAGGCGGACCGGGCTATAGTCCATCGTGATCGCGCCGTTGTGTGGCGCGACGCGGACGACCGATGCCTTGGCATCGCTTTTCAGTTTCGCCTCAAATTCGCTGTTTAGTGTTTTGCCAACCGACTGTTCGAGACCTGCGGCATCGCACGAACCCGCCTGTTCGGGTGGAATCTGCCCAGCCTCGGCATTTTCGGTCGCTGGAATGCAACCCGATAGTGAAACAAGAGCCAGCGGTAGTGCCAATGCCATTGCCAGATTTCGTTTCATGCCTCGACTGTCTCCGTTCTGGTCATCTTCAATTTGCCATTCACCACCGCGAATGCCAGCCGCCCTTCAACCAGATCGAGCGCATCATGCCCGAATTGTTCATAGCGCCAGCCCTTGAGCAGTTCGAGGCCTTCGCGGTCTCCCGCTGCCAGCCTCTCGAGCTCTTCGCTACGGGTGATTAGACGCGAGGCGACATTGATTTCGCGTGAACGAATTTTGAGCAGCAGTTTAAGCAGATCTGCAACCAGCGCGCCCTCTTTGCCGCCACCGGTTCCATTATGGTTCCGGTCAGGCATTTCGTCTTTGGACAGAGGCTGCGCATCGGCGAGCGTCGCCATCAGCCGTGCACCGATTTCGTTATCGCGCCATGCCGGGGAAAGTCCGCGCACCTTGGGGAGTTCGGCCTGTGCCTTGGGCGGGTGGGAGGCGATATCGGCGATTGTCTCGTCTTTCATGATCCGCCCGCGCGGGATATTTTTGCGCTGCGCCTCACGCTCACGCCAGGCGCCGAGTGCCTTTAACCGGCCCAGAACGTCGGCCTTGCGTGACTGCATCTTGATGCGCCGCCAGATGGTTTCGGGGTCGTTGCGGTAGTTGTCCGCATCGGCCAGCCGCTCCATCTCGTCATTCAGCCATTCGCCACGACCGGTTTTAACCAGCTTTTCCAGCATCCTCGGGAAAATGTCAGCCAAATGGGTGACGTCGCCTATGGCATAATCGATTTGCCGTTTATCGAGCGGGCGGCGTGACCAGTCGGTAAAGCGTGCGCCTTTGTCGAGTTGGATGCCGAGCCAGAGGTCGACGAGGTTCGAATAACCAATCTGCTCGCCTTGCCCTAAAGCCATTGCGGCGATTTGTGTGTCGAACAGCGGGTGCGGGGTGCGTCCGGTCAGGTTGAAGAAGATTTCGATATCCTGCCCGCCGGCATGAAAGACCTTCAAGACATCCTCATTGTTGCAGATAAGCTCCAGCATCGGGGTAAGATCGAGTCCTTCGGCCTTCGGATCGACTGCTGCCGCCTCGTTCACATCTGCAAGTTGCACAAGGCAAAGCTCTGGATAATATGTGTTTTCACGCATAAACTCGGTATCGACCGCGACGAAGTCGGACTTCGAAATACGGGCGCAAAAATCGGCGAGCTGTTTGCTATCGGTGATGAGTGGATGTATCTGCATGCAAGGCCGCCCATAACAGCCATTCGCAACTTGACAAAGGGGCGTTGCAAGGGTCTAGCGCCGCGTTCATATTTTCCTGTCGAAAACCCAAAGAAAAAGAACAAAAATGCACGCTTATCGTACCCATAAATGCGCAGAACTCCGCGCTTCGCACGTCGGTGAAACCGTCCGCCTCTCGGGCTGGGTGCACCGCAAGCGCGACCATGGCGGCGTTCTTTTCGTCGACCTGCGCGACCATTATGGCATGACCCAGATAGTTGCGGACAGCGACAGCCCGGCACTTCCGGTACTCGAGGGCCTGCGCCTTGAAAGCGTTGTGACCATCGACGGCGATGTAAAGGCGCGCAGCGAAGCGACGGTCAATGCGAACCTGCCAACGGGCGCGATCGAAGTTTTCGCCCGCTCTGCAACCGTACTCAGCCGCGCAGACGAATTGCCGCTGCCGGTGGCAGGCGAGCAGGAATATCCAGAGGAAATTCGTCTCAAATACCGCTTCCTCGACCTGCGCCGCGAAACGCTGCACGCGAATATCGTCAAGCGCACACAGATCATCCGCGAAACGCGTCGCCGGATGGAAGATATCGGTTTCACCGAATATTCGACGCCGATCCTTACCGCGTCTTCGCCAGAAGGCGCGCGCGATTTCCTCGTGCCCAGCCGCATCCATGCAGGCAAATTTTTCGCGCTTCCGCAAGCACCGCAACAATATAAGCAGTTGCTGATGGTCGCCGGTTTCGACCGCTATTTCCAGATCGCCCCCTGCTTTCGCGATGAAGACCCGCGCGCCGACCGTCTGCCGGGCGAATTCTACCAGCTTGACCTAGAAATGAGCTTCGTCACGCAAGAAGAGGTTTGGGAGACGATGGAGCCGGTGATGGCCGGCATATTCGAAACTTTTGCCGAAGGCCGCAAAGTAACCCCCGCAGGTGAATTTCCGCGCATTCCTTATGCAAAAGCGATGCTCGATTATGGCACCGACAAACCTGACCTACGTAACCCGCTGATCATTCGTGACGTGACCGACGAGTTCCGCGTATCTGGCTTTGGTTTGTTTGAAAAGATTGTTGGCACAGGCGGCGTTGTCCGGCTGATTCCTGCGCCGGAAACAGCAAGCCTGAGCCGTAAGTTCTTCGACGATATGAATGAATGGGCGCGTGGCGAAGGACATGCAGGTCTTGGCTATGCCACCCGTAAAGACGGTGTCTTCGGCGGACCGATTGCCAAGAATCACGGCGAAGACAATATGGCAGCACTTTGGGATTTGATTGGTCTTGGACCCAATGACGGCGCATTCTTTGCGGCGGGCAAGGAAGATCAGGCAGCCAAGCTGGCCGGTGCCGCGCGCACCCGCATTGGTGAGCAGCTCGACATTGTTGAGAAGGATGCCTTCCGCTTCTGCTGGATTATCGACTTCCCCTTCTACGAATGGAGCGAGGAAGAGAAAAAAGTCGACTTTGCGCACAACCCCTTCTCGATGCCGCAGGGCGGGCTGGAGGCGCTCGAAACGCAGGATCCGCTGACAATCAAGGCCTATCAATATGATATGGTCTGCAATGGCTATGAACTGGCGTCGGGTTCGATCCGCAACCAGCATCCCGATCTGATGGTCAAGGCGTTCGAACTGACTGGCCTGACGCAGGCTGATGTCGAGGAACGCTTTGGCGGCATGTACCGTGCTTTCCAGTTTGGCGCACCGCCGCATGGCGGGATGGCGGCTGGTGTTGACCGTATGGTCATGCTGCTCTGCGGTGTGCAGAACCTGCGCGAAATAACGTTGTTTCCGATGAACCAGCGAGCAGAAGACCTGCTGATGGGAGCCCCGTCGCCCGCCATGGTCAAGCAGTTGCGCGAACTGCACATCCGCGTCGTGGAGCCGCCCAAGGCTTGAGCAAGCCGGTCGAACATCACTTTGCAGCACCGGGCGGTGAACTGTGCTGGTTTGAATGGGGCAGCGCAGGCGCGCATCCCACGCTGCTCCTGCTTCATGCCACCGGTTTTCATGCACGTTGCTGGGATGCGACGATCAAGGCGTTGCCAGAAGATTGGCACTATATTGCGCTCGACTTGCGCGGGCATGGTCGCAGCTATCGACCGGATTCGCTGTCTGACTGGCTAGTGACGGCAGACGATGTTGCTGCATTTGCGCAAGAAAAGCTGCATAAGCCTGTCTTCGCTATAGGGCACAGCATGGGTGGCTATGTGGCTGCTCGCACGGCTGTACTGGAGCCAGATAAGGTCGCCGGTTTACTGCTGGTTGATCCGGTAATGATGACGCCGGAAACCTATGCGGTCGAACCGGAAAACCTTATTGGATCACCTTCCGACCATCCAGTGGCGCGCCGTCGCAACGCGTGGGAAAGTGCCGAGCAGATGACGGCACATTTTGCCAATCGCGAACCCTATGCCCGTTGGCGGTTGGACGTGCTGTCAGATTATTGCCTTCATGGTCTTGTCCCCGCGGCCAACGGAGAGGGTTTCGAACTGGCTTGCCCCCCGGCGCTGGAGGCGTCTGCCTATATGGGGTCGTGGCGCAACAACCCTTATGGATGGATAGGCGAGATCAAATGTCCGACCACCGTGTTGCGTGCCCGCAATGCCGAGCGCGCAGGGCCTATGGATTTTTCGATCAGTCCGACTGCCCAAGACTTGGCAACGCAAATTTCCGGCGCGACTGACATTCATTGGAACGAGGTGTCACACTTCATTCCGATGGAAGAGCCTGATCGTCTCGCACTATTGATTAAGCAATTGATCAGTCCGGATAGCTAATCCCGACGATTTCCCATTCCTTGGGTCCGCTAGGCAATTGCACCGTTCGTAGATCACCTAAACGCGCACCGCGCAACGCTTTGGCAAGCGGAGAGTTCCAGCCGATACGTCCGGCTGTCGCATCTGCTTCATCGTCGCCGACGATTGTCACGCTGCGCTGATTGTCGTCTTCGTCGGCCAATACCACCGTCGAGCCAAAATACACCTGGCTACGGTCATCTTGATGGGACGGGTCGATGACCTTTGCGAATTTCATCTGCTTCGATAACCGCCCAAGCTTGCGGTCGATTTCGCGCAGGCGCTGACGTCCATAGATATAGTCGCCATTTTCGCTGCGGTCGCCATTGCCTGCGGCCCAACTGACGATCTCGACAACCTTCGGTCGCTCGACTGCGAACAATTGCTCATATTCGGCGCGCAAGCTCGCAAACCCCTGTGGGGTTATAGGGTTGGTCCGTTCGCTCATTATATTGGATTCAGCCGACTGAACGGCGACCCAGATAGTGGCTCAACGGCGTATTGTTGCGATACCGCGCTTTGTCAGGGTTGAGATGATCATACATCACCGCATTTTCGAGGACTCGCTGCACATAGTTGCGCGTTTCGAAGATCGGAATCTGCTCTATCCAGTCAAGAATATCGATACCGCCACTTCGCGGATCGCCGTTGCGGGCGAGCCATTTGTTCACATTACCCGGGCCTGCGTTATAGGCGGCGACCGCGAGCGGATAGCTGCCATTATAATAGCTCAGCATGCGCTGAAAATAGGTTGAGCCCAGTTGGATGTTGTAGGTCGTGTCGCTGTTGAGTGCTTCGGGTCGATAGGCGAGGGCGATTTTGCCAGATGTCTCACGCGCAGTTCCGGGCATCAACTGCATCAGCCCGCGGGCGCCAGCATGGCTGGTGGCGTTGCGGTCAAACTGGCTTTCCTGTCGTGCGATAGCGTGGATGAAGGTCCAGTTGCCCGTATGTTCGGGCGGTACAGCGACGGTTGGATAACCAAGGCGGATCAGGCCGTCATGCCCCTCGATCCGAGCGCTGCGGGCTGCGATCACCGACAGGTCCGGGCGTCCGATCATGCTGGACCATGCGAACAGGTTTTTAAAATCGCTCTCGGTTTTTGCCGAGTTGGACAGTGCTTTCATGAAGCTGTTCGAATCCCGCCAGCCCGGGAAAGATGAAGACATCCGCGCTGCCGTATAGGTCGGCGGCACTGCATTGGCGGCCAATTGCGGCAATGCGGGTGCTGGCGGAACGGCGGGCATCGATTTTCCGAGTGCTTCCAAAGCCAATTGTCCGTGGAAGAAATCGTAGAAGCGGGCGGCTTCGGCAAAATATTGCTGCGCCAATTGCTGATCACCGGCCTTTTTGGCGGCCCGGCCTGCCCAATATAGACCTTTGGCGCGGGTTTGCGGGGTACGCGCGCCAGCGGTGTAAAGCTTGAACGCCTCAATGGCTTCGCGTGGACGGCCAAGTTTGTAATAGGCCGCTTCGCCAGCCAGCCAAGCCAGGCTGGTGTAGGTGTCGCGGGTTGCCAGATCGAGCTTGGTGATGTCGGTACCGGCCGGAAATGCGTCGGTCAGTTTCGACGCGATGCGATAGGCGGTGTCAAACTGGCCATCAGTTTCTGCCGCTTCAGCGTTGGTTAGCAAGACTTTCAGCCAATCCCGCGCAACATGCGGCGGACCAGAAAGTTGCGGGCGGCTGGCAAGCAGGTCACGCGCAAACCAGCTATTGCCTGCAGCACGAAGTGCCGCAACCCGTTCCATCAACAGCCCGGCATCGCTTAGACCCGCCTGGCCAACTGCCGCAAATTTGGCTGCAGAATCAGGCGCTTTGAGCTCGTGTGCCAGTTGCGCTTCCAGAACCGGACGGCGTTCCGATGAAGTATAAGGCAGCCATTTCTTTGCGGCGCGGGAAGCATTCGACCACAACAGTCGGCTCGTGCGTGCGTCATGATCGGCGGCGGTCAACTTTCCCGCCAGCATTTGGAACAGCCGGTTTTCGTCATCGTCGGTCAGCGGCCCTTCGCGCCAGGCACGACGGCCCCATTGTTCGGCACGCGTCTTGTCGCCGGTTGTCGCTAGCGCCAGCGCGAATTTTGCGCGCCCGCCATTGGTGGTCGGTGCCAGCCGGTCGAAATAGGCGACGACTTGATTGGGCGACCAGCTCAGCACATTGATGGCCTGTTCGGCATTCTTGCGCATTTCGTCAGTGTTTGGCCAGTCCGGATAGGTCATCAGGAAAGAGGCGTATTCGGAAAAGCTGTACTGGCCCGACTGGCTGAGCATCCGCCAGCGCTGCAACGCGGCAGGCACATTACCACCGCTGGGATCGACCATTGCGGTAGGCACATTGCTGGCCTCACCAATGCCCGTGCGCCAGATGACCTCGGGCGCCTCAGGCGTGTTGGCGGCGAATGCAGAAGCTGGAATTGCCAGCAGCGAAGCGGAAATCAGGTGCTTTACCATGCGCGACATATTAAGGGCTGCCTCCTTAGTGGGCGATGAACCATGCACCCCTGCGGTCCATCGAACATATTATTCGGTCTATTTGGCTAGTTTTGAAGGCGATTTCCATGTTTACGGGCTCAATACCGGCTCTGGTGACTCCTTTTTGCGACGGAACGTTTTCCGAGTCGCATTTTCGCGCGCTGGTGGATTGGCAAATCGAGCAGGGATCGTCTGCGCTAGTTCCGTGCGGAACGACTGGCGAAGCGCCGACCTTGTCCTTTGACGAGCATTATCGGGTCATTTCTATCTGCATCGAACAGGCCGCGGGCCGAGTGCCGGTGATTGCAGGCTGCGGCTCGAACGATACCGCGACTGCGGTGCGCCACATGGAGTTTGCCAAGGCAGAAGGCGCGGCAGCTGCGCTGGTTGTTGCGCCTTATTACAACCGGCCCAATCAGGACGGGATATATGCGCATTATGCGCATCTCGCCGAAAAAAGCGATTTGCCGATCATCGTCTATAACGTCCCGGCACGCACCGTGACCGACATACAGCCAGCCACACTGGCGCGGCTAGCTGAAATTCCGACAATCGTAGGCGTCAAGGATGCGAGTGGCCAGATTGCCCGCGTGGGTGAGCATCGCCTTGGGTGCGGTGTCGATTTTTGCCAGCTTTCGGGTAATGACGATATGGCGTTGGCATTTAATGCCGCCGGTGGCGTCGGCTGTATTTCGGTGACCGCGAATGTGGCACCCAAGCAATGTGCCGAGTTCCAGAAGGCTTGCTCCGACGGCGACTATCGGTTGGCACGTGATCTCAATGATCGGCTCCATCCGCTTCATACTGCACTGTTTACTGATGCGTCGCCCGGACCGGTGAAATATGCGATGGCGCGGGTTATTGAAGGCTTTCCAGAAGAAATGCGACTGCCGCTTGTTCCGGCATCTGCCGCCAGTAAGGCTGCGGTCGATGCTGCGCTGGAGATCGCAGGACTTATCTGATGGCCCGCCCCAAACCCGAAGCATTTCAGAAGACCAAGGTCGTCGCCGAAAACCGGCGCGCGCGTTATGATTATCATATCGAAGACAAATATGAGGCGGGGATCGCGCTGACCGGAACCGAGGTCAAATCGCTGCGGTTCGGCGAAGGGTCGATCGCGGAAAGCTATGCCGAGGTGAAGGATGGCGGCGAAATCTGGCTGGTGAACGCCAATATTCCAGAGTTCAGCCACGGAAACCGCTTCAACCACGAACCCAAGCGGCCCCGTAAATTGCTCCTTAATGTGCGCGAGATAAATAAATTGCATGGCGCGGTGGCCCGGCAGGGGATGACATTGGTTCCACTGTCCATATATTTTAACAACCGTGGGCGAGCTAAGGTCGAACTGGCGCTTGCCAAGGGTAAGAAGGCGCCGGACAAAAGGGCGACCGAAAAAGAGCGGGACTGGAAGCGGGAACAAGGGCGGATAATGCGGGATCGCGGATGAACGGATTGACCAAGTGGATTCATGACCAGGCACCGTCTCGGGAGAGTTTCGAGCGGAGCCGTTTCTTGCGTCCATTTGCCCATCGCGTTTTCCATCCCGCACTTTGGCGCTTTACCCGCCGTTCGGTGCCGCGTGGAGTCGCTTTGGGGTTGCTGGTGGGGATTTTCCTGCTGATTCCCGGCGTGCAAATTGCCGGGGTAGCTCTTTTGGCGCTTCCGGTGCGGGCCAATATACCTTTGGGCGCGGCGATGACCTTTCTCAGCATGCCTGCAACAACGCCCTTTATCTTGGCCGCGTCGGTCTATGTGGGCAATACGATGCTCGGGCTTCACGCCGATGTCGCACGCTTCCAGACACTAATTAGCAGCGGTGCCGGTTTTTCGGAATGGAGCGCTTGGTTGCTCTCCGACGCGGCCCCTGCGATGCTGTTTGGCCTTTTCGTGATTTCGGTGATGAGCGCAGCGATCGGCTATGTCGTATCGGCCTGGTTCTGGCGTTGGCGGATTGGCAGCAAATGGCGTCGTCGGTCGAAAGCACATGCCGCTGGTGGATCGGAATATTAATTTAGCCCGATTTTTTGATTAGTTGGTCCCAGTGCGAGTCGGAACGGTCTCGCTTCCAACTGGGGAGTTTTCAAAGATGATTTCATTGAGGAAGCTGGCAGTGGTTGCCAGCGTTTCGCTGTCAGCCATCGCCACCGCGTCACCCGCTGCTGCCAATACAGCAGGGGAGACTACAGCCACTAAGGACGGGCCCGAATTGGGCAGCTTTGGCTTTGACGAAAAAGGCATGGACCGCGCCACTGCACCCGGCGACAATTTCTATCAGTTCGCAAATGGCGAATGGCTGAAGAAAACCGAAATTCCGGCGGACAAATCCAATTATGGCATGTTCACCAAGCTCGACGATTTGTCGAAGGCACGGGTGAAGGGCTTGCTCGAAGCGGCGGCCAAAGACCCCAAAAGTAAGATGGGCGTCGCTTACGCCACATATCTTGACGAAGCTGCGATCGAGAAAAAGGGGATCACGCCGATCCAGCCGATTCTGAAACAGGTTCGCGCGGTCAAGACGCACAAACAGTTTGAAGCCCTGCTGCCCAAGCTGGCACCGAAGGGTATCGGTGCGCTTTTCGGCGGTTTTGTCGGGCAGGACGACAAAAACCCAGACGCCTATATTTTCCAGATTTTCCAGGGCGGCACTGGCTTGCCCGATCGTGACATGTATCTTGTCGATAATCCGAAGTTTGAAGAGATCCGGACGGCCTATAAGTCCTATCTCGCCAAAATGCTGACGCATGCGGGTGAGAAAAATGCCGAAGCGCGCGCAAATGCCATTTTCGAAACCGAAAAGAAGATCGCCGAAATGCAATGGACCCGCGAGGAAAGCTCCGATGCAACCAAGGTGTATAACAAGCTGACGCTGGTCGAGCTCGACGCACTGGCTCCGCAAATTGGCATGTCGGCTTTGCTGAAGAAAATAAGCCCGAAGATCGGCAACGTCCTTGTTGCCCAGCCTAGTGCGGTTGCCGCCACCGCTAGGATTTTCGCTGAAACCGATATCGGCGTGTTCAAAGACCAGGTGATGGTTGGCGCGCTCGCCAATTATTCTGGCGCGCTGCCCAAGGCGATCGACAACACGGTGTTCGCCTTTTACGGAACGACTTTGGGTGGCACGCCGCAACAGCAGGCGCGCTGGAAACGCGGCATCGGTTTTGTCGAAGGCGCGCTGACCGATGAAATCGGCAAGGCCTATGCGGCGAAATATTTTCCGCCCGAAACTAAGGCGGCGGCGAATGAACTGGTCCGCAATGTGGTCGCAGCAATGGGCCGTCGCATCGAAGGTCTCGACTGGATGCAGTCTGAAACCAAGGTGAAGGCGAAGCAGAAGCTGGCCAATTTCACCACCAAGATCGGTTATCCTGACCAATGGCACGATTATGCCAAGCTGAAGATCGTCAGAGGCGATGCCTTTGGCAATGCCGTGCGCGCCAATGAATTCGGTTTTGCCGACAATATCAGCAAGCTGGGTCAGCCGATCCGCCGCTGGGAATGGGGCATGCTGCCGCAAACGATCAACGCCTATGCGAATTTCAGCATGAACGAGATCGTCTTTCCAGCCGCGATCCTTCAGCCGCCTTTCTTTGATCCAAAGGCAGATCCAGCTATCAACTATGGCGGTATCGGAGCGGTTATCGGGCATGAGATCAGCCATCATTTCGACGACCAGGGTTCGAAATACGACCAAAATGGTCGACTGTCTGACTGGTGGACCGAGGCGGATGTTGCGGCTTTCAAGAAGTCGAGCGAAACACTGGTCAAGCAGTACGACGCCTATGAAATCTTCCCCGGTGCCAATGTGAAAGGCGAGTTCACGCTGGGTGAGAATATCGGCGATCTGGCAGGCCTGACCGTCGCTTATGAAGCCTATAAGGCCTCGCTGGGCGGCAAAGAAGCCCCGGTCCTAGATGGTTTCACCGGCGACCAGCGCTTCTTTCTGGGCTGGGCGCAGGTGTGGCGGCGCAACTATCGCGAGGCCAACCTCAGAAACCGGTTGATAACCGACCCGCATAGCCCGTCTGAACAGCGCGTATGGGTGGTGCGCAACCTTGACAAATGGTATGAGGCGTTCCAGCCGAAGGACGGACAAAAACTGTACCTCGCACCCGGGGCACGCGTTCGTATCTGGTAACAAGGAAACCCTAGATTGGCTGGCAGCCTTCCATCTTCGCAATTCGGCAAAACGGGGCGTGAAGGTGGCGAGGCTGCCGAAGCCGACAGGTTGCATCTCGGCATAATTGCAGCCGCCATCGCGATGTCATTGCTGCTGGTATGGTTAGTAACCAGCGACCCAATGTTGCTGGCTGTCACCGCCGCTGGCCTGATCGGTTTGGGTGGTTTCATTCTGGTAGCCGCGCGTATCCAGCGACCAGCAGCCGAAGCGAACGAAACGTCGCCGCCCGATTGGTCGGTTGCCTATTCCGCCATCGAATTGGATCGCGCCGCCGTGGCCGTCAGCGACAGGGCGGGGCGCCTGCTGTGCGCCAATGGTCGGTTCAACCTGTGGTTCGAAGGGCTGCAGGCGCCGCCGGACCTTGGCCTAGGCGAAGCCGAGCGTGAATTACTACTCAAGGCTGGCCGCACCGCCTGGCGCGACGGGCGGGCCAATATCGACGCAATCGTAAAGCGTGGGACAAGCTACCGGGTAGAAGTGCAGCGCACAGGTGCGGCGGACGAATATCTGCTCTGGCGCTTGGCACCGGTGGAAACGCTGAGCGTCGAGGCGCAGGCGATCGATCTGGTTGGCGGCCGGATCGGCAGGGCGCTGGCGATGGCGGGCGTCATGGCGGTGACTGTAGGGCCGGAGGGCCGCATCCGAACTTCAAACCCGGCATTTGCATTGCGCGCCGCAGGAAGCGAGACGGCCAACATCTCCAACCGAGAATGTGCCGCACTGTTGCGCGTCGACGACAAGGGCAGCGTCTATTTCACGCGTGAGGGCAAGCATGCCTCTCCGGTGCGTCTGCTGCACGTTCCGCTGGCGAATGACGGAGCAGATGGCGCGGCCATGTTGCTAGCCCTTGACGATGATGGGCGTGGCGTGGCCGATAGCGCCGGGCAGGTGCATGTCGAACAGTTGCTCTCGAACCTACCGCTTGGGCTGGCGCTGGTCGATCGCGACGGGCGCTTCCTCTTTGCCAATGATGCTTTCATGCGCGTGGCCGGAGTGCAGCAAGACAAGCTGCCGCCTTATCCCGGCGATCTGGTGGTTCCTGAAGACAAGGCGGCTGTTTCGGATACCGTGCGCCGCTATGCTGGCGGGCAGTCGATGTCGGGCGATATTGCCGTTCGGTTGAAAGACCAATCTGACGAAGCAATTGCACTATCAATCGCGGGTTTGCGCGGTTTTGGCACAGCGGCTGTCCTTCTTGGCCTTAAGGACAATAGTGAGGAAACCAAGCTCAAGCGGCAGGTTGCACAGGCGACCAAGATGCAGGCGGTGGGGCAGTTGGCCGGCGGCGTCGCGCATGATTTCAACAATATCCTGACCGCAATCATCGGCTATTGCGATCTGATGCTGTTGCGCCATCCGCCGGGCGACAGCGACTATGACGATATCCAGCAGATCAAGAACAACTCCAACCGCGCCGCCAGCCTGACGCGGCAATTGCTCGCATTCTCGCGTCAGCAGACGCTGCGGCCGCAGATATTGCAGCTGCCCGATGTGGTGGCAGAAGTGTCGCATCTGCTCAAACGCCTGCTCGGGGAGAGCGTGCAGCTAGAGGTCAACCATATGCGCGGAATTGGTGCCGTACGCGCCGATCCGGGTCAGCTCGAGCAGGTGATCATCAACCTTGGCGTCAACGCGCGCGACGCGATGCCCAAGGGCGGCATACTCAGGATTGAAACGCGCCCCGTCTCGCCAGCGGATGTGCGTGCCATGCGCAGCGAGATTTTGCCCATCGGTGAATATGCACTGCTGTCGGTATCCGATAGCGGGACCGGCATAGCCAAGGAGAATCTGGGCAAGATATTCGAGCCCTTCTTCACCACGAAGGAAGTGGGGAAGGGGACGGGCCTTGGTCTGTCGACCGTTTACGGCATCGTCAAACAATCGGGTGGCTTCATCTTTGCCGATTCGGCGATCGGCAAAGGCACGCGTTTCGACATTTACCTGCCGACGCATGTTGGCGAAGTCGCGTCAACTTCCGCTGCAAAATCTGATGCTGCAACAAAAGCGCCCGAACCCGAAGAGATGTGGGGCAATGCGACGATCCTGCTTGTTGAGGATGAGGATATGGTGCGCGCAGTTGCCGAACGCGCTCTGGTGCGGCAGGGCTATACGGTGGAGACCGCGCGTGATGGCGAGGAAGGGTTGCAGCATTTTGTTGATGGCAAACGCTATGACCTTATCGTTTCCGATGTGGTGATGCCTAATATGGACGGGCCGGCGATGGCGCGGAAATTACGTGCCGATTATGGCGATGTGCGGATATTGTTCATGTCTGGCTATGCCGAGGAGCAATTGCGGCAGTCGATCAATCTCGACAATGTCCACTTCCTGCCCAAACCCTTTTCGGTGCAGCAGATCGCTGAAGCCGTCAAAAATGCGCTGAAAAAGCGAAAGCATTGAATATTAAGGAATATAATTTACTGTTCCACTCTTGTTCCGTAAGAACAAAGGCGATACATAATCGTCAGTTCCGGTAATGTTCTGGTGGTGAACATAAGGAACCGACACGCTATCCAAGGAGTGGAACAATGGCAGCAAGTCTCAAAGTCATCCAAGGGGATCAGGCAAAAACCATGAATAATGCAGAACGTGAACGCGCGCTCGAAGCGGCGCTGGCGCAGATTGACCGCGCATTCGGCAAGGGATCGGCAATGAAGCTGGGCAGCCGTGAGGCTGTGCAGATGGAGGCGATTTCAACCGGCTCGCTGGGGCTAGATATAGCGCTCGGCATTGGTGGCCTGCCCAAAGGCCGCGTCATCGAAATTTACGGCCCGGAAAGCTCGGGCAAGACGACGCTGACATTGCACGCCATTGCCGAAGCGCAAAAGCTTGGCGGAACGGCGGCGTTCATCGATGCCGAACATGCGCTCGATCCGGCTTATGCGAAGAAGTTGGGTGTCGACATCGACAATCTCATCGTTTCGCAGCCTGACACCGGCGAGCAAGCGCTCGAAATCGCCGATACGCTGGTGCGTTCAAATGCCGTCGACATCCTCGTGATCGACTCGGTGGCGGCACTGGTGCCGCGCGCTGAAATCGAAGGCGAAATGGGCGACAGCCATGTCGGTCTGCAGGCCCGCTTGATGAGCCAGGCGCTGCGCAAGATCACCGGTTCGATCAGCCGTTCGAATTGCATGGTGATCTTCATCAACCAGATCCGCATGAAGATCGGCGTGATGTACGGTTCGCCCGAAACCACGACCGGCGGCAACGCGCTCAAATTCTACGCCTCGGTCCGTCTCGACATTCGCCGTACCGGCCAGATCAAGGACCGGGAAGACATTGTCGGCAACACCACCCGCGTGAAGGTCGTCAAGAACAAGGTCGCACCGCCGTTCAAGCAGGTCGAATTCGACATCATGTATGGCGAAGGCATCTCCAAGACCGGCGAGCTGCTCGACATTGGTGTCAAGGCCGGGCTCGTCGAGAAATCGGGCAGCTGGTTCAGCTATGACTCGATCCGTATCGGACAGGGCCGCGAAAATGCCAAAATCTGGCTGAAGGAAAATCCGGAAATGGCCGCCAAGCTCGAAACCGCGATCCGCGGCAAGACCGATGAGGTTGCTGAGGAAATGATGGTTGGCTCGGACGCTGAAAGCGACAGCGACAGCGACAGCGATACCGACACTGATAGCACGGAAGTCTGACCCCCAAGGCTCTCTCCCAAGGAGCCGATAGCGCACCACGCCTGATCGGTGCGCAACCGGCCCGCCCTGGACCACCCCGGGGCGGGCCAATTTGTTTGTGATGCTTCAGGCTGGTTCGAGCGTTGCCTGCTTCACCACATCATCTGCCAACTTGCCCGACAATTCGGATAGATGGTCGAACTCGGCGGTAAAGGTAGCAAGCCCCTGACTGAGCGAACGTAGTTCGGCATCAAGGCCATTGAGGCTTGCCATTGGCAGATGCGCCTCGACCATATCCCAACGTTGCCAGTCAGGATGAGAACCAAGGTTCAATATCTGCCCACGTCGCGACGAGACCACCGAGCCCATTTTCGAGCCTGTACCCGGCGGTGATGCGATCGCAACATGGGCAACGGGTTCAAGCACATAGGGTTGGCACTGCGCCATCGCTTCGCTCATCGCCAGCTTACCAGCCAAACGGAAAGCGAGTTCGGAGCTATCCACCGAGTGATAGCTGCCATCGACCAAAGTTACCGCGACATCGACCACCGGAAAACCCAGCGGGCCCTTTTCCATCGCATCGCGCACCCCGGCTTCGACTGCAGAAATCCATTGTTTCGGCACAACGCCGCCTGAAATTTTCTCTTCAAAGACAAATCCCGAACCGCGCGGCAGCGGGCGAAGCTCGATCACAACATCGCCATATTGGCCATGCCCGCCCGACTGTTTCTTGTGCCGGCCGCGCTGGGTTACGCCTTTTCGGATCGATTCCCGGTACGCAATTCTCGGAGCATGGGTTTCGACATCGACCCCATAGCGCCGTTTCAATCGCTGCAAAGTAACATTCAAATGCTCGTCATTGATGCCGCGCAGCAGCGTTTCATGACTTGCATCATCCTGTGTCCATTCAAGCGCCGGGTCTTCCTCGACCAGCTTGTGCAGTGCGGTCGAAAGCTTCACATCATCCTGCCGGTTCTTCGCCCGCAACGCGATCGTGGCGTTGCGCGGGGGAAGATCGATCAGATGTTCCGATCCACTGTAGCTGGCATTGCCGAAAACCATCCCAGCCCGCGCGGAATCGGCCTTGGCAATGGCGATAATGTCGCCAGCATCGGCTGCAGCCAGCTTGCTGGTCTTGTCACCCTGCAGCGCGAATAATGCTCCGGCGCGGATATCGTCGGCCAGATCGGCTCCTTCGCTCAAACCATCACCCAAAACACGGGCCAGTGCCAACCGGCCTACAGCGCCGCCATTGGCTACCTTGAACACATGCACGCCCTTACCATTGGTACCCAGCCTTTGCGCTGCCAGTTCGACCGAAGGCGCTTCGTGGCGGAGCAACTTGAGCAAGCGATGGACGCCAAATCCGTTGAGCGCCGACCCAAACATCACCGGCACCACCCAACCGGCGCGCGCCTCGTCGGTCAAATCCTTGAGCACCCGGTCAAGGCTAGGTTGCTCGTCCATCAACAGCGTTTCGAGCAATTCATCATCATGGTCAGCCAATGTTTCGAGCATATGATAGCGTTCGCTCGCCTCGCGCTCGGCCAGGTCCGCCGGAATCTCGATCCGCTCGCTTTCTTTGCCCGGCACATAACGGTGTGCCCGTTCAAGCGCGATGTCGACAAAGCCGGTAATCTTTTCACCCTCGCGGATCGGGATTTGCCGGGCGACCAAAGGTGCTCCGCTCATCGGCTGCATTGCTTCCAGCAGATCATGGATCCGTCCTCGTGCGGCATCGATTTTGTTGACAAACACAGCATGCGGAATGCCGAGCGCATCCAGGCGCCGTAATATCGGCTCGGCCAGAGCGGCTCGTTCCGGTTCCGGGTCAACAACGACGACTGCCAAGTCTGCACTGCCCAACGCCGCATATCCATCCGCCACAAAGCCGACAGCTCCGGGCGTGTCGATCAGCGCAAATTTGTCGCCCAGATATTCGAAGCGTGACAGGTTGATTTCGGTCGAGCCACGCCGCGCGCGCGCTTCGGGGCTTGAATCGCCGACCGTGGTCCCCGCTTCCACCGACCCGAGCCGGGTGATCACGCCCGATGCGAAAAGCATCGCTTCGGCCAAACTGGTTTTACCAGCCCCGGCGGGTCCAACCAGGGCCACCGCCCTTACGCCAGCGACTTTTGCGCCGTTGGTGGTGCTTGCCATCATTCGTCTCCTCTTTCCCAAGTGGAGCGCGCTGGCGCAGCCTGCAGCTTCTGATGTGCGTCAACGCGCGAATAACATCAGGGGCTGGCAAATAGGTCAGGACGGGACGGGGGATTTGGCCGTGGCGTATTTGCCAGTCCCTGACCGACAAATGCTGCGCCTATGTGCAGCGAGTCGCAAGTGCAAAATGGGTTGCGCCAATTGCTGTCCCGACTAGGGTCTGCGGCATGACAGACAAGATGGAATGGCAAGGACAGGTAGGCGCGAGCTGGGCGCGGCAATGGCAGCGCACCGACCGGTCGTTTACGCCGCTGACCGAACTGTTGGTTGCTCGCATATTGGGATGCGAGAGCGCCGTGAAGATTGCTGATATCGGCTGTGGGGCGGGGGAACTGTCGATCAGGATAGCCGATGCCCGACCGAACGCGAATGTTCTTGGGCTGGACATTTCAACTGATCTGGTAGCCGCTGCTTCGGAGCGGGCAGCTGGCAGGACCAATCTTAAATTTGAGGTTGCAGATGCGTCTGTTTGGCAAGACTTATCGTTCAACCCGGACCTCTACGTATCGCGCCACGGTGTCATGTTTTTCGACGACCCGGTCGCTGCCTTCGCCAATTTGGCGGTAAGTGCTGCGGACAGTGCGCAAATAGTCTTCTCCTGCTTCCGCGCGCCTGCCGAAAATGCTTGGGCGACCAAGATAGTGACGCTCGTTCCTTCTGCGCCATCGGGCGATCCGCATGCACCCGGGCCCTTTGCCTTTGCCGATCCAGTGCGTGTGAAGGGCATTTTGAGCGCTGCAGGCTGGAGCGAGATTGCCTTTGAGCCCGTCGATTTTGACTATGTCGCGGGCAGTTGCGAAGACCCGGTCGCCGACGCACTCGATTTCTTCGGCCATATCGGCCCCGCTGCGCGCGCCATCCGCAAGCTTGAGGGCGAAGCCCGTATCGCCTTCCTTGCCAACCTGCGCGAACTTGCCGAGGCGCATTTGCACGACGGGGCCGTGCGCTTTGCCGCGGCCGCCTGGATTGTGACAGCAAAAAAATACTGAACGAGGAGAGCATAATGACCCTGACAGTCCACCATCTGAACAACAGCCGCTCGCAACGCATTTTGTGGCTGCTGGAGGAGCTCGGGGTCGATTATGAAATCGTTCACCATCAACGCGACGCCGTAACTAACCTCGCACCGCTCGAATTGCTTGCCATTCACCCGCTCGGTAAGTCGCCGGTGATTGAGGACAATGGGCAGATTGTCTATGAATCAGCGGCTATCGTCGAATATCTGTGCGAGCGGCACGGCGGCGGCCATCTGGTGCCTGCGCGCGGTACCGATGACCATATCCGCTATCTCGAATGGATCCACTTCGCAGAAGGATCGGCGATGACGCCGATGTTGCTCAACCTTTATACCGCGCGGCTCGGCGATGCGGCTGCTCCGCTGCGCCCGCGCATCGATCAGCAGCTTGAAAGCCATTTCCGCTACATCGAAGACCGGTTGTTGCCGTCGGGCTGGCTGGTGGGCGACAGGATGACCGGGGCCGACATCATGGTCAGTTTTCCGGCTGAAGCAGCCGTCAAAATGGGCTGGGCAGGGGATAAGCCGAAACTGACTGCTTATGTCGAAAAAATCCATGCATTGCCGACCTGGAAGACCGCGTTGGAGAAGGGCGGACCCTACGCCTACGCCTGATCGTTCGCACTAAGCGATATAACCGGCTTGCAGCACGCTTTGCCGTCGCCTAAGTCGCGCTGGCTATGACCTCGACAAACGATATCCGCCGCGGCTTTCTCGACTATTTCGGCAATGCCGGACATGATGTGGTGCAGTCTGCACCGCTGGTGCCCTATAACGACCCGACATTGATGTTCGTCAATGCCGGGATGGTGCCGTTCAAAAATGTGTTCACGGGCCTCGAAACCCGCGAAACCCCGCGCGCCGCATCCAGCCAGAAATGCGTGCGTGCAGGCGGCAAGCATAACGATCTCGACAATGTCGGCTATACCGCGCGGCACCACACCTTCTTTGAAATGCTGGGAAATTTCTCATTCGGCGATTATTTCAAGGAACAGGCGATCACCCATGCCTGGACGCTGCTGACCAAGGTTTGGGGCCTGAACCCGGATAAATTGACAGCAACTGTTTATCACACCGACGACGAAGCCTTTGATCTGTGGAAGAAGATCGCAGGCCTTCCCGAGCATCGCATCATTCGCATCCCGACTTCGGACAACTTCTGGTCGATGGGCGATACCGGGCCCTGCGGCCCGTGCAGCGAAATTTTCTATGACCATGGCGAGCATATTTTCGGTGGCCCACCGGGAAGCCCGGATGAGGATGGCGACCGTTTTGTCGAAATCTGGAACCTCGTCTTCATGCAGTTCGAACGGCAGGATGATGGCAGTGATGTGCCGCTGCCCAAACCGTCGATCGACACCGGCATGGGTCTGGAACGCATCGCTGCGGTGATGCAGGGCGTGCCAGACAATTATGACACTGATACCTTCAAGGCGCTGATCGCGGCGTCCGAAGAATTGACCAGCACCAAGGCGGAAGGCGAGCAGAAAGCGAGCCACCGTGTGATTGCAGACCATCTGCGTTCGACCAGTTTCCTGCTTGCCGACGGCGTGATGCCGTCGAACGAAGGTCGTGGCTATGTGCTGCGGCGCATCATGCGGCGTGCGATGCGTCACGCGCATCTGCTGGGTGCGAAAGAGCCCTTGATGCACCGTCTGGTCGGCAGCCTTGCTGCTGAAATGGGCGCAGCGTATCCCGAATTGCTGCGCGCGCAGCCGCTGATCGTAGCGACGCTGAAACAGGAAGAAACCCAGTTCCGCCGCACGCTCGACAAGGGGTTGAGGCTGCTTGACGAGGCAACCGGTGGCATGAAGGCGGGTGATGTGCTGGCGGGTGAAACCGCATTCAAGCTCTACGATACCTTCGGCTTCCCCTACGACCTGACTGAAGATGCCTTGCGCGCGCAAGGCTTTGGCATCGACCGCGCTGGCTTCGATGCCGCGATGGATAATCAGAAAGCGATGGCGCGCGCCGCGTGGAAGGGTTCGGGTGCCAAGGCTTCGGACGAGGTCTGGTTCGATATTGCTGAGCGCGTCGGTTCGACCGAATTCACCGGTTACACCGCGATCGAAGGCGAGGGGCAGGTGGTTGCACTCGTCAAGGATGGCGCTGAAGTACAATCCGCCAAGGTTGGCGACAGCGTGACGCTGATTACCAACCAGACGCCATTCTACGGAGAGAGCGGTGGCCAGATGGGCGATGCGGGTAGCATCACAAGCCTGTCGGGCTTTGCCGCGACTGTCACTGACACCTCAAAGCCGCTGGGACGCCTGCATGCGCACCAGTTGACCGTTGATACGTGCGAAGTGAAGGTGGGTGATGTTGTCCAGCTGCGGATTGACACAGAACGCCGCGATACGCTGCGTTCCAATCATAGCGCGACGCACCTGTTGCACGCGGCGTTGCGCAACCGACTGGGTAGCCATGTGACGCAAAAGGGCAGCATGGTGGCGCCCGAACGCTTGCGCTTTGATTTCTCGCACAATCAGGCCGTTACGCCTCAAGAAATTGCCGACATCGAAGCCGAAGTGAACGCGCAGATCCGCCGCAACACGGCGGTGACAACGCGTCTTATGGCCCCCGATGAGGCTGTCGAGGCTGGCGCATTGGCGCTGTTCGGTGAAAAATATGGCGACGAAGTCCGCGTACTCAGCATGGGCGAAGTCGAAGGCAGCAATTATTCGGTCGAATTGTGCGGCGGCACGCATGTCAATGCGCTGGGCGATATCGCGCTGATGACCATTGTCTCGGAAGGCGCAGTTGCCAGCGGCATCCGTCGTATCGAGGCACTGACGGGTGAAGCTGCGCGCTTGCACCTTGCAAACCGCGAAATTCAGCTCAAGGACGTTGCTTCGCTTTTCAAGGTTTCGCCTGACGAAGTCGCCGCCCGCGTCGAGACGCTTCTGGCTGAGCGCCGTGCGCTCGAAAAGGAATTGTCAGACACCAAGACCAAATTGGCGCTATCCGGTGGCGGTGGCTCGAAGGCGGAGGCTGAAAAGCTCGGCGACATCAACTTCATGGGCCAGGTCATTCCGGGCATCGAACCCAAGGCATTGCGCGGTCTAGCCGATGAGCAGATGAAGGCACTCGACGGAGGCGTGGTTGCGATCATCGCGGCAAACGAAAATGCCAATACCGTGGTGGTTGCCGTTTCACCCGAATTGACCGGCAAATTTGCCGCACCCGATTTGGTTCGTGCAGCAACTGCTGCGATGGGCGGGCAGGGCGGTGGCGGTCGTCCGGAAATGGCGCAGGGCGGCGGTCCCGCAGGCAGCGATCAGGCGCTGGCCGGGATTGATGCGATCAAGGCTGTGCTGGCTGGCTGAGCCTGCTGCGCAGTTTCAAGCGGGGGAATTCGTCCAGCTCCCCGGCCTCTTTGATGGCGCGGCGGAACTCGTCGCGCTTTTCATGGATAGAGGCGATCACTGGGCCCATTGCAATTCCCAGATCGACTAGAACTGCTTCGGATAGCTGCAACGAGCTTTCGAGCGTTTCGGGAACCGCATCGCTAACTCCCGCCAGATAGAGCTCCGCAGCATGGTCAGCATCACGGGCACGGGCAACGATGGTGAGATCGGCGAAATCGGTGCGAATGCGCTTGACTGTCTTTGCCGCCAGCACGGGATCGTTCATCGTTAGTACCAACGCCTTTGCCGTTTCCAAATGTAGACGATGCAAGGTCTGCGGCTTTCCGACATCGCCAAAGATCACATTATACCCGTCACGCCGTGCAGCGACTACTGCATCTACATTATGCTCGACCGCGATATAGGGCTGGTCATGCGCTTGCAGCATTTCAGCGACCAACTGTCCGACGCGTCCGAAGCCGATGATCACTGTGCGTGATTGTGCGCTTTCGCTGATTTCTTCAACAAGGGTCTGCCCACTCGACCGAACCTGTATTCGCCGTGCCATATCGTGGCCAATCCGTGCCAAGATAGGTGTGATCAAGAGGCCGATCACCGTGGCCACCTGCCAGAATTTGGCTGTTTCGGCATCGATGATCTGTGCCGCACTTGCCGCTCCCAGCACAATCAAAGTGGTTTCAGACGGGCTCGCCATCAATAGCCCGGTTTCTGTAGCAACCCCGGGCCGGACACCCGAAAATTTCAACAAGCTGCCGACTACAAGGGCATTGATGGTGACCGCAACAACAACAGCTGCTGCCAACCTGTTCCAATTGGACAAGATAAAGCCGATATCGATCTGCATCCCGATACTGATCAGGAATACACCCAGCGCCAGCCCTTTGAACGGCTCGACCACGGTTTCAACTTCGCCGCGGTAATCGGTTTCGGCAATGAGCAGACCGGCGATCAGCGCACCTACGATGGGTGAAAGACCAACCGCGGCGGTCGCCAAACTCGACAATATGACGACGAGCAAGGTTGCTGCGATAAACAATTCCGGGCTTTTGGTGCGCGCGGCCTGCCCGAACAGCGGCGGGAGCAGGAAGCGACCGGCGACTAGCATCGCGACAATCACTGCCAGCCCTTGCCACGCCACAGTAAACAGCGCGTCCCACCCGCCACCGCTTGCAGCCTGCGGGCCGAGCACGCCGAGGATGAAGATGATCGGGACGATCGCCAGATCTTCAAACAGCAGCATAGCAAATGCCGATTTACCAACTGACGATGTAGTGCCGGCAATCGGAAGCACCAATGCGGTAGAGGAGAGCGAGAGTGCGAGACCAAGCCCGATAGCTTCGGTGGCGCTGTAGCCGACTGCGAATAGGGTGCCACCAATCAACATCGCGCCGCCAAACAATTCGGCAGCACCCAATCCAAAAACCTGTTTGCGCATCCGCCAGAGCCTGCGGAAGGATAGTTCCAGTCCGATACCGAACAGCAACAGGATGATGCCGAATTCGCCGATACGTGTGATTTCTTCGGTATTGGAAATCGTGACCCAACGGAGCCACGGATATTGGTTTGCTAGCGCGCCCAGACCCATCGGCCCAACCAGCACACCGACAAGCAGGAATCCGATAATCGGCGTAATTCGCAAACGCGCAAATGCCGGGATCACAATCCCCGCCGCGCCCAAAATGATGAGCGCGTTATTCAATCCCTCAGTATGGAGTTCGGCGGCCATATTCCCTCTTAAGGGGAAGCGGCCGCCGATGTCAGCAGATTACTGCCAGTTGGCCATTTTTGTTTCGAGATTGGCGCGAACCGCCTCGAAGAACTGCTCGGTGGTCATCCATGCCTGATCGGGGCCGATCAGGATGGCGAGATCCTTGGTCATCGCGCCGCTTTCGACGGTTTCGATGCACACCTGCTCGAGCGTTTCGGCAAAGCGGGTCACGTCGGGCGTGTCGTCAAACTTGCCGCGGAACTTGAGGCCGCCGGTCCAGGCAAAGATCGATGCAATCGGGTTGGTCGAAGTCGCCTTGCCTGCCTGATGCTGGCGATAGTGGCGGGTGACGGTGCCGTGTGCGGCTTCCGCTTCGACGGTCTTGCCATCGGGCGTCATCAGGATCGAGGTCATCAGGCCGAGTGAACCAAAGCCCTGCGCAACCTGATCCGACTGGACGTCGCCGTCATAATTTTTGCAAGCCCAGACGAATTTGCCACTCCATTTAAGCGCCGATGCGACCATGTCGTCAATCAGGCGGTGTTCGTAAACGATACCGGCTGCGGCGAATTTTTCCTTGAAACCTTCAGTGTCGAAGATTTCCTGGAATAGATCCTTGAAGCGCCCGTCATAGGCCTTGAGGATGGTGTTCTTGGTGGAAAGATACACGGGCCAGCCAAGGTTGAGGCCGTAGTTGAGCGAGGCGCGAGCAAAGTCACGGATCGAATCGTCGAGATTGTACATCGCCATTGCGACGCCGCTGCTCGGGAATTTGAAGACTTCGAGGTCGAGCTTTTCGCCATCATCGCCGTCAAAGACAAGGCGCAACGTGCCCGGGCCGGGGATCAGCGTGTCGGTCGCGCGATACTGGTCACCAAAGGCATGACGGCCAACGACGATCGGGTCGGTCCAGCCGGGGATCAGGCGGGGGACATTTTCGATCACGATCGGTTCGCGGAATACAACGCCGCCCAAGATATTGCGGATCGTGCCGTTGGGCGATTTCCACATTTTCTTGAGGTTGAATTCTTCGACACGCGCTTCGTCAGGCGTGATCGTCGCGCATTTGACGCCGACGCCATATTGCTTGATCGCGTTGGCGGCATCGACGGTGATTTTGTCGTCGGTCGCGTCGCGGGCTTCGACGCCCAGATCATAATATTTCAGGTCGATGTCGAGATAGGGCAGTATCAGGCGTTCACGGATCCATTCCCAGATGATCCGGGTCATTTCATCGCCATCGAGTTCGACGACGGGGTTTTTCACCTTGATTTTTGCCATGACGAAGCTGCTTTCCTTTGGGGATTCTCTAATTGTTTCCGCCTGCGCCATAGCAAGATTTTGGCGATGAGCAAGCGGGGTCACAAGCTTGCAAAAGCAAGACCAAAAGGCAGCCTAAGGTAACAAAGCTCCACATGAACCCTACCCCCCATCTGTTACCTTATGTCACCTTTGGCCCTGTTATCCCCTGAAAGCCGCTGCGCATTTTGAAAGCGGTCTTCCCCCGGTGCCGGGGATTTCAGGAAACCGGCCATCAACCGGCCATCTGGGCCATGGCCGATCTCCACCGCGCCGCCGGCCTTCACCATGATGGTGGTAACGCCATTGATCGCGCGGGCCATCAACTGGTCTAGCATCCGCTGCCGCCCCTCGGTCAACGCCGCCTGCCATGCTTGCGCAAAGCTCGCCGCATCGGGCCGTTCGAGGAGTTTATAAGCTGACTTGCGCGACATGCCGACGGCGCGGCAGGCGGTTGCAACTTGGCCGGTTACCGTGAGGACCTGAATAAACGCCTTTTGCCGTTCGGGCGTCCAGCCATCATGGCGGTGGCGTTGCAGGGGGACCGGTGTGAAACGGGGCGCGCAGTTTTCGCCATCGGGGGTGTATTCGTTTTCCATCTGCGAGGATACATCAGAGGAAACCCTACATTTCAAGGGTTTTTGTGTGGCAGCTTTGTTGGGGGGATCCGGACAGGCGGGTTTCATCCTCAAATTCGTGAAACCGGACATTGATACAACCTCGGACGCGGCAATCGTTGCAACAACAGCCCGACCTTCTACCATGTGCGGCAATTGGACAAAGTGGCTTTGGAGAGGCCGATGAAGATTCTCGTTGTAGGCGGGACAGGATTTCTGGGCGGTGCGGTGACGGCTGAAGCCGTAGCAGCTGGGCATGAGGTAAGCATATTTACACGCGGGAGGACGCCGTTAGAGCTTCCACCCACTGTTACAGCGCTTGTCGGAGATCGGCACGCCGATCTGTCGGCGCTGCACGGGATGTGTTTCGATCTGGTAGTGGACACATGTGCGTTTACGCCGCTGTCGGTCAGTCTGCTGCTCGACGCGTTGTCGCCCGACATCGGGAAGTATGCGCTGGTATCGAGCTGTTCGGTTTATTCGGATTGTTCATTGCCAGATGTCGACGAGGATGGGACAGCGCCCTGTGCAACCGAGGACCAGCTTGCGTTTGCAAACGCGATCCCACTTGCCGATCGGTCAGACGCTATGTCCTACGGCCTGGCATATGGCCCATTAAAGCGGTCCGCAGAGCTTGTCGCCATCGACCGCCTTGATCGCCGCGCATTAATCCTCAGGTCGGGTCTGCTGGTCGGTGCGGGCGACTATAGTGATCGGCTGACCTATTGGGTCCGGCGCGTTGATGAAGGCGGAGCAATGGTCGCTCCGGGCGATCCGACGCGGCGCATACAGTTTATTGACGTGCGCGACGCAGCCAATTTCATCGTTGCTGGTGCCGAACATGGGTTGGGTGGAGTCTTCAACCTGACTGGCTCGCCGATGACGTGGGAGAAGTTCCTCCGCGCATGCCAGACAATGTCAAATTCGGATTGTGAATTGCGTTGGACTGCCGACGACGACATCCTCGCTGCTGGCGTCGTGCCTTGGACGGAACTGCCTCTCTGGATTCCTGCGAGGCACAAACCGCTCAGGCACTTCCTCGAAATAAGCACGGCCAGAGCGTTTGGGGCGGGTTTCCAAACGCGTGCGATTGAAGAAACGATTGGCGACATTCTAATGTGGGACCGTCAACGCAGAGCGATGCCATTGAAAGCTGGTCTGCCGACAGACAAAGAAAGCACATTGCTTTCGCAGTAGCGGATGACAACGCTTTGAAACGGCAGCTACGCTCTCAATAGTCGAACCGCATCCCGCGGCATGGGGCCGGGCGCAGTTGATAGTCAGCGAACACTGACGGCGGCTTGTCCTTAGGCTGCTCGGTGATGGTCCAACGCCAGCCAGTGCCGGAGCGGTTGAATCGATTGAGATACGTCGCGTCCGAGAAGCGGTAGCGTTGCACAAAACCATCCTGTTCCAGCTCGCCGAGACCCAATGAGGGTTCGTAAAGGCCACCGAAAGTGTCCGAGAATATCGACCCGATACCTTGGGGTTGCTCGCCAGCGCCATAGGTAATCGCCGCTTCATACGGGTCCGACCCGGTCGCGCGCAGGTGCAGGGTTAAATAGCGCCGACCTAGATGCCACTTGCCCTGCGCGATCGACGGCGAGTCTTTGCCTTGAACCTGTCCGCTTACGCGCCAGCAACCTTCCAAACCGCCCACAACCGCCAAGCCGGGCGGTACGGTATAGGTCGGCGTCGCCAGCATTAGCATTAATGTCAGCACCACCGTCTCCTATCCCGCAACCTACGGCTCTAGATCACAGAAAAGGCAGGGCTTCAAGTTCTCGATCATCGATCCAACAAGACCATAACTTGGCAAGTCTGCCCTCGTTCGACAATTTGTTCGCCAATCTACCTACAGAAAACGGGCAGCGCCTAAGTGTCAGAACCGGTCGGTTGTGACACTGCTGAACGAACTACGCATTTCTGCCATTTTGAGGATGTCACAAACGTGTATCGCAAGGTCTGCTTTCGACGAAACTGCGAGTTGAGCTAAACGATCAAATACTTGTCGAAACCAGACATCATACCCTGACACCCCAGTTTCACCCGACATTTCAGCGCTCTAAAATCCGAACCCACCTCCAACCCAAGCTAACAGTTGTAACATCGCGCCACTCGCCCTAGAAGGCGCGCACAATGACAAAGCAAGAATTGACAAACCGGGGCACCGGGGTCGCAAAATGGTCTTTTCCCCCGGTTCATCCGGAAGGGCGCAAATTCGGTCTCATCGCTGCGGCGGTGACGGCGATATTTGCCTTTATGGCGTGGGAAACGCTGGCCTGGCCCATGGCGGGCATCACCATCTGGACGCTGGCTTTCTTCCGTGATCCCGCCCGCGCAACACCCATCGATGATCGTTTCATCGTTTCGCCCGCCGATGGCCTTGTGACCCTGATTGAAAAGGTGTTGCCGCCGCCAGAACTCGCCGGTCCGGCAGGGCTGGGCGATCAGCCAATGACGCGCGTCTCGATTTTCATGAGCGTGTTCGATGTGCACGTTAACCGCACGCCAATTAGGGGCACGATCAAGCGCGTTGCCTATATTGCTGGCAAATTCCTCAACGCCGATCTCGACAAGGCGAGTGAGGAAAATGAGCGTCAGCATTTCCTTGTCGAACGGCCCGACGGCGTGCGCATCGGCTTCACCCAGATTGCAGGGCTTGTCGCGCGCCGGATCATTGCCTTTGTGAAAGAAGGCGATGTCGTTGCCGCAGGCCAGCGTGTCGGCCTGATCCGCTTTGGTAGCCGCGTCGACGTCTATCTGCCACATGGCACCGCGCCGCGCATCATCAAGGGGCAGCGCTGTATAGCCGGTGAAACCATCCTCGCTGAAATCGGCGTCGATCAGGATCTGCGCGCAATCGCCCATTGACAGGCTATAGCGCGCGTCCGACAGCAGCATCATGACCGAGAACACTACTCGCCCGGGAATATCGCTGCGTGCTCTCGCGCCCAATGCGGTCACCGCAATGGCGTTGTGTACCGGCCTGTCGGGCGTCTGGTTCGCGATGCAAAGCAATTGGAGCGCGGCACTATTGTCTGTTGTGGTTGCGGGCGTGCTCGATGCCATGGATGGCCGTATCGCCCGCATGTTGAAGGGCGAGAGCCGCTTTGGCGCTGAACTGGATTCCTTGTCCGATGTGATTGCTTTCGGCGCGACACCGGCGCTGATCATTTACAGCTGGGCGCTGCAGCATATGCCGCGCTTTGGCTGGACGATCTGCCTTTTCTTCGTGCTGTGTGCGGCACTTCGACTGGCGCGGTTCAATGCGCGGATTGACGCCGATGATCAGCCGCACAAATCCGCCGGGTTCAACACGGGCGTGCCTTCGCCCGCCGGTGCTGGACTGGCCCTGTTACCGCTCACAATCTGGCTCGAAACTGGTACCGAATGGGCGCGCGACTATAGGCTGATTGGTCCGTGGATGCTGTTGATTGCTGCGCTGATGATTTCGAACGTCGCGACGTTCAGCTGGTCCTCAATTCGTATTCGCCGTTCTTTCCGCTTTCTGACGTTGGCAGGGGTTGGGCTGTTCGCAGCGGCGCTGATTTCGGCGCCATGGGTTGCATTGATTGCGGCGAGTGTTGTGTACGCGGGACTGATCCCGTTGAGCGTCATGAGCTATGTCAAGGTGAAGCGCGCGCGCCGGGCAGCAGCGCAAAGCGCTTGACGCGCAGCCACTTCAGCCTATGTTCCATATTCGTTCCTTGGACTGGAGCTTGAGTTGGAATCCTTGATTGTCATTCTGGTGGTTGTTGCTGCCTTGCTGGCCGGGCTTGGCCTTGGCTGGCTGATGGGCGGAAAGGCAGCGCGTGCTGGCGCGGAGACGACCGTGCAATTGCGGGCGATGCTTGATGAAGTCGTCGTCGAACGAGATGCTGTAAAGGACAGGCTGGCGCGCCTAGAAACCTCGCTCGAGGAGCGCGAACGCGGGTTCGACGAGCAATTGAAGGGTTTGTCAGAAGCCAAGGATTTGCTCTCCGCACAATTTGGCGAGATCGGGCAGAAGCTGCTTGGCGAAGCGCAGCAGGCGTTTTTGCAACGCGCTGACGAACGTTTCCATCAGGCGGGTGAGAAGAATGAAGAGCGTCTGAAGCAATTGCTCGCGCCGGTTGGTGAGCGGTTGAAGGCCTATGAGGATCAGGTCGGCAAGATCGAGAAGGAACGCACCGAAGCCTATGGCGCGCTGACCGGCTTGATCGACCAGATGCGGGCAGGGCAGGAACGTGTGCAGAGCGAGGCGGCACGGCTGGTCAATTCGCTGCGCAACGCCCCCAAAGCGCGCGGGCGCTGGGGTGAGCAGCAATTGAAAAATGTCCTCGAAAGCTGCGGCCTTTCCGAACATGTCGATTTTGTTACCGAGGCAAGTGTGACGGTTGAAGATGGCCGTCTACGCCCTGACGCGATTATAAATATTCCGGGTGGGCGTAGCCTGGTTATCGATGCGAAGGTCTCGTTGAATGACTATCAGGATGGCTTCAACGCCGATGACGATGACGCGCGTCAGATCGCGATGACGCGGCACACAGCCTCTATGAAGAACCATATCGAAGGGTTGTCGCGCAAAGCCTATTGGGACCAGTTCGACGATGCGCCTGACTATGTGATTATGTTTGTGCCCGGCGAGCATTTTCTCGCCGCCGCTCTCGAACATGATCCGACTTTGTGGGACCATGCCTTTGAAAAACGCGTGTTGCTCGCAACGCCGACAAATCTGGTGGCGATTGCACGCACAGTGGCAAGCGTATGGCGGCAGGAAGGCTTGGCACGCGAAGCCAAGCAGATCGGCGCATTGGGTAAGGAAATGTATGATCGCATCGCACTTGCGGCGGAACATATGCGCAAGCTTGGCGGAAGTCTGGGGCGTGCGGTCGGGCAATATAATGATTTCGTCGGCAGTTTCGACCGGAACGTCATGTCGACAGCGCGCAAGTTTTCTGAGCTGAATATCGAAACCGGCAAGCGTGATCTGGAAGATGTGCCTCTGGTAGAGGCTGTGCCGCGCTATTCGGGCGAGATCGAGCAGGGACTGATAGCGTCGAACGAGAAGTGACGTTTCTCAGCCGCGACGAAACTGGTTCAATACCTCATAGGCCATCACGGCAGTTGCGACCGCAGCATTCAAGCTGTCCGCCTTACCCAGCATCGGCATTTTGACGAGCAGATCGCATTCGGTTTCGTATGCCTCGGGTAGCCCCTGCGCTTCATTGCCTGTCAGGATGAAGCAGGGCGCGGCATAACGCCCATCCTGATAGTCGGTTTCGGTCTGCAGGCTGGTGCCCACCAATTGCCCGGCGCCATTGCGCAGCCAAGGCAGGAATTCATCCCAGCGGCACTGCACCAGCTTTTGCGTAAAAATCGCCCCCATACTCGCGCGCACGGCTTCGACCGAAAAGGGATCGGTGCAGTCGTCGAGCAGGATCAGACCTCCAGCGCCAACCGCATCGCCGGTTCGCAACATGGTGCCCAGATTGCCCGGATCGCGCATAGCCTGCGCCACCAGCCAGATTTGCGCGCTGTTGCGGTTGAGCGATTCGAGCGGGGTTGCCATTTCACGGTACACGCCGATGACCGTCTGCGGATTGTCCTTACCCGACAGCTTGGAAAGTATATCGGCGCTGGTTTCAATCACGTCGCCACCCGCCGCCAGCACTTCGCCCTCAAGCGCGATTTCCAAACTATGGGCATCGCGATCGGTGCAGCGGAACAGCATTTCAGGCAGGAACCCTGCTTCGCGTGCTTCGGTCAGTATGCGTAACCCCTCCGCCAGAAACAGCCCTTCGCGTTTGCGGTGCTTCTTTTCACGCAGCGATCTTACCCGCTTGATCAGCGGATTGGAAAATCCGGTAATTTCCCGGCGCATCGGATCAGTCTTCGCCGAAGCCGTCTGTGACCAGCCCGGCGAGCTTTTCGAGCGCCATAACCGATCCCTCTCCTTCGACATGGAGCGTGATGTCGCTGCCTTTCGCGGCACCCAGCATCATCAGACCCATAATCGATGTCCCGGTCACCATCTGCCCGTCTTTTTCGACCTGTACCTTAAGTCCTTCGGGCAAGCGGCTGACAAATGTCACAAATTTGGCACTTGCGCGCGCATGCAGGCCTTTTTGATTGACGATCGTCAGCGTGCGGCTGACCCGGCTCACCGCGATGCCTCCAGCAATTCGGAGGCCACGCTGATATATTTGCGTCCGGCATCGCGCGCCGCCAGCACCGCATCCGAAACACTCATATTCTTGCGCGCGCTTTCGAGGCGGATCAGCATCGGCAGGTTGACGCCCGCGATCACCTCCACCTTGCCGACTTCCAGCAGCGAGATGGCGAGGTTTGAAGGCGTGCCACCGAACAGGTCGGACAGGATGATTACCCCGTCACCGCTGTCGACGTCCTTGATTGCTTGCGAAATTTCTTTGCGGCGCGATTCCATATCGTCGCGCGGGCCGATGCAGATAGTGGCTATCTGCTTTTGTGGGCCGACCACATGCTCCATCGCGACGACAAATTCGTTCGCCAATGTGCCGTGGGTCACCAAAACCAGTCCTATCATGCGATTCCCGCTACCATATCCCTGATTGAAACCCCAATTTTCTTTCAGTCGTTATACATGGGGCGCGCCTGATTACCTTGCCATTCGAGCGCGTCAACCGGCCTTGAATGCAGATTGCGATGTTTTACGCTCGGTGCGTAGCCATCTTCGCGCAGCAGACGGGCAAATTTTTCGGTAACAAACACCGACCGATGGCGCCCGCCGGTGCAGCCAAAGGCGATGGTGACATAGGCTTTGCCCTGCGCGTCATAGAGCGGCAGCAGGTAGCGGAGCAGGTCAGCGATCCTGTCAAATGCCCCAACAAATGCCGGATCGGATGCAACATAATCGCCAACGGCCTGATCGAGCCCGGTCATCGGGCGCAATTCGGAGTCCCAATGCGGGTTTTTCAGGAACCGCAGGTCAAAGATCAAGTCGGCATTGGGCGGGACGCCACGCGAGAAACCGAAACTAACCAGCGAAACAGTCATCTTGCCATCGGGCAGGCGGAAGCGGTTGCGGATTTCGGCTTGCAGGTCGCTGGCAGACATGCGGCTGGTATCGATCACCAGATCGGACCAGTCGCGCAGCGGTTCCATCAAAGCGCGTTCTTGTGCGATACCATCGATCGCTGGCCGGTCCTGCGCCAATGGATGACGCCGCCTTGTCTCGGCATATCGTCGCTCGATTTCGACACCTGCGCAATCGAGGAACAGCGTCATAATTTCGATATCGGTACGCTGTTGCAGTTGCTTGATTTCGGCGATCAGCTTGGCCGGTTCAAACCCGCGTGTGCGGCTGTCGAACCCGATGGCGAGCGGCATTCCAGCGTCGATCTGGGCTTCTGCAGGGGGAAGATCGAGCAGCGATTTGGCAAGACGGATCGGGAAATTGTCGACCGCTTCCCAGCCGAGATCTTCCAATGTGTTAAGGACGGTCGATTTGCCCGCACCCGAAAGACCGGTGACCAGCATGATCTTGTTCGTGCCAGACCTGTTCATGCCGTCCCCCGATTGTAACCCGATGTTTCCAATCGCACCGGATGCTGGCCTGCGTCAACCATGCGACGGAATAGCATTTCGGCTTTCAGCGGGGCGGACATCTCGAAAGGCGCCAGCCGAGCATATGGAACCGACCAGCCAGCCAGTTCAATCCGGCCATCGCTGGCGGGGAGTCGATCAGGTGCTCGGTCGAGTTGCAAAACCATAGAGAGCGGCGTGCTCGGGATGTAATCGATGGAGCAAATCCCCACGCCGCGCACTTCAATCTTTCCGCTGATGCTGGGCGTTGCATGGATTTCGGGGCCATCACTGCCGTCAAGGATGTCGCAATAGTCATCGCAAACCAAAACCGCGCCACGATCGATCAAGCGAAGCGCCAGATCCGACTTCCCGCTGCCCGAAGCGCCGACCAGCAATATGCCCTGACCATCAATCGCAACCGCAGTAGCGTGGACCAAGGCGGTGGCGGCGCTCATCCTACGGGTTCGGGCTGCTGCGGCACGGGAAGGCTGATGCGGAAACAGGCGCCCTGCAACCCGTCGTCGCGATCATCGACGCTGATGCTGCCATGATGGCCTTCGATTATTGTACGCGCGATCGCCAGTCCCAGCCCGCTATGCTTGCCGAAACCTTCGCTTTCGGGGCGGGCGCTATGGAAACGGCGGAACACCGTTTCGCGCTCATGTGGCGGAATGCCGGGCCCTTGATCGCTGATGCGGATGATGACCTCGTCATCGCTGCGGGTCGCCGAGATTTCGACCACGCCATCGGGAGGTGAGAAGGAAACGGCGTTGTCGAGCAAGTTGGTCAGTACCCGCTCGATACGGATATCTTCGCCCATAATCACGGTGATGCCCTTGCGCGGGCGGGCAAAGGCAATGCGCACCGTGCCGTCGGCGCTGCGGCTTTCGCGCGTCTCGAGCAGTTGTTCGATCATATCACCCATATCGATCGGTTCGAAATTGGCCTTCGCGAGTTGGGCGTCGATCCGGCTGGCATCCGAAATGTCGCTGATCAAGCGGTCCATCCGCTGCACATCGGCATGCGCGACCGCCATCAATTGCGCGCGCAGTTCAGGCTTGTCGACATTGTCGATGCCATCGAGCGCGGAACGGAGCGAGGCGAGGGGGTTTTTGATTTCGTGCGCGACATCGGCCGCAAAAGCCTCGGTTGCATCTATACGCTGCCGCAGCGCGCTGCTCATGTCAGACAGGGCCCGGGCGAGCATTCCGATCTCGTCGCGGCGGGTGGGCATACGGGGTATAGTCACATCCGGTGAGCGGCCCAGCCGCACCCTGACGGCTGCGCGCGCCAGATATTGAAGTGGCTTTACGATGGTTCTGGCGAGAAACAGCGAGAGCAGCACTGAAATCACCAGTACAGCCAGCATGAAGAGCCCGATTGTGAATCGTTCAGCCCTGACAAGCGCGCGGATATCGCGAGGATTGCCTGTCGTCAGAATTCTGGTCTGATCGTCGGGCAAGATAGTCGACGCTGTCACCACATGCGTGAGGTCGGGGGCAAAACGGACTCGCGACGTGCTTTTGCTCGAACTGATTTCTGCCAATTCGGGCCAAGCAGACGCGGTGTCTTTGGCGGGCTCGCGATATAGCGCCAGATCGGGCGCGCGGACGATGAAGTCGAATCCCCGGTCCATCCAGCGTGCGGCGGTTTTACGCCAAGGTTCCTTCGTTGGATCGACCAACCGAAAATTTGGTCCGGTGGCGGTGTTGCTGTCATATGTTTTGCCACCATCAAGGCCATAGAGCCGCACCCGCAACTTTTCTGCTTTCGCAAATTTGGCGAGTGTAGCCGCATCTTCGTCGTCGGACATTGCGGCCAGACTTGTTGCCAGCAATTTGATTTGCGATTCTGCAGCCGCCTGCCGCTCGGCGACCAGCCGGGTTCGGTAACTATCAAGAAAGAACAGCCCGCTTGCCATCAGCGCCAAGGCAAACAGATTTACCGCCAAAATGCGCGAGGTGAGCGAAAGTTTGCGGCTCCAGCGCAGCTGGAAACGGTCGGCGTCAGGTGTCTGCAAAGCGATATCCCGCACCATAGAGCGTGTCGATTGCCGAAAATTCGGGGTCGATCTCACGGAATTTACGCCGCAGTCGTTTGATATGGCTGTCGATCGTACGATCATCGACATAGATGTCATCGTGATAGGCGATGTCCATCAACTGGCTGCGCGTGCGCACCACACCTGGTCGGGCCGCCAATGCCTCAAGGATCATGAATTCGGTGACGGTCAGTGTGACTGGCTTGCCCTTCCACTTCACATGATGGCGAGCTGGATCCATCTCCAGATCACCGCGCAGAAGCGGCTCCGGTTCGTCACGATTCACTTCTTCCGCAGGTCGGCTGCGAACGGCGGTCCGCCGCAATATCGCCTTGACCCGCGCGACCAGAAGGCGCTGCGAAAAGGGTTTCGTGATATAATCATCGGCGCCCATCGCCAAACCCAGCGCTTCGTCCAGTTCCTCGTCTTTCGAGGTCAGAAAGATAACAGGCATATCCGATTTTTCCCGCAGTCGGCGGAGCAGTTCGAGCCCATCCATGCGCGGCATCTTGATGTCGAAAATGCCCAGGTCGGCGGGGTTTTCTATCAGGGCTTTGAGTGCCGCTTCGCCATCGGGGTAGAGGCGCGTGACATAGCCTTCCGCCTGCATGGCGATCGAGACCGAGGTCAATATGTTGCGGTCGTCGTCGACAAGGGCGATGGTGGCGGACATTGCAGCGCTTATAAGAAGGCAAATCTGAACCTTCAATGCCAAGCGGGAAAGCTGGTGTTGCAGAGTGTGACAATTTTCTTTGGGTAAATTTGCGCGTCCGACGGTTTGACGTAAAGTCAGTGGTAGGTTAGGGGCCGCTGCATCCCTCGTGCATACCTATGCACCGCCCTCGCACAAAGGAAGCCATCGTGTCCGTTACGCCGAACTTCTCGCTTGAAAAACAAGGCATTAACACTCCAGCAAATATCTTCTGGAATCTCGGCACAGCGCAGCTGGTCGAATCGGCTTTGGCAAATGGTGAGGGCCATCTGGCGAAAGAAGGGCCGCTGGTCGTTGAAACGGGCAAGCATACTGGCCGTTCGGCGTCGGACAAATTCATCGTCCGCGACGCGACGACTGAAAACAGCATCCATTGGGGTAAGACCAATGTCGCGATGGATCCCGTGCATTTCGCTGCGTTGAAGGAAGATTTCATTGCAGCACTCGCTGCCAAGGAAAAACTGTATGTCGCCGACCTGTTTGGCGGCTCGCAGCCCGAATATCGCGTCAATGTTCGCGTCATCAACGAATTCGCCTGGCACAATCTGTTCATCCGCACGCTGCTTGTTCGCCCTGATGCAAGTGAACTAGCCGATCTGGTGCCCGAATATACGATTATCGATCTGCCCAACTTCCGCGCTGATCCTGCACGCCACGGCAGCCGCAGTGAAACGGTGATCGCAGTCAACTTCACCGAAAAGCTGATCCTGATAGGCGGCACGGCCTATGCCGGCGAAATGAAGAAGTCGGTTTTCGGCATTCTCAACTATCTGCTTCCCGAACAGGGCGTGATGCCGATGCACTGCTCGGCCAATATCGGCCCCAAGGGCGATACCGCAGTCTTCTTCGGCCTTTCGGGTACCGGCAAAACCACGCTGTCGGCGGACGCCAGCCGCACTCTGATCGGTGACGACGAGCATGGCTGGTCGGATACGGCTGTCTTCAATTTCGAAGGCGGTTGCTATGCGAAGATGATCAACCTCTCGCCCGAGGCAGAGCCTGAAATTTTCGCCACGACCAAGCGATTCGGAACGGTTCTGGAAAATGTCGTCATGGATCCCGAGACCCGCGAGCTTGATTTCAATGACAACAGCCTCGCCGAAAACAGCCGCGGTTCCTATCCGATCGATTTCATCCCCAACGCGTCGAAAGACAATCTGGGCCCGGTTCCCAAGAACATCATCATGCTGACTGCCGATGCCTATGGCGTGCTGCCGCCGATCGCGCGGCTGACGCCCGATCAGGCGATGTACCACTTCCTGTCGGGCTACACCGCGCGCGTCGCAGGCACCGAAATCGGCGTGACCGAACCGACCGCGACCTTCTCGACCTGCTTCGGCGCGCCCTTTATGCCGCGCCATCCCAGCGTCTATGGCAATTTGCTCAAGGAACGCATCGCCAAGGGCGGCGTTACCTGCTGGCTTGTCAACACCGGCTGGACAGGCGGCAAGGCTACCGATCCGGGTATCAAGCGTATGCCGATCAAGGCGACCCGCGCGCTGCTCAACGCCGCGCTCGACGGCAGCCTGAACAACGCTGAATTCCGCAAGGACCCGAATTTCGGTTTCGAATTCCCGGTTGCCGTTCCGGGCGTCGACAGCAAGATCCTCGATCCGCGCGAAGCATGGGCTGACAAGTCGGCTTATGATGCTACGGCGCAAAAGCTGGTGCAGGCTTTCATCGACAATTTCGAGCAATTCGAACAACATGTCGATGCAGGCGTAAGAGAAGCCGCACCAAAGGCTGCGTAAGGGCCCGGCCATTTCCGGGAGCTCAAGGACCCCGGAAATGACCGATTATACACCCCGACTCTTCCCTGACGACGCAAGCATCATCCATGTGGGTGAGGGCCTGTTGGCGCGCACCTTGCCGCGTGAATTATGGACGCATGAGGCGCATCTGGCAGCCTGCTTGTGGATCGTGCGTGACCGCGCCGAAATCGACGCCGAAAGCGATATGCGGAACATCATTTCCAGCTACAATGTCGCGGTCGGCGGGGTGAATGACGAGGCGCAGGGCTATCACGAGACGATCACGCAGGTCTATATTGCCGCAGTGCGTGCGCATTTGCGCGAGATCGGTGAATCTTCTTTGCGTGACGCCGTCAATGCGCTGCTACTCTCGCCGCGTGGCCGACGCGAATTACCGCTGGCACATTATTCGCGTGAACGGCTTTTCTCGGTCGAAGCACGGCTAGGCTTTGTCGAGCCCGACCTCCGCCCGCTGGCGGAGATTTGATCGCCGCTCAGCCCTTTGCGCCCGCGACATATTCGGCGACATTCTTCGCGAGCACATCGAGCGGCACATTGCCCCCACGAACCACAGTGTCGTTAAAGTCACGCAAATCATAGCGGCTACCCAAAGCGGCTTGCGCCAGCCCGCGTTGCCGAACGATTTCGCTATGGCCTACCTTGTATCCGCAGGCTTGCCCCGGCCAACTGCAATAGCGATCGACTTCGCTTGCTACTTCCAGCGGATTTGATCCATTCTCCTCGACGAAGAAACGGACGCCCTGTTTGCGGGTCCAGCGTTTCGCATGGAGGCCTGTATCGACGACAAGGCGGCATGCGCGGAAAGCGAGGGACTGCAGAAAACCGAGGCGACCGACCTGATAGTCTTCATATAGGCCAAGTTCGTCCGCAAGTTGTTCGGCATAAAGCGCCCAGCCTTCGCTATAGGCGTTGAAGGCCAGCATGGTGCGGATCAGCGGCATCTGGTTAGCATATTCGCCCTGCCAGACATGCCCTGGAATGGCTTCGTGAAAGGCAAGATCGGGTAGGCTATACTTGCTGTGCAGATCGGTCGTGCGCAAATTGATCCAGAATTTTCCGGGGATCGAGCCGTCGATTGAACCGGCGCCGCCATAGGCTCCGGGTGCGCCGGGCTCCTCTTCGGGCGGCAGGCGCTTGACCTCCAGATTGCCGCGCACCAGCGTGCGGAAGGCGCGCGGCAGTTCTGCGCGGATCTTGCCCAGCCATTGTTCGATAAAGGCCATGATCTCAGCCCGACCCGCATCGCCTTCGCTAAACTGGTAACGCGGATCCTTCGCCAGCGCATTCATCCGTTCGCCCACCGAACCTTGTGTGTAACCGAGGCTTTTTAGGATCGGGTCCATCCGGCCGTGCAAGGTGCGCAGCTCATCGAGCCCCATCTGATGCACCTCTTCGGGCGACATCCGCGTAGTTGTGCTCGCCCGCAGCGCCCAGGCATAGAATTCGTCGCCCTGCGGGCGCGCCCACATGCCGGCTTCCATACCCGCTTTGGGCAGTTGCGCCTTGAGCTCGGCCAGTTGCCGTTCAAGCGCAGGGGCCACCTTGTCACGCGCAATCGAAGTCGCCCGTTCCTCCCAATTACCTGCTATGCCCAGCGCCTTGGTGCGTCGTGCTATGCTTTCAGCAAGCCCGCCGCCCTGCTGCGCACCGTTCACGCTCTGCTCCATCTGCCGGATCGCCTTTTCGATCAGGAAGGCCGGAGCGATCAGGCCCTTGCTTGCCGCCGCCTTCAAACGACCAGTCTCTCCGTCGAGGACAGAGGCATAAGCCTCCAGTCGCGAAAGATAGGCTTCGGCATCACCTGCGTCGCGGATGGGATGATCGCTATCGAGGAATCGCGGAATATCGAGATAGGCGCCGACATTCTGGATCACCACATAGGGTGTGTTGCGCCAACCCCCCACGGCGACATCGCCATAGGGCAAGGCGAAGCCCGCCAGTGCGACATCATAGGCGCTTTCAACGACGCCAAGGCTGGTGCGCGTTGCATGGTCGAGATCGGAAGTATCGAATGAACGAATGCGTTTGATATCCGCCGCCAACGTGTCCGCCACCGCTTTCTGGCCCGCGGCCGAACGGTCACCGAGTTTCCCGCGCATAGCAGCGCGCACGCCGGTGTCGATACCGAGCGAAGTTGCACCTTCGGGCGAATGGGCGAGCAAATTGTCCGCGATCGAATCGAGCAGCGTCGAAGCCCTCGACGCCGGTGTTCCCGCCGGAGCAGCAGGTATCGCGATTGCGGAATTCCCCCTCGCGCATCCGCCCAGCGCCAATGTAGCGGCGCTAGCGCCCAAGGCTGCCAGCGTTTGTCGACGGGAAATGTTTTGCACGCTGTCGGGCATTATCGGCTCCTCTCCTGAGTTGTCGGCGGTGATACCCACCATGACGTGAGCGTCAATAGCGGGCGGTCGTTCAGATGAGGGGTTTCGGCGAACGACATCCGGATACAAAAAAAGCCCGGCGCTTGGCCGGGCTTTTCGAATCGTATGAAGACTAGTCGCTCAGTCGAGCAGTTCGGCGGGAACCACGCCGCCATTCTTCGCCAGTTCGCGCATCACGGCCTTGTGCAGCCAGATATTCATTTCAGCGCTGCCTTCGAGTTCGCCGGGATAGCCGAGTTCCATCGCCAGATCCTTGCGTTCCTGCAGCGAGCTTTCCATGCCGAGCATCTTCATCAGATCGACGATCGACGTGCGCCAGTTCAGATTGCGACCGTCATTAGCGTCGATTTCTTCGAGGTGCGCGATCACATCGACGTCGCTGATCGCGACCGGTGCGGCCTCAACAGGTGCTGCAACAACAGGTGCCTCAGGGGCTGGCGTAGCGGCGACGGCTTTCTTGCCGAAAATGGCGTCTTTGATCTTTCCGAAAATGCTCATGTGTGTTCCTTCCTCATCGGGCGGTTTTAGATTGAAAACAGGATAGGCTGCTTCGATGACGTTTGGGAGAAGAAAGCGTCGCGCAATTGTAAAATCGAGGCAGGTCGATAAATTGGTCTATCGTTTGCGTGTTGAAGCTGCGAGATTGTTTGCAATCTGCCTGATAATAGGAGCGATTAAATGGACATGATGGAAATTCTCAAACAGTCGGGCGCAATCGGCTCGGTCGCGCAACAGCTTGGCGTCAATGAACAGATTGCGCAAGCCGGTGCTGAGGCGCTGCTTCCCGCCATATTGGGCGGTTTCAAGAAGACGGCGCAAGCGCAGCCCAGCGGTCTTGAGGGACTCGGTGGAATTTTGGGTCAGCTTGGCGGAGGCGGATTGCTCGACAGCGTGCTGTCGCCCGAACCGACGCCTGTTGAAAAAGGCAATGACGTCCTCGGACAGATTTTTGGCACAAAGGATGTCAGCCGTTCGGTTGCAGGACATGCGGCTGAGCAGACAGGTATCGATTCGTCGCTGTTGAAGAAAATGCTACCTTTGCTGGCGATGATTGTTGCCGGTTACCTCGCCAAGCAAGGTGGCGGCGAACAGGGCGGGGGTCTTGGCGGACTGATCGGTAGCGTGCTCGGTGGCGGACAGGCATCCGGCGGCGGCGGCCTAGGCGGTATGCTGGGCAATGTGCTCGGCGGCGCGCTCGGCGGCGGTCAGCAGGCTGCACCCGCAGCAGGCGGTCTGGGCGGACTCGGATCATTGCTCGACCTTGATGGCGATGGCAATCCGCTCGACGATATCATCGGGATGGCGGGCAAGCTGACCCGTTAGAGTCAGCCTACCGGTTCGACTTTTAATATAGCACCTTCTGCACCGGTGACGCGCACTTTTGCGCCTGCCGGTGCGTCGGCGCCATGGACATTCCACACGCTGTCACCGACTTTCACGCGGCCACGCCCATCGGCAATTGCCTCGACAACGGTGACAATCTCCCCGGTCAATCGTGCACCGCGATCATTGAGTTTCGGGTCGTCGCTTTCGATCGGATTGTCCTTCAGGAATTTCTTCCCGGCATAAACAGCCAGCACCGAGGCGATGGCGAAGATGGCGACCTGCATCGGGATCGAAACGGGCAGCAGAAATGCCAGCACACCGACGCCTGCCGCAGCCATAGCCAGCCAGATCAGGAAAAAGCCGGGGGCCAGCATTTCGGCGGCCCCCAATATCGCGGCAAGCGTCAGCCAGAACCAGTGCGGCGGGAATTCGGTCAGCCAGTCACCCATATCACTTTTCCTTCTTTTCCAGCGCATCGCGCGCAAGCTCACCAATGCCGCCGAGGGTGCCAATCAGCTGCGTGGCCTCAACAGGGAACAAAATGGTCTTGGCATTAGGGGATGTCGCAAACTGGCTGACCGCCTCGGTATATTTTTGCGCAATGAAGTAATTCAGCGCCTGTGTTCCCGAAGTGGCGATGGCGTCGGAGACCATGGTGGTCGCCTTGGCTTCTGCCTCTGCTTCGCGTTCGCGCGCTTCTGCATCGCGGAAGGCGGCTTCACGACGACCTTCGGCCTGCAGGATCGCACCTTGCTTTTCACCTTCAGCGCGCAGGATTTCGGCGGCGCGCATGCCCTCGGCTTCCAGAATTTGTGCACGTTTTTCACGTTCGGCCTTCATCTGGCGCGCCATTGCGTTTGAAATGTCAGCTGGCGGGCGAATGTCTTTGACTTCGACGCGGGTGATTTTGAGGCCCCAGGGTGAGGTTGCATGGTCGACGACGTTGAGCAGACGACCGTTGATATCATCGCGTTTCGACAAGGTTTCGTCGAGGTCCATCGACCCCATTACCGTGCGCAAATTGGTCGTGGTGATCTGCATGATCGCGACATAGAGGTCGCTGACTTCATAAGCCGCCTTGGCGGCATCAAGCACCTGGAAGAAGACGACTGCGTCGACGCCGACCATCGCATTGTCCTTGGTGATGATTTCCTGCCCGGGAATGTCGAGCACCTGTTCCATCATGTTCACCTTGCGGCCAACACGGTCGAAGAAGGGAATGATGATCGTCAGGCCGGGTTGGGCAGCATGGGTGAAGCGGCCAAATCGTTCGATCGTATAGACATAGCCCTGCCGGACCACCGTGACCCCCATCATCAGAAAGATGATCACCAGTATCGGTAAGACGAACAAAAAGATTTCCATGACATAGCTCCCGTTTGACGTCGGCCAATCTCCCAAATATGCGCAAGGTTCACAAGCGAAATCGGATAGGGAGCAGGGCGCATGACTTTGGTCGAAAAACTGAAATTGGTCCGGACCGCGCTTTACGTGCCGGCGATCAATGAGAGAGCGCTCGAAAAGGCGCGCGGGCTCGATGTCGACATGCTGATCATCGATCTCGAAGACTCGGTACCGGCTGAAAGCAAGGCGGATGCTCGCGTCGCTGCAGTTGCAGAAGTGGCAAAAGGATTTCCGGGCAAGCTGGTCGCGATCCGTTTGAACGGCCTCGACAGCCCCGAACTGGCGGCGGACATAAAGGCGGCAGAAAGATCTCACGCCGATTGCTTTGTGCTGCCCAAGGTGGAGGCGGCGTCCGATCTTGATCCGGTGGTGGCGCGGCTGCCCAATCCGGTGTTGGCGATGATTGAGGGGCCTGCAGGCATCTATAACGCGCGCGAAATTGCCGCCCATGCAGCCGTTGCCGGGCTGATCGCCGGGGTGAACGACATCTGCGCCGATATGGGGATCAAACCCGGACCCAATCGTGAGGGATTGGAACTGGCATTGCAGAGCATCGTGCTGGCCGCCGCGGCAGCAGGCAAGCCCGCCTTTGATGGGGTGAATAACAAGCTGGACGACATGGGCGGGCTAGAGGCGGAATGTCTGCAGGGTCGCTGCTATGGCTTTGCTGGCAAGACGTTGATTCATCCCAATCAGGTCGCCATCGCCAACGCCGCATTCGGCCCGAACGAGGATGAAATTGCGAAGGCCGAAGCACTGATCGCGGCCTCGACCGGCGGGGCACAGCGGCACAAGGGCAAGATGATTGAAAGCATGCATGTCGAAGAAGCGCGAAGGACGATAGAACGTTCTCGACATAAGATAGGCAGTTAGACTAACTGCACATATGCCCGCACTTCGCCTTTTCATTCTGCTGTTATCGTTCAGCCTCTACGGCGCGGTCGCGATTGCCAAACCCGTCACAGAAATGGACTTGCGCAAGCATGTCGAGATTTTGGCTTCGGACGATTTTGAAGGCCGGGCACCCGGTACCGAAGGTGAGCGCAAGACGCTGGCCTATCTGGAAAGCCAATGGGCCAAAGCAGGGCTGAAGCCCGGCGCACGCGGTGGTAGTTGGTATCAGCCGGTAGAACTCGTCAGGCGCGGGCCAAAGCAGGCCAGCGTCCAATTTTTTGCCAAGGGCGACAAGCTGCGCATAGTCAGCGACGACATATTGCTGGTCGGCAGGGATGCGGCCTATAAAACGACTAAACTGCCATCAATCTTTGTCGGCCACGGGGTCAACGCCCAAGGTAAGGTTGCTGCGGATGTGAACGGCAAACTGGCGTTTCTTCTGGCCGATGACACCGAATTCCTGCCATCCGACATGAAAGCAGCGCGTAACCGCCGCACTGCGTTGATCGATGCTGGCGCTGCAGCGGTCATCTCGATTTCCGGCGAGCAGTTTGATTTTCCGATCTATCGCCGAGCGCTTTTGTCCCGTCCGACCAGTTGGACGGCGCGGGACAAGCGTGCCGACATCGAAGGTGTGGTCAGTCCGCAATATATGGTTGCGCTGGTTACAGCAGCAGGCGGCGATTGGGACAAATTGCGCGCAGCCGCACGGTCTGCCGACTATGCCGGTCAATCGCTTGGCTTGACCGTTGATCTCGACATTCAGAGCGAGGTCGAACGGATCAGCAGCAACAATATCATTGGCAAAATTTCAGGGCGCAAGGCCGGAAGCGGTGCCGTGGTTTTCATGGGGCATTGGGACCATTTCGGCATTTGTAGGCCAGAAGGTGAGGAGGACCGCATCTGCAACGGGGCGGTCGACAATGCCAGCGGATTGGCAGTGCTGACTGAAGTCGCCAAACGCCTCGGCAAGGCAAAGTTGGATCGCGACATCTATTTTGTTGGCACGACCGCTGAGGAATCAGGATTGCTGGGCGCTCGCGCTTTCGCCGCCGACCCGGCCGTGCCGCTTGACCAGATACAGATTGTGCTCAACGTCGATACGGTTGCGATCGCACCCAAAGGTGCCAAGGTCGCGATCATCGGGCGTGGCAAGACCGGCCTTGACGCCGAAGTCGAAGCCGTGGCGCGCAAGATGAAACGCAAGATCGAACCATCGACCGATGCGAATGCGTTCCTCCAGCGGCAGGATGGTTGGGCACTGACCGAGAAAAATGTGCCCGCCTTGATGGTCGGTGGGGCTTTCGCCGATCTCGGCAAGATGGAAGCCTTTTTGAAGACCGACTATCATGGCCCCAGAGACGAGGTCGTCGAGACACTCCAGCTTGGCGGCGCTGCCGAAGATGCCGACCTGCATGTCGAGCTTGGCCGCTATTTTGCCGATGCGCGTAAATTCAAACCGAAAAAGGCCGAGAAGGGGACTGGCGAATAACCGGTTCACTGTTTACATGGGCCGCCACGACTCGACACCCAGACAAAGCAAAGTGGCACCATGAAATCCGATAAAATCCGCCTCGGCCTGACCTTCGACGATGTTCTGTTGCAGCCTTGCGCCTCGGATATATTGCCCAGCCAGGCCGATACTCGCACACGGATCACCCCGGACATCACGCTCAACATCCCGATCATGTCGTCGGCGATGGATACCGTCACCGAAGCGCGCATGGCGATTGTGATGGCGCAGCTCGGCGGGATTGGCGTTCTCCACCGCAATCTTTCGATCGAGGAACAGGCCGCAGCGGTTCGGCAGGTAAAGCGTTTTGAATCGGGAATGGTCGTCAATCCAATCACGATTGCGCCCGATGCGACTTTGGCCGAAGCGCAGTTGCTGATGGCCGAAAACCGCATTTCGGGCATTCCTGTGGTAGAGGCGAGCGGCAAGCTGGTCGGCATCCTGACCAACCGCGACGTTCGCTTTGCGGAAAACCGTATGCAGCCGGTGTCCGAGCTGATGACGCGCGATAATCTGGCGACAGTGCAAACCGGTGTTTCGCAGGAAGAGGCGCGGCGGTTGCTACACCAGCGCCGGATTGAAAAGCTTTTGGTTGTCGACAACGCCTTCCATTGTGTTGGCCTGATCACCGTCAAGGATATCGAAAAGGCTGTGACCTATCCCGACGCTACCAAGGATGCGACTGGCCGTCTGCGTGTTGCCGCCGCAACCACCGTCGGCGAAAAGGGCATCGAGCGCACCCGCGCGCTGGTTGAGGCCGAATGCGATGTCATCATCGTCGATACCGCCCACGGCCATAGCAAGATGGTTTCGGTCGCGGTTGCCGAAATCAAGAAGATGTCGAGCAAGGTTCAGGTGATTGCAGGCAATGTTGCGACTGCAGAAGCCACGCGCGCGCTGATCGACGCAGGTGCCGACGGCGTTAAGGTCGGTATTGGCCCGGGTTCGATCTGCACCACGCGCGTTGTTGCGGGCGTCGGTGTGCCGCAATTGACTGCGGTGATGGATGCCGCCGAAGAAGCGGCCAAATCAGGCATACCCGTAATCGCCGACGGCGGCCTACGCACCTCGGGCGATCTGGCCAAGGCCCTGGCGGCTGGTGCGTCGAGCGTAATGGTCGGTTCATTGCTTGCGGGCACCGAAGAGGCGCCGGGCGAAACCTTCCTTTATCAAGGCCGTGCCTACAAAAGTTATCGCGGCATGGGGTCGGTCGGCGCAATGGCGCGTGGATCGGCAGATCGCTATTTCCAACAGGATATCAAGGATCAACTCAAACTGGTGCCTGAGGGGATTGAAGGGCAGGTGCCATTCAAAGGACCCGCGTCCGACGTGATCCACCAGCTGGTCGGCGGGATCAAGGCGGCCATGGGTTATACCGGATCGGCTACCATCGCTGACCTGCAAGAACGGGCGCGCTTTGTGCAGATCACCAATGCGGGTTTGCGCGAAAGCCATGTCCACGATGTGACGATCACGAGGGAAGCCCCCAATTATCCGACGCGCTGAGTTGGTGGCATGACACCCGCCGCCAGAGTTCAGGCCGCAATCGAATTGCTCAATGCCATCATCGCAGCGACGCGGGACAAGGGTGCATCTGCTGACCGTGTGGCGGCCGCATTTTTCGCAGCGCGGCGCTATGCAGGCTCGAAGGATCGGCGCGCTGTTCGCGACCTAGCCTGGCGGGCCATCCGAGCCTTTGGTGAACGACCGGAAAATGGCCGTTCGGCCATGATCGCGCTGGCGGACTCGGATAGCGAGCTTGCTATCTTGTTTGATGGCCTCGCTTATGGCCCGGCGGCTATCGCAGTGGACGAACCGCGCGCGACCGGCGGCGTTCTGCCTGAATGGGTCAAGCCTTTATTCTCGGCATTGGTCACCGAAGACGAATATCCCGCTTTGCTCGAAAGGGCACCGCTCGACATTCGCGCGAACCGCTTGGTTGCAGATCGTGAAGCTGTGGCAAAAAACCTGCCGGAGGCGACCTCACTGCCCGAGTGCCGTGATGGGCTGCGACTGCCGACCGGCTATTCGATCGAGAGCAGCGAGCTTTACACATCGGGCGCGATTGAAGTGCAGGATCTGGGCAGCCAGCTCATCGCAGTAGCCTGCAACGCTCAACCCGGGATGACCGTGCTTGACCTCTGCGCCGGGGCAGGAGGCAAGACCTTGGCGCTTGCGTCGCATATGGCGGGGCAGGGCCGATTAATCGCCGCCGACACCAATCGTGACCGCTTGTCACAACTGCCATCGCGTGCTGCGCGCGCCAAGGCCGGGTTTATTGAAACCCTGTTGCTCAATCCGAACAAGGAAAAGGCCGCACTCGACGATTTGGCTAGTGCATGCGACGTTGTCCTCATCGATGCGCCCTGTTCGGGCAGCGGCACATGGCGGCGCAATCCGGAAACCCGCTGGCGGCTGGACCAGCGCGATCTCCAACGGCTGGTTTCGGAACAGGCGCGCCTGCTGGATCTGGCGTCTGCGCTGGTGAAGCCGGGCGGGCATCTGGTCTATGCGGTCTGTTCGCTTTTTGCCTGTGAGGGTCGGGAACAGATTGAGGCCTTTCTGTCGCAGCATCCGGACTTTGAAGCCGAACGGCCAGATTTCGCCGCAGGCAGGGCAGATGGCTCAGGCATCTTGCTAACCCCGGCACATGACGGTAGCGATGGCTTCTACTTGGCGCGTTTGCACAAGCTGTGATAGCGGGGGCTACCGGTGTCTAATGTCTGGAAGCTGATTATGCGTTTCTCTCCCCCAGTTATTGCTTTGTCTGCCGTCTTCCTGATGGCGTCGAGCGCCAGCATCGGCAAAAAGGCCGACCACGATATTGATCCGCAGTCGGTGACTCTTGTCGCTGAGGGCGTGGCTGCGCATAAGGCAGGGCAATATGACAATGCGCTGGGGTGGTTCGAAACCGCACTGGCGGTCGATCCACGCAATCGCGCCGCTTTTGTCGGCATGGCAGAGGTCTCAGCGCAGCAGGGGCTGAAGGGCAAAGCGATCTCTTTTTACAAGAGCGCGCTCGATATCGAACCCAATGATGTTGCCGTTATCGCCGCTCAGGGCGAGTTGATGGCCTCCAAGGGAGCGCTCGATGCGGCCAAGAAGAACCTCGCGCGGTTGCAGATTTTGTGCCGGTCAAAATGTGGGGAAAGCGATCGTTTGGCGGCGTCGATCGAAAAGGCCGGAAACAAGGACGCGCTGCAAGCCAGCGCTGTCGAGATAAAGCCGACGGTTGAGAAGGCGAACTGACGCCTAAATCAGCGGCCCAAACTCGGCCACGACACCTTCATAAATCCGCCGCTTGAACGGCACGATCAGTTTCGGCAGTTCCTGTGCCTCGGCCCATTTCCAGCGTGAAAATTCGGGGTGGTGGGCTTCGATATTGATGTCGGCGTCATCGCCCTTGAAGCGCATCAGGAACCACCATTGCCGCTGCCCGCGCCAGCGCCCACCCCAGATATTGCCCTGCAATTCGGGCGGTAGGTCGTAAAAATACTCCTCGCGGCTGCGCGCCAGCAGGTCGACATGGTCAGGTAGCAGGCCGGTTTCTTCGCCCAGTTCGCGGAAAGCGGCGACTTCGGGATCTTCGCTATCATCGATTCCGCCTTGCGGCATTTGCCATGCGTCTCCGGGATTATCGATGCGCTGGCCGACAAAGACCAGCCCTGTTCGGTTGGCAAGCATGATGCCCGCACAAGGGCGATAGGGCAGGTCTTCGGTGTCATTCATATGAGTTGCCTTAGGCGTCGGCCATCACTTCGGCCAGCATTGCTTTCAACGCGGTAAGATTGCCCGCCACATCTTCCTTCGACGAAGGGATGCCTTTGCGCAAAGTGATATGGCCGTGGATATTGCCATCGGCGCTGCGGTGTTGGACGGGAACACCCGCAGCTTTGAGTGCCTCGACATAAGCAAGCCCCTGATCGCGCAGCGGATCAAGGCTCGCCGTCGTCACCAGCGAGAGCGGCATGCCTTCTTGCGAAAACTTGATCGGCGCGCCGCGATAGTCATCGGCGTCGGCTGCATAGGCGGCATGGAAATAATCCATCGAGTCCTTGGTCAACAGGAAGCCATCTGCAAAATCACGCATGCTCTGCCAATCGTCACTATCGGTGACCACCGGATAGATAGGATGCTGCACCAAAACCGGCACGGCGGCTGGATTGTCACGCAGTGCCATAGTCGTGACGATGGTGAGGTTACCACCAGCGCTGTCGCCTGAAGTTACGAGACCTGTGACTTCCAATCCCAGTTCGGCGGGGCTGCCTGCGATCCAGCGGGTCGCTGCTTCACAATCAACGGCTGCAGCCGGAAAGCGGTGTTCCGGCGCAAGTCGGTAGTCGATCGAGATGACGGGCATATCGAGCTGGCGCGACACTTCGGCACAATAGGGGCCGTATATGTCCAGATCGCCGATTACAAACCCGCCGCCATGATAGAAAACCATTACCGGGCCGGCCCAGCGGTTTTCACGCGCATCATAGAGTCGCGCCGGAATTGCGCCCGCGGGACCGGGGATCGAAAGGTCACGGACGACGGCGAGATCGCCCAGCTCTTCCTCCGCCATCGCGCCCATGACCGTCATCATGCCGCGCGCTTCCGTAGCGGAAAGTTCGTGCATCTTGGGCCCGGGCTGGGCATTCAGCATATCGAGAAGGGCCTGCACATCGGGCCGCACAAAATGGGTGCTCATAGTCGCTCTCCTGTCCTCATTTGTAAAAGGCATAACCCGAACGCCAAGGCGCGTCCACGACAAAGCCCGACTGTGTTGCAAAACAGATTTCCTATTTGGATTTGGCGCAAAAGCGCGCATAAGGACCACTTAACAGAACAATTAAAATGAGCGGGACAATACGAAATGGCTACTGCCGCGCGCAGCATCGATACCCAATCCCCAGCCGACATTTCTCATCCAGAAACCGTAGTGGTCCGCTTTGCGGGGGACTCGGGCGACGGCATGCAGTTGACCGGCGGGCAGTTTACGCTGTCGTCGGCGCTGGCGGGCAACGACTTTGCCACCTTCCCTGATTTCCCTGCCGAAATCCGCGCGCCGCAAGGCACGCTGTTCGGTGTTTCGGCGTTCCAGATCAACTTTGGTGCCTCGGAAATCGACACAGCGGGTGATGCGCCAGATGTGCTTGTCGCGATGAACCCGGCGGCGCTCAAGACCAATGTGAAGGATCTGAAGCCGGGCGGCCTGATCATTGCTGATGAGGGCGAGTTCAACGCGCGCAACCTCGCCAAGGCGCAATATGATGTGAACCCGCTCGAAGACGACTCGCTCGGCAAATGGCAGCTCGTCCATTTCAACATCAGCCAGCTGACGATGGATGCGGTGAAGCCCTTTGGCCTTGGCAACAAGGAAGCGCTGCGCTGCAAGAATATGTGGACGCTGGGCCTCGCACTGTGGATGTTTGATCGCGACCGTGAGCCGATCATCCAGTGGCTGAAGGACAAATTCGCAAAAAGCCCGATTTTGGCCGATGCCAATATTGCAGCGCTCAACGCTGGCCATGCGTACGGCGAAACCGCCGAAATCGGCAATCCCGGCGCCGTTCCCATTCCGCGCAAGCATGTCGATGCGGCGCCCGCCGATCCCGGCCTGTACCGCACGATAAACGGCGCGGATGCGGCGGCCATGGGCCTGGTCGCAGGTTGCCAGCTGGCGGGCGTGAAGATGTTCTTTGGCGGCTATCCGATTACGCCGGCTTCCTCGATCCTGCACGCATTGGCGCGGTTCAAGGAATATGGCGTTACCACCTTCCAGGCGGAAGACGAGATTGCCGCGATCGCCTCGGCCATTGGTGCATCCTATGCGGGGCAACTGGGCGTGACCTCTTCGTCCGGTCCCGGCATCGCTCTCAAGACCGAAGCGATTGGCCTTGCGGTGATGACCGAACTGCCGCTCATCATCATAAATTCGCAGCGTGGCGGGCCATCGACCGGGCTTCCCACCAAGACCGAGCAATCAGACCTCTATCAGGCGGTCTATGGCCGCAACGGCGATACCCCGCTGCCGGTAATATCGGCGCGCAGCCCGAGCGATGTGTTCGATTGCGCGATTGAGGCTGTGCGCATCGCGACGCAGTTCATGACGCCGGTGATCCTGCTGACTGACGGCTATATCGCCAATGCGGCAGAGCCTTGGAAGGTCCCGGATATGAGCAGCTACAAGCCGTTCCCGGTTAGCTTCCTCGATCATGTGCCCGAAGGCGGATTCAAGCCCTATGGGCGCGACAACAAGCTCGCACGCCCCTGGGTGAAGCCCGGCACGCCCGGCCTGTTGCACCGCATCGGCGGTATCGAAAAGGAAGTCGATACCGGCCATCTCAACTACTCGCCCGCCAACCACCAGGCGATGACCGACATCCGCAAGGGCAAGGTCGATGGCATAGCCGCGCACATCCCCGATCAGGACGTCTGCCTCGGCACCGAAGGCGGCAAGCTGGCGGTTGTCGGCTGGGGCTCTACGTTCGGCCCGATCCATCAGGCGGTGCGCCGCATGCGCGCCAAGGGCCATGATGTCAGCCACATCCACGTTCGCCATATCTGGCCGATGCCCGGCAATCTGGGTGAGTTGCTGAAAAGCTATGACAAAGTCATTGTGCCCGAAATGAACACCGGCCAGTTCAAGACGGTATTGCGCGACCAGTTTCTGATCGACGCCAAACCTCTGAACAAGGTTTCGGGCCAACCCTTCCGCATCGCTGAAATTGAAGCTGCCATCGAGGAAGCACTCGCATGAACGACATGACCCCCATCCAGAAAACGTCACCCAAGGATTGGGAGACCGATCAGGAAGTCCGCTGGTGCCCCGGTTGCGGTGACTATGCGATATTGAAGGCGGTGCAGCGCACCATGCCGGAGCTTGGCCGCAAGCCCGAGGACACGGTATTTATCTCAGGGATAGGCTGCTCGTCGCGCTTCCCTTATTATATGGAGACCTATGGCTTCCACACCATCCACGGCCGTGCGCCTGCGGTGGCGACGGGGGTGAAGCTGGCCAATCCCGATCTCGACGTCTGGATCATCACCGGCGATGGCGACGCGCTGTCAATTGGCGGCAACCACACGATGCACCTGCTGCGCCGTAACCTCGATTGCCAGATCTTGCTGTTCAACAACGAGATTTACGGCCTGACCAAAGGCCAATATTCGCCGACTAGCCGTGTCGGCACCAAATCGCCTTCAACGCCTTTCGGTTCGGTCGATCGGCCCGCAACGCCTTGCGCCTTTGCACTGGGGTCGGGCGCGCGTTTTGTCGCGCGTGGCTTTGACGTTTCAAAGCATCTGCCTGACGTGCTGAAGGCTGCGCATGCGCATAAGGGCGCGGCATTCATCGAAATTTTCCAGAACTGCATCGTCTACAACAAGGATGTGTTCGAGGATTTCGCCGCTCCCAAGGGTGCCGAGGCGCGCCAGTTGTGGCTTCAGGATGGCCAGCCGATGCTGTTCGACGGCGGCAGCAAGGGCATTGCGATGGATATGGAAACGCTGACCCTCAAGGTCGTCGGCGTAGCCGAAGGTGACTGGCAGTCGGCGGGCGTGATCGTCCATAATGTGAAGAATCGTGCAATTGCGCACATGCTGGTTGAAATGCCGTTCGGTGAATTTCCAATGGCACTCGGCGTGCTCTACGACGATCCACGCCCGACCTTCGACAGCGCGGTAACCGAGCAGAATGCCAAGCTTTCCGAAGGCAAGAAGCCCGACTTGCAGGCGCTGATCAGCAAGGGCCAGACCTGGACGGTTGAGTAGATATTAGTTCACACGAAGACACGAAGATGTCGCGTTTCGACGAATTGGAGCGTATCGCGGCAAGTGTCATCAATTGTGGATTTCATATACATCAGGATATCGGCCCCGGCCTTCTAGAGTCAGCCTACGAAGCGTTGATGACGGTGGCACTCGAGCAGGAGGGGCATTCCGTCAAGCGGCAGGTACCCGTTGCCATGAATTATCGAGGCGTTGTCGTAGACAACGCATTCAAAATCGACCTGCTGGTGGACGACCGTTTGATAGTTGAGCTCAAGTCTATTGACCGGCTTGCGCCAGTGCATGGCAAGCAACTGCTTACCTATCTGCGACTATGCAAAATGCCTTTGGGCATTCTGATGAATTTTGGCCAAGCTACGTTCAAGGATGGCTTACGCCGCGTTTCCAATGACTATCACTCGGAGAAGTTTAAGCCATGATCTTCGTGTCTTCGTGTGAACCAAAATAATGGATAACCTGACCCATAGTCTCGCTGGTGCCGTGCTTGGCCAGATGGGGCTCAAGCGCAAGACCGGATTGGCGATGCCGACGCTGATTGTCGCGGCGAACCTGCCGGATATCGACGCGGTGGCGACTTTGCTCGGTGGGCATCAGCATCTGGCGATCCGGCGCGGGATTACGCATGGGCCGATTGCCATGCTGCTGTTGCCCCTCATACTGTGGGCAATGATGATCGGTTATGACCGGTGGCAGACCAATCGCGGCACGCGGCCAGAGAAGCGGCTGCCGGTGCATGCGGGATGGCTGCTGGCCTTGGCCTATATCGGCACGCTCAGCCATCCGGCGCTCGATTGGCTCAATAATTATGGTATCCGGCTGCTCGAACCTTTCTCGAGCCAGTGGTTTTACGGCGATACGCTGTTCATTATCGATATCTGGATATGGATCGCGCTCATCGGCGGCGTCTGGTGGTCGCGGCGGCTCGAAAAGCGGGGTGCAAGCGATTGGCGCCGTCCGGCACGGACCGCGCTTATTCTGACATGCACCTATATCCTCGCCAATTATGCGATTTCAACCGCGGCAGAACGTGTCGCCGACGATGTTCTTGTCTCTCGCGGAACACCGCGTGAGCGGATGGTTGTCGCCAGTCCTGTGCCGGTCGCTTTTTGGAACCGCGAGATAAAATGGAGGTCGGGCAATCAATATGGCGAGGGCCATTATTCGCTGATCGGTGGGTTGGAGCTTCCCGCCAAGGGCCGCTACAACATGCTGGGATTATATCAGAAAGCCGAAATCGCAAAAACCGGGGCAGATGCCCAGGCCTATCTATTTTGGTCGCGTATGCCCTATGCAGAGATGAAGCCTGACGGCACATTGACCATCCGCGACCAGCGCTTTGACGCCTCGCCCGTGCGCAGCAATTTCGAACTGATCGTCAAGCAACCTTAGCCGCTACGCTGGAAAGCCCGTATGCCGCAACGCGGGCGTTATGTGTATCGGCCATGCATGATATCCATCGTCTGGTTTCGAAGAGATTTACGCCTGAGTGATCAATCGGCTTTGCTCGCCGCTGTGGCACGCGGTCGGCCGATTACGCCCGTCTATATCCTGGACGATGAAACGCCCAAGCATCGGCGCATGGGCGGTGCTTCTCGCTGGTGGTTGCATAACAGCCTGAAGGAACTGGACAAGTCTCTGCGCGAACGCGGTTCGCGGCTAATTCTCAGGCGGGGTTCGGCGCCTCAGGTGCTGGCGCAACTCGCGCGCGAAGTGGGTGCTTCCGCGATCCATTGTTTGCGCCACTATGAGCCGTGGTGGCGTAATGCCGAACGGGCAGTGCAGGAGATACTGCCGGTTGGAACATCGCTGATCCGGCATGAGGGGCTCTATCTGCTCCCCCCCGGCAGCGTGAAAACGGGCAGCGGCGGACAGTTCAAGATATACACACCTTTCTGGCGTGCCTTGGCGCAGCATATGCCGCCTGCCAAACCCCGCGCCGCGCCGGACCATATTCCAGCCCCTGAGCAGTGGCCCGAAAGCGACAATCTCGATAGCTGGGGCCTTCTGCCTTCAAAGCCCGATTGGGCAGGGGGCATGCGCGATTTCTGGTCACCGGGCGAAACCGGTGCTGCAAAGCGGCTCGAAAATTTCCTCCCTAGGGCCAATCGCTATCAGGAAAAACGGAACCTGCCATCGATACCCGGCACCAGCCTCCTGTCGCCGCATCTGCATTTTGGCGAAATTTCTCCCGCGACGATCTGGCATGCGGCAATGGACGCAGGCGGATCGGTTGAAACCTATCTCAAGGAACTGGTCTGGCGCGAATATGCGGCTAATGTGATCCTGCAATTCCCTGATTATGGCGTGCGCAATGCCCGGGCAGCATTCGACCATTTTCCCTGGCGCAACATGGCCGACACCGAAGTGCAGCAAGACTATGTCAGCTGGACCAAAGGGCAGACAGGCTATCCGATCGTGGACGCCGGGATGCGCGAATTGTGGGCGACGGGCTGGATGCACAACCGCGTTCGGATGATTGCCGCCTCGTTCCTTATCAAGCATCTACTCATCGACTGGCGCGTGGGGGAGCAGTGGTTCTGGGACACGCTGATCGATGCCGACTATGCCTCGAACGCGGTCAACTGGCAGTGGACGGCGGGCAGTGGGGTCGACAGCAATATGTTTGTCCGCATCATGGCACCGCTATCGCAGTCCGAAAAGTTCGATGCGGGCAACTATATCCGGCAATGGGTGCCCGAACTGGCGCATCTCTCCGATCCCTATATCCACGATCCCGAAGACTATGGCGTCCGGCCCGCAAACTATCCGGCAAAGATCATCGGCCACCGCGCGGCGCGCGAACGGGCCTTTGCAGCCTATGCGATGATCAAGGAAAGCGGGTCAGTCGACAATGAGGCGATGGCCGGTCTCGAAGCCGCCGAGTAGCAACTGGGTGATTGCCTCGCCGACGACCGAAGGGTCTTTGAGCGTGGCGGGGTCTTCTCCGGGATAGGCCTTGGCACGCATCGCAGTGCGGGTGCGCGATGGGTCGACGATGGTAACGCGCACCGAAGAAAGGTTCTGCACTTCCTCGGCATAGCTGAGCGCCAGATTTTCAAGCGCCGCCTTTGACGCGCCATAGGCACCCCAGTAAGCGCGCGGCTGCTGCCCGACACTGCTTGTCAGCACCACCACACGACCGGCATCGCTCGCACGCAGCAATGCATCGAACGAGGCAATCAGCGCCTGTTGCGCGAGCAGATTGAGCGTCAGCACGCGGTTGAACTCAGCCGCATCGATCACCGGAACGGGAGCCAATGTGCCAAGCATTGCGGCGTTGAGAACGAGGATGTCGAGCTTACCCCACCGTTCGCGGACGGCAGCGGCGAGGCGTTCGTTGTTCCCGGCCTCGGTCAGATCCATCGGCGCGATGGTGGCACTACCGCCCGCTTCGAATATCCGTTGCTCGACGGCTTCAAGGTCTTTGGCTGTGCGTGCTGTCAAAACCACATGCGCGCCTTGGGCCGCCAGCTTTTCTGCGGTCGCGGCACCGATGCCGCGGCTGGCGCCGGTGACCAGCGCAATCCTGCCTTGCAAACCACTCATGGTTTATCCCACCACCCGCAGCTTCAACTGGCCGGTAGAGTTGTGCTCGTCAAAGTCGGTTAGCTTGGTCGGATAATCACCGGTAAAACAGGCATCGCAATAACGCGGACAGGTGGCATCGCGCTGCGCTTCGCCCAATGCCCGGTACAGTCCTTCGATGGTAAGGAAAGCGAGGCTGTCGGCATGGATATAATCGCACATCTCGGCGATGTTCATCCGGCTGGCGAGCAGTTTTTCGCGTTCGGGCGTGTCGACACCGTAAAAGCAACTGTTGGTCGTCGGTGGGCTGGCGATGCGCATATGCACTTCTTTGGCGCCTGCCTCGCGCATCATCTGTACGATTTTCAAGCTGGTGGTGCCGCGCACGATCGAATCGTCGATCAGCACGATGCGTTTGCCTGCCACCAGATTGCGGTTGGCATTATGTTTCAGCTTGACCCCCAGATGGCGCACACCGTCGCCCGGCTGGATGAAGGTGCGCCCGACATAATGCGAACGGATGATACCCAATTCGAACGGAATGCCCGATGCCTCTGCATAGCCGATCGCGGCTGGCGTGCCGCTGTCGGGTACGGGGATGACATAATCGGCATCAATCCCATTTTCGCGCGCCAGTTCCGCGCCAATCGCTTTGCGAACCGAATAGACGCTGTTGCCGTCAACGATCGAGTCGGGGCGGGAAAAATAGACATGCTCGAAAATGCAGGGGCGCGGAGATGTGGGGTAGAAGGGTTTGTGCGACCCGATAGCGCCTTCGCGCACCACGACAATTTCGCCGGGTTCGACGCTGCGGATGAAATCTGCGCCGACAATATCGAGCGCTACGGTTTCAGACGCAAAGATGATCGTTTCACCCAGACGGCCCATCACCAGCGGGCGGATACCCAGCGGGTCGCGGCAGGCGATCATGCCCTCTGGCGTCAGGCAGATCAGCGAATAGGCGCCCTCTACCTGTTTCAGCGCGTCAATCAGCCGATCAAGCAGGCTTTTCTGGGTCGAAGTCGCAACAAGATGGATGATGACTTCGGTGTCTGACGTTGACTGGAAGATCGAACCGCGCTGCACCAGTTCGCGTCGCAGGTGCACGGCATTGGAAATATTGCCATTATGCGACACTGCAAATCCGCCCGTCGCCAGATCGGCGTAAAGCGGCTGCACATTACGCAGCGAGGTTTCGCCGGTGGTCGAATAGCGGACATGGCCTGCGGCAATGCTGCCCGGCAAGGCGCGAATAATATCCTCACGATCGAAATTGCCTGCGACATGGCCCATGGCGCGGTGGGTGTGGAATTCCTTGCCATCAAAGCTCGTGATGCCGGCGGCTTCCTGGCCACGGTGCTGGAGCGCGTGCAGGCCAAGTGCTGCCATCGCGGCGGCGCCTTCGGAGTTGTACACGCCGAAGATCCCGCATTCCTCGCGCAGTTTATCATCATCAAAGGGATTGGTGGTGAGCATGTCCAAATCGAATCCCGTGCCGCCAGAATTGGGCTGCCTATAGGCGGGCGAGGGCGCGATGTCTCCCCCTTGTAACAGGCAAAACCGTAAAAATCGCTCGCAGCAGATGATTGCCAGTATTGCAGGGCTCGGCTAGGCGTCAGACATGACCAATCCAAGAGAGAGCGGGCTGGTGCTCGATCCAAAATTTGACGCTAATGGGTTGATGACCGCTGTGGTTGTCGATGCTGCCGATGGGGCTGTGCTGATGGTTGGTCACATGAACCGCGAGGCACTCGACCTCACGCAGCAGAGCGGCAAGGTCACATTTTTCTCGCGCAGCCGCGATCAGCTGTGGACCAAGGGCGAAAGTAGCGGGAACTTCCTCCACCTTGTCGAACTCCGCGTCGATTGCGATCAGGATGCGCTGCTGGTGATTGCGCGGCCTGATGGCCCTACCTGCCATACCGGTGAGCGTAGTTGCTTTTACCGTCGTGTGACGGCTGAAGGCCTTGAACGCTTGTGAGGCTTGCCAGCTCGATAATGTTCGTTTTGGCGGCAATGCTTGCCGGGTGCGGTTCAAAGGATGCCGGGCCAGCTGCAAAAGACGATAGCGCAGGGGCGGCACTCGATCAGCTCGCTATCGATAAAGGACTCATACCAGACCCCGAAAGCCTTGCGGTCGAAGGCCGTTTCGAAACTCAGGGCGATCTGGGCACCGACAAATTCTGTGCTGTTGCCGATGGCGGAGCGAATTACCGAATAGGCTTCCTCTCGGTCTATGGACCAGAAAGCAAATGCGAGGGACAGGGCAGTGCCGAGCAAGATGGCGACAGTCTGAAAATAACGTTGAGCGGCAAGGAAAGCTGCAGCTTCACCGCCAGCTATGACGGGATTGTCCTGCGCTATCCCGGCAGCGTGCCTGACGGCTGCGCATCCTATTGCTCGCGCAATGCGAGTATGAGCGGCACGCGCTATTATTTTGTCGATCCCGGTGCCGAGGCCGCAAAACGAACGCTCGGTCGGGAAATCGAAAGGCTGTGCCCTTAGGGTGCGACCACCAGGCAGCCTTGGCCGGCTACGGCAGCTTTGACCTTCGTACACATGGTATCGGCATCGGCGCGGCTGGCGAAAGGTCCGGCCTGCAGGCGCAATACACTGCCAGCCGGAACCAGATAATGCGAGGCGCTTGAAAGCCCACCGACTTTGGATTGCAGACTCGACCACAGCTTTTTGGCATTGGCTTCGCTGCCAAAGGCGCCGAGCTGGATGCGCCACTTTCCGGAAACCGGAGCGGCGGCTTTAACTGCGGGCTTGGACGGTTTGGCAGGTGGTGCGCTTTCCTCTCCGCCGATGGGCGGAATGGCGCCGGGGAAGCCAGGGGCTGCGTTGTCTGGTGCAGCAATCGGTTTTGACGGCGGCACGTCGACTTTCTGTGCTATTGTGACTGGCGCCTTGGTGTTGATCGGGAAGCCCGCAATTTGGGCCGAACGAACCTGAGCCGATGATTTTTCAATTTCACCTGCAAGGACCACACCCTGCTGGCGTTGATCAAGCGGGATATGCTTGTCCATCTCTGCCAGACTGCGCGACGCGGGAGGCAATCCAGCAGCCGACGCGCGCGTCATCAAGGCATAAGCGCGCACCCAATCCTTAGGTGCGTTGACACCGTTGAACAATTCGGTGGCGAGCAGATATTGCGCGCGAGGCTCTCCACGCGCGGATGAGCCTTCCAGATAGGGAAGCGCCTCTTTGACCTTGCCCTGATAATGATAGAGATGGCCAAGGCTGTCGGCGGCTTGCAAATGCCCCTGTTTGGCAGCGCGCTGATACCAGTCCGCCGCCATATTGAAGTCCTGCTTGACCCCGCGGCCCAGCTTATAAGCTTGCCCCATATTGAACTGCGCGTCCGGATCGCCCTTTTTGGCTGGATCGCGCCATTCTTTTACCGCGCCGCCAAAGTCACCATTGGACCATGCGTCGACCCCGGCTTTGACATCGGCAAAGGCTGGCTGTGCCGCTAAAGCCAGAAAGGCTGCGATTGCGATTGGCGAGATAGGCAGTTTCCGCATGTTCAACTCCAAGTGCATTTACGCCGCGATTAGCCGAAATCTGCTGACATTTGGTTAACTTGCATGGTGAATGCCTTAACCTTTTACATCCATTAACGATGCCGACGCGCGGATGCTGTTTTCGACGTCTGGCCGCCGCGAAAAGATTTGCGATGTGCAGAAACCCCATATCAGCGTTAACCGATTTTTAGGCCTGTTCTGTCACATCCCTTCCAAACAGCTTGCAAAAGGGGAATAATGTGAGGGTTCTCGCATTGGCATCACAAAAAGGCGGATCGGGCAAAACCACTTTGTCCGGCCATCTTGCAGTACAGGCACAATTGGCAGGCGCAGGGCCGGTCGTTCTGATCGATATCGATCCGCAGGGGTCGCTTGCCGATTGGTGGAACGAGCGCGAAGCCGACCTTCCGGCTTTTGCCCAGACCACAGTCGCCCGCTTGGCCTCTGACCTTGCCGTGCTTCGCCAGCAAGGCTTCAAGCTGGCCGTCATAGATACGCCGCCAGCGATCACCATGGCGATCCAGAGCGTGATTTCGGTCGCCGAACTGATCGTCGTTCCGACCCGACCCAGCCCGCACGATCTGCGCGCCGTTGGGGCTACCGTCGATCTGTGCGAACGCGCAGGAAAGCCGCTGATCTTCGTGGTCAACGCCGCTACCCCCAAAGCCAAGATTACTTCGGAAGCCGCTGTCGCGCTGTCGCAGCATGGCACCGTTGCCCCGATCACCCTCCACCACCGCACCGATTTTGCAGCCTCGATGATCGACGGCCGCACCGTTATGGAAGTCGATCCGCAGGGCCGCTCGGCGGAAGAAGTCCGCCAGCTCTGGTCCTATATCTCCGACCGTCTTGAAAAGAATTTCCGCCGCACCGTGTTCAGTGCGCCCGCCGCTGCCAATCCCCAGGTTGCCCAAGCCCGCCCGATGGGTGGTTTTGGTCGCCGGGTCATCGGCTAAATGGATTTGGGAGCGATGAACATGAGCGAACCCAAACCAATAGCTTCCCTTTCTTCCGGCCTATTGGCCCGCAAAGGGGCTGCCCGTCCGGCCATGCGTCGTCAATTGATCGGCAACAACAATGGTGTGGCCGCCGAAGGCTCCGTGCAGGACGACTGCGGTTGGAACGATATGGGCTATGACATGGGCTATGATGTCAATCCCGACCCCACGGCACCGATGGATTATGAGCATGACCAGGGTTTCAACCCGCTGGCCAATGCCGTCCCCGAGGTAAAGCCCGAGGTCAAGCAACAGCAAGATCGCATTGCCGAACAGCTGCAGGTTCAGGCCGAAGAAATGGGCGTGGTCGAACATGATGCGCCCTCCGCACCGGTTGTGCCGATTATCGCGCCGCGTCCGGTTGCCGTCAAAGCAGCTGTTACGAAACCGCGTGCCGCACCCGGCAGCAAGGACAAGTCAGCGTTCACGCTGCGCCTCGATGGCGAACGGCACCTGAAGCTGCGGCTCGCTTGCGCGATCAGCAACAAGTCGGCCCAGCAACTCGTCACGGCAGCGCTCGATGCCTTTATCGATGCAATGCCCGAAATTTCCACGCTCGCGGCACATGTGCCCGGCAAAAAATCGGCCTGAAGCCAACCCTAACCAAGTCTGAGGAATAGTCATGAAGAACAAGACACTCATAAAGCTGGCATTGTCCACCGCGGTTGTCGGTTTCACTGCCTTGGGTGGGGCTGGCGTGGTCGCATCGAGTGCGGCAACGCATGCATCGGCCGATGCAAATGCCAAAAAGGCGCATAGCTGGGCGAAAAAGGCTGAAAAGCTTTTCGCCAAGGGCAAGACCGATAAGGCTCTGCCCTTGGCCGAAGCAGCCGTCGAGGCCGATCTGTCCAATATGGAATATCGCTCGCTTCTGGCGCGCATGTACATGTCGCAGGGTCGCTTTGTTGCCGCCGAACGCACTTTCATGGATGTTATGGAGTTGGGCCAGGTTGATGCTCGCACCGTGATTGGTGTGGCACTGACCCGCATTGCACAGGGCAAGGTCGATTCGGCTGTGTCGCTGGTTGACGCAAACCGTGCGATCCTGCCGGCGAGCGATTATGGCCTCACCCTTGCGTTGGCTGGTGACAGCAAACGTTCGGTCGATGTGCTGGTTGACGCGATCCGCGCCGACAATGCAACTGCCCGCACCCGCCAGAATCTGGCGCTCGCTTATGCCCTTGATGGCCGCTGGCGTGAGGCCCGCATCATGGCAGTGCAGGATATGCCGCAGGACCGTGTCGATGCCCGCATCGTCGAATGGGCACAATATGCCCGCCCGGGTGCTTATCAGACCCGCGTTGCCGGTCTGTTGAACGTTACCCCGCGCGCCGATTCGGGCCAGCCGGTCCGGCTTGCACTGGGTGGTGCCACCGCTGCTCCGATCATGGCGGCTGCTGAAGAGCCCGCACCTGTTGCAATGGCAGCAGCAGAACCCGCCCAGATGACCGAATTGTCCGCTGTCGGCCCCGCGCCTGTCGCCGATGGCTATCACGAATCCGATGTTCGCATCGCCGCCGCCGTCGCTTCGGTTTCGGAGAGCGAAGCGCCGCTGATCAAGGCACCGGAAGGCCCGGCAAAGGCCGCTGAGTCTGCCCCGGCACCCAAGCCGGTCAAGCTGGCTCTGGCCGATACGCCGGCTCCGTCCGCAAAGGCCGCGGGCAAATATCTGGTCCAGCTGGGCGCATTCTCCTCTGCAGGCAATGCGCAGAAAGCGTGGAGCCAATATAGCCGCAAACACAAGGTTCTGAACGGTTTCAGCTCGGCGAGTTCAACCGTCAATGTGAAGGGCAAGACGCTGACCCGCCTCGCAGCTTCTGGCTTTGGCAACTATCAGGCTGCCGCTTCCGCTTGCCGCACTATCAAAGCTTCAGGCGGCGATTGCGTCGTGAAGACCGTAGGCGGCTCGGCTCCGGTTCGTATGGCTGCCAAGCCTGCACGCAAACCGGTGAAAATCGCCGCGCGCTAAACGCTAAAAAACAGGCTTTTTGAAGGGCGGCGGATCAGATGATCTTGCCGCCCTTCATGATTTTGCGCACCCGCCCCTGAACGGGCAGCTTGTCGAACGGCGTATTGCCCGCAAGCGCCGCCATCTTGTCGCTATCGACCTGCCAGGGCGCGTCGGGATCGATGAAGATCAGGTCAGCTTCTCGCCCCACTTCAATCGCGCCTGCATTGACCTTCAATATCTTCGCCGGATTGGTGGCGAGCAGTTCGAACAGGCGACCCATAGAGATATGCCCGTCGCGCACCAGATTGAGCGTCAAGGCGAGCAGTGTTTCCGCCCCCGCCATACCCGGTGCCGCATCGGCAAAGGGCAGGCGCTTGTCTTCGGGGCCACGCGGGTCGTGGCCGGAAGCGATAACGTCTATTGTGCCGTCGGCAACTGCCGCGATGCACGCCAGCCGGTCGATTTCGCTGCGCAAGGGTGGAGAAAGACGCGCAAAGGTGCGGAAGCCGGTGAGGGCGGTGTCAGAGAGGAACAGATGCGCAGGGGTGATGCCGCAGCTGATCTTGAGGCCCTTATCCTTTGCTGCACGGATAAGGTCGAGCCCTGCAGTCGTCGTCACCTGTCTGAAATGTAGATGCGCACCGGTTTCAGCGGCGAGCGAAAGGTCGCGTTGAATGGCCAGCGTTTCAGCGACAGGTGAAGCGCTGGGAAGCCCGAGCAGCGTCGCGTTCAGGCCTGTGGTCGCCACAGCATTGCCGGCCAACCCCGCATCCTCGCTATGCACGAACAGCGGCATATCGAGCATCGCGCAATAGCGCATCAGCCGCAGCATCACGCCCGAATCGGCAATCCAGCCGCGCCCTGTGGCAACACCCAGTGCACCTGCTTCCTTCATCAACGCGATTTCGGCCATATGCTGGCCGTCCAGGTCCTTGGTCGCAGCCGCAAGCGGATGAACCCAGAAATCGGGCTTGCCCTTGCGTGCCGAAAACCGGATCGTCGCCGGATCGTCATGCGCAGGCGATTGGTCGGGCATTAAAGCGGCGCGGGTGATGCCTCCGAACCGGAAAGCAGGTTTGTCGGTGGCAAAGACGCCCAAGTCTATGATGCCGGGGGCGACGATCAGCCCTTCGGCATCGATGCGTTCGCCAAGAGGGTCAGCCTTGCCAACCTGCTCGATGCGTTCGCCCGCAACATGCAGATGCGCGGTTTCGGGTGCTGCCTTACCGGGTAAAATAACCTGTCCGCCGAGAATGTTGGTGCCGGTCATGACCAGCCCTCCACACCGCGCGCTCTTCGCGTCAATATGTCGAGGCAGGCCATGCGCACAGCGACCCCCATTTCGACCTGTTCGGTGATCGCGGATCGTTCAAGGTCGTCGGCAATGTGGCTGGCAATCTCCACCCCGCGGTTCATCGGGCCGGGGTGCATCACCAGCGCATCGGGCTTGGCCAGCGCCAGCCGCCGCGAATCGAGGCCGTAGAGGTGGAAGAATTCGCGCGGGGAGGGGATAAAATCGCCCTGCATCCGTTCATTCTGAAGCCGCAGCATCATCACCACGTCGCTGCCGGGCAGGGCTGCATCGAAATTGTTGAACGCCTCGACGCCAAAGCTGGCTATGCCTTCGGGCATCAAGGCAGGGGGAGCGACAACGCGCACCTGCGCGCCGAGTGTCGTCAGGCTGATCATGTTCGATCGCGCCACGCGGCTGTGTAATATATCGCCGCAAATTGTGACGGTCAGCCCGTCGATCCGGCCTTTGCGACGGCGGATCGTGAGCGCGTCGAGCAGAGCCTGTGTCGGATGCTCGTGCGTGCCGTCTCCGGCATTGAGTACGGGACAATCGACCTTTTGCGAAATCAGGTCAACCGCGCCCGAACTGCCGTGGCGGATCACAATCGCGTCCGCGCGCATTGCGTTCAGTGTCATCGCGGTATCGATCAGCGTCTCGCCCTTTTTGGTGCTCGACTGCGCGACATGCATATTGACCACGTCCGCGCCGAGCCGCTTGCCGGCTATCTCGAACGACAGCAGCGTGCGCGTGCTGTTTTCGAAAAAAGCGTTGATGATGGTCAGCCCGCGCAGCCGGTCGTCGCGCTTGGCGGCGCCAGAGCGGTTGAGCGCGACCCATTGTTCGGCCTCGGACAGGATGAACTCGATTTCCCAGGGTTGCAGTCCGGCAATGCCCAGCAAATGCCGGTGCGGGAAAGCGGCGGAACCTGCTGGAAAGCGGCCCGGTGAAGCTGTTGGTGGCGATGTCATTAAAGCCAGTGCCTTAGCGGCACTAGGCTGGCTTAGCAAGCGGGAGACTATCCCTCTCCCGTTGGGAGAGGGTTGCGCAGACTCGGCAACTTGTTGCCTAGTCGGAGCTGGGTGAGGGGGTGTGCGCTGTCGGGAGGGCAAAGCCCCTCACCAACTTCGCCTAGTCGCTAAAGCGACAAGGCTTCGTATCCTCTCCCAATGGGAGAGGGATATCAAGCAACCAACGCATCAATCGCACCCTGCAGGATATGCGCTGCCGCTGCGCTGTCGATGCGCTCGGCGCGTTTGGCGCGGCTGAGGTCGGCTTCGATCATGAAGCGTTCGGCGGCCGCAGTGGACCAGCGTTCGTCCCACAGCAGGATCGGCAGACCAAGGTCGAGCAGGTTGCGGGCGAAGGACCGGCTCGACTGGCTGCGCGGGGATTCGCTGCCGTCCATATTGATTGGCAGGCCGATGACGATGCCTGCGGTTGGACGGGTGGCAATCGCTGCTTGCAACAACGCCTTGTCCTTGGCGAACTTGCCGCGCGTGATCAGGTCAGCGGGAGAAGCAAAACTCCAGCCAGCGTCGCAAAAGGCGGTCCCGATTGTCTTACTGCCGACATCAAGCCCGATCAGCACCCCGCCTTCGGACAGGGCGGCGCGGAAATCTGGGGCAGAAGTTGTGATCACCGCGCCAGAAATTTCTGCACCCTCCACAAGGCGTCGGCGCGGACATTCGCCCAAAAGAGCGGATAGTCATAAACATGATAATTGTTACCCGGCAGCACATAGGGGCCCATTTCGGGCGGATCGCTGATCAGCAGGAAGCCGCGCTGGTCGCAGCGGGCTGGGATCGCAGCCTTCACCAGTTCGCCGGTCTTCATGTCGTTCGAAGGTTTCAGCGAGCCGAGATTGGCCTCAACGCCAGCCTCTGTCGCGCCGCCGCCGGTTAGCGGATTGGTGCACAGCATGGCGGTGTTGGCGCGCGACTGGCCGTTGAAGCCCGTGGTCGAATCATAGACCTTCAATATGCGCTCATATTCCGCAGGCTCGGCAAAGCTTTGCCAGCCCAATATGCAGCCTATCTGGTCGGGCGAGGTGCAGGCGGGCAGGCCCATTTCTGGCAGATCGGTATCGACCGAAACCGGCCAGCCGACGGCATAGGCAGCGACTATGCGCTTGGCGATTGGCTTGCCCGCGACCCGGTCTTTCAACAGGTGCGTCAGGTGCAGCGCACCTTGGCTGTGCCCCGCTAGGATGATTGGGCGATCCTTCTGCACCTTGGCAACAAAATCGTCGAAGGCGAGGAGGACGTCCTGATAGGCGGCATCCAATGCCTGTTGCCCCTCGGGCTTGTCGGTCAGGAAGGCACCGATGGCGGCCTGGCGATAACGCGGGGCCCAGATTTCTCCCGATGCAGCAAAGGGTGAGGCGAGCCCCTGCAGGAACAGCTTCGCCCGATCCTGCGACAGCTTGTCGTCAAGCGGCGCATTCCAGTGCGTCTTGTCCATATAAGAGGTCGGGTGGATGAAGAAGATCGCGGCTGAACCCGGAACCTCGATTTTCTCCGCACCCACCGGCTGCCAGCTGGTCACATTGTCCGCGCCACTGCGCCCGCGGGCAAACCACATGGCAGGGTCGTCATATTTGTTGGTGGCAAAGGCCTTTTGCTCTTCAAATTTGGTCGTCGGCACAAAAGCGAACTCGGTGAGTTCCTTTTCATAAATGCGAACAACAAAGCCGCCTGCGATCACCAGCGTGATGATGGCGGCGATAAGGTAAAGGAATTTGCGGGCCACGTTTGCGATATCCGTTTGCTTCAATCTGACGGCGGCATTTAGCGAATTGGAAAAAAATAGCACCGGATATTTGAACGGGGGCTGAAAAGCGCAGCTTTGGCTGTTGATGCTGCGAGTGCACAATGCTAGCGGCACCCTTATGTCAGTCGATAAAGATACCGTGAACAAGATCGCGCGGCTCTCCCGCATCGCGATCAGTGACGAAGAGGCCGAAAAGATGGTCGGGGAGCTGAACGGCATCCTCGCCTGGGTCGAGCAATTGGGCGAGGTGGACGTGACCGGCGTTGAGCCGATGACCGCCGTGATCCCCAACCATTTGCGCTTGCGCGACGATGTCGTCACCGATGGCGATGTCCGCGAAAAGGTGCTTGCCAATGCGCCCGCCCGCGAAGGCAGCTTCTTTGGCGTGCCCAAGGTGATCGAATAATGACTGACCTGACCAAATTGGGCGTAGCCGCCATCCGTTCGGGGGTTGCCAGCGGCGAATTCACCGCTGTCGAAGTGGCTGAGGCCTTCAACGCCAATGTCGCTGCGGCAAAGGTGCTCAACGCCTTCATCGTAGAAACGCCGGAAAAGGCCATCGAAGCCGCCAAGGCCGTCGATGCCGACCGCGCGGTGGGTAAGCCGCTGGGCAAAATGGCGGGCGTGCCGATTGGCATGAAGGATCTGTTCGCCACCGAAGGCGTGCAGACCACCGCCGCAAGCCACATCCTCGAAGGCTTTGTGCCGACCTATGAATCGACCGTTTCGGCCAATTTGTGGAAGGCGGGCGCCGGGATGCTGGGCAAGCTGAACCTTGACCAGTTCGCCATGGGTTCGTCGAATGAGACGAGCTATTTTGGCAATGTCATTTCACCCTGGCGGCGCAATGATGGCAGCAATGCCGCATTGGCGCCCGGTGGCTCTTCGGGCGGTTCGTCGACTGCGATTGCGGCACGACTGTGCCCCGCTGCGACCGGCACCGATACCGGCGGCTCGATCCGCCAGCCTGCGGCATTTGTCGGCATTTCGGGCATCAAGCCGACCTATGGCCGCTGCTCGCGCTGGGGCATTGTCGCTTTTGCAAGTTCGCTCGATCAGGCTGGTCCGATGGCGCGCGACGTGCGCGATTGCGCGATCATGCTCGAGGCGATGGCGGGTTTCGATCCCAAGGATTCGACTTCGCTCGACCTGCCCGTCCCCGAATGGGAAGCGGGTCTCAACAGCGACTTGCGCGGAAAGAAAGTCGGTATCCCCAAGGAATATCGCCTTGACGGCATCGACGAAGATATCGCCGCGATGTGGGACAATGGCATCGCCTGGCTGAAGGATGCGGGCGCAGAGATCGTCGAGATCAGCCTGCCGCACACCAAATATGCACTGCCGGCCTATTACATCATCGCCCCCGCCGAGGCGTCGTCCAACCTCGCCCGCTATGATGGCGTGCGCTATGGCCTGCGCGACCTGCCCGATGGGGCAGGGCTGCAAGACATGTACGCCGCCACCCGCGCCGCCGGTTTCGGCGCAGAGGTACGCCGCCGCATCATGATCGGCACCTATGTGCTCAGCGCCGGTTTCTACGACGCTTATTACACGCAGGCCCAAAAAGTCCGTGCTTTGATTGCTCGCGACTTCGACAATGCGTGGAAGCAATGCGACCTGATCTTGGCACCGACCGCGCCGAGCGCAGCCTTTGGTCTGGGTGAAAAGACCAGCGATCCGCTCAGCATGTATCTGAATGACGTCTTTGCAGTGCCAGCCTCACTGGCGGGGCTACCGGCAATGTCGGTACCCGGCGGTCTCGACAAGCAGGGCCTGCCGCTTGGCCTTCAGATAGTCGGCAAGGCGCTGGATGAGCAAGGCGTGTTGAACGCGGGTCTGGCAATCGAAGAACGTGCCGGGTTCACGGCGGAAGCGGAGAAGTGGTGGTAATATGAGCGAATACCGCATCCAGGGCATGACAGGCGAATGGGAGGTCGTGATCGGCCTAGAGGTCCATGCGCAGGTCACGTCGAACGCCAAGCTCTTTTCGGGCGCGTCTGCCGCTTATGGTGGCGAGCCGAACAGCCATGTGTCGCTGGTCGATGCCGCGATGCCCGGCATGTTGCCCGTGCCCAACCGCGAATGCATCCGGCAGGCGGTGCGCACCGGCATTGCGATCAACGCGCAGATCAACAAATATTCGCGGTTTGACCGGAAAAATTATTTCTACGCCGATTTGCCGCAGGGCTACCAGATTTCCCAGCTCTACCACCCGATTGTCGGCGAAGGCGAGATTGAGGTCATTCTTGACGAGAAGGACGCCAATAGCCCGCGCAAGACCATCGGCATCGAACGCATCCATGTCGAACAGGATGCGGGTAAGCTGATGCACGATCAGCATCCGACCATGTCCTATGTCGATCTCAACCGCTCGGGCGTTGCGCTGATGGAAATCGTCTCGCGTCCCGATATGCGTTCGCCTGCCGAGGCCGGGGCTTATGTGAAGAAGCTCAGATCAATTCTCCGCTATGTCGGCTCTTGCGACGGCAATATGGAGGAAGGCTCGATGCGCGCCGACGTCAATGTCAGCGTGCGCAAGCCCGGTGCCGAATATGGCACGCGGACCGAAACCAAGAATGTGAACTCGATCCGCTTTGTCATGCAGACAATCGAGGTCGAGGCGCGGCGTCAGGTCGATCTGATCGAGGATGGCGGCACCGTGGTGCAGGAAACCCGCCTGTTCGATCCGAACAAGCTGGAAACCCGCTCGATGCGCTCCAAAGAGGATGCGCATGATTATCGCTATTTCCCCGATCCGGACCTGCTCCCGCTCGAACTTGACGATGCGTTTCTGGAGGAGTGCAAGGCGTCGCTGCCCGAACTGCCCGATGCAAAGCGCGCGCGCTATGAGAATGAGTTGGGCCTGACCGCTTACAATGCGGCCGTTTTGACCGCCGAGGCGGAGACCGCCTTCTGGTTCGAAGACCTGTTGAGCCACGGCGTCGATGCGAAGCAGGGCTCCAACTGGCTGATGTCCGAACTGTTCGGCGCGCTGAACAAGCTCGGCAAGTCGCTCGACGAAAGCCCGGTCGGCCCCGCACAGGCCGCCGAATTGCTGAAACTGGTTGCTGATGGCACCATTTCGGGCAGCATCGCCAAGCAAGTGTTCGAGATCATGCTCGAAACCGCGGCCCAAGGAGACATGAAGGGCGCTGCAACCATCGTCGAGGAAAAGGGACTCAAGCAGACCAGCGATACGGGCGCCATCGAGGCCGTAATCGCCGAAATCCTCGCCAACAATCCCGGCCAGCTCGAACAATATCGCGCGGGCAAGGAACAGCTCTTCGGCTTCTTCGTCGGCCAGACGATGAAGGCGATGCAAGGCAAGGCCAATCCTGGTGTGGTCAACGAATTGCTCAAAAAGGCGCTGGCCGGCTAATCTGCGTGTGAGACGAATTCACATTCAGCTGGCAATTTAGCCCCTTGCGCCACAGCCCTATAGGCGCGAGAAATGCCATATAGCGGCGATCAGCCGTCTGGAGCAGTCATGGCGCGAGGTTTGGGAATAGGGATGGCGTTGGCGATCACGTTCGCCGCCAACGCGATTATGGCGCAAACCCCAGTGGTGACCGAAAATTTTGCGGTGCGCGACGGATTTGCCTTCGCCCCGGAAACGCCACCGCGCATTCTGGTCTTTCGCCCCGAAATAAAGATTGGGGAGCAGACCACGGCCGGCCTATTCCAGAACAATGCCGAATGGCATGCCACCGCGACGCGTGAATTGAGCGCGGCACTGGTGGCTATGGGCGACAAGCGCGGTATCGAAATGGTGCTGCACGACGATCAACCTGCTGACAATCCGCTGATGGCGGAGCATCGTGCGCTGTTCCGGTTGGTGGTCGGCACGATCATCCGCCACAAATTGTTCAGCAAAGACCCTTTGCCTTCCAAGATTGGCAGTTTCGACTGGAGCCTGGGAGGTGGTATTGCGAAAATCGCGCCCGCGGCAAAGGCCGATTATGGCCTGTTCCTTCTCAGCCATGATAGTTTTGAAACGGCCGGGCGCCGCGCCGCGAAACTGGTCGCTGCACTGATGGGCAATGGTGATATTGCGGGCACGCATTTCGGCTATGCCGCATTGGTCGATCTGAAAAATGGCGACATTGTCTGGCTGGGGGTTGATTTGAAGGCTGGCGGCGACGTTCGCACGGCGGAGGGAGCCGCGCAGCGCGTCGAGCAATTGCTGAACGGCTTTCCCGCGCGCGCTTCCGGCAAGGCAGTTGCACGATGAAGCGTCTCCGGCACAACCTGACAGTTGCGGCATTGGTCGTTGCTGCCCCAATCGCAGCCCAGCCTTTGGAACTATTGCCCACCAGCGCGGGCTATCAACCCAAGGATGCGGTGGAACAAGGCCTTTGGCTGGAAATGGACGAGGCCGAGCAACAGATGCGCGCGTCCAAATTCCTGATCGATGACCCCGAACTCAACGCCTATGTCAAAGGCGTGCTGTGTCGCGCGGTCGGCACCGACAAATGCGGCGCGGCGCGCATCTATCTGATGCGCACACCGCAATTCAACGCCGCGATGGCCCCCAATGGCATGATGCTGGTATGGAGCGGGCTGCTGTTGCGGGCGCGCAATGAGGCTGAATTGGCCGCAGTTCTTGGCCATGAATTCGTCCATTTTGAACAGCAGCACAGCTTGAAATCCTTCCGAGACATCAAGGCCAAGTCTGATGCGATTACCTGGCTGGGTTTTGTACCTGGCGGCATGCTGGCGCAGATCGGGCTTATGGGATCGGTCTTCCGCTTCAATCGCGAAATGGAAAAGCAGGCCGATATGGCCGCGCTCGATTATCTGAGTGCCAGTGGATACGACCCGATGGCGCCTTCCAAAATCTGGGAACAGCTTCTTGGCGAGATGGACGTGCAGGCCAAGGCAAACAAAAGCGGAGCCGCGGCGCAGGAGGCGAGCGACTTTTTCTCCTCGCATCCCAATACCCGCGATCGCATGGAATATCTCCGCGCCGCCGCCCGGACCAAGGCCCCGAGCAGCGACGATGGAAGCGAGCGCTACCGGGTCGCTATCGCCCGCTGGTGGCCGCGTTTGATCGACGATCAGGTAAAGCTGAACGATTTCGCGGCGACCGAGTTTCTGCTGAACGGGCTGGCTCGAGGAAACTGGACGGCAGATTTGCTCTATGCCCGCGGCGAATTATATCGCGCGCGCGGAAAAGAGGGCGATCTGGCCAAGGCGGAGGGTTTCTATCGGCAGTCGGTTTCCAAAGACCCCGCGCTTGCCGAAAGCTGGCGCAGTCTGGGAATGCTCCTCCTTAGGCAAGGCAAATCGAGCGAAGGCCGGAAAATGCTGCGTCGCTATCTGGATATTGCACCTGCAGCTGGCGACCGCCCAATGATCGAGGCGATGGCGCGGGAGCCGCAGAAATGAGGCTGGTTCCCATGGCGATCTCGCTGTTGGCGCTGGTCGGTGCTTCGGTGCCAGCTTTCGCGGAATGGAAGGCATTGGTTGCCGATGAGAGTGTAAATGTCGCGGGAAAGCTATTGGTTGCGACACCAGAGGCAGGATGGAACCGATCATCAGCCCGTCCGTCCGACCATGGCGAACGCTGGACGCGCGATGGCCTCGCGCTCAACGAACTGACCTTCTTTGCCGCCATTCCCGACGGCGGCACGCTGTACCACTCGCCCTATGGGGCAACGCAGAAGCTGCCAAAATTCCGCTCGAATATGCTGGCAACAGAGATTGTCGAACTGTTCGAGAGCAGCAACCGCATCCTTCTAAACTCGTCGGTTTTTTCGGTCGATGCCATCGAACCCGCAAAGCTGGGCACGCATGAAGGTGTGCGTTTCGCCTATAGCTATGCCGCGCAGGATGAAGGCCTGACCCGCAAGGGGGAGGGGGTTGCTGCGATAGTCGAGGGCAAGCTCTATCTCGTCAATTTCATCGCGCCTGAAATCCATTATTTTGATCGCGATATTGAAGAGATCAGGCAGTTGGTTGCAACCTTGCAACTGCGACCGCCGGAGCCTTCGCAGCCTTGAAAACGGGCTGTCGCAATGGCGGGCAATCCCGCCGCTTTCGGCACTTGCCCTAGGGCGACTTTGCCGTTAGAGGCACCCGACCGCACGGCCAATACGGGTGTGGCGGAGCGGGCGTGGCGGAATTGGTAGACGCGCTGGTTTTAGGTACCAGTATCGCAAGATGTGGGGGTTCGAGTCCCTTCGCCCGCACCAGTTCAAAACGCCCGGCTTCCCAGCCAAGTCCGTCCAGAGATTTTTGAAGCGCAACCCTGCGCAGAGTTGAGGATTAGAGTTTTAGTTATGCAAGCCCAGGAAACCCAGAATGAAGGCCTGAAGCGGGCCTATCGCCTCACCGTTACCGTCGCCGACATTGAGTCGCGGATCGATGCCGAAGTGCAGAAAATCGCACCGCAAGTGCGTATGCCCGGCTTCCGCCCCGGCAAGGTTCCCGCAAACCTCGTCAAGAAGATGCACAAGGATGCCCTGCTTCAGGAAGCGCTGAATACGTCGATCCAGGAAGGCGTCCAGAAGACGATCACCGATAACAAGCTGCGTCCGGCAACCCAGCCGCATGTGCATCTCGATCATGACTATGCACCCGGCAAAGACGCTGTGGTCGATTTTCACTTCGAAGTGCTGCCCAGCATTCCTGCTGTTTCGATCGATGGTCTGTCGCTCGACCGACTGACGGTCGAAGCCGAAGGCGCCGAAATTGACGCCGCGCTGGAGCGACTGGCAGCAGGCAACAAGAATTTCGAAACCGCCGCGAAAAGCTATAAAGCTGCGACCGGCGACGTCGTTGTCATCGATTTCGAAGGCAAGGTTGATGGCGTGCCGTTCGATGGCGGCAAGGGTGAGGGCATGTCGGTCGAGCTCGGCTCGGGCCAGCTGATCCCCGGTTTTGAAGACCAACTGGTTGGCGTGAAGGCCAATGACAGCAAGGTCATCAATGTCACATTCCCCGAAGACTATGGTGCCAAGGAACTGGCCGGCAAGGCCGCAACCTTCGACATCGTCGTCGGCGAAGTGAAAAAGCCGGCAGAAAGCAAGGCTGACGACAGCCTTGCCGCAGCATTCGGCCTCGAAAGCCTCGACAAGCTCAAGGAACTGATGAAAGTTCAGGTTGAGCAGGAACTCAATGGTCTGACCCGCACCTATATGAAGCGCCAGTTGCTCGACCAGTTGGCAGCCGACCATGATTTCGAAGTCCCGCCGTCGATGGTGGAAGCCGAATTCGAACAGATTTGGGCGCAGCTTGAACAGGAAGCGGATCGCGAAGATGATCCCGAAGCTGCACGCAAGGAAATGGAAGCCGAGCGCGAGGATTATCGCGACATCGCCGTTCGCCGCGTGCGCCTCGGTCTGCTGCTCTCTGAAATCGGCCAGAGCAATGGCGTCGATGTCAGCAATCAGGAAATGCAGATGCTGGTGACGCAGGCAGCCCAACAATATCGTCAGGAAGACCGTCAGCGCTTTGTGCAGTATCTGCAGGAAAACCCGATGGCGGCAGCCCAGCTTCGCGCGCCGCTGTTTGAAGACAAGGTTGTCGACTTCCTGTTTGACAAGGCAAGCGTGACCGAAAAGACCGTAACCCGCGCTGAACTCGAAGCTGCGATCGAAGCCGAACCCGAAGCGAAGCCCGCCAAAAAGGCTCCGGCGAAGAAGGCCGCTGCCAAAAAGGAAGCTGCACCCGCCAAGGAAGAAAAGCCCGCAGCTAAAAAGGCAGCTCCGAAGAAGGAAGCGGCCAAGGACGAAGGCGAAAAGCCTGCAAAAAAGGCTCCGGCCAAAAAGGCTGCTGCCAAGAAATAACCGCTCGTTTCGAGCATCGGAAAGGGGCCCGGCGCAATCCGGGCCCTTTTCTGTTTCAGACGGCTCGCTATTGATATTAATCGACAAAAACGACTAAAAACGGGATTTTAAACGAAATCTGCGTTCAGTGAAGCGGCTTACATAGGTCAGGTGTCTCGCATTACGCCCGATCTTAACCCTTTTCCTGCTTGAAACTTTCACCCGCTGCCCCGATGTAAGCATCAACAGAAACACAAATAACAGAGGCATTCATGCACGATCCGTTCCGCGATCCCACCCAGGCACTCGTTCCCGTCGTTATCGAGCAATCGAACCGCGGCGAACGCAGCTGGGATATTTTCTCAAGATTGCTGCGCGAACGCATCATTTTCGTGACCGGCGAGGTTGAGGATAATATGGCAGCTGTCATCACTGCCCAGCTGCTGTTCCTCGAATCCGATAATCCCAAAAAGGATATCTGGATGTATATCAACTCGCCGGGTGGTGTGGTTACCGCTGGCATGGCGATCCACGATACCATGCAGTATATCCGCCCCCGCGTCGGCACCGTCTGCATCGGCCAGGCAGCATCAATGGGCAGTTTCCTTCTCGCCGCCGGCGAACCCGGCATGCGGATCGCCTTAACCAATGCCCGTATCATGGTGCACCAGCCTTCGGGTGGCGCGCGCGGCATGGCGTCCGATATCCAGATTCAAGCCAATGAGATACTGCGTATTCGCAAGCGGATGAACGATCTTTATGCCAAATATACCGGCAAGCCGTTGAAGGACATCGAGAAGGCAATGGATCGCGACACCTTCCTCGAAGCCGACGAAGCCAAGGCTTTTGGCCTTGTTGACGAGGTATTCGACAAGCGCCCGACCGCGGCAGAGGGCGGTGATAGCTGATCCGCGCTGAACTTCTTTACCATTTATCTACCGCGTTTCTGAAAGGAAAAGGCGGGTTTTTCGACTATTGCGAAATATTGACATCGCGATAGGATGGCAAATCACAGGCAAGTCTGGTTAAGTTTTGCCATGCGTAGTACAGGACGTTTATGACCAAGTTGAGCGGCTCCGATACCAAGAGCACCCTATATTGCTCCTTCTGCGGCAAGTCGCAGCACGAAGTCCGCAAGCTGATTGCGGGGCCGACCGTTTTCATCTGCGATGAATGCGTCGATCTGTGCAACGACATCATCCGTGAAGAAACCAAGGGTGCGCTTACGGGTAAAAAGGACGGCGAAGTCCCGACACCGCAGGAAATCTGCGACGTATTGGACGATTACGTTATCGGCCAGTTTCAGGCCAAGCGTGTGCTGTCGGTCGCGGTCCATAACCATTATAAGCGCCTCAACCATGCGCAGAAAAATGGCGATGTCGAACTCGCCAAGTCGAATATCTTGCTGATTGGGCCGACTGGCTGCGGCAAGACTTTGCTCGCACAGACGCTGGCAAAGACCTTTGATGTGCCTTTCACAATGGCCGATGCAACGACCCTGACCGAGGCTGGCTATGTTGGTGAGGATGTCGAGAATATCATCCTGAAGTTGCTTCAGGCCTCCGACTACAATGTCGAACGCGCGCAGCGTGGCATCGTTTACATCGATGAAATCGACAAGATCAGCCGCAAGGCCGAAAACCCCTCAATCACCCGCGATGTCAGTGGGGAAGGCGTGCAACAGGCGCTGCTCAAGCTGATGGAAGGCACAACCGCCAGCGTTCCTCCGCAGGGTGGCCGCAAGCATCCGCAGCAGGAATTTCTGCAGGTTGATACCACTAACATCCTGTTCATTTGCGGCGGGGCGTTTGCGGGTCTTGAAAAGATTATTTCCAACCGCTTGGAAGGCAAATCTATCGGTTTTGGCGCGCATGTCGCCGATCCGGACGAGCGTCGCACGGGCGAAGTGCTGAAGCAAATTGAGCCCGAGGATTTGCTGAAATATGGCCTGATCCCTGAATTTGTCGGGCGTTTGCCGGTGACAGCGACGCTCGAAGACCTTGACGTTTCGGCACTGGTCAAGATTTTGTCGGAGCCGAAGAACGCTCTGGTCAAACAATATCGCAAGTTGTTCGAAATGGAGAATGTCGGGCTGACATTCACCGATGATGCGCTTGAAGCTGTCGCTAAGCGTGCGATCGAACGCAAGACTGGCGCGCGTGGTCTTCGCTCGATTTTGGAAGCTATCCTGCTCGACACGATGTTCGAACTGCCGTCGATGCATGGTGTGAGTGAGATTGTCGTCGACAAGGATGTTGTTGATGGTCGGAAAGAACCGGTGCGGGTCTTCTCAGAGACCGCAAAAGAGTCTGCCGCTTAATTTTTTCTGAAGCTGTTGCCGGTGTGCAACAGTATGCAAAGCGCAAGTTGGAAGTCGCAGATTTCCGAGGCTTTTCCGACTGTTTCTGCGTCTCTTCAAACGCCAGTGCTACGCAGCCATGCTGCAAAGCAGCAAATGTCACATTCCTGACACACAAAGGGGGCAGCGTTCCGGTAGGCCGAGCTTTGCCGAATCGGCAGTTTCAAGCTAACGGCGGTATATGGGGGCGCACGCCTTCGCACATATATAGGGGTACAAGATGCAAATCCGTTTCTATCTGGCGGCAGGCGTGGCCGCGCTTTCGATTGCGAGCATAACGGCGACACCAGCCGAAGCGCAGCAAATCACAACCGGTATTGAAGGTTCCGTCGTCGATGATTCGGGCAACCCGATTGGCGGCGTAGAGGTTGTTATTACTGACACTCGCACCGGCTCAACCCGCACGATCACAACTGGCGCTGACGGCAAGTTCAATGCATCCAACCTTGTAACTGGTGGGCCTTACACCATTTCTGCCAACGCTTCCGGCTACGAAGGCCAATCAGCAGAGGGCATTAATACGACCCTTCAGGGTAACACTAGCCTAACTTTTACGCTCGCATCGGGCGCAGGCGAAATCGTTGTTACTGGTAGCCGCGTGCAGGCGACACAGTTGGCAGTTGGCCCCGGCACCAGCTTCACGACCGAAATCCTTGAAGCCGCCCCGACATTCAACCGCGACGTCCGTGACGTTATCCGTATCGACCCGCGCGTCAGCCTTGATCGCGATGACACTGGCTCCGGCCAGGATCGCATTTCCTGCCTTGGCGGCAACGATCGCGGTAATGCCTTCACCGTCGACGGCATCAGCCAGGGTGACGTCTATGGCTTGAACGACACCGGCTTCTCGTCGCGCAGCTCTACCCCGCTGCCCTATGATGCGATCCGCGAAACGCAGGTGCAGTTTGCACCGTTCGATGTGGATTATGGCCAGTTTACGGGTTGCGCCGTCAACGTAGTGACCAAATCGGGCACCAACGATTACAAATTTGGCGCCTTCTATGAATTTTCGAACAATGATCTGCGTGCAGACGATGTTTATGATACATATTCAAAGCGCAGCCGTGTAGTCGCGCCGATCGAACCCGACAAGCGTTGGGGCGTTTATCTTGGTGGCCCGATCATCAAGGACAAGCTGTTTATCTTTGGCGCCTACGAAAACCAGCGCGCAGGTCAGTCGCAGGATGACGGTCCTGCCGGCGCTGGTTACCCGAACAGCATTGCAGGCGTACCCGTTGCCGAATTTAACCGCATCAGCGAAATTTTGAGCCGCGTTTACGGCATTGATACGGGTGAGCTGGTGACCAGTCGTCCGTTCAAAAACGATCGCTATTTCGCGCGCGCAGATTGGCAGATCAATGACAACCATCGTCTTGAAGCAACCTACCAGCGTCTTGAAGAGTCCACAACGCGCGCAGATGACTTCAGCAATTCGGCTACGAACCCGCGGGTCACCGGTCGCAACACCTTCTATCTGAGCGGAACCGAGTCGAACTATTACTCTGGCCGTCTATATTCGCAGTGGAGCGATGTGTTCTCCACTGAATTGCGCTATTCGCGTTCCGAAGTTCAGGACTTACAAGACCCGGTAGGTGGCGGCGAAGCGCAATCGGCGAGCCCGATCCCGGCGATTATTGTCGGCATCACCAATACTCAGGGCACCGCTACAACCGCTGACGATACCTATGGTCGCGTTCAGGCTGGTCCTGGTTTTTCGCGTTCTGCAAACGACCTGCGCACCACCATCCAACAGTATCGGGCTGTTGCAAAACTTGACGCTGGTAGCCACCAGATCAAGTTCGGGGGTGAAATCAACCAGGCCAATCTGTTCAACCTGTTTGTCCAGAATGCTACCGGGACGTTGTTCTTCCGCAATGCGACCGATCTCGAAGCAGGCCTGCTTTCGACTGGTACAAACACCAACCCGACTGCTCTGCAACTTGCAACCGGTGGTGCCGCGGGCGCTGCTGGCAATTTCTCGGCAACTGGCGACGTCAACGATGCGGCAGCAAAGTTTAACCGGAGCATATATTCGGTGTTTGCTCAGGACGACTGGCAGATAAACGACCAGTTAGGCATGGTCGCCGGGGTTCGTGCCGAATGGTATGATGGTGGCGCCCCTGAACATAATCCTCTGTTTCTCAACCGCTATGGTTTCAGTAACGGGAATGGATTCAGCAAGCTTGGCGTCACCGTGTTGCCACGCATTGCGTTCACCTATGATTTGAATGACTTTGCCGTGTTCTCACGCGCGCAGTTCCGCGCTGGTGCAGGTATCTTCTCTGGCGGTGATCCGCTGGTTTGGTTCGGCAACGCCTTCCAGAATGACGGCAGCACCGTCGGTGAAGGCACAACACGCTCGACTGGGTGCCCGACGCCCTTCACCACACCAATCGACGTGGTAACTGGTGGCACATTCACCGGCGTGCCTCAATGTATCCGCACTGCAGGCAGCAACGAAGCAGCACGTGGTCTTGGCGATACCCAGTCAATCGACCCCAAACTGAAAATGCCGACGGTGTTCCGTTTCAACGCCGGGTTCTCCTCGCAACTGAACTTCGCCGAAAGCGGCTTCTTCAGCGGATGGGATCTGACGCTCGATTATATTTACTCGAAGTACAAGGATCCGTTCACCATCGTCGATCTGGCAGCTGTTCCTGCTGTTGCAGCGGGCACCGGCGGCGCGGCTCTAGGTCTTGGCGGTTTCACGATTGATGGACGTCCGATCTATCGTTCGATCGACCCGAGCGTGGCTGGGTGCACGGCACGTCTGACTGGTGTCACGCCCACACCTATCTACAGTAATGTGAACGCAGCCTGCTTTGCGACGTCGCGTGATGACGAGCTGATGCTGACCAACGCTGGCAGTTTCCGCAGTCACAACGCTTCGTTCATTCTGTCGAAAAATTTTGATGGCGGTCTGTTCACATCGGGTGGCTCGACCTTCTTCAATATCGGCTATGCCTTCTCGGACAGCCAGGATCGTCGTAACATGTACAGCTCGACGGCTGGCTCTAACTATGACCTGTCGGCGGCATCCGACCGCCAGAATCCGGCTGCATCGCGTGGTTTCTACAACAGCCGTCACAACTTCACCTTGAACACCAGCTTCAAGGAAAAGTTTTTCGGCGATTTCGCAACTCGGTTTGGCTTCACCTTTGTCGCCCGCTCGGGCCGCCCGTACAGCTTGACCTTCAGCGGTGGCAGCGTGTTTGGCGACAGCGTTTCGGGTACTGAAAATGCGCTGGTGTATTTGCCGACCGGCGTGACCGACCCGAATATCGCACCGACGTCGAACATGACAGCCGTTCAGGGACTGACCGATTTCGCCAATTCGCTGAAATGCGCGAAGAAATATGTCGGGCGTACGATCGAACGCAATAGCTGCTCGAACAACTGGTATTACGACCTTGATCTGTCGATCTCGCAGGAACTCCCCGGACCGGGCCGTCTGTTTGGTCGTGAGGACAAGCTGAAGTTGTTTGCCAGCTTCGACAACTTCCTCAACATGCTCAACTCGGGATGGAATATCCAGCGTCGTCGTGACTTTGCAGGCCGTCAGGATATTGCGTCGATTTCCGGCGTGGACTCCGCAGGTCGTTACATCATCAGCGGCTTCACTGCGAACAACCTGAATGCCGAAGGGGTTCGCGACTTTGATGCAGACAACTTCATCAATACGTCATCTTCGGTATGGCGTATCAAGGTTGGCGTGAGCTACGATTTCTGATCGCTGGAAAGCCATTGAGTAAGCGAGGGGGCGGGGCTGAAAAGCTCCGCCCTTTTCATTTGTAGATACAGCTATCCAGACCGTCGCGCTTCACCACCCCAATCCGTGCTGCAATGCTGTTGCCATAGCGGCGGGTGAAGCCGCCTGCGCCGTTGACCGCGCGCTTTTTTGGCAGTGGCAATGCGGCTGCCATGCGTGCTGCCTCAACACGACTGAGATTGGCTGCGCTTTTATTGAAGTAACGCTGGGCACCCGACTCAGCGCCATAGGTGCCAATACCGGTTTCCGCGACGTTCAGGTAAACCTCGATGATCCGTCGCTTTCCCCAGAATGTTTCGATGAGGAAGGTGAAATAGACCTCTGGCACCTTGCGGACATAACGCGTCCAGCCGCTGCCTTGCCACAGGAAGACATTCTTTGCGGTCTGCTGGCTGATCGTCGACCCGCCGCGCATACGGCCACCACGCTGGTTGCGTTCGAGAGCTTTTTCGATAGCTTCGGTATCAAAGCCGCTGTGCTGGCAGAATTTGCCGTCTTCGGCGGCGATTGCGGCCCGGACAAGATTGGGTGAGATGTTCGACAAGGGCTCCCAGTCGCGCTCAGACCCGTTGCTGTCGAACAACATGGTCAGCGTCGTGGGCACCGGTACGAAACGATACAGCAGCACCAAGGCGAAGGTGATTGCCAGATACCAGAACAAGCAGCGGAACAGGAAAGTGAAGAAACGGGCGACGGGCGAGCGCTTTGTTTGAGCCATAGGCCGAAACTAGCGCGCCCCCGTGGCCGCGTCATCCATTTTTACAAATGCCTTAGACGGCAGCGAGCAAACGCTTCTCGCCGGCAATCCGCAACATTGCCTTTTGCAGCTTTTCGAAAGCCCGCACCTCGATCTGGCGCACGCGTTCGCGGCTGACGTTATATTCCTGACTCAGTTCCTCGAGTGTGCGGGGTTCTTCGATCAGGCGGCGTTCGGTCAGGATATGCTTTTCGCGGTCGTTCAGGCTGCCCATGGCTTCCAGAAGCAATTGGTGGCGCACATCACTTTCCTGTGCTTCGGCGACGCGTTCGTCTTGCAGCGGTTCATGATCGACCAGCCAATCCTGCCACTGGCCGTCGCCATCCTCGCGCATCGATACGTTGAGCGAAGTATCCCCGCCCATCGCCATGCGGCGGTTCATTTCAATGACTTCGCTTTCGGAAACGCCAAGGTCAGTGGAGATTTTGGCGACGTCTTCAGGCCGCAGATCGCCATCCTCAAACGCCTGCATGTTGTTCTTCATGCGGCGGAGGTTGAAGAAAAGCTTCTTCTGCGCGGCGGTGGTACCGATTTTGACCAGGCTCCAGCTGCGCAGGATGAATTCCTGCATCGACGCCTTGATCCACCACATCGCATAGGTTGCGAGGCGGAAACCGCGGTCGGGATCGAATTTCTTCACGCCCTGCATCAGGCCGACATTGCCCTCGGAAATCAGCTCCGAAACGGGCAAGCCATAGCCGCGATAGCCCATCGCAATCTTGGCAACGAGCCGCAGGTGTGACGACACAAGCTGCGCAGCGGCCGCAGGATCTTCATGTTCCTGATATCGCTTTGCGAGCATATATTCCTGCTCGGGCGCTAAAATCGGATATTTTTTGATTTCCGCGAGATAGCGGTTGAGGCTGTCGTCCCCCCCAAGGGCAGGGATAGTTGCCGGAACATTTTTAGTCTCTGACATTATCTTCCTCTTTCATGTCCGCGCCGGGGCCTCATCAAGCACCCCATTGTCGAACGGTTACAGTGAAACTCTATGCCTTAAGGGACGTTAGCAGAAGCTGAATATCATCGGGCAATCTGCTTTCGAAACCCAGCTTTTCACCGGTAACTGGATGAATAAACCCCAGTGACACCGCGTGCAAGGCTTGTCGGTCAAAATAGGACTGATTTGGTCCAAATCTAAACGCTTTTCGTCGATTATTATAAGTGGAATCCCCGATAAGGGGATGTCCGATATGTGCCATATGGACACGCACCTGATGGGTGCGCCCCGTTTCTAGTCGACATTCTACCAGCGATGCTTCCCTAAACTGTTCAATGGTGCGGTAATGGGTAACGGCGTGCTTGCCCTTGCCTTCAGGTAGCACCGCCATTTTCTTGCGATTGGTCGTCGATCGACCGATTTGGGTCCGGATTGTTCCGCCTGCGGGCGAGGGCTGCCCTACGACAACCGCCAAATAACGGCGTTCGATGTCATGGGTGGCAAATAGCTTTGCCAAACCTTCATGCGCGACATCCGATTTGGCCACCACGAGCAGACCCGATGTGTCCCGGTCGATGCGATGGACAATCCCGGGCCGCTGGACGCCGCCAATTCCCGACAGTTTTCCCTTACAGTGATGGAGCAGGGCATTGACTAAAGTGCCATCGGCATGCCCTGCTGCAGGATGCACGACCAGCCCTGCCGATTTGTTGACGATGATCAGATGTTCGTCCTCAAAAACAATGTCGAGTTCGATATCCTGCGGCGCGGCCTTATCCGGGATCGGCGCAGGAACGGTAAGCGTAAAGGTCTGGCCCTGATGTCGTTTGCTCGATGGATCGGTCACGACCTGACCAGCGATATGCAACGCGTCAGCCTCCAGCAGCGCTTGGATACGCGCGCGTGAGAGCGAAGGTATGGCTTCCGCGAGAGCGCGGTCCAACCGTCCCGGCCCCAAAATGCCGCTATGCGTGACTTCCTGCCCCTCCATAGCCAAGAATGTGGGGGCATTTTGTTGTTTATCAAGCTTAGTTTGCCGATTTTGAGCTTGTAACATCCATTGAAGGGTTGAAACGGCTTTGCACAGCGTTCATTGCACTGACGTCATGACCAATAGGGGACCCCGGCTGACCATGTCCGACGCTGAAATCGATCTTGCTGCCTTGTTGTGCTCGCGCCTCTGCCATGATTTGCTGAGCCCTGTGGGCGCTATGAACAACGGCCTGGAACTGTTGGCCGATGAACATGATCCGGAAATGCGCAAACGCTGCATGGATCTGCTCGCTGAAAGCGCCAAATCGGCGGCGGACAAGCTGAAATTCTTCCGGCTTGCCTTCGGTGCTGCCGGTGGCTTTGGCAGTGAGGTTGACCCCATGGAGGCCAAAGCCGTGATAGAGCCGCTGGTGACCAGTGACGGGCGCACGACGCTGCATTGGGGCGTTCCAGCGGGGTTGATGCCTAAAAAGGCTGTGAAGGTGCTCTTGAACCTTGTGCTGATCGCCAAGGATGCATTAGTGCGTGGCGGTGAATTGCATGTGGGTGCCGAAGCGCGCGAGGGCGAACAGGAAATCGTTATCCGGGCAACCGGTCCACGTATTATCATGGATCAATCGGTTCGGGATGCGCTTTCCGGAGAGTTGACGGAAAGCCAGATTGACTCGCGCACCGCCGCTGCCTGGATGGTTCGCGGGCTTTGTGCAGCCAATGGCGGTCTGGTGCAGATTGCGGGCCCGGACGATACGCAAATCGTTATTGGCGCGCTCGTTCGCTGACGCCACATATAGGGCCAGTGTAAAGGCCTTTTTAACCAAGATCGCCCCATAAGACGTCCAATTAATATATTGGGACGCCTGAAATGGATGATCTGCGCGAAGATTTTATCGCGGAAACCCGTGAAACCTTGGAAATCCTCGCCGGACAGCTTGTCCAGTGGGAAAAGACGCCGGATGATCTCGGGCTGATCGATAGCGCATTTCGCTTCGTCCACACGGTGAAGGGGAGCTGCGGATTTCTTGATCTGCCTCGACTTTTGCGGCTTAGCCATGCGGCCGAAGACGTTTTAAGTCATGCGCGCGATGGTCGGATAAGTGTTTGCCCTGAACTTGTGTCCGCAACTTTGGCAGTGATCGACCGGATTGCTGCATTAACCGATGCGCTCGAAACCGGTGAGTCGGTTTTTGATGACGACCCTGGCTTGATAGCCGCAATGCTTGCATTCCTGCCAACAGAGCAAGCAGTCGAAGAGGAGGCTTCGGCAGTAGGATCGGATTACCTCAACGAAGAAGTCGCTTCGATCGTCGACGATCATACTAGCCGAAGTAAATCGCGGACCGTCCGCGTGTCGCTAAACCTGCTGGACAAGTTAATGAACGGGGTTTCCGACCTCGTTCTGGCGCGAAACGAGGTGTCGCGCCAGCTCCGCCGCTACGGGGCATCGACCGAAATCGATCATGCCTTTGGTCGCCTTTCGACCACCGTTGCCGAAATGCGCGATGCCATCGGGATGATGCGCATGCAGCATATCGACCGGCTGTTTTCATCGCTTCCGCGATTGCTGCGCGACATCTGCATCGACCTTGATAAACAAATCGAACTTACTGTCGAAGGCAGTGAGGTAGAGGTTGATCGCGAAATGGTAGAGGCGCTGCGCGATCCGTTGACGCACATTTTGCGCAACTCGGCAGACCACGGCATCGAAAGCGCCGAGGAACGCCGCTCTGTCGGCAAAGATCCTGTCGGCCATATCCAAGTCGTCGCACGCCAATCGGGTAATCAGATCCTCGTCGAGATCAGCGACGATGGTCGCGGCATCGATGTCGAGAAATTGGGCCAGAAGGCAATTGCGCGCAAATTGCTGACGATCGGCCAGTGGCAGAAAATGTCCGAACGCGCCAAGCTAGACACGATTTTTGCGCCGGGCCTGTCGACTGCAGACGCAGTGACGGCCATTTCTGGGCGCGGCGTCGGTATGGATGTTGTCCGCAACAATATGCACGCGATTGGTGGCACCATCGACCTCGAGAATCATGACGGCCACGGTCTGAAAATTACGCTGCGGCTGCCACTGACCTTGTCAATCATCGCCGGGCTTTCTTTGCGGGCAGGGGGACAAATATTCGGTATTTCGCGCTCGTCGGTTGTGGAGATCATCTCGGTTGCGAACCGAAACGTTGAAATCGAACATATCGGTGACATGCCGATTGCCAAAGTACGCGGTGAACGCCTCGCTTATGCAAAGTTGGAAGCCTTGCTGGAAGTTGAAGAAGCGGCTTGTAGCCAGGGAATGGCGCGCACGCTGGTGATCATCCGTCCCGCTGTAGGCGCCACATTTGCGCTGGACGTTGAAGCAGTGGTCGACAATGAAGAGCTGGTAGTCAAGCCGGGTGCCCCGCTTGTGATGGCGACCGGGCTTTATGCTGGGACAACGCTCCCCGACAATGGACGCCCTATGCTTCTACTCGATGCTAGCGGCCTAGCTGCGGCAATCGGCGTCGAGGAAGACTTATTCGAGCGTGATACCAAGCGTCACGATGCCGTGCATCTAGAAAAACGACAGATCGACTCGGGACTGCTGTTCGAAACGATGGATGGAAAGATCCGGGCAATCCGTCTGGCTTCGGTCGAGCGGATGGAGGACTTTGAACGCGCTGCATTCCACGAAGTGGGTGGGCGCCTGTGTGTTTCGGTGAACGGAACGCTCTTCGATGTTCGCGGCCTTGATGGCCTGCCGGAGCAAAGCCACGTCAAACTTCTGCGTTTGACAGATGGTTCCAGCATCGTGTTTCTTGCGGTTGCGGACGTCATAGACATCTTCGCAATTGACGGCGAGGTTGCACCGTCGCTCAATCCGGAAATCTACGAAGGCATTGTTCATGTCGATGGACGACCTATTGAATTGCTCAGCAGCTTCAGCTTCTTCGAACTGACGTCCGATGCAATGCGTAGCCATGCTTCAGGACGCCCCTTGTGCTTTATCAGCGCTGAAACAGAAGATGGCTGGGAACAGAGGGTTTTGGCACCGCTGCTCAAGGCATCAGGCTATGATGTAACTTTCGACGAGCAACATCGGGCGACAGCTTCAGTCATGCTGTCACTTGACGCGAACGCGGATGCCTCAAACGGCGACTGTCGGCTTGTGAAATTGCGCGACAGCCTGCGTCCAGCCGAGGGCGGACATGATTCGATTTATCGCTATGATCGTGCGGCGCTGCTTTCGGCGGTAAGCTCAAAAATTGCCGGAGGCGCGTAATATGTCCAAGCTATTCCTGATTGCAGAGATTGCAGACACTTCCATTGCCATCTGCAGCGAGGTGATCGAATCAGTTGTTACCGTGGGTGATGTGGTTGAAGTTCCGCGGTGTGACCCGGTCATTGCCGGACTATTCGCGTTGCGAAGTCGTGTACTGACGCTGATTGATTGCCAATATCGGGTTACGGGTCAGCGCAAAACCGTTCACCAAAAAGGACTTGCCGTGGTCGCTTCTATTGGTGGTCACAACTTTGGACTGATGGTCGACCGGGTTAGCGATGTCGTTTCGGTCGCTGAAGAGGCCATCATCCCCGCGACGAAGCTTGATCGCAAATGGCGCGAATTGGTGAAAGAACTCATTGAGATCGAAGGCAAACTGCACATGGTTGTCGATCCCGAGCGTCTGGTCGCGATTGAAGCCCGTTTGGCTGCGTAATAGATTGTGGATTTTTATTGCCTCCACACTGTCGAATTAACCGGTCACTAACAGCCTGACTTTAGATTGGTTCAAATTGGACCAAGGAGCATCCGCCATGAAAACGTGCCTGATCGTTGATGACAGCAAAGTCATCCGAAAGGTGGCTCGCCACATATTGGAAACATTGGAATTTCAAGTCGACGAAGCGTCGGACGGCAACGAGGCACTGGATCAGTGCGCCAACCGCCAACCTGACGTCATCCTTCTCGATTGGAATATGCCAATCATGGGCGGGATGGAGTTTTTGCGCGCCTATCGGGCTTCGACCGCTGCGTGCGCCAAGGTAATATTCTGCACTACAGAGAATGGCATTGGCCATATTCAGGCGGCCATCGAAGCCGGTGCTGACGAATATGTGATGAAGCCGTTTGACCGGGAAACGCTGGAAACCAAATTGCAGTTGGTCGGTTGCATCTGAACGATAGTCATGCGCGCATCCTTAGGCCTTGCATCTCCGGTTTCGGAGCAACCCGATCGTCCAATTAAGGTCCTGCTTGTCGACGACAGCAATGTTGTGCGTTCGATTTTCGCACGGATGTTGAGCGATAGCGGCGAGGTGGAAATTGTTGGTGAAGCCGGGAACAGCGAAGATGCTCTCAGGCAGCTTAAAAACGTCCAGCCTGACATTATCCTTCTCGACATCGAAATGCCCGAGCGTTCGGGCTTGGATGCGTTGCCGGACATATTGGATGCAGCAGGCGGGGGCAGGGTGCTCGTCGTCTCCTCCTTCGTTGAAGAAAATGGTCCTGCAGCGATCCGTGCGCTCGAGCTGGGTGCGTGTGATACGCTTTCGAAACCGGGTCGTTTTGGCTTTGCAGGCCGCTTTCCCGAGTTGCTGGTTGAAAAAGTCGTCCGGTTGGGTAGCTCTTCCCGCCTAGTTGCGCGAAAAAATGTCGAGCCGGAATATCGCAATCCTGAAGCTGACTCAAAATTTGAGCTTTCGCGGCCTGAATGTATCGCCATCGGTGCATCGACAGGCGGAATTCCGGTCATCTACGACATTGTCCGCAATCTGCCTGCTGAGCTGAATTGCCCGGTGTTCATCGCCCAGCATCTGCCTGATGCCTTCATGGAATTTTTTGCGCGTCAATTGTCTGCGCAAACCGATCGCACAGTATGTGTCCCCAAATCGGGAGCAGAAATCCGTGAACGCACCATCTATATTTCACCGGGCAGCGCACATCTGACCTGCGGGCAAAGCGGGCGGCGAAGGAAGATTGAACATCTCGATCACTATGCGGGCAGTCGTTACAGCCCTTCGGTTGACGCATTATTTGAATCTGTGGCGAGAGTTTACGGCGCGGGCGCGCTGGCTGTCGTCTTAAGCGGCATGGGGAATGACGGCGCGGCGGGTGCCGTTCACCTTTCGGCCGCCGGCGCCAACATCATTGTGCAGGACGCTGAAAGTTCGGTGGTTTGGGGAATGCCCGGAGCGGTCGCCAAAGCCGGTCTGGCAGATGCCATCTTACCTCCCGCCCTGATGACCCGCCTGCTCGCCAGGGCCGTCAAATAATGGGCGAGGCCGCTGTCGCACGCGCCCACCGCAAGCTTTCCGATTTGCTCGCGCGCGAGACCGGTCAGCAACTGCTTGCGAACAGGCACTGGCGTGTCGAAATGGCTCTGAAGCCAATTCTGCGCAAACATTCCATCCCCGATATCGATATGCTCGCCACGATCCTGGACGGTGGAGGCGAACCGGAACTACTCAAGGAATGCATGGAATCCATGGTCAACAATGAAACCTGCTTTTTCCGCGACCAGGCGAATTTCGCGCTTTTGACCGGGCCTGTGATGGATTCGCTGCGCGCTGCGAGGTCTAGCACTAAGCGCTTGCGGATATGGTCCTCTGCCTGCTCTACCGGCCAGGAGCCGCTATCGCTTGCTATGTCGTTCCTCGAAAATGCCGATAAGTGGCGGGGATGGAGCATCCATATCCTGGCAACAGACATTTCGACAAGCGCAATGGCCAAGGCGCGCAAAGGGCAGTATTCGCAATTCGAGATCCAGCGCGGCCTGCCCGTTATGTTGATGCTCAAATATTTTGACCAGGTGGATGGCGACTGGCTTGCAAAGCCCGAAGTCCGTAAAATGGTGACATTCGCGCAGCACAACCAGCTCGATAGCGCGCGTCATTTGGGCCAATTTGACCTCATTCTCTGCCGTAACATGCTGATGTATTTGTGCGACAACAAACGCCGGGAAGTGCTGGAGCATCTGGCATCGGCATTGACTAACGACGGCGTATTGATGCTCGGCGCGGCTGAAACCGTTATCGGCCAGACCGAGAAGTTTGAGGCATCGCGGGAATTTCGCGGATTCTATCAGCGCACCAGCGCCAGCGGCGTTTCTGTTTCAAGCCCGCAAAGGCGCGCTGTCTAAGCAGGCTTTGCATAGCGACGCTTGCGGCCTATGAATGCCGTATGATCTGGTATCCGTCCCCGAATTTCGGTGAGCGTACGCTTCCGATTACTATGCTTGTTTTGCATTATACCGGCATGAAGAGCGGCCCTGAAGCTGTCGAATGGCTGGCCAATCCGGCGTCCAAGGTTTCAGCCCACTATGTCGTCGAAGAAGATGGTCAAATTATTCATATGGTCCGCGAGGAGCAGCGCGCGCAGCATGCAGGCCTTTCTTACTGGCGCGGAATTACCGACTGCAACAGTGCCAGCATTGGGATTGAAATCGTCAATCCCGGGCATGAATGGGGCTATCGGCCATTTCCCGAGGAACAAATGGCCGCATTGGTGCCCTTAGTCGCTGAAATTGTGCGAACCTATGGAATTCCACCCCGCAATGTTGTCGGCCACAGCGATGTGGCACCCGCGCGCAAGGAAGATCCGGGTGAACTGTTTGATTGGGAGCGCCTTGCGAAAGTAGGGCTTGCTGTTTCGCGGCCGACCAAAAATCTTGTCGATCCGGGTTGGGGCGATGCCGCATTCCTGTTGGCCTTGGAACGTTATGGCTATGGCATAGCCGATGGCGCCAAGGCTGTCATTGCCTTCCAGCGCCGTTTCCGGCCTGAAAATGTCGATGGTATCATCGATGGCCAGTGCCGTGCGATACTCTGGAGCCTGCTCTTGGAACATGAAGGCGGACCTGCTATCGGCTGACGCGCCAGAGGGTCGGGCGACCGCCGGTGCTTCGCTTGCGGGGTGCGGGAGGAAAGTCCGGGCTCCAGCGAGGAACGGTGCCGGATAACTTCCGGCTGGGGTGACCCAAGGGAAAGTGCCACAGAAAGCAAACCGCCACGGCTTCGGCTGGGTAAGGGCGAAAGGGTGCGGCAAGAGCGCACCGCGCGGGCGGCAACGTCGGCGGCACGGCAAACCCCACCGGGAGCAAAATCGAATAGGGGCGGCACATGGCATCCTCCTGCCAGTCGCCCGGGTTGATTGCTTGATCCTGTATGTAAATATAGGACTAGAGGAATGGTCGCCTATCTCGCCAAAGCCTTGCGCGGACGCGGGTGGACAGAACCCGGCTTACAGACCCTCTGGCACTTTTTTCCAGTACAGATAAACGCCACCCAAAAGCGTGAGCACGATAGCCTCGACCACTATCGGCTCAAATACGCGCGTAGAGCCGCCATCCAGAGCGAGGCTGACAAAGCGGCCCAGCAACGCCAGGGCAGGAAGCAGCCATGTCGCCGCCAGCCAAGTGGAACTGCGTTTCCATGTTGCGATGAAGGCAAACACGCCAATCGCCAGAAACAAGCCGCCGATATCCGCCCTTATGTTTGCCGCACCGATAGCGCCCACCGTTTCTATTCCACGCGCATCAACCAGAGACCCGACATCAAACCAGTGTTGATACACCGATAGCAGCGAAAGCAACCCGATAGTGGCAACAAGGATACGTGAAGCGAACATCATGGCCTGTTCTCCCTTTTGATTTACTTATTGGCACAATTGTGGTTTTCTTCCAACTTAGGGTATCTTCATTGAAGAGGGGAAAGCAAATGTCATTAGTCGATCGTGCAAAGAATATCCTACTTAATCCCAAAGCCGAATGGGAAGTCATCGCGAAAGAGAGCGCATCGGTTGGCGGTTTATTCACCGGCTATGCCATTCCATTGTCGGTACTCCCGATCATTGGAACGGTGATCGCAATGGGGCTTCTGGGCATTGGCGCTGGTTCGCTTGCGCCTATGGGCATCGGTTCGGTCGGCGTTGGAATCGCTGCCGGGATGGGTGCGGTTGGCTTCGTTATCGGCCTGATTATGCTCTATGCGATGAGCTTCATCGTCAACGCGGTGTCGCCAAGCTTTAACGGCAAATCGGATATCGTCAGCGCAACCAAGTTGATGGCCTATGCATCGACGCCATCCTGGATTGCCGGGTTGGTAGCTCCGTTTCTTGGACCTGTTGGAGGATTGGTATCACTCGCGGCAGTCGCCTATGTCGTTTACCTGATTTACACCGGTATCGGCCCGATCATGGAAGCTCCGACTGAGAAAATCGCCGGTTTTACGGTCGTAATCATCCTGATCTACATTGTGTTGTCTGCCGTCCTGACGATGTTTGTCGGCGGTATGCTCATCGCCACATTTTTCGGCGGCGCCATGATGGCCGGTGCAACCAGCATGTAATTTAGCCCGATTGGGCCTAGCAACTGAGCCATGCCCTCGCTAAGGCGGCGGCATGGCTCGTTCTTCTCGTAGTAATGACTGGGGATTTCCCCGTTGGCGCGGTTATGGCACCTCGCGCGAGGCGCAGGCTGTTCGACTGTGTGACAGGGTGGGCTGCAATCGGGCCGGCAATTGCCCCGCTCCCAAGTCGCCCAACAGCCCAGAACGCTGGATGTTTTGCGAGGACCATGCCGCTGAATATAATCGCGGCTATGACTATTTTGCTGGACTGACGGCCGAAGAAGCATCGGAACGCGAATCTAACGAACGTCGCGACAATAGCGGCTATCACGAATCTGCGCATTATGGCTGGGCTGGATCCGGCGATGGCAGCCGCAGCCGTGACGAGATGCGCGCACTTGAATTGCTAGGCCTCGATCCGGACGCCGATTTCGAAGAAGTGAAAAAGGCATGGCGCAAGATCGCCAAGGAAACACATCCCGACGTGCGACCCAATGATGCAGACGCGGCGAAAGCCTTTCAGGCAGGGCAGGCTGCGTTCGATGTGTTGCGCGCGGCGGAGGAACGACGCGTCTGGAAGGGCTGAGCGCACTCAGGCGTAGCGCGCGGCGGTTTCGCGGATCAATGCTATCATATTGGGAATGCCCTGCGTCCGGTTCGAACTTAGCTGGTTTTTGAGATCGAACGGGGCAAGTGCACTTTCGATTTCCAGAGATCCTATTTCGGCAGCCGACTTTCCTTCGACCGTTTTCAGAACAAGCGCGATGATGCCTTTGGTGATGGCAGCATTGCTGTCCGCAAGGAATGAGAGCTGTTTATTCTCAGTTAGGGGATAGACCCAAACGCTTGCCGAACAACCGCGCACCAGCGTAGCGTCTGTTTTAAGCGCATCAGGCATCGGCGGAAGCGCCTTTCCCAGATCGATCAGTAACCGATACCGATCGTCACCATCGAGAAATTCATATTCGTCCAATATGTGGGCCAGCGCAGTCATAGGCGCTGCGCTTATGGCCTTGGACTTCAGATATCAATGCCCGCCGCAATGGCTTCGAGCTTTTTCACCCGTTCTTTCAGGTCGGCGACTTCAATGCGCGATACGGTCGATGGCGCGCCGTCGTGCGATGGGCGGTGCTGGCTTTCCATTTCAGTTCGCTTAAATTCGATCCAATCGCGCCATCCGCGCAGGCTGGCTGCGGCGACGATGCCGACCGTTGCGAGCGCTAGTGCGCTTACCGTCAGATAGAAGTTGGAGTCCTGTGGCATGGTCCTTCCTTCCTTTTACGATTACCGGTCGCGCAGCGCTTCGATTTCGCGGCTGACGTCGAATGCATTTGTGTTGTCGGTCGCGATGCGTTCCAACACTTTAATGCGCTCTTTCAATTCGGTAATTTCGTTCTGCAGTGCCTGCGTATCAGTCTTGTTCGCTAGACGCTGAGTCTTGTTTCCCAACATATCCTGATCTTCGATAATGCCGTACTTCGCCTGATGCTTGCTCTGAATAATCTTTCCGATGGTAATAATGGCAATGATGGCAACAACCATCGTGAATGGATCGCCGATCATTTCACTACTTCCTTTTCATGTGTGGGTTCGAGGTTCAGTGGCGTGGTGCGCAGAGCTTCGATTTCGTTCGCCAGGCTATAGCCTTGGTCGGTGACGATGCGTTCCAGCACCGCGACACGCTCCTCAAGACGGCCTTTGTCTGCGGCATATTGCGCGGCCTTTTCGGCAACCATTTGCGCATCCAGTTCCATCTGTCGCTCTTTCATCTTCAACCAGGGGCGAAAAATCGCGCCGGCAAAGATGGCAAGCAGGCCACAGCAAATTCCTAAAATGGGGATGAGTATCGGGCTCATGCGTAGTCCTTAGTTGGCAGGGCCGCGCAGGGCCTCGATCTCGGCGGTCAGCTTATGGGTGTCATCAACCACAATTTTTTCGACGCTGGCGAGCCTATCCTTGATCGAACCGAGTTCGGCACGCAGCTGGGCGTTTTCCTGGCTCAACAACTTGATCCGCTCGATCGATTCCTGGTCGGTCTTGGGATAATGTTTCTGCCCCCACGTCCCCTCAAGCGGATAGCCATTTTTGATCCGCAGTCGGGTGGTATAAATCGACGCGGCAATTCCGAAAAAGCCTATAAACAAACCCCCTGCGATCAGAAAAGGGAGATACTTCAAAAAAAATTCTTCGGGCATGTTCGATTACTCCTTCAGCGCAAGCTTTCAATTTCGTCGGCGAGCCGGACGCCCTTGTCTGTGGCGATCCGCTCCAGAACGGCGATCCGTTCTTCCAGCCGGCTAATCTTGCCGCCCAATTGTTCGTTTTCGCTGGTCAACAGCCCGATTTTGCGTTCGGCTTCGGGCAGTTCCTTGGTGGTTTTTCCACCCCATTCGTCTTCGAGCGAGTAGCCATGTTTCGCGCGGATCCAGTTGTTGATCACCCAGCCTGCGGTGCACAGGCCGACAATCCAGATTATTGTGTCAGGTCCCATTTCCTGTTTCCTTTTCCTCGCTGCGTTCAGCGCAGGCGTTCAATTTCGCGGCCCAGATTCAGGCTGCTGTCGGTTGCAATCCGTTCCATCACCGAGAGGCGATCCTCAAGACGCATCATCTGGCCGCGCATGGCTTCATTTTCGTTGACCAGCAGTTCGGTCTGGCGAGTCGGGGTCAGCCCTTCCTGCTTGAGAGCTGCTTTCACTTTCCGCCTGCCGTACCATTGGATCATCAGTGTGACGGCAGTACCCATCAGCCCACCCATCAAAAGGGTGAATATCACTTCACCTTCGCCCATTATAGTCCTCCCAGAAACCGCGCTTAACGCAGGCTTTCGATCTCATCTGCGAGTTGCTTGTTATTACTTACATAGAAGGTTTCCATGTCAGCGAGGCGACGGTCGATTTCGCGGAAGCGTGAACGAATGTCGCGTGTGGTGCGGGCAGGCGATTGGCGCACGCCCTGCCAGAATTTCTGCTCGGCCTTGTCCTCGGTGTAGAGGTGGATAGGTTTCCTGTCGGCCATCCATGCGGTGATCCAGTAAGCAATCAGCGTCCAAGGAAAGCCGCCCATCAGGGTGAGCATCACCGCGCCCAGCCGAACCCAGAGGACATTGACCCCCGTATAGTCCGCGATGCCTGCGCAAACGCCTTTCCATTTGCCATTCTGCTTATCGAGATAGAATTTGGTGTGCATGCCAGACATCTCAGTTCTTCCTCTCCAGTCGGCGGATATTGTCTAAATCGGCATATTCCTCGCTCTCATGGTCAAGACGGCGGGGATGCCAATCGGGGTTGTCGGCAGCGACAAGGCGTTCGACGGTGTCGAGACGGTCTTCGAGGCGGCGTGCCAGTTCGTGCATGTCTCCGAGCATGCGTTCATCGTCATTGGTTAGCGTTGCGGCGGTTTTCCAGCGGGTGACATAGTGCATCACCAGCCAGGGCAGCCCGATGAAGAGCATCCCGACGACAAATATGGGTACGAGGGTATCTTCCATCGGTTCAGCCCTTCTTCATTGCTTTTTTCATGGCCTCGAGCTCGGCATCGACCTCGTCTATCGCATTGAGTGCGTCGATTTCTTCGCCCAGAGTCTTCGGGCCGTCGGCACCGATTGCGAGGGCATCGGCATAGCCTTGCGCTTCATCAACACGGCGTTCGAGATCATCGAAGCGGCTGAATGCATCACGGACCTTGTCTCCATTATACATGGTGCGCAGCTTTACCTGATTTTCGGCGCTTTCGAGGCGCGTCATCAGGGCATTCTGGCGCGAGCGGGCGTCGATCAGCTTTTTCTGCAGCTTGTGGATGTCTGCTTCCGACGCTTTCAGGGCATCGTCGAGTACAGCCACTTCCGAACGGAGCTGGTCAGCCATGTCGACCGCCTTCTTGCGCTCGACCAAAGCCGCCTTGGCAAGATCTTCGCGGTCCTTGGACAATGCGAGCTGAGCTTTTTCGGTCCAGTCAGCCTGCAAATGGTCTAGCTTTGCAATATGACGCTGCAGCTCCTTCTTGTCCGCGATGGTACGGGCGGCCGAAGCACGCACTTCGACAAGGGTTTCTTCCATCTCCATGATGATCATGCGGATCAGCTTTGCCGGGTCTTCAGACTTGTCGAGCAAGTCGGTGACATTGGCGGCTATGATATCGCGTGTCCTGGAAAATATGCCCATTGGGTAACTCCGGATATTGAAACGTTCAGTCGACTGGAACATTGCACGAAAAGGGGCGACCGGGGCAAGCTCTTGTAGGGGAGCTGGGGGAGAGCTTTCGCGCCCCGGTCGGCGGCTTGCAGCGTCAGGCAAGATAGGCACTAACGCCGACAGGCCGGTTGGACTGTTCTGCTGCATGGTGGCTGGCATCTTTCTGCTGGATGACAAAGGACGAAAGCCCGAATGCGATGAGCAACAGCATCGAGATCGACGCGCCGACGAAAGTTCCGGTCGGCTGGGTTTCGGTCTGGTTGAGCTTTTGCATTTTCTTGTCCTTCGGTTTCGGCCTCTGTGCGGCTTGCCAGACATATAGCAGGAGGCGTGCCAATTTGATCGAAATGGCGGAAATTCAGAGAAACCTGACCTATGTTCGGGTTTTTGAGGGTTTTTCACCATGTAAAACTTGCCAAATGATGGTGAAATATGCCAACAGTGGGGAATGGAACGCGGCACGCAATTCATCGGCCAAAGCTCGGCCTTTCTCGATGCGGTCGAGCGCGCCAGCCGCGCCGCGTCGCTCAATCGTCCGATCCTTGTCATCGGCGAACGCGGGACCGGCAAGGAACTGATCGCCGAGCGTCTCCACCGCCTGTCGCAACGCTGGGACGGTCCGCTGGTCACGATGAACTGCGCGGCACTGCCAGAAACGCTGATCGAGGCCGAATTGTTCGGGCATGAGGCAGGCGCCTTTACCGGTGCCACCCGCGCCCGCGAAGGGCGCTTTGAAGAGGCGCATGGCGGAACGCTGTTTCTCGACGAACTGGGTACGCTCTCTATGGGCGCGCAAGAGCGTCTGCTCCGGGCAGTCGAATATGGCGAAGTCACGCGAATCGGCTCGTCCAAGCCTATTCGCGTCGATGTCCGCATCGTTGGTGCAACCAACGAAAGCCTGCCGGACATGGTTGCAAAGGAACGCTTTCGTGCCGACCTTCTCGATCGGCTGAGTTTCGAGGTCATCACGCTCCCGCCCTTGCGCGTGCGCGAAGGTGATATCGAGGTTTTGTCCGACTATTTCGGGCGTCGCATGGCGAACGAGCTTGAATGGGATAGCTGGCCGGGCTTTGGCCAAGTCGCGCGTCGGGCGATGGAAAATTACAGTTGGCCGGGCAATGTCCGCGAACTCAGAAATGTTGTCGAACGCGCCGTTTACCGCTGGAATTCGCCGGAGCAGCCGGTCGACTATGTCCAGTTCGACCCGTTCGAAAGCCCGTGGACCGCGCTGCCGACCGCTGGCGCCCAGTCCCGCGAAAGCGAAAGCGGCGGCGGGCAGGAGCAGGACGCAGGTGCATCACGCCATTCGACCGATTTCTCGGCAATCAGCGAAGCGCAGATCAAGGTTGGCGACTTCAAGGCAACCACCGAAGCCTTTGAAAAGGCGCTGCTCGAACAGGCATTGGCACAACATCGCTACAACCAGCGGCAAACCGCCAAGGCGCTCAATCTCAGCTATGATCAGCTAAGGCACAGCCTGAAGAAGCACGACCTTTTGGGCTAGGAAACCGACACCACCAGCCGATAGCTGGTGTCGAGTACGTCCAAACCCATAAGATCACCATATTTCGCTTCCCAAGCGCCGCTTTCGAGATCATCGGCCAACCGCTCAAGCGCTGCATCAGCGCCTTCGATCTTCCAGAATGAGGACATGCCCTGCCGGATTCGCGCATCCAGATAGGCCCGCGGTCGCCGCCAATAGGCGTAGAGGAAGCCGTCGCTGCAGTCATGCGGGACCAGCACCTGAGAAATCGACACCGGCCTCATCCAGCGCGCATAATCCGCCATGACAGGCATTTGCCCTTCATCAAGGGTGACCAGTTCAGGCAGATAGTCGGTCAACCAGCATCCGCGATGCGCCGGATCGAAGGTGAGGAGCACGACCGGTCCACGCGTAACGCGGCGCATTTCCGCCAAGCCCTTGGCCTTTTCGGTCCAGTGATGGATCGTCAATATCGCCATCGACGCGTCGAAATGCTTGTCTGGAAATGGCAGCGCCTCTGCTCCGCCCTGGATAGCCGGTGCCGAACCGGGCGGGAGTTGGCGGATCATCTTGGCAGAGGGCTCAACAGCTGTCACATCGCGGTCAAGGGGCTCATAACTGCCCGCACCAGCGCCCACATTGAGGACGGATCGAGCGTCGCCCAATGCTGCAAATATGGGCTCCGCGATGCGCGGATCGGGCTTGCGCAGATTGGCATAATCGACGCCGATGGTGTCGTAGTCAGCCACTGCTTGGACTCAACTCAATTGAAGCCCACAAACGTCGCGGCCTCTGCAACCGACTTTCTCGGTGGCACAACGGCGTTCGATGGGAAGTCCATATCGGGCCAACCCAAAGCGATGCTTTTCATGATCACCTGATCATCGGCAATCCCGGCATGTTCGCGGACGACGGGCGACTGCATGATGCCCTGGCTGTTGATCACCGAGCCGAGGCCGCGTGACCAGGCAGCGTTGACCAGCGCGGTGGCGACAGCGCCGCAATCGAACGGTGTATCGTCGCTGCCGTCGAGAACCTTGTCATAGGTGATAATCACGCACACCGGTGCATCGAACTGGCGGAATCCGCGCAGCACCCAGTCCTGCCGCTTTTCCTTGTTGTCGCGCTCGATGCCCATCGCGCCAAACAACTGCTTGGCGACATCGACCTGTCGTTCGCGATGGATGCCTTCAAAGGGTTGGCCGGTGCGGAATTCGCGCGATTGCGGGACACCTGCCAGTGTGCGTTCGGTGTTGCCCTTGCGGATGCGGTCGAGCGGTTCGCCGGTGATGACGTAGAAATTCCACGGTTGCGTGTTCATCGATGAAGGCGCGCGCATAGCCAGTGTCAGGATTTCCTCGATCAGTTCGCGTGGAACTGGATCGGGCTTATATCCTCTTATGCTGCGGCGACCGAGAATGACTTCGTCAAATTGCATTGGTGTTCCCTCTCCAAAAAAAGGCGGCCCGAAAGCCGCCTTTTCTCCAAATTGTTCGTGGCTATCAGCCGCCGTTGAAACCGATCATGGCATAGAGCATCGGGATCGACAGCAGGGTGTTGGTGCGCGAGAACATCATCGCGCGGGTGGCAGCTGCTGCCTTGGTGGCATCGTCTGCCTCGACCAGACCGAGCGCCTTTTGCTGCGCAGGCCAGATCACGAACCAGACGTTGAATGCCATGATCAGCGCGAGCCACATGCCGATACCGATGAGGCGGTGGCTTTCAGCGAGCATCAGCGCATCCATCAGATATCCGGCGCGGAAGGCAATGATCAGGCCGAACAAAACGGTCAATGCCGCACCCCAGCGGAAGAAAAACAACGCCGACGGTGCGATATGCTTCGACACGCCCGGCTTCAGTTCAGCAGGGATTTTGGGCATGGTCGGGATCTGGACGAAGTTGAAATAATAGAGCAGCCCGATCCAGAGGATGCCGAAGAAGGTGTGCAGCCAACGGATGGCTTGCTGTTCCAGATCGCCATTGGCCGGTACGCATGCAATCAGCGCCAATGCGAGAACAAGGCCAACGCCCAGCACCGCGTGCAGATTTCCAAAAAACTTCGCCATTTTTCTTCCCCTTTTTGGCTTGGTTAACCCGAATGCTGCGAAGCCTAGCCAAGCACAGCCGGTGTTACAAGGGAACTTAAATTGCCAATTCAATTTAAGTCATGATCTGATCTCGTCATTCCCGCGAACGCGGGAATCCATCACCTGCCATCGAAATTTCATCCACCGGAGATGGACCCCCGCCTTCGCGGGGGAGACGAGCGAAATGGAATGAGGTTGGGATTCAACCTTGCGGTGGCACCGGCGGCTCATCGCTTAGCTTCAGGCCGTGTTTCAGTAACATCGGAATGTTCGCCATGGCGAACAGGAAAGTGAGCAGAGGCAATCCAAAGGTTTTGACGGCGATGTACTGATCACTGGTCAGCAGCGGGATCATGATTTCGTTCAGAGCCGCCAGCCCCAGAAAAAACAGGCCCCAACTCAACGATAATTTCAGCCAGCCCTCATCGCTCAGCCCGTCATAGGCCTGCTCCAGTAAATATTTCAAGGCAGGCTTTGATCGCAGCCATCCGACTAGAATAATGGTTGCAAACAGCAGATATACGGCTGTCGCTTTGTGCTGGATGAAGCCGAAATCCCTGAACCACAAGGTCAGCGCCCCAAAGCCGACGACAAGCACGGCAGACATCTTCATCATCGGTGATATCCGCCCGAGCTTCCATTTCGCGACGATCATCGCAACGACAATCGCGATCATGAAAGCGGCTGTTCCAACCAGCGGCCCCTGCACGGGATCGGTTTCGGAATGTCCGAAACGGGACGCCACGAAGAACAGCAACAACGGCCCGAAATCGAGCAGGAAGTTGAGCAAGCCATGCTTGGGCTTGGCAGTCTGAGTATCGGTCATGCGGATCCTGCAATAGCGACGGCAAGGTCGCGGGCGTCGAAGGGACGGAGGTCGTCAATGGTTTCGCCAACGCCGATGGCGTGGATAGGCAGGCCGAATTGCTTTGCGGCCGCGACGAGCACGCCGCCTCGCGCGCTGCCATCCAGCTTGGTCATCACCAAACCGGTGACGCCAGCCACTTCCTTGAAGATTTCAATTTGGCTCAGCGCGTTCTGCCCGGTGGTTGCGTCGAGAACGAGTACAACGTCATGCGGTGCGGCGGGGTTCAGGCGGCCGAGCACGCGGCGGATTTTGGCCAGCTCATCCATCAGTTCACGCTTGTTCTGAAGACGGCCTGCAGTGTCGACGATGAGTACGTCGATGCCCTCAGCCGTTGCCCTTTTCACGGCATCGAAAACCACGCCAGCTGCGTCGCCGCCTTCGGGGCCAGTGACGATGGGTACGCCAATCCGGTCGGCCCAGACTTTGAGCTGGCCGATGGCTGCGGCGCGGAATGTGTCACCGGCCGCCAGCATCACGCCGTAATCCTGTTCAAGGAAATTGTGCGCCAGCTTTGCAATGGTGGTTGTCTTGCCCGATCCGTTGACGCCGATCACGAGGATCACCTGCGGGCGCGGGAAGGCGTCGATTTCGAGTGGCTTGGCCACAGGCGTCAGGATTTGTGTGAGCTCTTCCTCAACCACCTCGCGCAGGTCAGCCATGTCGATGCCCTTGTCGAATCGCGTGGCCGCGAGCTTGTCGCGGATTTGCGCCGCGGTCGCTGGGCCAAGATCGGTGACGATCAATGCCTCTTCGATCTCGTCGAGCATATCGGCGTCGAGTTTGCCCTTGGTAATCAGGCCGGTCAGATTTTCGCTGAGCTTACTCGACGTTTTCTTCAGGCCGCCAAGCAGCTTGTCGCGCCAGCCGGGATTGTCACTCATCCGGCGACCCTTCCTTGGAGCCGTCCATTTTCCTGTCCTTCGATCGATGCGGTTACTATGGCGCCTTCGGGCACCTTGCGGTCGAGTTCGACATAGGCGAAATTTTCCGAATGGCCAGATGCGCCGCCCGCTTCGACGACAATTTTTTGTGTGCTGCCGACGTGGGAAGCCAGCCAGACATCTTTTTGGGCCGCGACCGCCTCACGAAGCCGACGGGCGCGATCTTTGATGTCTTGCGCCCGGACTTGCGGCATTTTCGCGGCAGGCGTTCCGGCTTTGGGCGAGTAAGGGAAAATGTGGCCATGGACGATCGCGCAGTCTTCAACCAGCGCGAGGCTGTTTTCGAACATCGCCTCATCCTCTGTCGGAAAACCCGCAATGATGTCTGCGCCAATGGCTATATCCGGGCGCCTGGCTTTCATCCGCGCGACAATCTCGATGGCCTGCTCGCGCGAATGACGGCGCTTCATGCGTTTCAGGATCAGATTGTCGCCTGCCTGCAAGCTCAGATGCACATGCGGCATGACGCGGGGTTCGCCAGTGATCAGGTCGAACAAGCGCTCGTCGATCTCGACCCCGTCAATAGAGGATAGGCGAAGGCGGGGCAGGGTAGGGACGTGGCGGATGATTTGCTCCACCAGCCGCCCCAGATTGGGTTGCCCCGGCAGGTCATGGCCATAGCTTGTAACATCCACGCCGGTCAGCACTATTTCGGCGATGCCCGTATCCACCAGCCGCTGGACATGTTCGACCACTTGCCCGGCAGGAACCGACCGGCTGTTGCCGCGGCCGTAGGGGATGATGCAAAAGGTGCAGCGATGGTCGCAGCCGGTCTGCACCTCGACAAAAGCGCGAGTGTTCCCGGAAAAGGCGGTGGCGAGGTGCGGGGCGGTCGCCTGCACCGCCATGATGTCGCTGACACGAACCTTGGGGCCATCGATGGCGAACAGGGCAGGGGATTGCTTTTCAATATTGCCGATGACCGCATCGGCCTCTGCCATCGCTTCAAAGGTTTGTGGTTCGATCTGTGCCGCGCAACCGGTGACGATGATGCGCGCGTCAGGCCGCCGCTTGCGGGCTTGCCGGATTGCTTGCCGGGTCTGGCGCACTGCTTCGTTGGTCACTGCGCAACTGTTGACGATAACGAGGTTGGTCTCGTCACCCAACTGCTCGGCCAATGCATGGCTTTCTGCCAGATTTAGCCGACAGCCCATTGTGATGATTTCAGGCCCGCTCAACCGAAAGCGCTCCAGTCTGCTTTGCCGGTGAAGACATGGGTTGCGGGGCCTTCCATCTCGATCGGCCCGCCTTCCTGCCAACCGATACGCAGATTTCCGCCGGGCAAGTGAATGGTTACGGGAGAAGTTGCCCTCCCGCTGCGGATTGCGGCAACGGCGGTTGCGCAGGCACCCGTCCCGCATGCGAGCGTCAGGCCCACGCCGCGTTCCCACACGCGCAGCCGGATATTCTGGGGATCAACGATGGTCGCGACATTGACGTTGATTTTTTCCGGAAACAGCGGATCGGTTTCGATAATCGGTCCAAGCCGCTCCAGATCGACCGCGTCGGTATCGGGCACGAAAAAGATGACATGCGGATTGCCGACATTGACCGACATCGGCCTTTCAAGCTCCTCCCATCCAACCGGCATGTCCATTATGTCCATCGGCATGGCGAGTGGGATCAACTCCCAGTCGAACGCAGGCGGATTGAGCAATACAGTCGCGCTATTGTCCTGCGGGCGGGTTTCAAGAATGCCGCCCATGGTCTCGATTTGTGCAGGCTTGCCGAGCAATGTGGCCACACAGCGCGTGGCATTGCCGCAAGCTTCCACCTCGCTGCCGTCCGCGTTGAATATCCGCATGCGGATATCGGCAGTGTCAGAGGGTTCGAGCAGGATCAGCTGATCGCAGCCTATGCCCGTCCGGCGGTCGGCAATGGCGCGCGCGCGCGGCCCCGTCATCTCGACGGGTTCGCTGCGCGCATCAATCACAACGAAATCGTTGCCCAGACCGTGCATCTTGTGAAAAGGCGCTGCCATAACGGCTGCGCATTAGGCTATCGTCGGCATCCAAGTCCAGCGAAAGCCGCGTCCGGCGGCGATGTCAGCCTGCCGCGCGCTTTCCCTTGCTGCCATAGGCGGGCACTTCTTCGGCATCCGACTTTTCAGATAGATTGGACGATTTGCGGCTGACCAGAAGATTGCGTTCAGCCAGAAGCTTGCGGACATTTTCGACCGATAATGGCTGGCCATAATACCAGCCTTGGCCTTTGGTGCAGCCCAGTTCGCGCAGCTTGTCGACGAGCGCCTGTTCCTCGATGCCTTCCGCGGTAATCGGAACGCTCAGGCTCGATCCAAGCCCGGCGATGGCGTTGACAATGGCTGCGCTCTCCGGATTTTCGAGCATGGTCGAAACAAAGCTGCGGTCGATCTTGATGCGATCAAAGGGTAGGGCGCGCAGGTGCGCCAGCGAGCTGTAACCGGTGCCGAAATCGTCAAGCGCAATCTGTATGCCCTGATTTTTCAAGCTGCCGACAATCGACTGGGCGAGGCTGAGATTTTTGAACAACGAGCTTTCGGTAATCTCGACTTCGAGCCGGTTCGCTGGAAAGCCGGTTTCAACCAGCAGCTTGACGATTTTCTGCGCCAGCCACGGGTCTTTCAACTGCACGGGCGAGATATTGACCGAAACGGTCAGCTTCGGGTCCCAATTTTTCGCTTCGAGCATAGCCTTGCGGATGATGCTGAGCGATAGATCGCCGATCATGCCGGTTTCTTCGGCAACGGGAATGAATTCATCAGGCGGGATCAGGCCGCGCATCGGCGAGACCCAGCGCGCCAACATTTCAAAGCCAGCAAGTTCGCCTGTCTGCAGATCGATTTGCTGCTCAAAATAGGGCACGAACTCGTCATTCGGGATGGCCGCACGGATATCGGCCTCCAACGAATTGCGGGTGCGCAGTTCAACTTCCATACCGTTTTCAAACCAGCAAAAGCCGTTGCGACCATTTTTCTTGGCAGCATATAGCGCAATATCGGCACGACGGATCAGCATGTCGATACCATCGCAATCGAGCTCCGGTCGGCTGATGCCGATCGATGCGGTAATGCTGTGATCGGTATCGCCAATAGTAACCGGACGCGACAGAACCTCGATGAGATCCTCTGCAACGCGATCGACGGTTTCCGGGAATTCAGGTTCGAACACCATGCAGATGCCGAATTCATCCCCGCCGAGCCGCGCAAGCACGCTGGAAGGCGGAACGGTATCGCGCATGCGATCGGCGACTTCGCGCAACAGCTGGTCACCACTGTCATGCCCGTAAAGGTCGTTGATCTTTTTGAAGCCGTCGAGGTCGATCATCAGGAACGCGACCGATTTACCGCGGCGTGAAGCGCGGGTCGTAAGCTCCGCCGTCTTCTCCTTGATAGCCCTGCGGTTAAACAGGTTGGTCAGCGGATCGGTGATGGCCAGATGCTGGGCGCGCACTTCGGCCTGGCGATAGACATCGACTTCCTCGCTGAGCGCGGTGGTGCGGCGCCAGATGAGCAGAATGAGCGCGACGTTGAGCAGAAGCGCGGAAACCATCGCCTGATCGGTTGTGGCGCCTTTTCCGAAATATTGCGTTACCAGCTGGGTTCCAACCGACCCGCCAATGTAAACAAACATCGCAAGCGCGCCGAAGATCAGCGCCATACTGGCCAGCGAACCCGAACTGCCCCGGATTACCTGTCCGTCTTCCCCGATTTCCGGACGCTTGTTGAGCGTGGCTCGCATATCAAATTTGCCCCTATATTCGCAGGCTTTCTGCATCGGAAAGGTCAATATTGGGTTAATCCGTAGGTTGCAGGAACGGACGGATAGTGGCCAGCCAACTACCGGCTTGCATTTTCAAGCTGCCGGCACTAATGGCGCAGCCACACGGGGTTTCGACCCTTTTTATCGATGTGCAGCAACATCACACGCCGGTCAGCGAGGTTTCGCCCACCGGCGTTTTGTGCGTTTCTGCGCGGGCAGTGTTAAAGGAAGTTCGATGTTCGACAAGCTGAGCGACCGGTTGGGAGGCGTTTTTGATCGCCTGCGCGGTCGTGGTGCGCTGAACGAAAATGACGTTCGAGATGCTATGCGCGAAGTGCGTGTGGCCCTGCTCGAGGCTGACGTCGCGCTTCCTGTTGCCCGCGAATTTGTCGAGAAAGTTACCGAACAGGCCGTCGGTCAGTCGGTTCTCAAGTCGGTTACGCCCGGCCAGCAGGTCGTCAAGATCGTCAACGACGCGCTTGTCGAGATGCTGGGTTCGGACGCAAGCGAACTGAACCTCGCCGTTGCCCCGCCCGCGATCATTATGATGGTCGGCTTGCAGGGTTCTGGTAAAACCACGACTACTGCCAAAATTGCGAAGCTTCTCAAAGAGAAAGACCGCAAAAAGGTATTGATGGCGTCATTGGACGTCAACCGCCCGGCCGCGCAGGAGCAGTTGGCGACGCTCGGTACGCAGGTCGATGTCGCGACCTTACCGATTGTGGCGGGTCAGCAGCCGGTTGATATTGCCAAGCGCGCGATGCAGGCGGCGAAGCTGCAGGGCTTTGACGTGCTGATGCTCGATACTGCCGGTCGTCTCCACGTCGACCAGCAGTTGATGGACGAGATGAAGGCGGTTGCGAACACCTCTACCCCGCAGGAAATCCTGTTGGTGGTCGATTCGTTGACTGGTCAGGACGCGGTCAATGTCGCGCAGAATTTCAGCGAGCAGGTTGACCTGACCGGCGTCGTGCTGACCCGTATGGACGGCGATGCGCGCGGTGGTGCCGCATTGTCGATGCGCGCGGTTACCGGCAAGCCGATCAAATTTGCCGGTGTCGGCGAAAAACTCGACGCAATCGAAGCATTCCACCCAGAACGCGTTGCTGGCCGTATCCTTGGCATGGGCGACGTTGTCGGTCTGGTCGAACGGGCGGCTCAGGTTGTCGATCAGGAAGAGTCTGAAAAGCTCGCCGCCAAAATGGCGAAGGGGCAGTTCGACCTCAACGATTTGCGTGCCCAATTACGCCAGATGACCAAAATGGGCGGTCTGGGTGCGCTGGCCGGCATGATGCCGGGCATGAAAAAGGCCAAAGCGGCTATGGCGCAGGGCGGGATGGATGACAAAATCCTTGTCCGGATGGATGCGATTATCGGTTCGATGACGCTAAAAGAGCGCGAAAAACCGGCGCTGTTGAATGCGAAGCGCAAGATCCGCGTTGCCAATGGCTCGGGCACCACGGTGCAAGACGTCAATCGCCTTCTGAAAATGCATCAGGAGATGGAAAGCGCGATGAAGCGCATCAGGAAAATGGGCGGGCTGAAAGGCCTGGCTGCGCTGTTCGGCAAATCGGGCGGCGATCTGGGTGCGACGATGGAGGGCATGCACGGGCTGCCGCCGGGTTCGATGCCCAAAGGAATGGGCGGTAGCTTACCCGGAATGCCCGGTGGGGCGGCAGGCGGCTTGCCGCCTGACATTGCAAGATTACTGAATAAGAAGAAATAAGTTTTCACGTTAATATCATGGCATTGGCAATGCGTTTGTCGCGTGGCGGTTCGAAGAAGCGCCCTTATTACAAAATCGTTGTGGCTGACTCGCGCGCTCCGCGTGACGGCAAGTTCATCGAACGTATCGGCAGCTACAACCCACAGCTCGCCAAGGACGATGCCGGTCGCGTCGTTCTGGACGCTGATCGTGCGAAGCATTGGCTGGCCGCTGGCGCACAGCCTTCGGATCGTGTTGCCCGTTTCCTCGATGCCGCCGGCGTCAAGGAACGCAAGGCCTCGGTAAACCCGAACAAGGGTGAGCCCGGCCAGAAAGCGAAGGATCGCGCTGAAGACAAGGCTGCAAAGCTAGCTGAAGCTGAAGAAGCCAAGGCAGCAGCTGCTGCTGCACCTGCGGTTGAAGAAGCTGTAGTTGAAGAAGCCGCTCCTGCTGAAGAAGTTGCCGCTGAAGCACCTGCCGCTGAAGAAGCCGCTCCCGCAGAGGAAGCTGCCGCTGAAGAAGCTCCGGTTGCTGAAGCTGAAGAAGCTGCCCCGGCTGAAGAAGCTCCGGTCGCTGAAGAAGCGCCTGCCGCAGAAGAAGCACCTGCAGCTGACGAAGCCAGCGAAGAAAAGGC
>NZ_JBEBKL010000004.1:0-108171 GCF_040079335.1 Sphingorhabdus sp.
ATACAGGCCTACCGCCGTTCAAACGCGTTCTTGGTTTTGAGGCTGGCCACTTCGGTCCACGGCTGGTCAGGCCAGCGATGTTTGGGATAGCGGCCCTTCATGTCGCGCTGAACATCCTTCCACGATCCGCGCCAGAAGCCGGGCAGATCGCGGGTGGTTTGCAAAGGCTTTCCGCCCGGATCGGTCAATTTAAGCAGCAACGGCTGCGGCGGCCGGCCAAAGCCGGGGTGCCGGTCCAGTCCGAACAGCGCCTGAACCCGCAATTCCACCGAAGGCCCGCCAGGATCATCATAATCAATCGCGTGACTGGTTCCCGCAGGTGAAACAAATTGCGCCGGGGCCAGCAGATCAAGAGCCTGCTGGGCCGGATAATCGATCCGCACGCGCAGCGCCTCATGCAGCCTGGACAAATCAAGCTGATCGAACCGCCGACCCAGCTGCGGACCCAACCACACTTCCAGATCGGCCAGCAGCGCCTGATCAGACAGTGCCTCAACCCCGGCATAGCGCGCGCGGCGCAGCAAGGCCTGACTGGCCACGGACAATGGCACCACCGCCAATCCTTCTGTGCGCACCTTTGCAATCAGAAAGGCCCGAATTGCATCGGGATCAGGCGACGGATCGCTGCCACGCACCAGGGTTATCGCATCGATCCGGCTTTCCAGCAGCGCCTCTACCCGGCCTTCATCGGCAATCCAGCGCAAGGTGCTGCGGCGTTCGATCCGGTGCGCCAGCCACTGGTTCACCTCGGCCTCGTCCAGCGCAATCGCCCCGGTAATCCGTGCACCTTTGGCATCGCCTTGGGCATCGCCCACCGCCAACCATTCGGCCCGGGCAAGCGGACTTGCAGGATCAAGCCTCAGGCCGCGGCCCCCGGCTGTCAGCCACTGTTCGCCGCCAGCAGCGCGGCGCCGAGCCAGATTGGCGGGATAGGCTGCGGCGAGCAGGATCGCGAGGGGCGGTTCATCGCCGCAACCTTGTTTGACCAGGTCTTGTTTGACCAGTCCTTGCGCCAGTTTCGACCAGCGCTGGGCCAATTTGCGCGAAGCTTCGGCCCGGCCAGAACGATCCGCCGCCCACCGATCTAATCGCGCTGCAAGATCTTCCCCGCGCCCGCCCAGCCCGCGTTCTTGCAGCAGCAGTGCCAGATGTGCTGCACGCAGCGCTGCACCATGCTGCGCAGCAAAAAGTAGCATGTGGGCCAGGGCCGGATCCATCGGCAGCCGTGCCATGCTGCGTCCATGCTGGGTGATCCGGCCTGCCGCATCAAGCGCGGTAAACGATTGTAAAACAGCCATTGCTGCAGCCAATGCTGCACTTGGTGGGGGATCAAGCCACGGCAATGCTGCGGGATCGGCCGCGCCCCACTGGGCCAGGCTGAGCAGCAATGGCGCCAGATCGCTGGTGAGCATTTCTGGCGGATCGAATGCTGCACGCCCGGCATGCGCGGCTTCCTCCCACAAGCGGTACGCCACGCCGGGGCCTTGCCGGGCCGCACGGCCGGCCCGCTGGGCCGCCGCAGCCTGGCTGGCGCGGTGCGTAACCAGCCGGGTCACCCCGGCTGGCTTGTCAAATTCTGCCCGGCGCGACAGGCCGGCATCGACCACCACCGAAACCCCATCGAGGGTAAGCGAGGTTTCGGCAATTGCGGTTGCCAGTACAATCCGCCTGCGGCCGGCTGGATCGCGCTTGATCGCCGCCCGCTGGGCCGATGGCTCGCATTGCCCGTGCAGCGGCATGATCAAGCCATTTGGCAACTTTTCCGCCAACCGTTCGCGGGTCCGCTCAACCTCGCCCACTCCGGGCAAAAAGGCCAGAATATCGCCAGTCTCATCCCGCCATGCGGTAAGCACGGCAGCGGCTACGGCGTCCTCTATTCTCAGCTCTGGCCGCGCGCCCAGCCAGCGCAGTTCCAGCGGATAGGCCTTGCCTTCACTTTCCACCACCGGGGCATCACCAAGCAATCCCGAAAACCGCGCGCCGTCGATCGTTGCGCTCATCACCACCAACCGCAGATCGGCGCGCAGCACCGATTGGCTCTCGATCACCAGGGCCAGCCCCAGATCGCTGTCGAGGTGGCGTTCGTGCGCCTCATCGAACAACACGGCTGATACCCCGCTTAGCTCAGGGTCGTTCAGGATCGCGGCAACAAAAATCGCCTCAGTCATCACGATAACGCGCGTTTTTGCGCCGCGCTTGCTATCAAGCCGGGTAACATAGCCGATTGTTTCGCCGGCATCCTCGCCCAGCAGCTCGGCCATCCGTTCCGCCGCAGCCCGCGCGGCAACGCGCCGCGGGCTTAGCACAATCACCTGGCCGCTGCACCACGGCTGGTCCAGCAGTGCCGGCGCAACCGCTGTGGTCTTGCCCGCGCCCGGCGGTGCAATCAGCACAGCGTTTGGCCCTGCCCGCAACGCGACCAGCAGATCTGGCAAAACAGCGTGGATCGGAAGCCGGGTCACGGGCAAGCCCATAGCCCAGCTATCACCCCATCGGGTAGCGGATTTCCTTTGAAACCTTGTTGATCGCTTTCATCACTTCGCCGGACAGAACCAGATCCTTTGCGGCAAAAATTGCGCCAAGCTGTTCCTCGTTCGAAACCCCGACAATCGTCGAGGCGACAAAATCGTGCTGCTTGGACCAGGCCACTGCCATCGCTACCGGATCGATCCCGGCTTCGCGTGCAATCTCATGGAATCGCGCGGTCGATGCCAGCGAGCGTTCGTTGACAAAGCGCTTGCCCATGTCTGCCTGACGGCCTTCCATTGCCAGATACCGGCTGAACCGCGCACCTTCAGGCCTGCCGCCATCGTTGTATTTGCCCGAAAGAACTCCGCCGGCGATCGGTGAATAGGGGATCAGGCTGACCCCTTCCATCCGGCAGACCTGCGCCAGCTCATCTTCAAACCGGCGATTGTTGAGGCTGAAATTGTTCTGGATCGTGTGATAGCGTGCGGTGCCCAGCTGATCGGCGGTCTGGATCGATTTCATCAGCCCCCAACTGGTTTCGTTTGAGCAGCCCAGCACCCTTACCTTGCCGGCAAGAACCAGTTCATCCAGCACTTCCATCGTTTCATCATAGGGCAGTTCATGATCTGGCCAATGGGTCTGATACAGATCGATGTAATCGGTGCCGAGCTTTTGCAGGCTTTCGTCTACTGCGACCATGATATTGCGCCGGTCGAGCGCGGTCATCCCGGCCCGTTTGGGGCTGCGGAACCAGACGTGGCTGGGGCCTGAAACCTTGGTCGCCAGGATAATCGCATCGCGCGGCTTGGTCTTGAGCCATTTGCCGACAATCTCTTCGGTACGGCCCACCCATTTTGCATCGGGCGGCACTGGATAACCTTCAGCGGTATCGTAAAAATCGATCCCTTCATCAAAGCACTTGTCCAGAATGCGCAGCGATGCTGCTTCATCGGTCTGGCTACCGAATGTCATCGTGCCCATGCAGATATCGGACACGACAATCGAGCTTTTGCCTAAACGGCGACGTTCCATGGTTGGCTTCTCCCGGGGGTTCTGGTTGCTGCTTGCAACCGAACGTGCCGGTTTGCCACAATCCGGTCAAGGGCCTCCCTGCCCCGCCTGCGGGGAGGCCGTTGCCAGCTGCCCTGTTGATCAGGCTGCGACCAGCTGATCCGCGCGGGCCTGCGCCGCATCGCGGCTGCGGCGGCGCTCGGCGCGGTCTTCCTGGGCCCAGGCTACGCGCAGGCCTTTCACCCCGGCACGGTCCATCGCACGCCGCCAGGAATAGAATTCTTCCAGGCTTAGGCGATAGCAGCGGATCACCTCTTCCAGTGTCATAAGTCCGCTTTCCACGGCCGCCACCACTTGCGCCTTTCGGCTGGCAACCCAACGCGTTGTATTGGCCGGCGGCATAGACTCGCGGGTCAGGATTATGCTGTCGGGTCCTATGATCCGCAGCGGGCGGGAATTGTGATATTCCATCATTTTACGGCCCTCGTTTGAATGACCCAATCGGGTCGGACGGTGGCCCCCAAGCAAGAGCGATGATCTGCCCGGCGTGGTTAAATAGTGCTGAATCGGCACCTCGGCTCACCGCGCGATTGGGGCGGTGATCGGCGAGGCGTGGCGGGTAGGAGACAGACGGATTTTATACGGTTGCGGAGCAATGCTGATGAAACATCTGGCTTCAGCCGATTTTCCCGCTCGTAAGAAAATTGACCGCAAAATTCCCTGTGCTACGCCAGACGCCTTAGTAGCCGATGCCTGATTTTGATCGAGGAACCATCCGATGTCTGATGCCAATCTCATTGATCGCAACGCCAGCTTCCATACGATGTCTGAAGGCACCCAGGAAGATTGGGACATCGCGATGGCCCATCTCAAGCCGCACGCCGCCAATGGCGGGGCAAGGGTGCTTGATCACTTGCGGTTGCTAGACGGCGATTGCGGCGGCTTCGCGGTGGACCGGCTTACCCATTGCCTGCAAACCGCCACCCGCGCGCACCGCGATGGGCGCAGTGACGATTACGTTGTGATGGCGCTGCTGCACGATATCGGCGATACTCTGGGCGCCTACAATCATGCCGATATCGCCGCAGCGATCCTGAAACCGTTTGTATCGGAAGAACTGCACTGGATCACGGCACACCACGGGATTTTCCAGGGCTACAATTTCTTCCATTACATCGGCCTTGATCGCAATGCGCGTGACCGGTTCAAGGACCACCCGCACTATGCGGCGGCGGCTGATTTCATTGAGCTATACGATTGCCCGGCGTTCGATCCTGATTACGAATCCGAGCCGCTGTCATTCTTCGAACCGATGGTAATGAAGTTGTTCGAGCAGCCTTTGAAAAGCGATTACAAGAAGGCCTTCGACTGATCGGGATTTGGCGCCGGTGCAGGCGCGGCATTCTGAATTCTAGAAGCGCCGCGTCACTGCAAATTCAGCCGCTTCGGCCATCGCCGCGCGGGCTTCGTTGGCCGGAAATCCAGCAATCGCATCGATCGCGCGGGCTGCGTAGTGGCGGGCGCGATCGCGCGTGGCGCCAACCGCATCATGGCGCGCAATCAGCCTGACCGCGTGGGCCAGATCTTCATCCGAAGCGCGGTGCCCCAGGATTGCGTCTTGCCAAAAGGCGCGTTCGTTATCGCTGCCACGGGCATAGGCCAGGATCACCGGCAGGGTCATCTTGCCCTCGCGGAAATCATCTCCCTTCCCCTTGCCCATTTCGTGCGCATCGGAATCGTAATCCATCGCATCGTCAACCAGCTGAAACGCGATGCCAAGATTGCGGCCATAGTCCTCCAGAGCGCGCTCTTCGGCTTCGCTCTTTTCGGCGACCACCGCGGCAATCCGGGTTGCCGCTGCAAACAGCGCGGCGGTCTTGGCGCCGATGATATTCAGATAGCGCTCTTCGCTGGTTTCAATCTGGCGCTGCGCGGTAAGCTGATCAACTTCCCCTTCGCTGATTACCGAGCTGGCGTTTGAAAGGATCTTGAGCACCTTGAGGCTGCCGTCTTCAACCATCAGCTCAAAACTGCGGGTGAACAGAAAATCGCCGACCAGAACGGTGGCGGGATTGCCGAAGATCAGGTTGGCGGCAGCCTTGCCCCGGCGCATTTCGCTGCCATCAACCACATCGTCGTGCAGAAGCGTGGCAGTGTGGATAAATTCAACCGCAGCGGCCAATTTGTGATGCCGATTACCGCCGTATTCCAGCAGCGCGGCGCCAGCCAGCGTCAGCATCGGGCGCATCCGTTTGCCGCCGCCGGCGATCAGATGACCGGCCAGTGCGGGGATCAACGGAATTTCGCTTTGCATCCGTTCCAGAATAACCTGGTTGACCGCGTTCATGCCTTGCGCGGTCAGCGCCATGATCGGGGCCAGCGAGGGTTCGCTGCTACGTGGCTTGAGGGGGATCACATCGGCGCTCATTGCGACACGCGCCTTGCGGTGTCTTTGGCTGTCATGCAAGTGCAAAGCGGGCAATGGCCCTATCGCAATATGCAACCGCAAAATTGCATGCTAGCCACTTGGTCATGTCCGAAAACCAGTCTGATCCCATCCTTGCCAGCTATCGCGCCTCGATTGACAATATCGATGCCGCGCTGATCCACATCCTGGCTGAGCGCTTTCGCATCACCAAGGCAGTGGGTGCATACAAGGCGCAGAACGCCCTGCCCGCATCAGATCCGGGGCGCGAGGATGCCCAGATTGCGCGGCTGCGCCGGCTGGCCGGAGATGCCCAGCTTGATCCTGAATTCTCCGAGAAGTTCCTGCGGTTTATCATCGAGGAAGTGATCCGACATCATGAGCAGGCGGCCGAAATCAAATAGGCGTTAGCCCGCCCTGGGCAGCCGCAATTTGACCAGCAGGCCGCCCAGATCCTCGCTCTCGTCAAGCTCAACCCCGCCGCCATAGATTTCCGCCACATCGCGCACGATCGCCAGGCCAAGTCCAGTGCCGGGCTTGCCGGTATCCAGCCGCGCGCCGCGATCGAAGATGCGGGTGCGCTCTTCTTCGGGGATGCCGATCCCGTCATCCTCAACCCAGATCTCACACCAGTCCGGGTCAGCGGTAGGGTCAATGGTGACGAAAACGGAACCGCCGCCGTATTTCGCCGCATTCTCGATCAGATTGCCAAGGATCTCGTCAAGGTCCTGGCGCTCAATCGCAACCTGCGCCGCGCGATCACCGTCAAGATCGAAGCGGGCCTTGTCATAAAGCACGGTGACCGCCCGCAACACGGCTTCAACACTTTCACCAACCTTGGCCCGGGCCTGGCCCACCGCGCGGCGGCCCACAGCACGGGCGCGGGCAAGGTGGTGATCGACCTGGCGGCGCATAACCGCTGCCTCGCGGATCACGGTATCGGCCAGATCGGGGGCATGCGCGGTGGCGGCATTCATCACCACAGTCAGCGGGGTCTTAAGCGCATGGGCCAGATTGCCGGCATGGGTTCGCGCCTCTTCGGCTTGCTTCTGGCTGTGCGCCATCAGCGCGTTGAGTTCCTGGACCAGCGGCTGCACTTCAAGCGGCAAAGGTTCGGCCACCTGATTGCTGCCCGAACTGCGCATGCGCTGGATCGCCCGGCGAACCCCGCGCAAGGGCCCCAATCCATACCACGTCTGCAATGCCGCCATGCCCAGCAAGCCCAGCCCCAGCACGGCAAAACTGCGCAGCAGGATCCGCCGGACCCGGCTGATCTGGATATCAAGATTGGATTGGCGTTCAGCCACGCTAAACCACCACACCGTATCGCTGCCCGGCAGGGTGATAGACCGTTCGATCACCCGCAGCGGTTCGGCCGGAAACTGGGTGGAGACATAGGCATGGGGATCGTTGTCAACATGCTTGATGTTCACATCGATTGTGCGATCCCACAGCGAGCGCGATGGAAAATCATCGTGCCCCTGCCCCCGGATCTGCCAATACAGCCCGCTATTTGGTTCAAGCAGGCGCTGATCGCCCATTGTCCGGTTAAAGATGATCTCGCCGTCTTCAGGGCGAATTTCGGCTGAGGAAATAAGGCCATTGAGCAGGTTTGCCAGCTGATCGTCAAAACTGCGGGTGATTTGCCCGGTCAGCGTCCGATCAAGCGCAATTCCCCCGCCCAGCAGCAAGACCATGATCCAGCCGGCCGCAATCAGCATCATCCGGCGCGAAAGTGAGCCGGTGTGCGCAATAGCTTCGGCGGTTGCTGGTTTGCTCACCTAAATGCTCCGCCCGCCGCAGCCTGTTTATAGCGCACCGGCATCGCAATCGCGATCAGCCGCGGCCGCCTTCGGCCGGATCGTCAAGGCTATAGCCCAGCCCGCGGATCGTGGTGATCACATCAGCGCCTAGCTTTTTGCGGATCCGGGTTACAAACACTTCGATGGTGTTCGAATCCCGATCGAAATCCTGATCATAGATATGCTCGATCAGTTCGGTCCGGCTGACAACCTTGCCCTTGTGATGGAGCAGGTAGGACAACAGCTTGTATTCCTGCGCGGTCAGTTTGACCGGCTCACCATCCAGCGTAACCCGGCCCGAACGCGTATCCAGCCGAACATCACCAGCGATCAGTTCGCTGCTGGTGTTGCCCGAAGCACGGCGGATCAGCGCGCGCAGGCGGGCGATCAGCTCTTCGGTCTGGAACGGTTTGGCCAGATAATCATCGGCGCCGGCATCAAGCCCGGCAACCTTGTCTGACCAGCTATCGCGCGCGGTCAGCACCAGTACCGGGAATTTCCGGCCTTCCTTGCGCCACATACCCAGCACGGTCAGCCCGTCAATCTCTGGCAGGCCGAGGTCAAGCACCACGGCATCGTATTCTTCGGTGCTGCCCATGAAATGGCCGTCTTCGCCATCGACCGAAAGATCGACCGCATAGCCATTGCCTTCGAGCGTATTCTTGAGCTGTTTGCCGAGGGTCGGTTCGTCCTCGACGATCAGGATGCGCATTTTTCGGTTCCCCAATAATCCTTGCCGATCAGATGGAACCAAAGCCCCATAGCGTCAAGCCAAGGCTCAGCGTGTTCGGCGGATTGTCTGCCCGGTGCGGGCATCGACATCGACAAAAATGACATGGCCACCGCGGATGAATTTGAGGCGATAGGCCATTGCCGCCGGATCATATTCAAACCCAAGGTACTGGGCACCGCCCATCGTCGGGATCACGGCGTTCTCAATATCACGGATTGGCAGAATGTTCCCCGCGCGCAGTTCGCGCCGGGCCGAATTTTGCGGATCGCCAGGCCCGCGCGCCTGCACCGGAAGCCCCGGGAGGGCCAGTGCGACAAGCGACAACAGAAGGGCGAATTTCTTCATAACATCCCGGCCATTAGGGCATATGGATTGAACACGGTGTGAATAGCCTAGCTAGCCTTCAGCAAGGTTATGTAGCGTTGGCGCAGTTCGGCGGTCAATGTGCCGGGGCCGCCATTGCCGATCGGTTTGCCATCCACTTCAACCACTGGCAGCACCAGCGTACCTGCGCCCGAAATGAAGGCCTCGCGCGCGGCAAACAGCTCTTCGGGAGTGAATGGCCGCTCTTCGACCTTGAGCCCCATCTCGCTTGCTATCTCAATCACACTGATCCTGGTAACGCCTGGCAAGACGCCTGAATCGACCGGATGCGAAACCAGCACCCCGTGCGCGTCGATGATATAGGCATTCGAACTGGTCGCCTCGGTGATCACCCCATTTTCGACCAGCCAGGCATCGTCTGCCCCAGCCTCACGCGCTTCGGCCTTCATCAGCACCGCATAGAGCAGCTGGGTTGTCTTGGCCGATCTAACTTGCCAGCGAAGATCAGGGCGCAGCACGATTTTCAGGCCGTCCTTGCCCCACGGACTAGCGATCAAGCTATCTTCCTGGGTGAATGCAAAGCGGTTGGCCGCGATAGCCGCATCAGGCAGCGGAAAACTTCGATCAGCCGGCGCTCCGCCAGTCACCTGAAGGTAAACCCGGCCTTCAACCAATCCGTTGCGCTCGATCAGTTCGGCCAGAACGGCGGGCCAATCTGTATCATCCGCAATCCGGGCAAGCGCCATCGACCGCGCCAGCCGCGCGGCATGGTGCGGCCAATTGCGGAACTTGCCGTCGATTACCGGCGAAACTTCATAGACCCCCTGCCCAAAGTTGAGCGCACGATCGAAGATCGACACCTTCGCTTCGGTTTCGGGGACAAATTCGCCGTTGAGCCATACAGTACGCATAAGGTCCGCTTTCGGTTGCCACGTGCGCCTTGTCAACGCAGGGATGTGCCCCTAGGTGCCGCGAACCATGGCCGCAGCACCAATCCTCTCCTGGGAAAACCTGGGTCTCCAGCAGGGCTCTGGCTGGTTGTTTCGCGATCTCGATATGGCGATCGGTCCGCGTGATCGGCTGGCTCTGATCGGGCGCAACGGCGCCGGCAAGACCACGATGCTGCGTCTCATCGCCGGGGATGTTGAAGCGGACAAGGGCACGCGTTCGGTTCAGCCGGGCACGCGGATCGTGATGCTGGAACAGGATCCGTTTTTCACTGGATACGATACGCTGCTGGACTTCGCCCTATCGGGCAAGGACGCTCCGCCCCAGCACGAGGTAGAGGCAATCGCCGGGCAGCTGGGAATTGATCTGAGCCGTAAGGCTGACAGCGCCAGCGGCGGAGAGCGCCGCCGCGCTGCACTGGCCAAGGCCTTGGCCAGTGAGCCTGATCTGCTGCTGCTTGACGAGCCGACCAACCACCTTGATCTTGCCGCGATTGACTGGCTGGAAGACTGGCTGAGCCGCTACAAAGGCGCATTCGTGGTGATCAGCCACGATCGAACCTTTCTGACCCGTCTGACCAAGGCAACCTTGTGGATCGATCGCGGATCGATGCGCCGCAAGGATATCGGGTTTGGCGGATATGATGCCTGGACCGAACAGGTCTATGCCGAAGAGGCCCGCGCTGCAGACAAGCTTGATGCCAAGCTGAAGATCGAGGCGCACTGGCTGGAACGCGGGGTAACCGCACGGCGCAAGCGCAATCAGGGCCGTTTGGCCAAGCTGTGGGAAATGCGCGCAACCCGCGCTGCGATGCTGGGGCCGCAGGGCACCGCCAAGCTGGGCCTGGCGGTTGATGATGCCAAATCCAAGGCGGTAATCGTTGCGGACAAGGTATCCAAGAAATTTGGTGAGCGGGCGATCATCAAGGATTTCACGCTGCGGATAACCCGCGGCGACCGGATCGGGATTGTCGGCTCGAACGGCGCCGGCAAGACTACCTTGCTTAAACTGCTGACCGCTGAGCTGGCACCAGACAGCGGCACGATCACGCTTGCCAAAACGCTGCAAGGCGTTCTGATCGACCAGCAGCGCAGCCTGATGGTGCCGGAAAAGCGGGTCCGCGATGTGCTGGCTGAAGGCGGCGACTGGATCGACGTTCGCGGGGTGCGCAAGCATATCCACGGCTATCTAAAGGAGTTCCTGTTCGATCCCGGGCTGGTCGAGGCCAAGATCGGGACACTTTCAGGCGGCGAGCGCAGCCGACTTCTGCTGGCGCGCGAATTTGCCCGGCTATCAAACCTGCTGGTGCTGGACGAGCCAACCAACGATCTCGATCTCGAAACGCTTGATCTGCTGCAAGAAGTGATCGCGGACTATGATGGCACCGTCCTGATTGTCAGCCATGATCGCGATTTTCTGGACCGGACTGTAACCGTAACGCTGGGTCTGGATGGCAGCGGCAAAGTGGATATCGTTGCCGGCGGGTACGAGGATTGGGAAAAACAGCGGCAAAAGCGCAGCCCGTCAGCCAAGCCTGGGCCAAAGCCAGCCGCCACCCCGCCGCTTGCCTCGCCCCAGCCGCAAAAAACCAAGCTGAGCTACAAGGATCAGCGCGATTACGATTTGCTGCCCGCACGGATCGAGCAGTTGCTGGCCCAAATCGCCCGGGACGAAGGTACCCTGGCCGATCCTTCGCTTTACACCAGGGACCCGGCAAAGTTTGCAGAGCTTACCAAGGCGATCGACGCGGCTCGAGCTGAGAAAGACGCGGCCGAAGATCGCTGGCTGGGCCTGGCGGAACTGGTTGAGGGATAGGGGCTAGCCCCCGATCCGGTAATATTCGGCTATCCGGTCCAACGCGATCCGCAGCACAAGTTTGCCGCTGCGCACCGGCCAGGCCAGTGCCCGTTCGGCGGTGGGCAAGCCTTCGCCTGCACAAACCACCCGCCAAAGGATGTCTGTCAGCCCCGATCCAGCCAGCGCCAGTGCCCCGTTAAAGCGTTCGCGCGCAGCGATCTGGCGCTCGCTATCGTTCAGCAATCGATCGCCGGTCCCACCGCTGACCCGGACTGGATCCCAGCGCATCGTGGTTCCTGAGGATAGCTGGGCGCGCTCGTAATCACGGCGCAGGCATTCACCAGCGGCAAGCTGCGCATCGGTCAGATGCCCACGCGCATGCAGCCAGGTTAGCGGGCTCTCCGCCAGATTGACCGTAACCGCGCGGCGTCCGCGCACGGCGCAATTGGCGCTCGGGCCTTCGTCGGTCAATTCGCGTTCGACCAAGTGGCGTTGCATCGCGTCTTCCTTCCCTGGCGCCGGGGCATCGGCGGTGAAACACGGCTTGCCAAAACAGCCATGTTGTAGGAAAGCAGAAAAACCAATTTGGTTAGTGAGATGTCTTCATGATCAGCCGCATTCGCGATATTCGCCGGCAGAAAGGCCTGACTCTGGCCGATGTTGCTGCACGCTGCACCCCGCCCACCACAGCGCAAACAATCGGGCGGCTGGAAACCGGCATGCGGCAGCTATCGCTCAGCTGGATGAACCGGATCGCCAAGGCGCTGGATGTTGAAAGCGAGCTGCTGGTGCGCAGCGATGTGGGCGCTGCGCCCACTTACGTTGCCCGGCTGACCGCTGAAGGCGCAGAGGCGCTGGTTGCCCCGCGCGATGCGATTTTGCCAAGCGCGCTTGGCGGCGATGCCGGGCTGGTCGTGATGGCGATTGAAACCGGCGCCGGTGAATACCGTGCCGGCGATCAGTTGTGGCTGCGCCAGCATGGGCCCGAACACTTTGCTCGCCTGCTTAACCGGGATGTGCTGGTCCCGCGCTCTGGCGGGCGCTTTGCGTTTGGCCGGATGATCGATCGCAGCGAAAACCGCGTGGCCATATTGGCGCCGGGCGCAGGGACCCGCCAGGTTGTAGTCGATAGCCCAGCCTGGATCGCGGTGGCCGAAATGCTGGTGCGCCCGTTGTGAAGCGCCTGCGCGTCCTTTCACTTTCCACGCTCTACCCCAACGACCAGACGCCCAACTTCGGGATCTTCGTTGAACGCCAGATGCAAGCCGTGGCGGCGCGCGGTGATGTTGATCTGGTGATGGTCAACCCGATCGGGCTGCCGCCGTTTCCGATCTCGCTGCATCCGCGCTATCGCGCTTTGCGCAGCTTACCAAGCATCGAACAACGCGGCGCAGTGCAGGTTCTGCGCCCGCGCTTTCGGCTGCTGCCACGGATCGGGGGACGCTTTAACGCTGCTGCCGAAGCACGCGCAGTCTTGCCACTGGCGCAAAGGCTGCATGCCGAAGCACCGTTTGACCTGATCGACGCGCAGTTTTTTTACCCCGATGGTCCGGCGGCGGTCAGCCTGGCCAAGGCGCTGGGGCTGCCCTGTTCAATCAAGGCACGCGGCGCTGATATTCATCATTGGGGAACGTCTTCAGGCACCAGCGATCAGGTCCGCCGGGCCGCACAGGATGCCACTGCGCTGCTGGCGGTATCGGGCGGGCTTGCCGATGATATCGCCGCGCTGGGGGTGCCGCGCAGCAAAGTGACGATCCACCGCACTGGCCTGGACCGCGCAGTGTTCTGTCCGCGTGACAAGGCGCAAAGCCGCGATGCCCTGGGCCTGCCGCATGATCGGCCAGTGCTGGCCTGCGTTGGTGCGTTGATCCCGCGCAAAGGCCAGCGCTATGCGATCGAGGCATTGGCGCAGCTGCCCGATGCCATACTGGTGCTGGCGGGGACCGGGCCTGATGAAGCCGAATTGAAGGCGCTGGCCGATACGCTGGAGCTGACTGACCGGATCCGCTTTCTGGGTTCGGTTCCGCATGGCGATCTTCCAGTGGTGCTGAGCGCCGCCGATATCTTCGTGCTTCCCACCGCCAGCGAGGGTCTGGCCAACGCCTGGGTTGAAGCGCTGGCATGCGGCACGCCAGTGGTAACAACGCCAATCGCGGGCGCGCGCGAATTGCTGACCAATCCGGCCTGGGGTGAAATGGTGGCGCGCGACAAGCTGCCCATCGCCATCGCTATCAGCCAGATTCTGGCCGATCCGCCATCGCGCAAAACGGTGGCAGCAGGGGCCGCCCCGTTCAGTTGGGAAAAGAACGCAGAGGCCCTGGTTGATCACTGGCGGCACCTGGCCGCCAAGTGATCGGGCAAATTTAATCAGGCCGGCTCAGGCTTTTCGCCGCGGGCCAGACGCTCTTGCCGATCCAGTGCAGTTTCAACCGGCACAAAGCTGGCCGAGCTGACCTTGAGCCAGATCAGGATCGGCGCGGCCATGTAGATCGAGCTGTATGTCCCCACGAAAATCCCCAGCGTAATCGCAGCGGTAAAGCCAAAGATCACATTCGGGCCCAGGATCAGCAGAGCCAGCAAGGTGATCAGCAACGAGAGCGAAGTCACCACCGTCCGACTGAGCGTTTCGTTGACAGACAGATCGAGCAGTTCGGGCACCGGCATCCGGCGATACTTCTTCAGGTTTTCGCGGATCCGGTCATAGACCACGATCGTATCGTTCAGCGAATAACCGATCAAGGTCAGGATCGCAGCAACGATGTTCAGATCAAATTCCATCTGGGTCAGCGCGAACAGCCCGATGGTCAGGGTAACGTCGTGGACCAGCGCAAACAATGCACCCACCCCGAACTGCCATTCAAACCGGATCCAGATGTACAGCGATATCGCCGCCATCGCCAGGCCCAGCGCCAGCATCCCGGTACGGAACAGTTCGCCCGAAACCTTGCCCGAAACCGAATCCACGCCGTCAATCCGCGCATCGGGGTGTTCCGCCCTGATCGCGGCGGTAATCTTGCCCGTCATCTCATTGGCCAGCGCGACGTTCTTTTCGGATCCTTCGGGCAGCTTCATCCGGATCGAAACCTCGTTGGGCTTGCCGAATTGCTGCAGGATCGGCTCGCCATAACCCAGCTTGCCCACGCTTTCGCGCAGTTCACCCACCGGCACCGATTGGCTTTGGGTAAAGGTGGCGCGGATCATCTGGCCGCCGACGAAATCGACCCCCAGGTTAAGCCCCTTTGTTACCACCAGACCAATCGAAGCCGCCATCAGCAACAGCGAGATCACGTAGAACGGGATCCGCAAGCGCAGAAACTTGATATTGGTATTGTCAGGAACGAGTTTGAGCAGTTTCATCAATCGGTTCCCTTACAGCACCAGCGCGGTCGGGCGCGCACGGCGCAGCCAGCCAGCCACCCACATCCGGGTCAGCGTTACCGCGGTAAACACCGAGGTCGCGATCCCCAGCGCCAGCACCACGGCAAATCCCTTTACCGGGCCCGAGCCGAAGTAGAACATCAGCACCGCAGCGATGACATTGGTGATATTGGCATCAAAAATCGCGCGGCTGGCTTCTTTATAGCCAACCTCAACCGCCTGGATCGCCTTGCGGCCGCGCGCACTTTCTTCGCGGATACGTTCGTTGATCAGCACGTTGGCATCCACCGCCGCGCCGATCGTCAGCACGAACCCAGCAATCCCCGGCAAGGTCAACGTGCCGCCGATTACCGCCATCAGGCCCAGGATCATCAGCGCGTTGATGATCAGCGCAGTGCAGGTGTAAATGCCAAACCGGCCGTAAGTGATCAGCATGAACACCATCAGCGCCAGCGTGCCGACGCCCATCGCGATTGCCCCGCTCCGAATCGAATCCGCGCCCAGATCCGGGCCAACAGTGCGCTCCTCAATCACCTTGAGATCAACCGGCAGCGCGCCCGAAGCCAGATTGATCGCCAGCTGGCTGGATGTTTCGGCATTGAAATTGCCCGATATCGTTGCCGATCCGCCCAGAATTGGCTCCTTGATATTCGGCGCAGAGATCACTTTGCCATCGAGGATAATCGCGAACGGCTTGTTCACGTTCTCACTGGTCAGCTTGGCAAACTTTGCCCCGCCCTGCTGGTTGAATTCAATTATGACATTGGGTTCGTTGGTCTTGGGATCGTTGCCCGGCGTGGCCTTGGTCAACTGATCGCCAACAATCCCGCCCAAACGGAACACAGCCAGCGGGATAATCCCATCCTTTTCAGGATTGGCATAGGGCACCAGTTGGGTTCCGGGCTGGGCAATGCCCTGGGCCCGATCGGTGGGCGAGGCATTGGTATCGACCAGTTTGAATTCCAGCTTGGCCGTTTCCCCCAGCGCGCGTTTAAGAGCCTGGGGATCCGAAAGACCGGGCACCTGCACCACGATCCGGTTCTTGCCCTGGCGAATAATCGTCGGCTCGCGCGTGCCCATCTTGTCGATCCGCTTGCGCACCACTTCTACTGCCGCGCTCATCGCCTGATCGATCGACTGGTTGAGACCGGCCTCGGTTGGGGTCAGTTCGATCAACCCGCCATTGATCGCCAGATCCCAATCGCGCGAACCCGAAAGGCCTGCGCCGCTGGTCAGCGTTTGCAGCAGTTCACGCGCGGCATCGGCCCGGGTGGGGTCGATCAGCATGAATGAGATTTTGCCGTCCTTGGCCGAAATATCGCCAATTTCGATCTTTGGGTCGGCCTTGCCCAATCGCTGGCGGACCGAATCCTCCATCTGTTCCAGCCGCAGCTGGCGCACCTGATTTACATCCGCTTCAAGCAGCAGGTGGCTGCCGCCGGCAAGATCGAGCCCAAGGTTGATCTTGGGATCGGGCAAAGCCGAAGGCCAGGCCATGCCAGAGACCGAAACCAGCGACGGCAAGGCTGCCAATGCGCAAGCCAGCGTGATGAACCACAGCCAGGCCTGCTTCCAGCGAGGAAAATCGAGCATCTTTCTGGAATCCGTCAGTCGTTGGCCGGAGCCACGCCGCCCGGCGGGACAACATCGGCGATGGTCGATTTCAGCGCCTTCACGCGCACATTGGGGCCCAGCTCCAATTCGGCATAGTGATCGTCAACCTTGATCACCTTGGCCAGAAATCCGCCGCCGGTCAGCACCTGATCGCCCTTTTTGATGCCATCAACCTTGCTGCGCAGCTCTTTCTGACGGCGCATTTGCGGGCGCAGGATCAGGAACCAGAACACCGCGGCCATCGCTACCAGCGGAACGAATTGCGCCCATGCCGGAGGAGCCTGTCCGCCACTGGCGGCTGCGGAAAGAAGGGTAAGTGCTGCGCTGTTCATCGGTTGCTTTCAGCCTAGTTGCGGGCGCGCTCCCGGATCATCGGGAGCAAGTTGCGCGCGACTAGCAGCAATGCCAGATCATAGCAACGCGCCCCCCGTGCGCCATGCCCAGATGGCACTTGTTGGATCAGGATCAAGGGGGCAATTCAAAACCGCAGCATGGTTTGCAAAGGGGGATGCTTGCCAAGGCACCTTCGCCTGCCTATAGGCCCACTCCCTGCCCGGCAGCTCTGCCGCTGGGCCGAAACGGTCGGGACGTAGCGCAGCCTGGTAGCGCATCACACTGGGGGTGTGGGGGTCGGAGGTTCGAATCCTCTCGTCCCGACCAATTTTTCAATAACTTACTGGGCTTTTTCACGTTCCCCGCCACCGAGAAGAACCTCTGATGGTGCACTGGTGGTGCAAAAAAGCGGAACGAAACGAGCATTAATGGTGCCAAATGCAACATATCGCATCGGAGTGTCTGCAGCGATTGAGCTTCCCAGCGGCGAAATTTGCGATGACTATCGATGGGACGCGTAGCTTCGCAGCGGCCAGTCGCCTTTCCAGATCCGAACCCGGCCGCGGTGACCGAACGCCCTCTTCGCTCTGCGGGGAACTGGAAGATCGGGGGAGTTCAGATGCGTCTAGTAACGCCGTCTGGGCATTGAATTTACCCAGTCCGAAATATCTTCAGAACGCCACCTGAGACGTCCGGCGCCGAAGTCCAGGGGTGCCGGGAAGGCGCCACGCTGAATGCGCCTCCAGATTGTGGACCGACTTCGAATGCCGGTTAGCTGCATCACATCGCGGCAGGTCAGGAGTTCTTTGATAGGCATGTAGGCCTTGCTCAACCAGATTGGACAATTGCTGCCAGCACGTGCGCGCAAAGGCTTGCAGCACGGACCGGCATCGAAAGCTGATAGTTATGACGAACCAGTAACAAGGCGATCGCCAATCGCGTCTCCGCGGCGATTGAGGTCGGCAATGTGCTGCGAGAGAGTCCGCGCTAGCATCTTGGCCGTCCCCTTGGCCCAGCGAGGTCGAAGTTCCGACATATCTTCACCAAGTTGCTCGGCGATTTCGACTGGAACTGCTCGCATCAGCTCGCCTAGGAATCGGGCTGCATCGCTTCCCGCCCGGCTCACTGCAAAGTCGCCATCGACCAGCAGCATGAGACGGAATGTATCTTCTGCCGAGTATCCCGTTGCATTGAGGATAGACACGATCTCGGGGATTGTTGCCGCGCGCTTTCCGTCCAGTGTTCGTCGAACCGTGTCCCATTTAAGCTGGGCGTTTCGCGCGACTTGAGCCGTAGACTGCCCGCTTTCGCGCACGGCCAGTTCCAGTAGCTCGGCAACGCGAAGATGAAGATCTGGCGGATTCATATCCATGGTGGGTCTCGACTCGGAAGAACAGGCATTCAGCTATCGGGACTCCAAGTGTGTAGGAAAGCAAAAAGAACATAAAGCGAACATATAGGATTTCCTCAGCCCCAGAACGAATCGACCGGCCGTTCCAATGCGGATCGATTCCGCAACGCAGCGGACCACTTCCGCAATTCGGAAACGTCGCTCTCCGGAAACAGCGCAAACGATACGCAAATCGCCTCGGTAGGGTGCGCAGACCGAACAAAATGCGCTGCGATGACGCTTCATTCGCATGATCCCATTTCCTACAGAAGAACTTCCCCGCATTTAGAACAAACAGCGAACGAACGCTGCGACACTCAAGCGGAGAATACGTCCATGAATGCCCCTGCCCTCCCCTCGATCGGCGGAAACCGCCTCGGCAAGATCGCCAACCTCGCGCTGCCGGTTGCCATCGCGGCGCTTGCCGCCAGCACCGCTTATGCCGGTGCCGACGCCACCTTCGCCCCTGCGCTGACGAAATTCACCGACTTTCTCGAAGGTTCGGGCGGCAAGATCATCACCGTGCTCAGCCTTGCCGGCGGCCTGATCGGTCTTGCCTCGGGCCGCTTCACCCTCTCGCAGATCGCGGTCCCGGTCGGGGTCGGCATCGGCGTCGGGACCGGCGTGCCGATCGTCACCTCGGTGGTCACCGCGGTCATCTGACCGGCACGCTGCGGGAGGGCGCGTCATCATGAGCGATAGGTACATCGTCCCTCGGCGGCTCGACGATCCGGAGCTGATCGGCTTCTGGACCCTCGACGAGTTCGCCGGGATGATCGTCCCATTCACTTGGGGGATCCTCGGACAGCATGTCTTCATCGGCATAGCTCTCGCCGCTGCTTCCTGGTTTGCGCTTCGCAAGGCGAAAGCAGGCCGCAGTTGGGCCTGGGTGATCCATGCCGCCTACTGGCACCTGCCCGCGGGTCTCACAGGCCTCAAGATGACGCCGCCCTCCCATTGCCGGCTGCTGGCCGGCTGAGGGGAGACAGAACCATGCTTGTCCAGATTTCTCACGAGCGCAGCCAAGCGCTGCTCAGGCAACGCAATCTGTTCGCGCTGACCAGCGCGGGATTGGCGATTGCCTTGGTTGTCGCCGGCGGTTTCGCCGCGACCCGCGACCGCGAGGTGGTGCTGGTCCCGACCGTCCGCGCGCCGCTCACCATTACGAGTACCGGCGCTGACGCCCAGTATCTCGAATTCGTGACCCGCGATGCCGCGCTGTTGCTGCTCAACCGCAGCCCCGAGGGGCTCGACTACTGGATGAGCCAGATCCTCGAACTCGCCGATCCTGCGGCTAATGGCACGCTCAAGGGCGAACTGCTGCGGATCGTCGAGGAACAGCGCGGCTCGGACGTGACCCAGGCCTTCGTGATCAAGCAGATCAAGGTCGATCCTGGCGCCCTCACCTCCGAGGTCAAAGGCACGCTCAAGACCTTCGTCGGGGCGACCGTGATTGGCAGCGACGAGCGGCGGTTCCGTTTCAGCTGGACCTACCAGGGCCTTCGCCTCGGCCTAGCCGGGTTTGTCCAGCTGCCACCCGAAGACACAACCAAGGAGTCCAAGTGATGCCCTTTGCCCAAAAGCGGCGCGCACCGATAATCGCGCTTGCAGTCTCGCTGCTGGCATTGGCCAGCCCGGCGCTCGCCGACCAGTTCAAGCAAAGCGCCGATGGCGGCACGATCGCATGCTCAGTTTCAGCTCGCGAACTCACCCGGTTCGCGCTCATCGGCGACCAGTTCGCCAGCGTTTCGAAGATCTCGAGCGGCTATCCCTACAACGACTTTGCGGTGACCCACGAGCCGGTGCGCGGCGACATCTATGTCTCGGTCCCGGAAACCTTCGCGGCGGCGCGGATCAGCTTCTTTGCCACCACCAAGGCGGGCTACGTCTACAAGTTCTCCTGCTCGATCGACAAGATCGAGGCCGCCCAAGTATTCATCACCAATCCGGCGCTCGTCAAAGGCGATGCGGGACACTGGGAGAACCAGACCACCCCGGAAGAAGCCGCACTGCGCTTGGTGCGGGCCATGGCGGCGCAGCAGACGATCGAAGGGTTCGAGGTCAGCCAGCCTGCTGCGCTGCCGAGCCGGGTCGGCGCGCTCGAAGTCCAGCTGATCGCAGAATACCGCGGCGCGGCACTGGCCGGAAAGGTCGTCCGCCTCGTCAATCGCGGCGCCAGGGCCATGACACTCGCCGAAAAGGATCTCGTGTCCGCAGGCGCGCTCGCGGTGTCGATCGCGCGGGCCACACTTGAGCCGGGCGCCAGCACCACGGCCTACCTCGTCGGCCCGAACGGGGAGCAAGGTCATGACTGATCAGGCATCCCAAAACGCAAATGGCGGCGAGCAGCAGCCCCGCGAGGTCCATGAACCGGTCAGCGCCGGACAGCTCAACGAGCGTACCGCCAAGCGCCAGCGCATGCTCCTCGCCGGGATCGCAACCGTGATCCTCGCTGGCACCAGCTGGATCATCTTCGGCAGCGATCATTCGAATACGGCGCACCCTGAAGGCGAAGCCGAGACGATCGAGACCGCAAGCCTCGTCAATCGCAACCTGTCACAACGCGAATTTACCACCGTCTACGGCAATCAGCTGGGTGCGGTCACACGCGAGCAAAAGGCCCTCAAGGAAGGGGCGGTCATGCGTCCCGAGATGGAAGCCGAACTTGCCGCGCTGAAGGCCGAAAACCAGGCGATGCGCACCGACGGCCAGGCAGCGATCGACGCAATCTCGGCCGAGAATACCCAGCTCAAGAACCAGCTGCAGAGCCAGGCCAGCACGCCCGCTCCCAATGCCGCGGCCATGCCGGCCTACGGCCCGCGCGCTGGTGGTTATGACGCGCGAGGACCTGCAGCCACCCCGCCCCAGGCCGGATCCATGGCTCCTGGCGGGGCTGGTGCTGACGGCTCTCCGCCGCCCGCAGAGGTCAAGCTGATGAACTTCAGCGGCGACAAGGCAGCCAGCACAGGCGTCAAGCTCGCTCGCGCCGATGTCCCGCCCCTGGTGGTCGAGGATTCTCCAGATTACCTGCCGCCCAACTCTTATGCACGGGCCCGGGTAATCGTCGGGGTCGATGCATCGGCCGGAGTCGCCAGCCAGACCGATCCGCTCCCTGTGGTGCTGCGCATCACCGGTCCTGCCCGCTCGGTCCTGCAGAACGGGCGGGTTCTAACCACCCGGCTCGAAGGCTGCGTGATCAACGGCGCGGCGCGCGGCGATCTCTCGAGCGAGAAGGTCTACGTCAAGCTCGCGCGGATGACCTGCGACCAACCCGGCGGCCGCGTCGCAGTGTCGGAGGTCAAGGGCTTCATTTCGTTCGCCGGGAAGTCCGGGGTGCGCGGACGGGTGGTCAGCCGCGAGGGTAACCTCGTGACGCAAGCCCTGCTCGCCGGGATCGTCGGCGGGTTCGGACGCGGCTTTTCCGCCAATGCCAATTCGGTGTTCTCAAGCACCCTCACCAATCCCGACGGCTCCAAAGCCAAGCTCTCGCCAGGAGACATCCTGGGCGGCGGGCTCGGCCAGGGCGCTGCGGATGCAGCCGATACGGTGAGCAAGTACCTCATCGAACGCGCCGAACAGTACCAGCCCGTTGTCGAGATGCCGACCGGCATCGAGGTCGAAGTTGTGTTCCTCGACGGCGTCTACGTGAGGAATTCCAAATGATCGAAGGATTGAACGCGGGGCCCCACTCCAGTTGGGGACGCCGCCGCTGGCCCAAACTCGCACTTGGTGTAACCGCGCTGGTCGCGCTTTCGGGCGCGACCGGATGGGGAGCCGCGCATCTTGCGGCGAAGAGCCTCGCCGCGCCCGACGTGGCGAAGGTCAAGGCCGCCCTCAAGCTGCGGCTGCCCAAGACCCCGATCGATCAGATCAATTGCGAAGGGCTTGGCGGCCTGTGCGAAGTCGCCTCGAAGACCACGCTGTTCTACGTCGACGCCCGCGCCAAGTACCTGGTGATCGGCCGGGTCTACGACATGGAAGCGCGCCAGGACCTCACTGCAGCCCGGCTGCTCGCGCTCAATCCCGATCTGCTGGCGGCTGGCGCAGCCCGCCGCGGCGACGGTGATGACGAAGCAGCCCAGCCCCAGGCCAAGAGCGCACCAAAACAGGTTTCGCTTGCCGGACTCCCCGCGAACGGCGCGATCACCTGGGGACCGGCGAGTGGTCCCAAAGCCGTCGTCTTCTCCGATTTCCACTGCGGCTACTGCAAGAAGCTCTCCGCCGAATTGAAGGCAATCGGCGCACGGGTCGAGGAACGCCCGATTTCGATCTTCGGCGCCGAGGCGCGCAAGGATGCCGAGCGGGTGCTGTGTTCACCCAATCCCGAGACCAGCCTTCACGCGGCCTATTCCGGGATCGCGGTTCCCAATCCTAAACCCTGCGACACGCGCGGGCTCGATGCCAATGAGGCTTTCGCCAAAGCCAACGGCTTCAATGGCACCCCGGTGATCGTTCGCCCCTCCGATGGCGCAGTGCTCGAGGGTTACCGCGATGCGGCCGCGCTGCGTGCCTTCCTCTCCCCCACCCAGCCCAAAGGATAATGCCCATGCACCGCTCAATCCCGCTCGCCGCGCTCGCTCTCAGCCTCGCTGGTTGCACTCATCTTGGCACCAACATAGCCGGCGACTTCTCGTGCCGTTCACAAGCTGGTGAAGTTCATCGGACAGGCTGTCAGCCTCTCAGCGAAGTCGATGCCAAGGCGATCCGCGAACTGGTCAAGTCCGAGGGCACTGCCTTGGCGGAGGCCCGCCAGCGCATCGCTGTCGCTGCGGCCGACAATGCCCGGACCGGGGAACGCACCTTGAAGGTGGTCTTCCCGGCCCACGTCGATGGCTCGGGGACGCTGCATGACGAAGCGGTCGCCTGGACGGTAGTCGAAGCGGCGCGCTGGGTCGGCGAACTGCGCCGCGATGAAGTTGTGAAACCCAAAGGTACGATGCGCGCGCTGCGTCAGGCGCTTGAACACCAGGCCCGCCGTGCGGTCGACGCAGCTGTGAACCCTAATCCCCTGTCTCCCGAAGACAGTGGCCCTGCCGTATCAGCAAATCCTTTCCTGCCATCCTCGCCGCTTGCCCTCCCCTCCCCGGGCGGCGAGGCCCAGACCGACGTGACCACGCCCGTTCCGGCCACGTCGGCAGCCGAGGGGTCCGACATGTCCCCCACCCCGCATGTTCGGGCCCCTCGGCCTTTGGAGGAAAGTCGGCGCGTCTGGCCAAGCGCGGCCGCAATCGAAGCCGCCAAAGCGCTCAAGCACAAGGCTGACGCAGCGCCGAAGAAGAAATCCAAGTGATCGCACTGTCGCTACGGGCACTGCGTGACCGGCTTCTCGCAGGTCTGCTTGGCGATGCCGAGCAGACCGAGGCAGTTCGGCCCATGCTTATGCTCGACATGCTCTCGGATTGGCTCCCTTACCGGGTCTACGATCCGGCGAGCCGGCTCTACGTCAACGCCCGCTCGAAGGGCTTCGTGCTCGGGGTAACTCCGCTGATCGGCGCCGACGAGCGCACCGGCGAAATCCTCGGGGCATTCTTCTCCGAAGGCCTGCCGGCGGGCGCTTGCCTGCAGATCCTCCATCTCGCGAGCCCCCGGATCAGCCGGATCGTCGCACCGTGGTTCGCGCCGCGCTACGAACAGGGCGGTGTCTACGAGGCGATCGCGCGCCACCGGGCCAAGAAGCTCTATTCTATGGTCTGGAAATCAGGCGCCAGCGACGCTCCCTTCCATGCCCGCGCGCACCAGGTGGTGATCTCATTGGGCGTGCCGGCGTCCAAGTCGATCAGCAACGAGGAACTGAGCCACGCCCGCGAAGGGCTGATTGCCATGCTGAAGTCTTTGAACCTCGGCGTGATCGAATACGAGCCGCACGACCTGATCGCGCTGCTCGACGACCTGACCTCGCCAACCACTGCACCGCAGGATGATGCGGTTCCCTACAATCCCAGTGATCCCATCGCCAATCAGGCGATCCGCCGCGACATCGAGCTCCGGGTCCACGAGGACCGGATCGAGCTCGGCACCGAACGGTTTCGGCCAACCGGAGTTCACAATCAGGGCGTGCCTGAGATCGGAGCGGTCTATCCTGACCGCTTCGACCTACGCCACTTCGCCGTGCGCAACATGCCGCCGCGCTGGGCGCCGCACGAATGCGCGCGGCTGATTGGCGATCTATTCACCGACAAGCTCCGGTTCCCCTGCCCGGCGGCGACCATGCTCTGCCTCGTCTACCCCGACCAGGAAGCCGCTGCCGCGAAGGCCGGGTTCAAGTTCATGCGTACTACCAGCCTGTCGCAGACTCGCAGCGCGCGGTTCCTGCCGCGGATCGCCGAGCAATCGGCGGAGTGGCAGCACGTCCAGGCCGAGCTCCAGGAAGGCCGCCGACTGGTCCGCGTATTCTACGGGATCACCACCTGGTCGCCGCTGGGCCAGGGCGACCGCCATGAGCGCGCGGTCAAATCGATCTACAAGGCGGCAGGCTGGGACCTGTCGGACGAACGCTATCTCCAAATCCAGGGGCTCTTGGCGGCCATGCCGCTGACCCTTGCCGACGGGCTCGGCGCCGACATGGAGCGTCTCAAGCGCTTCAAGACCCTGCTCTCGACGACGGCGGCGAACATCGCGCCGCTGCAGGGCGAGTATCTCGGCGGGCCGGTGCCGCACCTGCTGTTCGTCGGGCGGCGCGGCCAGCCCTTCTACTGGTCGCCGTTCGAGAACGAAGCGGGCAACCACAACGTCGCGATCTGCGGCAAGTCGGGTTCGGGCAAGTCCGTGCTGCTGCAGGAAATGTGCTCGGCGCTGCGCGGCGCCGGGGCCAAGGTCGTGGTGATCGACGACGGGCGCAGCTTCGAGCATTCGGTCAAGCTCCAGGGCGGCCGGTTTATCGAGTTCACCCTCGCCTCGGGTTTCTGCCTCAACCCCTTCTCGATGATCGACGCGGCCCGCGCTGCGGAAGACGAGGATTACCGGCTCGACTGTTTCGCGATGGTCAAAGCGATTGTCGGGCAGATGGCGCGGCATTCCGCCAAGCTCACCGATACCGAGCGCGGGCTGATCGACCGGGCCGTTAACCTGGTCTGGTCCGAGCACCAGTCCAGGGCCAGCGTCACCCAGGTCGGCGCGTGCCTCGCCGCCATGGACAACGAGACCGCAGCTGACCTTGCAACCTCGCTGGGACCATTCACTGCTGGGGGCACCTACGCCCGGTTCTTCGAGGGCCAGGCGAGCCTCGATCTCGAGGCGGACTTCACCGTGTTCGAGATGTCCGATCTCGCCACCCGCGAGGAGCTGCGCTCGGTGGTGCTCTCGGCCATCATGTTCATGACCAGCCAAGCGATGACCCGCAGCCCGCGTTCGGTCCGCAAGCTGCTGCTGATCGATGAAGCCTGGTCGATGCTCAAAGGCGGGTCGATGGGTGAATTCGTCGAGACCTATGCCCGTACCTGCCGCAAATACGGCGGGGCGCTCGCCACCGCCACGCAGAGCCTCAACGACTACTACAAATCGGACGGCGCGACTGCGGCGCTCGAAAACAGCGACTGGATGCTGATCCTCCAGCAGAAGCCTGAGACCATTGCCGATTTCAAGGCGAGCAAGCGCCTCGACATGGACGAGCGCACCGAGACGCTGATCCGCAGCCTCAAGCGCTCGGGCTCGGCCTATTCCGAAGTCTTCATCAAGGGCCCCGAGACCGAGGCGATCGGCCGCCTCGTGCTCGACGACTATTCCGCGACACTGTTCTCGAGCTCGCCCGCGACCTTCGCCGCGATCGATGCCGAAATGGCGCGCGGCCACCAGCTTGCCGATGCGATCGAACGCATCGCCTTCCCCGACAATCCATGAACCCCAGCAAACAGGAGGAGAGAGATCCCATGCCGCACTGCCTGCAAACCCCATTTGACCGCGAGGTCGAAGCGAAGCCAGAAGTTGACTGGCTTCCCCATCGTCCGATCATAGCTGCAATAGAGGAAGGACACGACCTCCCCCGGCCGCCACGCCGCGCTGCGCGCAGGCCGCGCCGTCACTGGTGGGGGCTTGCCGCCGACGGGTGCTACATCATGATCCGGTCGGGCATATTCCTGATGGCCTGCTGGGTCATCGCGATGGGCCTGCCGCTCATGTTCCTGCTGCTGCTGACCGGCGGGCAAATGGATATGACGTTCGCCTTCCTGGGTTCGCTGTTCGGCGCTTTCGCCGATGCCACCCCGGACCGTCAGTACGTCTTCGCCAGTGAGGCGACCTGGTGCCTGGTCGCGCTCGCGACGGCGGTCGCCGCAGTGCGTCTGCCGCGCTTCCTCGACGAAGTCAGCGAAGGGCTCAAGACCTTGGGGAAAGGCGCATGAGGAACATTATGGCAACACTCTCCGCACCGCGCAGCTTCGCCGGGCTCTCTCCGACTGCGCTGGTGCTTGCGGGTTCGATGCTCGCATCCTCGCTGTGGGGCGCCTGGGCGACCCGCGAGATCGTGATGCTGGGGCGCCGCGAAGTGGTCACGGTCCAGCTCTCCCGGATAATGGGCGACTTCGTGGAGGCCGAAGCCCGCTCGGGCCGACCCACCGAAGAGACCCAGACGCGCGTCGCCGCCTACCTCAAAGCGGTCGAGGCTTCGGTCCAGGCCCTGGGCAAGGAAGGAAGGACCGTGCTCGTCGCCGAGGCCGTGGTCTCTGGCGGTGTGCCCGATCTCACCGAACAGGTCCGCGCCGATGTCGCGCGGCGCCTTGGAGCACCAGGAGCAGGGCGTCATGACGCACGCTGACACGCGCCGCTTGCCCAGCTGGATTGGCAGACAGTTCGCGCGAGTGCCGCGGCTCGCACTCTTCGCAGGAGTGGGCGCGGGCGCCCTCGCGCTCGCTGCAACAAGCCGCTTTGCCGAAACCCATGCGCTGATGATCAATGCCAGCCCGTCGCTCCCTTTTTGGGCGATCTGGCTCGATCGGACGGACACACCCGCACGCGGCGACCTGATCGTGTTCATGCCGCCCCGCTCCGACCTGGTCACCCGCCACTTCGGCGCGAAGCCGCAGCCGTTCGGCAAGCGCGTGCTCGGTATGGCAGGTGACCGCGTCACCGAGAAGGACCGCGCGTTCTTCGTGAACGGTGTGGCCGTCGCCCGCGCCAAGGCCGCGAGCCGCCTCGGCGAGCCACTGCCGCTCGGCCCGACCGGCACGATCCCCAAGGACTGCTACTTCGTCGGCTCCGAGCACAAAGACGGGTTCGACAGCCGCTACGCCGCGATTGGCTGGATCTGCCGTCCACAAGTTATCGGGGTCGGGAGGCCAGTCCTGTGATGACCGCCGTGAAGCGCCTCGCTTTTCCGCTTTGTGCCACTGCGCTCGCGCTGGTCGTCGCAAGTTCAGCGCAGGCCCGCGACTACGGTCAGCATGGCACGGTCTGGCCGGTAATCGAGCCCGACCTGCTCGCACAGATCCATGCCCGCCTGCTTCACCTCGAAGCGAGCGGCGAGACCGCCAAGCTCAATGCCGAAATGAAGCGCCGCACGATCGCAAGGGTGGGCCGCCCCGCCCCGGTCGCAGGGATTGCGCTAGCGGGTGCCGTGCGGCGCTGGTCATTCGATCCGACGATCACGGTCGATACCGACATCAAGGACGACAAGGGCCGCACCGTCATCGCGCGCGGCACACGGGTCAATCCGCTCGATACCGTGCCGCTGCGCAGCCCCCTCGTATTCCTCAATGGCGATGACAAGGCGCAGATCGACTGGGCCCTGGCGCGCTTCGGCAAAACACCCGCCAAGTTCATTCTGGTTAGCGGCGCACCGCTCGAGCTCATGAAGGGCCGCCAGCGCCGGTTCTTCTTCGACCAGGGCGGCAAGCTCACCGCACACTTTGCGATCCGCGCTGTCCCCGCAGTGGTCGAACAGCAGGGCCGCCAGCTGCTGGTCACTGAGCAACCGCCGCGCCGGGTCCCGGAGAAGAAATCATGATCAAACGCCACCTACCGCGCTTCTGGTTCGCCATCTTCGCGGCGCTATTCCTCTCGGCCGCCACCGCACCGTCCGCGCGCGCCGCCTCGGGACCGGGAAAATGCACCGGACACTTCGTCAATCCGATCACCGACATCTGCTGGTCGTGCCTGTTCCCGATCTCGATCGGGGGCTTGAAGATCTGGCCGTCAAATCGCCCCGATCCCGACAACCCTGACTTGCCGGTGTGTCTGTGCGGACTGCGTCCTGGCATTGCCATGGGATTCTGGGAGCCGGTCCGGCTCGCCGACGTCTCGATGAAGCCCTGGTGCTTCGTCAACCTGGGCGGGCTCAAGCTCGATCCGGGCTTCGACATCGGATTCAAAACCATGGCGGGGCCGTCAGCGGTCGGCGGCGCGACCCAGTACCAGTCGCAGTGGCATGTCCACTGGTATGCCTATCCGCTGATCTACTGGATGGAACTGGTCGCCGACTTCCTCTGCCTCGAGAGTGGCTCGGTCGACATCCTCTATATCACCGAGATCGATCCGCTGTGGCAGGACAGTGAGCTCACCGCGATCATCAACCCCGAAGCAGTGCTGTTTGCCAATCCGCTCGCGCTCGCCGCCTGCGCTGCCGATTGCGTGCTCGCGACCACCAAGCTCCCCTCCGACAGCCTGTTCTGGTGCGCCGGCTGCCAGGGCTCGATGTATCCCCTGAACGGCAACGTCTCGGCGACGATCGGCCATGTTCAGGCATCAAGGCTCGCGCTCTCGCGCTTTGCCTACAAGCTTCACCGTGAGCTCGTCGCCTGGGGGACGATGGGCGGCAAGGGGCTTTGCGGCAAGTACCTGATGCCGGTGATGCGCAAGCAGCAATACCGCTTCCAGGCCACCAATCCCAATCCCCAGACCAAGGGGCGCTACGCCTGCGCCCCGATCGGGGCTTCCACCACCTTCATGTCGGCCGGCCAAGTCTACCCCGCTATCGGCGAGGACATGGGCTACCTGGTCTGGCGCAAACGGAATTGCTGCGCGCTATGAAAACCTCCCTCCAAGCTTTTGCTATCGCTGCCCTTGTCGCCAGTTCTGCATTCGGCGGTGCGCTCGCGCAATCCAGCGACGTGGGAGTAGATCTTGCATCGATCCGCGCGCGCGCCGCTGACCAGAGCGCTGAGGCCGAGGCCCTCGCCGTCACCGCACGAGACCGCGCCAAGGCCATCACCGCCGATGCCAGCCAGAGCGCCGATGCGGGCAAGGCCAATGGCCGCCGCTATGCGGGCGCCGCGCCGCGGTCTGCGCAAAGCGATACCACCTTCGATTTCGACAAGATGGTCGCCGATGCTGGCGATATGGCCAGGGACGGTCTTGGGGAAGCGCCGCGGTTCATCGCCTTTGCTTCGCTGTCGATGCCAGCCCAGGCGCTGCGTCAGATGATGGACGATGTCACCCGCGCCGGCGGCGTGGTGGTGTTTCGCGGGCTCACCAAGGGCTCGGCCAAAGTCATGACCGGGGCGCTCGGCAAGGTGCTGGGGCCAGGTGAGCGCATGGACGGGGTTGGGATCGACCCGCGCCTGTTCCGCGCGTTCCAAGTCAGCGAAGTCCCCGCCTACGTCGTCACCGCGACCGACTTCGATCTGTGCTCAGGCTTCGACTGCACCAGCGGCGTGCCGCCCTTCGACCGGATGAACGGCAACGTCACGGCCGAATACGCACTGCGCACCTTTGCGACCGGCGGCGGCCCCGGCGCTCGGATCGCTGCGCAGCACCTCGCCCGCCTCACGGGAGACCAGCCATGAGCCGCTTCGCCCTTGCCTTCATTTTGGCAACTGCCTTGCCCTGCATCGCCCAGGCCCAGACTACCACCGACGCCGCGAAAGCCGACGGAAAAGCCTTTGGCAAGGACATCGGGGCCTCCGCACAAAGTGCCGCGACCACCCAGCCCAACGCTGACCGCGTACCGGGCTACTCCGGCACGCCCAGCCAGTCGGGTTACTTTGACGATCCCCAGGCGATGGAGCGTCAGGCAGCGAGCCAGGCAAGCGCGAACACTGGCTATCAAACCATGCGGGACTCGAGTGCGAGGCGGGCGACATTCAACAAGGTCGACCTCGACGCAGCGATCGCCCGGTCGAAGACGATCAGCGAAGACCCGCTTTCCTACACCAGCGGGATGGCGGTCGGCGGCACGCAGGGCCGCTGCGTGCCGCTTCCACCCACGAGCGGCACCGCCGTGCGCTACAAGGCAACTTGCAACACGGGCTACACCGTCGAGAGCAGCACCCAAAGCTGCACCGTGACGCTGCAGGCCAGTGTCGCGACAGTCACCGATTACCTCTATTACTGCTCGAAGTTCGATCTTGAATGCACCGCATTCCAGCTTCCGACCTGCACCCAGACAGGCAGCCATCCTGGCCCTTGCCTGCAGGGTTATCGGGAAGGCAACCGGTTCATTTGCACCGAACCTGGCGATCCCATCGCCGAATTTACCTGTTCGGCTCCGGTTACCGGACAATCGCCGATCAGTGTCACAACCCGCAATGTGGTCACCACCAGCAAGGATGTGAGCCAGTGCGCCAGCCTCGCGGCCGACAGCAACTGCTCCAGTCCAACCGAGACCTGCACCGATAGCGATCCAACCACCCGGATCGTGGACGGCGTGGCAATTACCCAGCCCTGCTGGGCCTGGCGCCGCGATTACCAGTGCAACCGCTACAGCCCGGCGCAGGACTGCGAAGCGCTCGCATCCACGCCCGGCTGCACGCTGACCCAGGAATACTGCATCACTGACGAAGTGCCTTGCCGCACCTTCGAGCGGGTCTACGACTGCCCGGTCCCCGACCAGCCCCAAGACCCCAATCAGTTCATTTGCGACGGCGGTGTCTACTGTATCGACGGAAGCTGCGAGACGATTGAGCGGACACCGAACGACGAGTTCAAGGACGCGGTCGTTGCCCTGGGTGCGATGGACCAGGCCCGCCGCGAGTTCGACGCTGACAATCTCACCTTGTTCAAGGGCACGCGGGAGACCTGCTCGTCAAAGGTCTTCGGGATCCTCAACTGCTGCAAGGGCAAGGGTTTCCCGCTGATCCCGGGTATCCAGCTGCTCGTTGCACTCGGCTGTAGCCGCGAGGAAATGCTGCTCCACGAGAAGGACGCGCAAGGCCTATGCGCTTATGTCGGGACCTATTGCTCGTCTTCGTTCCTCGGGGTCTGCCTGACCAAGCGCAAGGTTTACTGCTGCTTTGAATCGAAGCTCAGCCGGATCCTTCAGGAACAAGGTCGGGCCCAGCTGAACAAGCCGTGGGGCAAGCCCAAGACCGAACAGTGCCTCGGCTTCACAATTGACGAGTTCGCCCGGCTCGACCTCTCGAAGATGGATTTCAGCGAGGTCTACGCCGAGTTCACCGATGCCGCGCGGCTTCCCGACGAGCTCCAGGCCGCCACCCAGATCCAACAGAAGATCGAGGACTACTATGCCAATGCCCGTCCGTAAGCGCGGCCGGCGGTTCGTTGCCGTCTGCCTGCTCGCCGCCAGCCTCTTCGCCATCCCAATGCCCGCATCAGCGCAGGATCAGCCGAGCGCCCAAACCGCCGCCCAAACTGCGGACGGCCAGGACCCGTTTTACTGCGCTGAGCGGCGGCTTGGATACTGGTTCTACTGCACCAAGCCCAGGCTACCCGAAAAAGTCGAGCCACAACCGCCCCTGCAGCAAAGCGCGACGAGCCGTATGGACGCGATCACAGCTGAGTTGCGCGAACTCAAGGCCAAGGCAATCCTCGAGCCCAGCCCCGAAAACGTCACCGCCTATATCCGCTTCCAGCGCCGCCAGCTCGATCAGGCGTCGCTCTTTAGCGACGTCTGGCAGCGCGCGATCTGGCAGGAACCCGGGCTCGATTACACGCTCCAGCGCCCGGTCTCGACCCTCGGCAAACGGGCCTGGCAGGACAATCGCAAGACCGAACGTGACGGCGTGATGGCCCACCTCTCCGAGCGCTACGGGCTGTTCTACTTCTTCGCGCAGAGCTGCGGCGCCTGCGAAGTCATGTCGCCGATCGTGCAAGGCGTCGCCACGACCTGGCACATCACGGTGCGTGCGGTCTCGACCGACGGCGGGCCCTCAAGGCACTTCCCGCGCTACACTGTCGAGACCAACCAGCGTCAACGGATGGGGCTCGATCCGGGCATTACCCCCGCCGTGGTCCTCTGGGATGCGGCCAAAGGTCAAGCGATCCCGATCGGTTACGGTGTGATGAGCGCCGACGAACTCCAGGACCGCATTTACCTCCTCACCTCGAAGGAAGCCGGACGTGACTACTAGGTTCAAGCAATTCGTCGCGGCACTGCTTGTCGCCGCCCTTCCCCTGACCTCGCTCCAAGCCGATGTCGGTAGTTCGATGGACTCGTTCCTCAATGACGTCGGCGGCGCGGCGCAGGTCAACGGTCCAACCGCATTCCAGGGCCAGTCGGCGGGCTATTACAGCCTCGGCAATGTCTGGACCCGTTTCCCGCAGAAGACGACCAACATCGCCAATCTCCAGCTGCCTCGCGCCCGTGCCGGCTGCGGCGGGATCGACATCTTTGCGGGGAGCTTCAGCTTCATCAACGCGAGCGAAATCGTCGCGATGCTCAAGGCCGTCGCCAACAACGCGGTCGGCTTCGCATTCTCCCTCGCGATCGACACCGTCTGCCCCGAGTGCTCGAAGATCATGCAGGAGTTCGCGCAGAAGGCGCAGCTCATGAACAATCTCAACATCAACTCCTGCGAACTGGCGCAAGGTCTGGTCGGCGGGATCTGGCCCAAGGGCGACCTTGCCGACAAGGCGATCTGCGAGGCGATCGGCAATTCGGAAGGCATCTTCACCGACTATGCTGCAGCCAAACACGGCTGCGGCACCCGTGGGCAACGCTCGAGCACTACTGCAGCGGGCGCAGGCAAGTACGACGACGTCAATCCCGGCGTGCCGCGCAACTACACCTGGACGATCCTCAAAAAGTCGGCGTTCTTCTCACCCAATGGCACGCTCGACCAGGAACTCGCCGAATATGCGATGACGCTGCTGGGCACGATCATCTACGTGCCGCCTAAGGATGACGAGCCGGGCAAGTTCGTGCCGATCGTCGGCGAGAGCTCCTCGACTCTGGTGACCTCGCTGCTCGATGGGACCAGCGGCGGCAATGTTCTGATCTTCCACTGCGACGAAACCGACAAGTGCCTCGACCCGGGGTTCCGTTCGTTGAACTTGCCCGTCTCGAAATCACTGCGCCACCGCGTCTCGGCACTGATCGACGGAATGGTCCAGGCCATTCGCGACGACACCCCGATCACCGCGGCGCAAAAGGAGCTGCTCCAGGTCTCGAGCGTACCGCTCTACAAGATCCTCACCGTCCAGGCCGCTTACGGTAGGGGCATGCCGACCGACGATCGCGAAACGCTCGCCGAGCTCGCTTCCGTTGACCTGCTGTTTGCGGTCCTCGACCGGATCGTCAGCGAGGCCGGGCGCTCGATGTCGAGCTTCATTGGCGCCGACGAAGCCAAAATCCAGATGTGGCAGAGCCAAGTTAACACGGTGCGTCAAGCGCTCGCCGACCGGCAAGCCAACACGCATTTGAAGGTCAATGCGGTCCTCCAGATCATCGAGAAGACCGCGTTCATCGAAAACGTGCTCGCGACGCAGATGTCGCCCGGCATGGCCGCCGCGCTCGACTGGTCGCGGGGCTTGCAGACCCGCGCGCTCACTAACTGATTTCTCTTCAAGCCAAAGAAGGCTCCCAATCCCATGCTCGAGATCTTCACGGTTGGCGGCGGCGACTATCTGGTCAATGTATTCCAGGCGGTCGCCGCCTGGACCGGCAATGGCGGCTACAAGAGCCTGCTCCAGGTCGTCATGGTCATGGGGCTGGCGCTCTCGGCGATCACGCTCGCGTTCAATCAGGACTGGCGCGCCTGGATCAACTGGTTCCTTGGCGCGACGCTGATGTACACCTGCCTGATGGTGCCGCGCACCGACGTGCATATCACCGACCGGCTCAATCCCAGCCTCGCGCCTGCCAATGTCAGCAACGTTCCGCTTGGGCTCGCGCTGATGGCGAGCTTTACGAGCCAGGTTGGCGACTACCTGACCGGCTCGGCCGAGGTCGTGTTCGGCCTCCCCGGTGATCTCAACTACTCCAAAAACGGGATGATCTACGGGGCGCGGCTTTACGATGCCACGCGGTCCTTGCGCATTTCCGATCCCGAATTTGCCGCGAACCTCGACGAGCATTTTCGTCAGTGCGTGTTCTACGATGTCCTGCTCGGTCGCTATTCGATGAAGCAGCTAGCCGAAAGCGGCGATATCTGGACTACGATTGCGCCGGGGAGCCAGGCTCGCGCCCAGCGCTTCCTCAGCCGGGACGCCACCACCGGTCAAGTCACCTCCACGATTATCACTTGCCGCGAAGCCTATGACGCACTGAACGCGCAGTGGACCTTGTTGATCGATGAAATGGGTACGGTGTTCGGCCGCCAGCTCTACCCGGGCCAGACTGCCGCACTCGCCAAGGCCAAGCTGTTTGCGGACCTGCCGGTTGCTTACCAGTACCTCACTGGCGTTTCGGCGAGCGCTACTGACCTGTTCAAGCAGACACTAACAATCAACGCGATGAGCCAGGCGATGCACGGGTTCAGCAGCGCGAGCGGTGCAGGCAATGTCGATGTCTATGCCCAGACCCGCGCTGACATCCAGACCGAGCGGACCTACTCCTCGATCGCCAATTCCGCGATGAAATGGGTGCCGCTGCTCAATGTCGTTCTGACCGTGCTGTTCTACGCGCTGTTCCCGGTGCTGTTCCCGCTATTCCTGCTGCCGAAGACCGGACCACTGGCCCTCAAGGGCTACGTCACCGGGTTTTTCTACCTTGCCGCCTGGGGACCGCTGTTCGTGATCCTCCACATGATGCTGATGTATAAAGGCGCCGCCGACATGACCGCGGTCGCCGGCACAAATGGGCTCAGCCTTGCAACCTTCACCGGCATGGCCGACGTCAATTCCGACATTGGCCTCCTCGCCGGTTACCTGATTGCCTCGGTGCCGTTTCTCGCGGGCGGCGTCGCCAAAGGCGCGTTGGCAATCTCGCACCAGGCAACTTCCTATCTCAATCCGAGCCAGAATGCTGCGGAGGAAGCCGCACGCGAGGCGAGCACCGGCAATGTCGCGCTCGGCAACACCAGCCTTGAGAACTCAACCGTGATGACCCGTCAGTTCGCGCAAGGGACGGTCGCGCCAAGCTTTACCTACGGCGCGGCGCAGACCCGCACGATCAGCGACAGCGGTAGCCAGACCACCAGCTACCCCGAGGCCGCCTACGACCAGCTGCCGAACTCGAGCTACCCGTTTACCCCGACGCTCGGCCGAGACTTCTCCTCGCGCCTCTCGACCATGGCAAGCGGCTACCATGCCAACAGCCAAGCCAAGAGCGCACTAGCCCAGCAGTCGACGATCAGCTCGATTTCCCAGTTCCGTGAGCTTCGCGATCAGACCAACAGCGGCCAAAGCGTCGAGACCGCCAGCGGCATCTCGAGCTCCGACAGTGTGCAGAGCGCCTATAGTGAGGTCGATCAGGCCTCCAACGTCCTACAGCAGAAATACGGGCTATCGCGTCGCGCGGCGGACGACATCACGGTATCTTGGTTCTTGAATGGGGAGGCGTCGGCCGGCGTCGGCGGCAATTTTGGACCTGCTACCCTGAGCGCTGGCGCGAAGGGTGGGCGCAACCAATCCTGGACCGACAGCGACATTGGGATCGCGTCCGAAGACCGCGACAAGATCTCGGGAACGCTGCGCCAGATCTCGGATAGTCACAACTGGACCAGCACCCGCGACGGCTTCCTTCGCACGGTCAGCACGTCGACCGACAGCCGGGTCCACTCGACCGCAGCCGGCCTCAATACTTCGCTCACGGAGACCAAGACCAGCACGCTCGAAGCCCGCCGCTCCGAAGAAACTGGCAACCGGCTCGAACATCAGGCGTCGTTCTTTTCGGGCAGCAATGCCGCCGGAAACCTCAACCTCAGCCAAGCCTACCGCGAATGGGGAATGGCCGAGATCGAGAACAACCGAGACTATTACGGCGATGTCCGGTTCGACGACACGACCTTCCAGCTCAGCCCCAAGGGCCAGGCGCTGCAACGCAAATTCGTCGAAACCTATGCAGGCAGCATCAAGTCAGAGGTCGAGAGCGAACTCGCACTCCCGCCCATTGCGCCGATTGGCAGCCCTTCGATCAGCACCCCTGCCAGCGTTCGTGCCTCGGCGCCGATAGGCTCCATCGCTGCGCCTGGTGGCCTTCCGCAAGGGCCAACGCCATCGGCACTCCATGACGAAGTGATGGGGCAGCAGGGCGCGGGTCGCCAGCGGATTAGTGGTGAACGATCACGCCTTGAGGGTCTCACCGGCGGGGCGAAAGGCGCGAGCGCGGAAGCTGCGGACGAAGTGAAGGAATGGAAGCCTAGTGGCCAATGATCAGATCGCTGATCACCACGTAGCCGACGAATGCGGTCAGCAAAACGAAGACAATGACCATCACAATGCGATTGATCGGATCGGCCCACGCCTTCTTCCAACGGTATTCGGTCAGACGGTTCTCAGCGAGCGCACGATCAAGCTCGGCCAAGCCCTCCCACTTTTCGGGGACTGGTTCGCTACCGCGCTTGAAGTCGAAATCGTTCATGATGGCGTTCATTGATCTGCTCCTTTGGAACATAGCAGAAACTTCCGAGCCGAGAAGCTGAAAATACTCGGGAACGGTCGCATTCTTCGGCGCCAATCCAAAGCACACTCCCCTCCCTCACTAGTGGGGGGCGGCTGCCCGCTGATGGCGGACTCGACGCAGTGAGTCAGGCTCGCACCGCGAGCCAGCAAGGAACGGCACCCTTGCAAGGCTCGACGCAGCAGAACGCCAGGTGCGCGGGACTGGGCGCCAGCCGGCGTTCGGCAAGGAGAGCCGCAAGAGTGCCTGCGGGTCAGCGACGAGAAAGCCGCACCCTGGTCCGAGCATGCGAGGCCAGTGTGCGACAATTGGGAATTCCCGCTCCGCACCAGCGACCGTGATATCGGGCACTTGCGACTGATATGTAACAGGAAAAGGTTTGCCGTAAGCGGACATTGATCTTGTCTGCTCCTAGTCGGCTCCATCCAGCTTAATGCGCTAACGGAGCCGCAGTCTAGTCAGGGAGTTTTTCAAGTCCGATGAACGCTACCGTCGGATCTTACCTCCAACACCGGCCCTACGAGGTCGTAAACGGTCGAGTTTCGCATGAACGCATTTAACCGTCTTTGCGCCAAGGCAACTGGAAGCAGTCCTAGTTGTACCATTTGATGTGCGCCCTCGGCGGAGAAGCCCGCTTCAACATTTATTCCGCCGACATCTGTCAACAGATAGCGTGCATGGAAATCAGCACCACCTGCGCGTTCCTTCCAGCTAAAGAGAGTGAGCGACATACCGACGGGCAGAATGCCCTGAATCCACTTGTGAGCGTCCCGCTCGATTATTTCCGGCGGCGGTCTTTTATCGTGATCGCAGAAGTGAATTTCGCAGCGCACGCTCGCCCCACCGGCTGCCTGGACGGCTTCAAGGCAAGCCTTCAATGTCTCCTGGTATGGGGCTTTACTGATGTCGAAAAATCGGTCGACAAAAAGTACCGATTTGGCGGACTTCAGGAGGGGACTGAGCGCGGATGCGAGTGTGACGCCGACGCGCTCTACCTCCCATGTGTGCGCCGAAACCATCAAAGGATGGTTTTCGTCCACTTCATCTACCTTAACCACCTGAGGATGAGCCGCAGGGTTCTGCGCAGCTATGATCGCGTGGAATGGTGCCACTGCTTGTTGTGCAATGGCGTTTTGTAACCAGCTGCCCATCGCGGGATCATAGGGCCTTCCCGAGCGGACAAGTTTGGATTCCTTCGCTTGGTTCAATGCGATCTCAAGGCGTGCCCGCTCCACAGGCTTCATTTCTGCTGCTGCGGCATAAACCTCCCGTTCCCATTTCTTGGGAAAACGAGAAATCAGCCGCCCGCGATCAAACCCGAACTTTTCGATCAGGTAACGGAAGTTTTGCCAGCTTGAGCCGATGGCCTGCGGCTCAACCGCGTATTCGAAGAGCATCAGAACAGCTCCTCAGCGCGCTCTTCAAAGAAGCCCTTCGGCCAGCGGTCGATGAATTCGCCCTCCGGATCTACACGCAGCGGGCGGAACCGCACGCCGTCATCCCCACTATCAACGTAAATCACTGAGAGGTCATCAGGCGTCATGCCTATCGCGCCGGGCGGCACTTCATTCTCGGTCGCTTCCCGAATACGTCGAAGCAACCGGAGGATGATGTGCTCGCTGTGAGTTTCGACGAGCAAGGTCTTGCCGGAGCCGACCATGCTGTCGTTCGGCTGAACCGCATGAATGAACAGATCGCCAATGCCGACCTGGATGGCGGGGTGAACGTGCAATTCCGGCTGCTCGATCGCAAGAATGCCCTGCTGGTTTCGAAGGCAGCCGACGATCACCGGGATCATCTGAGATATGCCGACGCCGACGTCACCGGGCGCGACGATGATGCCCTTTTCAAAGTCGCGAAGGGCAATTTCGGAACGTGCGCTGATCGTGGCGTAAAGTTCTTGCAGCTCGCCAAGATCGTCTTCGGAAAGGCCCCGCTCGAAAAGCTGATGGAACCGGCCGGGAACCGGAACCTCCTTAAACTGGAACCTTTCCAGCCGATAGCCTGTCTTCAAGCGATCTTCGCCGCCGAGCCAGGCATTGACGGCATCGAGCAGCTTGCCCGAGGGGTCCGTGTAAAGGAGGTCCCAGGCGGCTAGGCCCTGCGCCCAGCGCGATTCATCGGGCGACAAGCGCGGGCGATACTTCCGGCTGGGAATTTCGCGCAGCGGGCCGATATACGTCATCGCGCTGAGATAGTCGCGCACTAGCCGCAGCGGGCCGACCATCAGTTCGTCCAGCAGAGTGTTCAGGCCGCGCACGCGCGGGGTTCGGCCTTCCAGTTCAAACTTGCTGGCCTCGGGATCGCGCAGATCGCTGACCATGGTTCGCCCGAGGTCGGGCAACGCGCCGAGGAAGGTTTGAACGCCAACGCGGTAATCCGGCAGTGGCACGTCACCGCTAACCGACATCTGGCGTGACAGGTCGAGGATTTCGTCCGCGAGGGGATGTCTCGGCAGCTCATCGTCCGGATCGGTAGGCGCATCAGCGTCGCGATACCGCTGCAACAGGGGGTGATCGAAGTTGAACCGCGATAGTATGGCCTGCCCGGATTGAGCGGGGGACATGATCGTGCCGATTTCGACTCCGTCCAGCATCACCATGATCGCAGAAACATAAGGACCAGCCAGCAGATCGCTCCACGAGATGGAGATGCTCACGCCGAGGGATTGCACCACGGCATAGTCCTTGAGGTCGGTGTTCTCCCCCACGAGATAGCGGATCGGCAGGTTCTCGAACTCCGCCGCCGCCAGCGACGCCCCCGAATTCAGCGGCAGACGCTCGGCGCCAAAGCCATCGACATCATCGAGCACGAGCTTGATGACGATGGTGCGGCCGAGATCGTGGCCGTGGACCAGCGTTGCGAAGCCGCCGAGATCGATCAGCCCGCCGGCAATGGTCCGGTCCGGATCGGCATTACGGCGCTCAAGGATTTCGCGCAGATAATGCAGCGATTGCAGGATCGTGCTCTTGCCCGCGCTGTTCGGGCCGAACAGCAGCGTGATCGGCTTCAGGTCGATTGCCTGCGCCGCGCCAATGCCCTTGAAGTTTTCGATCTCGATCCGGCTGAGGCGCATGGGGCGATCCTAAAGTTCGCCGCGAAAGGCGCGTTGAGAGAGAGCGGCGAAATTGTCTGATGCCTCGGCGGTTGCATCGACCAATTTAGTTCGCATCTCGCGAAACTTTCGGACAACGGCGAGGAATTCTTGTTGGGCGTTGTCTCTCGGAACGGTGATCATCACTTCACCCAGCCTATCTGTATCAAGGCGCTTGGTTCCATGGGCCGCGGTATCAACTCGGCCAAGGATGGAATCGTGCTGCACCTTCAGGCACCAGAATCCAAACATCGGGTCAATGTCGCTATCGAAGTGGATCGCCTTCATGTCTTGGTTGATAGCCACCTCAGTCGCGCTCATGGCCAGTGGAACGGTATGCGCCAAGATCATGCCACGCACGACGATCAGGGGTGTGCCAGGAGGAATTTTCTTGAGGTTCGTTTGTTCGAAAACTAATTCCGAAACGTGGTCTTCTGCGTCCCAAATCGTATCAACCTTCATGTCCTTGGGTGAAACCCACGGAAACCGGCCATCCCAGAATTTTGCGTTTGCCTTGCTGGGGGTTGCCCCAGACGTGAGCCGGGAACAATTCGCCAAAGCTCGCTGTGGCAGACCCAGCGGGTTAGTGCCGGGATCACCAAACATCTCCAGAAAAACAGACCGGAGGAAATCGTCGGCAAGGGCGAGCGCTAGCTCGCGTTTGCGGCGGATGGCGTCGGCCTTGTCGAGGATCGCCGCGATCCGGCGTTGTTCGCTCGGTGAGATTTTCGGGAACGGGAGCGACCGCAATAGATCAAGCTTGATACCCTTTACTGTTGCTCCTTGTGCTTGACTTTCAAGGTATTGGCCTTGAGTCAGCATGAAATGGAGAAGGAAGCGAGGATCAACTTTGCTACCGGGTAGCAGCGCTTTCAAATCCTGATTGATAGCAAGGTCAATCGTGTTGATCGCTGCTTTTCCGACGGCCATCCGCGTCGGAACGATGACCGAACCAGCAGGGATGACGTTGGTCGCGGAATCACAAATCCCCTCGGGAGTGATACTCTCTTGGGTTTCGGCCAACTCCGTAGACTTGAAGTCTTTAACCGTCGCCCAGCGGACAGCACCATTCCAGTAAGCCGGGATCGATCGGCTTGGTGTTCCGCCGCCCCGGATTGTGATCAGTTCGCCAAGAGGTATCGTGCCGGTCATCCGAGCAGTTCCTCAAGCTCGGCGAGATCGGTCGCGATATCGTCATTCAGTTTCTTCATCCGGTCCAGAATGATTGCTGGCGCCTCATATTCCTGCGCGACGTGCGCGCGGACTTTGTACTTGCTCAGCGACAGGTCGTAATTCGCCTCACGAATATCGCTCGCGGGCACCATGAACGCCTTTTGCGTCCGGTCGGTGTCGCGCCCGGCATCTCTGTTCCGCCACGCCGCCAGGCAGATCGGCAGGTCGTTGGCGTCCACCGGATCGCGCTTGTCATCGAGCGAATAGCCGTCGGCCTCGACATCGTAGAAAAACACATCGTCGGTGCGCCCGCCCTTGGTGAATACCAGAATGCCGGTGCTGACCCCCGCATAGGGCTTGAACACACCGCTCGGCAGCGAAATCACCGCCTCAAGCTGGTTGTGATCCAGCAGCAGCTTGCGCAGAGCAACATGGGCGGTGGACGAGCCAAACAGCACCCCGTCCGGCACGATAGTGGCCGAGCGACCGCCGGTCTTCAGCATGCGCAGGATCAGCACGAGGAACAGCAGTTCCGTCTTCTTGGTCTTCACCTGACGCAGCAGCGAGGCGTGAACGTCTTCGAAATCGAGGCTACCCTTGAACGGCGGATTGGCCAGGATGACATCGAAGCCGTCGGCCGCCGCCTTGGGAAACTTATCGGTGAAGCCTGCGCTCAGCGTGTCCTGATAATGGATATCGGGATCGTCGACGCCGTGGAGCATCAGGTTCATCGCGGCGATGCGCAGCATGGTCGCATCAAAATCAAACCCGTGGAACATGGCGCTGCGGATATGGTCGCGGTGGTCTTCTAGCAGATCGCCGGTATAGGTCTTCTCGGTCTTGCCGGTCTCGGGATCGGTCTCTTCCAGAACACCCTCGGGCGAGGTGTAGGTTTCCAGGAGATACTGCATCGTTTGGACGAGAAAGCCGCCCGTACCGCACGACGGATCGCTGATCACGTCGGTGGGCTTGGGCTCCAGCATCTCCACCATCAACCGGATGATGTGGCGCGGCGTGCGGAACTGGCCATTGATGCCGGCCGTGGTCAGCTTGCTGAGGAGGTACTCATAGAGATCGCCCTTGGCGTCGCCTTCGGTCAACGGCAACTGGTCGATCATGTTAACCGCCTTCACCAAAAGGCTCGGCTTCTGTATCATCAGCTGCGCGTCCTTCATGAACTCCGCGAAGGCGGTGCCGCTTGTCGATGATTTGCGGAAATGCGGGAACACCTTGTCACGCACCAGAGGCAGCATGGCGTCGGCACCCAGATGCCGTAATTGCGACCAGCGCAGGCTTTGCTCGTCATCCGAAAACCGGCGCTGGAACGACTTTCCCGTCCGCTTCTGGCGGTTCTCGTCACGGGTTTCGTTGATGTCGAGCAGGCGCGCGAACATGAGGAACGTGATCTGTTCGATCACGGTCAACGGGTTGGTGATGCCGCCCTGCCAGAACTCGGTCCAGAGGGCGTCCACCTTGCGCTTGAGATCACCGGTAATCATTTAGTGCTTCGTCCTTTCAGGCGAATCTGTCGTTCCCGCGCGGGCTTCTGCGGGCGGCGCGAAGACGCTGAGGATGTCGAGCAGATCGTCGATCTCCTCCGGTTTTTCAAACACGCCATCAAAGCCGTCCGCGTCGACCACGGTAAACGGTTGCTCATAGAGGCGGTCCAGCGTAACCGACCCGAAACGGGCGATGTGGTTTTGCAGCAGACCGAGAAAACGCGTCTGCTTCGCGGTAAGGCTGGGGTGCCGCCGCGCGAAGTCCGCGAAGCGCGCTGCAACCGCCTCCGGGTCAAGTCCGACGATCGAGCGGATCGCGAAATCCAGCGGAACCGCGGTGTCGGCAAAGAACTCTTCGAGCACGTCCCGGCTTGCGTTCGGACTCTGGACCAAGACAAGCGAGACAAGCGCCTTGATGTCGCCGCCCGAAACAGGTTCGCCCGTACGAATTTTCTTGAGCGTAGGGTTCGTGTCGAAATGCCGCTTCAATTCGGCCTCGACTATCTGCTGGTATGCTTTCATGTCGACGGTCTTGAGGCTGGTGGCCCGACGATTGGTTTGGAAGCCAGCGGCATCCTCGGTCACGTCGATAATCTTCGCCGGTAGCGGCATGGCGCCCTGGCGATCACGGTGATGCATGATTTCGCGAAGCGGTTTGCGAACCGACTCCAGATCGGCGACCGTTACGCCCGTCCAGAAATCGTCGGACTTGACCCGCTTGATGACCTCCGCCTTCTCCCGCACCGGGTTGAGGTGCATCTGAAGCGCCGAGAGCCGATCGAGCAGATCGATCTTCAGGTCATCGACATCAGCGGATCTTCGCAAAACGGCGATCTGGGCGCGCGCCATCAAGAGATCCAGCGCGTAGGCATCGCTTGAGCCCCGGACGTTTCGCCATTGCATTAGCGGCGCAATGACCTGTCGGAGCATCGCAACTGTCGCGGGCGCAAACGTCCTCAGAGTTGTCGGAACGGCCACAGCGCGCTTCTCGCGCCACTTCTCGCGAACCGAAACAGATTCCTCTGGCAGCGCCTCGATGTCTTTTGCGATTAGCTCGATCACTTCGTCGAAAACCGCGACTTCGCTCATGCGAAGCGCCGTTTCAGCGAGAAGCACCCGTTCCTCGAAAACCAGTTGGAGCAAGGGCTTAGACTGGGCCGGCTCGGCCGGCCGGTAGCCCATTTCGAAGCGTTCGAAATTCCCCCAATGATCGAAGATGCGGAAAATTTTCTTGTCCTTGCCCACCCCGTAAAGGTCGGGCTTCAGGCGCGTTCCCCTCCCGATCATCTGCCAGAACTTGACCGGAGAACGAACCGGTTTGGCGAAGACAAGGTTCAGGATTTCCGGGATGTCGATGCCGGTGTCGAGCATATCGACCGAAATCGCGATGGTGAGCTCGGAGTTGGCACCGTCACCTTTGAAATCGTCGATGAGCTGCTCTGCGCGTGGATCGTAATTGTCGATGACCTGACAGAAGCGCCCGCCGTACTGTGGATACATCTCATCGAACATCTGCCTCATGAGCACCGCATGTTGGTGATTGCGTGCGAAGATGATGCTCTTGCCTGGAAGCTGACCTGTCGCGTCGCGCAGTCCGTTTTCCATCAGGTTTCGCAGGATCGCGCGATTGGTGTCTTTGTTGTAGATGATCTTGTCGATCTGCTCCGAGGAGAAATCGTACTGTGCCGGGTCCTCGCCCTGTGCCTCAAGCTCCTGAATCTGCTCTTTGGTAAGGATATCGAGCCTGATCCCATCGCGCATGAACTGTGTCGTATGCTCGAAGACTTCAAATGGCGTGAGAAACCCATCCTGAACTGCCTGTTCTAGATCGTAATTCGCTGTCGGCAGTTGGCCTTCGCAACCAAAAAGGCTGAAAGTGTTGCGCGACACGAAATCGATCGGCGTCGCAGTCAAGCCGATCTGAAGGCAGTCGAAGTAGTGAAACATGTCGCCATAGACATTGTATATGCTTCGATGGGACTCGTCGGCGATGATCAGATCAAAGAACCCAACATCGAACGACTGGTAGACCTTCTGCATAGCAGGATAGGTCGCAAGGAATATCCGTTCACTCGCCGATTGGTTCACCCGCGAGCTGACGATACGGATCGGCTCGGACAGAAAGTCGCCGAAGGCGTTCTTGGCCTGCTTGCGTAATTCACGACGATCGCAAAGGAAAAGGACGCGCTTTACCCAGCCTGCACGAATCAGCAATTCAGCCAGGGCAATCGCAACGCGGGTCTTGCCGGTGCCGGTTGCCTGAACGACGAGCGCCTTTCGGTGGCTGTCCGTAAATCGCTCTGTGACGCGTTTGATCGCCTCGATCTGATAAAGGCGATTAACAATCGCGACATCGGGTTCGAGTGAGTTGAGTGCTTTTCTGCTAGCCCGCTGAAAATTAACGAGATATTGCAGGCTGTCCTTCGAATAGTAACCGAACACCTTCCGTGGCGGATAACCGAGAACGTCGTCCCACATCCAAATGTCATAGCCATTGGTGTAAAAGATAACTGGGCGTTGCCCATGCATCTTCTCAAGTCCGTCTGCATACAGTTTTGCCTGTTGCCTTCCCCGCTCAGGGTCGACTGAAGTTTTCTTGGCCTCAATGACAGCAAGAGGACTTCCGTTGTCATCCCAAAGGACATAGTCGGCATAGCCAAGGCCAGACGCAGTAGGCTGATGTTTGACCTCAAGCTCCTTGCCCACCTCGGCTGTGCTTACTTTTCCAAGTCCGACATTCCAGTTGGCCGTGGCAAGCAGGCTGTCGATGATGCGGGCACGTGTCGTAGCCTCATCGAAGGCAAGCATGTTTGCAGCTGCCACGCCGGATGACGCCAGCGACTGGATTTCTACAATTTTCTTTTCCGCTGTCGAAGCAGCTGTGCGCGCGGCGTCCAGCTCGCGCAAAAGCGCATCCATCTGCGCTTCTTGCGCGGCCAGCTTTTCTAGCACCTGTCGTTTTTCGCGCTTGAGCTGACCTTTGCTGTCATCGGTGGCGTCCGGCGTCGGCTGCTCAAACTGCGGAAGGGCAACGGCATTGCCATTCGCAAACTGGACGAAAAGCCATCGGCCAAGGTCAAACGCTTCCTGGATCAGCCAGAGTGCTGTTGGAACTGTAGCTGGCTCACCATGGGCAGCCTTGTTGCCGTGAATTCGAAGGGCGTGGAGCTTATCCAAAACCACTTTGGGTGTGATTGCCACAAAGGATGCATTGCCCAGCAGATCGACAAAGGTCGCGTGCTCAGGCTTTGGCAAGCCCAAGTCACGATAGATATCTTTGGTCAGGTTTTCTGCGAACAAACGAAGCTTTACGAGAGCACTAGCAGGATCGTCATGAGCATACGCCTCGGCAAAACCCCCAAGCGACGCAAGCTCTGGCCAAATTTCGCGGAGAATTTCGAAGTTGCGCGATTTCATCGTGTTGCCTCGAAGAGAGCTCCGTCAAACGCTTGAAAGTTTTTGACGAATTTCGCCTGCAGGGCGGAAACGCCTACCACTTCGACGAGGTCAGACCGATTGCCGCCACGTCCCCCAAAAAGGCGATATTCGACGAACTCGAGCCTTCGCCCGAGCATCCATCGAAACCCTTTTGCATGAACGGCAGTCATCGTGCGCTCCAAATTAATCAGGCTTGTTTATATATCCGTCGTTTTTATATACTCATAAATCAAGCGTGTCAACTCGAATGCGGGCTCGATCACTCTGCTTCAGAAAGAGGCAGCTTATCTGCCTGGTGCGAGTATCTGGCATAAGGTCAAGCTGGGGCGCTACCAGCCCTGAACGCTGCGACACGTTTGTTCAAACCGCAAAATCTGCTTTCTCCAAAGCCGCCTTTGTCTCTGCCTGATTGACGACAACTATGTGTTGGCTCCTGGCCGACAGTTTTGCGGCATCGGCCAAGAGGCCAAGACGCTTCAGAACATAGAACAGCATCGCATAGCGCACTGTGAGTACTGCCGAGCCCTTCTCCATCCCATAGTCCTTGGCGACGACGGCTTGTTGGCTCGCTGTCAGATCCGGGTGAGGTCCAATCTCGACGCCGAATCGCTCTTGCCAAAGGGCATCTTGCTTTGCGGCAGCGCCAGGCTCGCCGAAGCTACCGATCCCGAGAATGCGCGGCAGCAGGAAATCCTTGAACTTGTCGGTGACGTGACAATAGCTGCGAACATGCCAGCGGAAGCCGTCATAACCGAAGGCATGGGGCGTGATCCGTCGCCAGATCGGATCGGGCCGATCCTTGTTCATAGACTGATAGTGAATCTCCACCGACCGGTGATCGCGCACGGCGCTGAGGACTGCGCGCAGCACGGACGAGTCGATGTCCCTCCGGGGCGTCAAGGCGATGTCAGTGTCAGGAACCTGGGTGATCCATGATTCCGATAGATCGATCAGCCCTTCAGCCACCGACCGCAGGCGCGACAGATAGCCGTCAGGGTCGGGCTGGAGGAAATGGGGTTCAAATTGGTCACTCGCAACGTACCGCTTGGCGCTCTTGTCGTAGAGGGCGTTGTGAGGTGCTCGCTCCTGGTAGAGCGTCAAATCTTTCGACGCTTGCGGCACGGAGACACCGAACATCTCGATGATGTCCGAGCGATTGACCCCGCCCTCCCAGAACAGGCGAAACTCGATGAACTCGAGCCGACGCTCTACGCCCCACTTCAATGTCGTCAGGCTTTCCGCCATCCGAATCTTCCTCCAAGCCAAATACAGATAAAAACTATCTGGACATATACAAACTACATGTGTATTTTCTATTCTCATTGCGGAGTCGCGTCAAGCGAAACCGTTCCGGGCAACAGGAGGACCATATGGCCAAGACCCCCTCGAAGAGTGAAGTGACGAGCAAGAAGGCCGCGACTGCGGCGTCACAAGTGCTGCGCGATCCCAAGTCGAGCGCGGCGGCAAAATCGGCGGCGGCTTCGGCGCTGACGCAGCGCCCGAACAAGAAGTAAGTCAGGGAGAACGACGATGACCACCCTTTCCAACCGGCGGACCATCGTCGCCCATGGCCGTTTGGCGATGCGCGAGTTGCGCCTCGACGCGGCGCGCCAACGCCGACACGGCGTACAGATCATGTCATTTGAAGAACTCGCGGTCCGTCTGGCCGGCGGCTTCGCCCGTCCGATCGATGACGAGTGTTTGCGAACCGCGATTCAGGCGGTGCTGCCGGACACGACCCTCGGAGAGTTGGAAAGCATCAAGCTGCTTCCTGGTATGGTCGATGCGGCGGCCGACACCCTCCACAAGGCGTGGCGGGCCGGTATCGACCTGGCCGCTCGCGCCGGGGATCATCCTCGGCTCGACTCGATCGCGCGCCTGGAAGCTGCGGTTCTAGCCCAGTTGCCGCCCGGTATGATGCGTCCTACCGATCTCGTGGCCCGCGCATTGGAGCGCATTGCTCATGCTCATGCGGTTTTGGGTCCGGTCGAGATCGTCGGTACCACCGAGCTTTCGCCGTGCTGGCGTCCACTCCTGCAGGAACTCACCGCGCATACTTCGGTGCGCTGGACAGCCGGCCCTCGGCCGACCCCGCCGTGGCTGGACGCGTTCGACGTCACGGTCAGCCGGGCAGACCCGACCGCTCCGGCAATCAGCATGGTCAGCGCCGCGACTGCCTATCACGAGGCGATCGAGGCCATTCGATGGGCGCGGGGCCTGATGGCTTCAGGCGAAGCGGAGCCCTCAGACATCGCGATCGCGGCAGCATCGACCGGTGACTATGACGATCACCTCCTCGCCCTGCGCGCCGATGCGAACCTGGATCTTCATTTCGTCCACGGCATCAAGGTCACGACAACCCGGGACGGTCAGGCGGCTGCGGCGCTTGCGGATTTCCTTATTCGCGGCTTCTCGCAGACCCGGATGCGTCGGCTCGCAGCATTGTGCGGTTCGGAAACCGGCCCGTTTGGCGGCTTGCCGCAGGGCTGGCTGCGGGTCCTGCCGACCGACGCGCCGCTAGCGTCGCCAGCATCTTGGCAACGCTTGCTGGACCGGCTGACCGCCGACGACTGGCCCGACGCGACGGATCATACGCCGACCTTGCGTGGCATCATTGATCTGTTGGCGAAGGGACATCCGGCAGCCGACGAGATCGGCGCAGCCTTTCTGTCCGGTCGCGCCCTGGCGATCTGGCGCAAGGCTCTGCAAGCTGGACCATCTGGGTCGCTCGATGCGACCCTGGACAGCCTGAAACAAGATGACGGGCTTGAGGCCTGCGTTTCGGTGGCCTGGATGCCCGCAAGCGCCTTGGCGGCTTCACCGCGCCGTTTCGTTCGGCTCATCGGCATGAACTCATCGCGCTGGCCGCGCGGCATTTTCGAAGATCGTCTGATTTCTGATCACATCATCCCAACCGCCGAGCTGGACCCGCTGCCAGTCGGCGCGGCGGATCGGCGAGACTTTGAGACCATCCTCGCCACGACGAGCGGTCAGATCGCCATGTCGCGCGCTCGTCGCGACAGCGAAGGCCGCTTGCTGGGGCGCAGCGCGCTGCTCGGTCCGGCATCTGACGAGATCTACATCCGGCGCAATGCGGTTCCTGCTCACGCATTCAGCGAGACCGATCGGTTGATGGCGCGACCCGATGAGTTCGCGCGGGACAGCCAGGCCATCAGCGCCACCACGGCCTGGCGGAACTGGCATCGCAAGGAGATCACACCGCACGATGGATTGGTCCGCGCCGACCATCCGCTCCTGCAGGCCATCCTCGGCCGGACCCAATCGGCCAGTTCGCTTCGTCTGCTGCTCCGCAGCCCGCTCGGCTTTGTATGGCACTACGGGATGCGCCTGCGCGCGCCAGAGAGCGGCGCGGACCCGCTTGTCCTTGATGCATTGGCCATGGGCGACCTGGTTCACATGACACTCGATCTGGCGCTTGCGACGCTTGAAAAGGCCGGCGGCCTCGCCACGGCTGACGAAGTGCAGATCGCTGGCGCCGTGCAGGATGCTGCTGCCAGGATCGCGGTCGTGTGGGAAAGCGAACGAGCGGTCCCACCGGCGCTCATCTGGCGACGGACGCTCGACGACGCCCGGATTCTCACCACGCGCGCCCTGACTTACGGCGACGAGCATCTGCCCGACGCCCGCTCTTTTGGCGAAGTTGCCTTCGGCGGCGCAACGCCCAAGGCGGACGCAGCCAGCCCGTGGGATTCGCAGACACCCGTCGAAATCCCCGCAACCGGCTTTCGCATCGCCGGCTATATTGATCGCCTGGACATTGCCGGCGACGGCAAGCGCGCGCTCGTTCGCGATTATAAGACCGGACGGCCGCCCAAGGACGATATCAGTCTAGACGGTGGCCGCGAGTTGCAACGCTGCCTCTATGCCTTCGCCGTCAAGGCGCTCCTTGGCGACGACGTGTCGATCAGTGCATCGCTGCTCTTTCCGCGCGATCAGGTCGACTTCCAGCTCGGCGACCCGGAAGCGACGCTCACCGAGATCACCGGCTACTTGCAAGCCGCCCGGGCGAACCTTCAATCCGGTCAGGCCCTCATCGGTCCGGACACTGGCGGCGCATACGACGATCTGGCGTTCGCCCTGCCGGCCAATGCGGGCGCCACCTACTGCAAACGAAAACTGCCCGCCGCGACCGAAGCTTTCGGCGATGTTGCGCTGGTCTGGGAGGCACAGTGATGATCGCTGCTACCAACACACTGCGCGATGACGCCGCACGCCGCACCGCAATCGGCGTCCATGATCGCTCGATCCTGGTCGAGGCCGGCGCAGGCTCCGGCAAGACAGCCGTGATGGCCGGCCGCATCGCCGCCATGCTCGCCGAGGGCATCACGCCCAAGTCGATCGCAGCCGTCACCTTTACGGAATTGGCAGCCAGCGAGCTGCTGATCCGCGTTCGCGACTTCGTCGCCGACCTCGCGGCCGGCACAATTCCGATCGAGTTGCGCATCGCATTTCCCGACGGCTTGTCAGCCAACCACAGCGCGAACCTTGCGGCCGCTGCATCGGTGATCGACGAGATCACCTGCTCGACAATCCATGGCTTCTGCCAGCGGCTGATCAAACCCTACCCGGTCGAGGCGGACATCGATCCCGGTGCGAGCGTGATGGACCGCAACCAGGCCGATCTCGCCTTCAATGAAATCGTCGAGACGTGGCTGCGCGAACAGCTCTCGGGCGGTGAAGGCGGCATCATCGCGGAAATGGTGCTGCACAATCCCGGCGAAACCGTGGGCTTGATCCACAAGATCGTCGCCAACCTGCGCAAACGCAGGACCGTCTGCGCGCCGCCGGTCAGCGACCTGGCCCCGCATCTGAGCGCTTTCCAACATGCCGTCGATGGTCTGATGGAGTTCATCCGCACCGCGCCAGCAGTGGAGGAAGAAACCGCCATGCTCGCCGAGCGCTTCGCCGGAATGGCGGCAGGGCTCGACAGCGGGCCGATCATCGAAGCGCCAGTCGGCTTGGTGCGATTGCTGGTTTCGCCGCCACATCCCGACCTCTGCACTAAAACCGGCTCTTTCCTTGCCTACAAGAAGAAAGGCAAATGGGTCGAAGCCGCCAAGCGCGAAGGCTTGGCCAAAACTGAAGGCGAACGGCTGAACATCGCGGCGGAAGCGCATTACGCCGCGTGCTGCCAAGCCTGGCAGGATCTGGTCCAGAACGTCGCCAGTCGCGTCCTGTGCGACCTCATCGATCAGGTGCAGCCTGTGCTGGCCCGTTTCCGGGACTATAAGCGTTCGGCCGCCCAGCTCGATTTCGACGATCTGATCTTTGCGGCGCGCGATCTTTTGCGTGATCACGACGATGTCCGACGCTCCCTCGCCGCCCGCTTCGCCCACGTCCTTGTCGACGAGTTTCAGGATACTGACCCGCTTCAGACGGAAATCTTCTGGCGCCTCTGTGGCGAGCCGCCGGCCGGGGTCGCGAGCGCAGACTGGAGCGCCTTCACGATCCGTTCCGGCGCGCTCTTCCTCGTGGGTGATCCCAAGCAGGCGATCTATCGCTTCCGCGGCGCCGATGTCAGCGCCTATGTCCGGGCGCGCGATGCCTATCTCGCGCAGGACCCTGACAGCGTGCTGGCGATCTCTACCAATTTCCGTTCCTGCGCGCCGATCCTGTCCTATGTGAACGAACGCTTCGAGGCGCTGCTTTCGAGCGAGGGCCAGCCGGGCTTCACGGCGCTCGATCCCTTTCACAGCGATCGCGGCGAGGCCCTTTGCGTAGCGGCTCTCGACGTCGCCATTGCCGACGAGAACGGCAAAGCCTCAGCCGAACAACAGCGCGACGCTGAAGCCGACGCGATCGCCCAAATGTGCGCCCGGCTGATTGGCAGTGAGATGATCCTCGATCGTCGCTCCGGCGCCAGTCGAACTTGCAGGCCAGGCGACATCGCGCTGCTTGCGCCCACCGGCAGTGATCTTTGGCGATACGAGGAGGCGCTCGAACGCTACGGCATCCCGGTCGCCACGCAGGCAGGCAAAGGCCTGTTCCGCCGCCAGGAGATCCAGGATCTGATCGCGCTGACGCGTATTCTCGCCGACCGCCGTGACACGCTCGCCCTCGGGGCATTGCTGCGCGGCCCGCTCGTCGGTCTGACCGAAGAAGAACTGCTCGACATCATCTGGGCGCTTCCTCGTGCCGAAGACGATCCCGAACGGCTGCCCCGCCTCGACCTCGGTGTTGAGCTCGAGCATATCGCGCATCCCCTGGCCCGATCGACCATCGAGACGCTACAGGCGCTCTATCGTCAAACCAACAGCACCACACCGCACGACCTTTTGTCGCAAGCGATCAACGCGCTGCGGGTCCGTCCCATCCTGCTGGAACGCCATCGCGGCCAAGCAGAGCGCGCGCTTGCCAACGTCGATCTCTATCTCAGCCTGACCACATCCTTCGCTGTTCGCGGGCTGCGCGCTTTCGCCGAGACGATGACAGCGGCGTGGACCGATGAGGCGCGGGCGGTCGAGGGACGGCCCGATGCTCAGGAAGAGGCGGTGGCGCTCTATACGATGCACGCGGCCAAGGGCCTTGAATGGCCGATCGTCGTCCCGATCAACACGATGACCGGCATCATGGCACCCGAAAGCGCGGTGACCGACCGCGACAGCAACACCTTCTATTGCCCGGTGTTTGGGGTTAGGCCGGTTGGCTATGACGCTGCGCGTGACGCCGAGAAGGCCGAACTAGACCGCGAGCGCATCCGCTTGTGGTATGTCGCAGCAACACGCGCCCGTGAGCTTCTGGTACTTCCGCGCCTCGACGCGGCGCAATCGAAGTCGGCATGGATTTCGCTTCTGGATCTATCGCTAGCCGAACTGCCGGCGCTCGACCTCGCGCATTTGCCGCCCGAGCTTGGCCTTGCCGCAGGCGGCGAAGCCAACGACCAGACCCGGGATGACTTCGCCGCTGAAGCGGCGTCGATCGTAGCGCGTCAACACCGCCTGATCTGGCTTGCACCAAGCCGCGACGAAAGCGCCGATGGACCGGTTTTGACCCCGGAAGCGGTAGAAATCTGGGCAGCGTCGGAGGCCGGTCAGCCCGATGACGAGGGGGTGCGCCCCAATGTTCAGGGCGGCCGCGAAAGGGGCCTGATCCTGCACAAGCTGCTGGAAGAAGTGCTAACCGGCGAAACGCCAGACGATGCCGGAGCCCTCAGCAAGCGCGCACGAGCACTCATCGGGGAGATCGGCAGACCCGTAATGCCAGACCCTTCTCTTGGCCTTTCTCCAGATGAGCTTGCCGGTTGCGTGGTCAGCACATTGGCGCTCCCCGAGATTGCGGAGTTGCGTCCGTCGTTGGTGCCCGAACTGGCGGTCTATGCAGCGGTGGACGTTGACGGCGTCGAACAGGCGACCGTGGGGATCGCTGACGCCACCAGCTTCGACAGCGCGGGTAGGCCAGCCGTCGTCATCGACTGGAAAAGCGATGTCCAGCCGACAGCCGAAACCCTCAATCATTACCGCGCGCAGGTGCGGGCCTATCTCGACATGACGGGGAGTGACCGCGGCCTGATTGTGCTCGTCACGACAGGTCAAGTCATCACCGTCACGTCCTCACCCGCGCCCCTGGCCGCCTGAAGAGAAGGGAACGGACGTCATGCTGACGCGAGCGACCGCCAAGGTGCCTAAACAGGATGATCTGTTCAGCGAGGAGGTTACGCTTCTGTTCCCGGCTCTGCTGGCGCTGGAAGGCAGGCTCTTGGGCAGCGCTGTGCGTCAGCAGGCGGTTTTCTCCGCTCTCACACCATGCCGCCTGAAGCCGTTCACGGTTCGGCGGGTAAGCGGCTTTGAGGCGAACCTGAAAAGCGGCGAGACGCTCAAAATCATTAGCGCCAAGACGGCAGCCTCGCTCGATGCCGATCTTGTCCTGCTTGTCCCCGGCGCGACAACGGCCCAATCCATCCGTGAGGCGCTCGAACGTGGTGAAGGGCGTTGGCTGCATCCAAAGCCGATCGATCCGGCAGCATTGAGCCCCCAGGCCATGCTGCACCGGCTGACCGGCGTTACGGCATCCTGGGAGGATGCGTTTCATCTCCGCGAAGGTCGTGCGGCCACAGATGACAAACCGCTTTATCCGGGATTACGGCGGCCGCAGATCGGCGCCCTTCACGCCGCGCTTGCTCATGCGACGCGCTCGACAGACCCGGCTACGATCGTCATGCCGACCGGCACAGGCAAGACGGAGACCATGCTTGCGCTCAATGCGCGTCAGCGGTTTGATCGCTTGCTCGTCGTGGTTCCGACGGATGCGCTGCGCGAACAGATCGCCGCGAAGTTCGAAACGTTTGGTGTCCTGAAGGCACAGTCGTGTCTCGATGCCTCTGCGCTGTTCCCAGTCGTCACCCGGCTTACCCGCATCCCCACCTCGATCGCCGAAGTCGATCAGATCTTCGACAGCGCCAATGTCATCGTCACCACCATGCATATTGCCGGCCGCGCCGAACCGCCGGTTCAGGAGCATATGGCGACCCGAGCTTCGGCGCTCTTCATCGATGAGGCACACCACATCGGGGCTCGCACCTGGGCATCCTTTCGCGGACTGTTCGCCGAACGCACGCCGCCCATTCCGGTCGTCCAGTTCACTGCCACACCGTTCCGCGAAGATGGCCGCCGCGTCGACGGGGAGTTCATCTATACATATCCGCTGAAGAAGGCGCAGCAGGAGGGGTACTTCAAGCCGATCCGGTTCGAGGCGGTGTTCGGCCTCGATCAGCTCGACGCCGACCAGGCGATCATCGACAAGCTAGGTGACGTGCTCGCCGCCGATCTGGATGGCGGCCTCAATCATCTGGCGATGGCCCGGTGCAGCACCATTGAGCGCGCCAAGTATCTCCATCGCCTCTACACGCTTGCCTACCCGGACTACCGACCCGTCATCGTTCACAGCCAGCAGTCGCTTAAGGAGCGTCGCGAGAATCTTGCCGCTTTGCGACGGTTTGACAGCCGGATCATCGTCTGCGTCGACATGCTCGGTGAGGGCTTCGACCTACCGGAATTGAAAATCGCGGCGCTGCACGATCATCACAAGAGCGTCGCAGTCACGATCCAGTTCGTCGGCCGCTTTACACGCCAGGATCCGAGGTTGGGAGACGCCACGGTCATTGCCAACACCGGCGTCGATGACGTGGATCGTTCACTCGCCAAGCTCTATGCAGAAGATGCAGACTGGAACGCGCTGGTGGAGGCCCTCAGTTCGGCAAAGATCGAACGTCAGGTACGCCGCGCCGAGATGTTCAAGGGGTTCTCCGGCGATCTGAGCGACATTCCGCTCCAGACGCTTGAGCCAAAGATGAATGCCGTGGTCTACCGCACGGCCTGCGACGCTTGGGACCCGTTCCAAGCCGAAGAGCTCTACGACGCCGGTGTCTATCTCGGCATGAAGCTCAACGCTCACAAACGCGTGGCGATCTTCGTGACGCGCGCCGAAGAACAGGCCCGTTGGACCACCGCGCAGCAAGCGGTCAACGTGACCTGGGAGCTGCACATGCTGCACTGGGATCAGGCTAGCGGACTGCTCTACATCAGCAGTTCCGCAAAGGGACCTTTTGACCGTCTCGCCAAAGCGGTGTGCGGCGAGACCGCCCGCCGCGTCGAAGGCGAAGAAGTGTTTCGCAGCCTCCATGGGTTCAAGCGACTCATTCTGCGCAATCTCGGACTTACCCATCACCAGGGCCGAGGGGTTCGCTATTCCATGTACATGGGCGTTGACGTCGCCGACGGTCTCGACAGCGCAAAGTCCCAATCAAGAATCAAGAACAACATCTTCGCCACGGGCTTTCTTGACGGAATGCCCGCCTCGCGCGGCTGCTCCGCCAAAGGCAAGTTCTGGTCGAGCGCGAAAGTTCGCGACCTCACCGATTGGGTTGATTGGTGTCAGGATGTCGGCCGCACAGTCAACGACCCGAGCATCACAACCGATGGGGTCTTCAAGAGCGCGATGCGCCCCCGCCAGATCAACGAGCGCCCGACCGTACCACCCGTCGCGATCCACTGGCCTGAATCGTTGATCATGCAGATCGAAGAACGCATCGAGATCTCGTTCGCCGATCAACCGATCTCGTTCACGGAGTGCGATATAGAGCTGCTCGATAATGCCCGCACGGGGCCGCTGCGTTTTGCGGTTCGTAGTGACGATCATTCGGCCGAGTTCGAGATCGTGTTCAGCGATGGCGGCGCCCGCTATCCGCAGCGCATTGGCCCCAAGGCCACGATCAAGATCGGCAGCAAGATCCAGTCGCTTTCGGAATCCTTCGCCGACGACTCGCCTCAGATTGACTTTGGCGATGGCTCGCTGCTCATCTACAGCCACCTCTACAGCCTGCCGGAAGGCGAGACGGTCGAGCCCTACCCGGTGGCCAAGATCGAAGCCTGGGACTGGTCGAAAGCCAATATCCGCGTCGAATCGCAGGGCACGGCCAAGCGCGCAGACTCCGTCCAGCGCACGGTGATCGAGGCCCTGCTAACGGACCCCGATCCGTATGACGTGATCTTCGATGATGACGGCAAGGGTGAGATCGCAGACGTCGTCGCCTTGCGGATTACCGACAGCGTCGTTTCAGCCACCCTGTTCCACTGCAAATATTCCGGGGCCGATACGCCGGGCGCGCGGCTCGACGACCTGTACGAGGTTTGTGGACAGGCCCAGAAATCGGCGCGTTGGCGCGACCGCCCCAACCGAATGCTGCAGCATATGCTCAAGCGTGAGCAGAAGCGCCGTGACAGAGGTCTCAGCTCTCGGATCGAAACGGGCTCCGCGGCCGCGATCAAGAAGCTGAAGGCGGGGTGGCAGGATTATCGGTTCGAATTTGACGTTCGGATCGTGCAACCTGGCCTGTCGCGGAAAGCCATTGGGGAAGAGGGACTCCACCTGTTGGCCGGCGTCGAGACTTACCTGCTCGAAACTCGCGGAATGCGTCTTCGTGTCATAGGCAGCGACTGACAATCGATCACAAGGGCACCAGTCGTCCATTGAATAAGCCACGGGGGGCCAATGTCTTCACTTGCCTGGATTGATTTCGATGAAGCCGAGCGCCAGCGCGCGCAGCGGATTATGGCGCTATTCCAGGAGCGGGAAACCCGCGACGAACTCGGTCTGGGCGGCATCCGCGATTCTATCGCCGATCACCTTTTCCCGGGCACCAGCACGATCCAAACCCGACTGCGCTACATGCTGTTCATCCCTTGGCTGTTCCAGATGCTCGAAGGATCATCGGCCGGGGCGGATCAGCTCGCGAGCGAAGCGCGCGCCCTCGAAAACCGGCTCGCCAACGCGCTCAAGGCCGGTGGCGAGTCCAACGGCATCATTGGCAGGGATGCCGGTGCGGACCTCCAGAGACTGCCCAGTTCGGTCTACTGGGCCGGGCTTGGCACATGGGGCATCCGTCTCTTCCCTGGCTCAACCGACAACCTTTTTTCGTCCATGCGCCATCTCCAACGCGCGCGGCCTCGCGTCCGCGAAAGCGAGGATTCAGCGTCCGAGGCCCAAGCCCTTCAGATCTGGACCCCGACACTACCCGCGCGGCCCACCGACCTGCTCGACCATACGCAGTTCAAGCTCTCGCTCGACGAGGCACAGTTCATCATTGACCGGCTCATCGCCCATCAACCGCACAGCCTCTTGGCGTTTTTAGCGCGAAGCGGGTCCAACCAAGCTGAATGCGACAACATCTGGGAGCACCCCCACCTTGCCGATTTCCCTGACGATGCCCGCACATTGGTCGGCCATGGCGCGATATTCTCCAGCGTGATGCACGGCGCCTCACTGCTCTACAACTTGCTGCTCAGCCGGCTCCGTGATCGGGCCGAATGGATCGAGAAATACGAGGTGCGGTTTGCCGAATGGCAATCCAGCCTGGACATGGTCGCAATCCGGGCTTGGTCACTCGATGCGTTCTGGGCGGCGACCGATCACCCCGCACACAGCATTCGGCCCGCAGCCAAACGCTTCGTCGCCGAATGGCTTGGCATGTTGACCTCGGGCAGCGTCCTAGACGGTGCGCTGACACCGGCCGGCCGTCTTGTGCAGGATCGCGAGCGGCGACTGAAAACAAGCCAGTCCCGATTTGCCAACCGAGCCGTGCGAGACCGTTGGACAGGCGCTTCTGGTGTCGAGCCGCTGACCTTCCGATGGGCGCAAGCCAAGTCGCACCTGCGGGATCTTGCCAGTGCTGAATAGAACGACGCTCGACCCAGAAACCCGCGTTCTCTACGGCGACAGCCTGCAGCCCCCTCCGGGCTATGTCTTCGACGCTGCGATCGCGACGACTTTCTCGCTCGATTTCGAAACCGCGCTCGCCACACCCGTCAGCCTCGCCCTGTTCGCGGCCGAAAATCGTGACGACATTCTCACCCACCCACTGGCGCTGCTCGAAGGCGCCGAGCGGATCGCTGGACGCCTCGTCATCTATGCCGATGCAGGACATCTACATGCTCAAAGCCGCCCTCATTCACGGCTCTGCTCTCTGCTCGAACGCATCATCGTCGAAGTCGCCGCACCGCGCGAAGGTGCGTTTCATCCGAAGCTCTGGGCTCTCCGCTATCGGCCGACGCGCGCCGAAGATCCGACGCTCCTGCGGCTGCTGGTACTCTCGCGCAACCTTACGCGAGATCGGTCCTGGGACATCTCGCTACGCCTCGACGGCGAGCTGACGCGCCGTCCCGATGCGAACAACCGGCCGCTGTTCGATCTTCTGAGCCGACTGCCAGACCTCGCCGTCGCTGGCATCTCCGACGATGCGCGCACACTGACCGCTGAGGTTGCCGAAGATATTCGGCGCGCCCGGTGGACCGTGCCCGACCGGTTCGACGAGGTCAGCTTCGCGGTCAACGGGTTTGGTGGCAAAATCTGGCAGCCTGCGTCCTGCGCGCGACTGGGCGTCATCTCGCCCTTTTGCGACACCAGTGCGCTCAACCTGCTCAGCGGGCTCCCGACAGCAGAAAAGCCCGTCATCATCAGCCGCCCGGATCAATTGGCTTGCGTCGACAGCGCCACGCTGGACGCTTTTGAACGCGTTTCCGTCCTCGACGAAATGGCCGCCAGCGAAGACGGCGAAGAGGTCTCCATCAGCGCGCTTCAGGGGCTACACGCCAAGGCGTTCATCGCCGAGACGGGATGGGACACGATTCTGACGATTGGGTCTGGCAATGCGACGCGTCCCGCCCTTTTGTCGGGGAACAATGTGGAGCTCTTCGCCTCGCTCAGAGGCAAGCGATCTAAGGTCGGAAGCGTCGAGCAGATCATGGGCGAGAAGGGCTTTGGGCGCCTGACCCGCACCTTCGTTGCCAGCGAGCTCGAACCCATCGATCCAGCCACTATCGCCGCAGAGGCCCGGCTCGACGACGCACGCCGCGCCTTGTGCCGCGGTGGATTGCACCTGCGCTGTGAGCGGATCGAGAGCATTGACGGCGATGCGCACCCGTGGCGCGTCTGGCTCATTCCTACGGAGCCGTTGCCGCTTGTCGGCATCGCCTCGCTACAGGTCTGGTCCATCACCCGAGGAGACGGCCATGCCTGTGATGTTCTGGATGCCCTTCGCACAGGAACAGCCGTTGAACTCGGTGCCATGCCGATAGTCGACCTCACCCGCTTTCTGGCCTTCCGGTTGACCGCAGACAGCGCCCAGGTGTCAGCTCTCTTTAGCACCAGTCTGGTGATGGAAGGCCTTCCGCCCGAACGCCATGCCGCCATTCTTCGCTGGGTGATCGACAGCCGAGATGCGTTCTTTCGTTATTTGCGGCTCCTGTTGTCAGAACTCGGCGATCCATTCTCCGCGGCCTTGGCGGCGCAGGAGGGTTCCGGCAGCATGGCTTGGGCCAGTGCCGCCGACGACGCGCCGCTCTTGGAAGATATGGTTCGCGCCTTATGTCGTGGAGGCGAAAGACTACATGCGATCGAACGCCTGATGACGCGATTGGAAGCCGGCAACGATACCGGTGCCGATCCGATACCCAGTGATTTCCGAACCCTTTGGGATGCTTTCCGCATCGCCCTCCAAGATCAGGGCCTCAGCCATGGCGGATAACCGGTTTGAAGCAGAAGCTGCCCTCGCTCCGCTGAAAGCCTTTCAGCGTCGTACAGTCGATTATGTGTTTGACCGGCTCTACGGCAATCAGGATCCCGTGAGGCAATTTCTGGTCGCGGACGAAGTGGGCCTTGGCAAAACCATGGTCGCGCGCGGTGTCATCGCCCGCACAATCGAGAAACTTTGGGACAGCACCGACCGGATCGATATCCTCTATATCTGTTCCAATCAGGCGATTGCGGCTCAAAACATCAATCGCCTCAATGTGCTTGGCCGGCGCGAGCTGGCGTTGCCGACCCGCATGACGCTTATACCGCTCCAGGTCCGGGGCGATCAGGGGCTCGACGCCAACAAGGTCAACTTCATCAGCTTGACACCGGGCACAACCTTTGACCTGCGCTCGACCACAGGCGTTACACAGGAACGCGCCTTGCTGCTGCGGATGCTCGAAGACCGGGTGTCGCGGCAGCGCGGCCTGCACAATCTGCTTCAGGTGTCCGCCGGTGTTGATGGTTGGAATGCCGCCGTCCGCGAGCTGTCCCTGGATGGTGTCGATCAACGGATCATTGAACGCTTCCGCCGCGACGTCGAAAAAGATACCGAGATGTTCACGGAACTGGAGGCGGTATGCGACCTCTTCCCACGTCGACGTGATACTTATCCTCAAGAGCTGAACCAGCGACGCAATGCCTTGGTCGGTCGCCTTCGCGGCAAACTCTCGCACGCCTGCATCGACGCCCTGAAACCTGACCTGATCATCATGGATGAGTTTCAACGGTTCCGGGACTTGCTCCACGGCGAAACCCCCGCTGCGGAACTCGCTCGCGAGCTGTTCGAGTATTCTGACGGCAAGGGTCATGCCGCACGCACGCTCCTGCTTTCCGCCACGCCCTACCGGATGCTGACCCTGTCGGGCGACGAACCCGACGATGGCGAGCATTACCGTGACTTTCTGGAGACCCTGTCCTTCCTCTACGGTCGGACCAACGGTCCCGACGTGGCCAAGACGCTGGAACGCGAGATGCGCGAGTTTCGTGGCTTCCTCCATGCACTGCCAGGTGCGCGAACTGAGGCCATCGGCGCGCGCCAAGTCGTCGAAAACCGGCTGCGCAAGGTGATGGCACGCACCGAACGCGTGGCCAGCACCATAGAGCGAGACTCGATGGTGAGCGAACCGTCGATGGCCATCACGATCCTGCCATCTGACCTGCGCCAGGCCGCAGCAGTGTCGGACGTCGCGCGCGCGCTCGATGCCCCAGAGATTACCGAATACTGGAAGTCCGCGCCCTATCTCCTCAACTTCATGCGCGACTATGCCCTCAAGCGACTTTTGAAAGACCAACTCGACAAGCCGGCGCCCAATCTGTGCGCAGCGCTCGAACGCGCACGGCCCGCCATGCTCGATCACAACCGGCTTGACGCCTATGAGCCGCTCGAACCTGCCAACGGTCGGATGCGCGGCGTCATGGATGATGTGTTCGGCGATGGTCTCGATCAACATCTGTGGATCCCGCCATCCCTGCCATATTACGGTCCCGAACGATCCGGGCCGCCGCTGACCAAAGCTTTGATCTTCTCATCCTGGTCGATGGTTCCCGATGCGATCGCGGCAATCCTGTCCTACGAGGCTGAACGGCGTATGGGCGTCGGCGCTTCGGGGCAGCGCTATTTCGGCCATGTTCGCCCACGTCCCATCCAGTTCCGGCAAAATCAAGGACGACTTGTCGCTATGCGCGCGATGCACCTGGTCTATCCGTCACCGACCTTGGCACGCCTTGCCGACCCCCTTGCGATCTTTGGAGAGTCGAACGAGACCCTATCTGTCGATGCTATGCGCAAAGCCGCCGCCGACCGTTTGCGCGAGAGCGTCTCGGCACTCGCCGAGCGATCCGGCGACACCGCCGATGGTCGCGATTGGGAATGGGCTGCGCCGGCCGTCATCGACGCCATGGCCGGAGCCGGATCTGTATCCTGGGTTAACTCGCCCTACGGCTTTGCGCTCCTCGGCAACGAGGAGGGCTTCAAGGAGCATGTGGCCGAACTGCGCACGGTGACGACCGAGCGTACCTTCGGACCCGTGCCGGATGCGCTACTTGATCTTTTGGTCGACGTTGCCCTCGGCAGCCCCGCGGTCTGTGCGTTGCGCGCATTGCATCGGATCGCGCCCGATCTCGCTTGGGACGATCATCGACTTCTGAAGGCGGCGAACCAGATCTCCTGGGGTTTCCGCACGCTTTTCAACCAGCACGACGCCGTCGCCCTCCTCCGCAAGGACGACGATGACCGCTATTGGCGCCAGGTGCTCACCTACGGCGTCGAGCATAACCTTCAGGCCGTTCTCGACGAGTACGTCCACTATCTGCTCGACGCCGAGGGCTTGGGCGCCAAGCCAGCCGTCGATCGTATCGCTGGGATCAGCAAGGCGATCTCGGATGCGTTGGCCATTCGCCCCTCGCAGATCGATGTCGAGGATCCAACGGTCGACGGTAAGAAGCTGGTGATCAACAAGTTCCAGATGCGCGGGCGCTTCGCCATGCGCCTGGCCGACTACAAGGACGAGGAAGGTGGGGCCGCACGCCTCTCCAGCGTTCGCGACGCCTTCAACTCACCGTTCCGACCCTTCGCGCTGGCCACGACCTCCGTCGGACAGGAAGGTCTCGACTTTCACCCTTATTGCTATCGACTCTACCACTGGAACTTGCCCGGAAATCCGGTCGATCTCGAGCAGCGCGAGGGGCGTGTCCACCGCTTCAAGGGTCACGCAATCCGCCTCAATCTGGCGCATCGGCAGGTCGACGTGGTGCGTGGGCGGGAGACAGGTCACGATGATCCGTGGCAGATCATGTTCGACGCCGCTCGTGCCGAGACCGAGAATGATTCTGACCTCATTCCCTACTGGATCTACGAAGGTCCCGTGAAGGTCGAACGCCGCGTGCTCATGCTCCCATTCAGTCGCGAGGTGCGTAAACTCGAGTGGCTCAAACGAAGCCTGACCGTCTATCGCCTCGCGTTCGGCCAACCGCGTCAAGAAGACCTGCTGGAATATCTTCACAGCCTCATGGGAACCGCCATGCAAGCCGAGGATCTTGCCGATATGCAGATCTGTCTGGAACCCTGACATTCTTTTGACTGTCGTTCTGCGGCGGGAGTGGTGGGGACCCTCCGCGGTTATGCCGCAACGGCAGGCTGATCGGGTGTCACTTCGAGCAATAGATAGCGCAAGCCCTCCGACGCTTTGTTCCATTCGAAAAGATAATCGTGGGCGAGCGTAATCGGCGGGCCGTAAGGCACCGTGGTTCGATAGGTTAACGGTGTTCCGGCTGCGTACGTCTTTCCATGACGCAAATCGAAATCAAGTGTGTCGGCGGAGTATGCGGCGTGATTTATATAATGGGCATGGTCGGAAGCGACGAGCACATAACCGACATCCGCCACGTCCGCGCAGTGCTCAAGGCGCGCGATATCCTTGAAAACATCGTAGCGGTTGTTCGGCTCCCGCTGGTTGATCTTTTTGAAAAACTTCAGCTCGATGGCGCACCGCCATTCCAAGTCGGCATCGGTGGTGAGCTTGAACCAGATGTCAATGCGTCCACGTTTTGCTCGCCCACCCGTTAGTGGTTTCTCGAGTTCGATAGAGAAAGTTTCCCGCGGGCTTGCGATCTCCAGGTCTGCAACGGTAGCGATGATCCTTCCCAGGTGGAGTTGCAGCGTCGCTTCGCTTTCACATACGATCCGGCCACCGTGGATCTGAGCAAACAAGCGTGGAACCGATGCTCGGACAATCTCCCGTAGTCGCTCGGCGGACATGTACAGCCTCACTCTTCCTTTGGTCATTAACGGCGATCTGATCCTCAGCGCTGTCGTAAATAGCATGGTTTCGCTGATAGCGATGATGCAAATGAATTGCGGATTTCGTGCTTTCAAAGCCCCTGTCGAACCTCCGAAGAACTAGCGGGGTCCGCCAACAACATCGGCAGGTATTTCGGCAGTCGTAAGACTCAAGCGGCCCTATTTTCTCTTGAGATACTGCCTTATCCGATCGCAGGTCTTGGCCCTGGGCGACCGCCCTCCCCGCAGATCCTCCACGAACCTCGGGTCTCCGACTGCAAGCCGTCCGAACTTGCTCGGTGGCATCCGGTGCTGGGCAAGGTAGGTCTCAATCTGATCCAGAAGCTCCATCTCCGTCCGACTCACTTTAGACTTGCGTTCTTGTTATGTTCTTACTAGGACGGCATCCTAGAGTCTAGGAATTTTTCCTATGAAAGCAGCGAGACCCATCGAGATGGACGAGACGCGCGAGGCACTGGAACGGCTGATCCTGGAGCGAAAGCTCACCTATTCGGGCATTTCCCGGCTTCTCGGGCGCAACGTCTCCTACATCCAGCAGTTCATGCGTAAAGGCAGCCCGCGCTATCTGGATGAGCGCGATCGCAGCGTCCTCGCCCGGTTCTTTGGGGTCGAGGAAAGCGTGCTTGGCGCCCCTTCGCGGCGCAGCGGACCAGTTGTGGAACTGATCCAGGTCCCGATGCTCGATATCGAGGCTTCGGCCGGCCATGGCTCGCTCGCCGAGCTGGAATCCAAGAGCGCCCAATTCGGGTTCGACCAGAACTGGCTGCGCAAACTTACCGCGAGCAAAGCCTCGAGCCTGTCGATCATCAGGGTTCACGGGGACTCGATGGAGCCTACTCTGAGCGACGGCGACGAGGTGATGGTCGATCTGGGCGACAACCAGAGCCGACTGCGCGATGGGATCTACGTGCTGCGGATGGACGACGCACTCAATGTCAAACGGATCGCGATCGAGCCGCAGGGCCGCAAGATTTCTGTGGTAAGCGACAACTCAGCCTATCCGAGCTGGAACAACCTCGAACGCCGGGCAGTGAATATCGTCGGGCGAGTGCTTTGGTTCGGGCGCAAGCTGCAGTAGCCTGAACACCATGAGCCTATTTGCCCTTGCCGCCGCAGTTGTTGCCGCCGGCCAAACTTTCACCTGCACCCCGACCCACGTCTACGATGGCGATGGCCCGATCTGGTGCGCCGAAGGCCCGCATGTCCGCATCGCTGGGATCGCCGCGAAAGAGATGGATGGGACCTGCCGCGACAATCAGCCCTGCCCCGCCGCGAGCGCGATCCAGGCGCGCGATGCGCTGGTGAGCCTGTTTGGCGGCGCGCGTGGGGCAATCAGCACCGGCCACGTGATTGTGCGCGGGCCGACCATGAATTGCTTGTCTGAAGGATCAGCCGGCGGCAGCCGCACGGCGGCCTGGTGCACCCTGCCCTCCGGCCAGGATCTCTCCTGTGCCATGGTGGCAACCGGTACGGTGCTCAGATGGGATCGCTACTGGCGGGGCCATCGGTGCCGCTGAGCGACTGGGAACTCTGGGCCTGCGCCAATACGGTGCTTAAAACCCATGGGGATAAGGCCGCTTCCCATGTCGCCGAGCAAATCGGCGCCCTGGCGCTCAAGAACGACGAAGCTGGTATCCGCACATGGCAGGAGATCGCCAAGCGGATCGTTGAGCTCGAGGAAGGCGCGGACGCGCCGGGCACGCGACACTAAACGAGCGCCGCTCAAATCCCGATCTCGAACGGCTTGACGATCGAGCGGTCCTTTTCGGGGGGCTGCTTCTCGGGGGCCGCCACTGCAACCTGGCCCTTGGCCTGTCCTGTCGCTGCCGCATCACGCAGCAGTCCGACCGTCTCAAGGGCCGAGCGCTTCATGCCAGTATTACGCTCGACCGCTTCCTCGAGCCGCGAGGCATTGTTGACATAGAGCGTCAGACCATCGCGCAGCCGCGTGATCGTGACGAGAAAGGTCTGCTGGTTCGAGAGGTTGCGCTCGCGGCTGTCCATTACGGCGATCCCGCGATCCGAGGTAAGCCCCTGCGCCATGTGGGCATTGAGCGCATAGGCGAGATCGAGCCGTTTCAGCATCGGATCGTCTTTGCTCAACTGGTGTTCGATCCCGGTGGAAGTCGTCAGACGCACGGACCTTGCATCGATTCCTGTGATCCGCGCCTGATCGGCGTTGAGCAGTCCCCGGTTGTGATCGGTATGGGTCCAGCGAATGCGGTCGCCGCCGTGCAGCGCCAGGCCCTTTAGTTCGTAGAGCCGCAAAGCGTCGTGCTCACCCTGCGGCCGCAGCCGGTCTGGCCGGAACTCGAACCGTTTGCCGCGCTCGTTCTCAAGTTCGATCCGCTCGCGCCTGGGGTCGATCCCAACCACCTTGTACATGCCGCGGGAAAGCCCCTGGGCGCGCTTGTCGCGCTCGACCTCTACCACCATGCCGGCCCGGTAGGTCGATGCATGGCGCAGCTCCTCTTGTGTAGCGTTGATCCGGGAGAGCACCTGGAGGCGCAGCGAGGGCTCGCCGATTTCACCATTGGCCTTGAGCCCGGTCTGGACCGCCTCGTTTACTTGGGCTCGCAAATCCCGCCCCGACGCATAAATCGCGGTGCGTTCCCGATCAGCCGGGGACAACGAGAGCCATGCGGCAGCCGCCTCGACTGCGGCGCCCTCCCTTACTTCGACGACATTACTGCCGAGGTGCCGCAACGCCTCATCGATCCGTCCGCCTTGCGCCGCGTACTGAGCGGATCGAAGCGCCTTGTCGCGAGCCCGAATGTTGATGTTCATGGTCGCGGTTTCGGCGCCAGCCTGCTGCATCACATCAAAGGGCTTGCCCGCATCGACCGCGCCCAATTGCTTGCGGTCCCCGATCGCGGCGAACCGGTCCAGTTCGAGCAAGTTGGCGAGCCGGACCAGCTTCTCCTTGTCGGAATTGCCGACCATCGAAGCCTCGTCGAGCAGCACAACGGTTCCACGTAACTCGGCCTTTGCCACGGAGAGCGCCGCCTTGTCGCCGCCGCCGAGCAGCGCGGCATGGCGCCTCAGGAACCGCGCTACGGTCATCGACGGGATGCCGGTGTCGCGCTCAAGCATCTGGACCAGAGTATTCTGGACTGCGAGCCCCAGCACCTGCTTGCCCTCCTCGCGCAGAATGTCAGCAACGGGTTTGAGCATGGTACTTTTGCCCGCACCGGCAATCCCCTGGACTGCCACGATCCGGTTGTGCGAGCCGAGCAGAAGTCGTCCGGCAGCTTCCTGTCCGGGGTTGAGGGTCATGCCGTATTTGAGCTGCGAGAGCGCCTGGAGGCGGGTCCCGGCCTCGTCGGCCTGCACGATTGCAGGCGCCTTGCCCCTGCCCTCCTCAATGCCCGCAACGATGCGCTGCTCGGAAGCAATCGCGCCTGCCGTGGTAACCAGCCCGCGGTCGGCACCCTTGCCTCGTTGCAGCTGCCCCTGTCGCTCGAGCTGCATCACCCGACGTTCGATCGCGGCCATCCCGGCGGGCAGGCCAAAACCCAATGCGGCCTTGTAGATATCGGTCCGGGCAAAGGCCGCTTCGCGCTCCGACAAGTGGCGGACCGCCGAGGCGACGGCGTGGATCGCCGCGACCTCTTCCTGTGGCCGACGCGCCAGATCGGCGGGGATCAAAGGGTCGCCTTCGCGCAGGCCGAAGCGCTCGGCGAGCGCGGCGATCAGTTCCTTGCCCCGTGCGGCAAGATCGCGGGCCGCAATGGCCAACCCACCCACATTTCCGATCTCGCTTGCTGCCCTGGCATTGGCCCTGGCGATGACCGCCCTGGGATCAAATCCGATCGCTGCAGCCTTGGCGGCCCACTGGCGCGCCAGTGCTGCCCGATCCGCGATCGGCTGTTTCTCTGCCCGGGTCATCAAGGTGGCCGTATCGGTCGCCGATGGCCCCTTGTGCGTCATCCTCTCGACCAGAGCGAGCACTTCGGCGCGGCGGGTGCTGAACGCTTCGATCGCGGTGCGCGGCACGCCAGCGGCGTCGAAATTGCCATGCTTGCCGATCTCACCGATTTCATAGCCGAGCCGTTCGACCGAGATCCGGAAACGCGCCATGGTCATCGCATTGAGCAGCGTATTGTGCTCCCAGAGTTTGTCGTTCTTGAGCGCGCGCCATTTGCCGTCAGGCCCCTGGGTCGCATTGGCCACCACTGCATGGATGTGGGCATTGGGTTCCTGATTACGGTTGGTGTCATGGCTGAAGAGCGCCACAAGAAGATTGCCCGTCTGGACCGGCTTGTACTTGCCGCCCGCTTCCATCCGGGTCTCGGCGAGGTTCTTCTCCGCCCAGGCAAGGGTCTCCCTGACCGCCCCGGCGTAAGCTTCGAGAATCCGCTTGTCGCCACCCACCAGCGCCAGCAGCGACCAGCTCTTGGGCATCGAGAATGTCAGATCGGTTCCCGCGCGGTGCTCGCGATTGTCACTTCCCAGGCGGCTGCCATCGGGAAGGAATCCCTTCAGCACCGCTTCGAATATCTTCGGATCGACCTCGCCCAACAGCCCAAGCTCCTCGGCGCCTTTGCCGAACCAGGTACCCGATCGATCGGCATCGGCGCGAGTGTAGTAGTTGTCAGCGGCGAAGTATTTTGCGGCGCCGCCGGCAGTGCGGACATTGGCAACAGACAGCATGCCTCACACTCCCGGCGGACGCTTGGGCTTTTCAGATTTCCATGTCGGCTTCGCCAAGCCCGCGCGCATCGCGGCCGGGCTCGTCGTGCTCGGCAAGGCCATCCTCGAGCATCAGCTTGCGGGCTTCGGCGGCGGCACCCAGCACACCTTGCTTCGCCTCCGGCTTTTGCTCGCTATCAGCCTTCAGAACCTGGGGCGCGTCGCTGCGCGGCGGGTCTTGACCATCCTTCGACCTGCCTTGCTCCTGTCCGTCACCACTCACCAATCGAAGCGCAGCTTCCTTGGGTAATGCAAGAGGAGCCTGCCCTTCTCGTGGCCCAGCGGCATGCGCCGCATCCAGGGCACTCGGAGCAGGTACGGTGCTTGCGAATTCGGTAGCTCGTGCCTCCTTGAGCACCTCGGCAATCGGCTCGCGTTGCTCCGCCTCACCGCCACTGATGGAGGCTTCCTGACCCGATCGTAGCGCAAGTTCACCTTGGCGCGGAACAATGCGTTGCCCCGCGCCGTCGTCATTCGCCGCATGCGGCGCGGCAGGGTCATTGCCGCCATTCGCCTGAGGCGCAGGCGCGGGTGCTGGCGGCACCGGTGATGGGCCGGATGGCGGACTATGGGGCGAGGCCGGACCAGCCTTAGATCCCGAATCTTCCGCGCGGCGAATGAAGGGGTCGGCGTGCCTGACCCGGTCGACCGGGACCAGTTTGACCGGAGCTGCAGGGAACCCATCGGGGAATTTGAGATATCCCGAAAGCCGCGGCAGGTTCATCAACTGATCGGGCAGCAGCAGCGGCTCGATGTGCTTGCGCGAGGTCAGGCTGACCGCGTCGCGGGCGTTGTTGTAGCCATAGGTGTAGCCTTCTTCCATGTCGCGGACCTGGCGGTGGCCGATGAAGTCGGAGCACCAGGTCGCGGTCGCGCGGTCAGCCGTACCGAGGATCAACTTGGTCCGGGCCAGCGACGACAGGGTCATTGCCATGTTCTCGCCATAGACCTCCTTGAGCTTGGCATAGGCGTGGATCCCGGTGACGATCGCGCCGCCGAAATTGCGTGCGGTCTGGAGCCCCTTTTCGAGCGCGGGCAAGCGGTGGAGCGCGCCGAGTTCATCGACGAAGAACCACATCCGAACCTCGCGCGTCCGGTCCATCGCCATGAGCGTATTCATGGCAAGATCGAGCCAGACGGTGAGGAGCTGCGAGCAGACGCTCATGTCGACATAGCGCGCCGAAATGAACACCATCGACCCGTCACGCTTGTCACTCTCGATCCAGTCGCGCACCGAGAACTGCTTGCCTGTCTTGGGCAGCAGCGTGAGCGCCTTGGCATTGGCATTGAACACGGCGCGGATCGATTCCGCCATGCGTGCGGCTTCGGGCGCGGTGAGCGGATCGGCGATCGTGCCGCGCATCAGGCGGTGCACTGCGGCAAGATCGGCAGTCATCAATTCCGCCGCCAAAGCTTCATTGGTCGCCTGGCCGCGCGCCCTCAGCTTCAGGCACATTTCGACGAACAGAAGCCGCGCGGCGAGCACCCAGAACTGCTCGGCCCCACCTCCATCATGGGGCACAAGTGCCTCGGCCGCAGCCGTGAACTCAGCCTCGTCACGGCACTCGTCAAACACGCTCCACATCGGGCAGCGCGCGTCGAGCGGGTTGAGAATCACGTCGCGGCTGCTGTCGAAAAAATGCTCGATGAACGCGCCGGTCAGATCGAAGATTACCGCGCGCTGACCGCGCGCCCGTGCCTCCTCGATCATCTCGGACAGAGCGACCGTCTTGCCCATGCCCGTTGTGCCGATCAGCATCGCGTGGCTCTGCTCGAGCCGCCAGGGATAGGTCACCTTGGCAAGGCGCGATGGCCGGTAGGGAAAGACTTCGGCGAGTTCCTTCTGGCTGCACAGGCGGTAACGCCAGCCCAGCACCGCGGTGAGCTCCTTGGCCTTTTCGGCATTGTTGTGAACGCGCACTTCCTCGACCAGTTCGGGAAGCGTGGAGAGCATCGCTCCGCGCTCGTGTTTGCGTTCCTTGGACTTGGCGCCGAAGCGCGAGGCGAACCAGTAGAACAGCGCAAAAGCAGGTACGAGCAGCAGCGCCGAATAGGTCAGAGCACGCCCCAGGATCGAGACCATATGGTCCCAGGCGCGCGCCACCGGCGGGAAAGCTTCGACATAGACAATTGGAAACTTGACCGTACCCCCGAAGGCGGTTTCGAGGGCAATCTCCTTGTTAGGATCGAACTCCATGAAGCCGTAAGCGGCAGCGTAGAATTTCATGCCTACGAGGTAGCTTTCGTGGTCGCTGAGCCCGGTCGAGAGCATCCACCACGACATCCACGAGATGATGAGCGCGGCGATGATCAGTGGGCCTTTGAGCCCGGCGGCAAACATGAAACTGAAGTGGCCAAGGAGCTGGCTACCGCGGGTGAAGTCGACGAGATTCTTCTTCATTTTGCGCCTCCCTTGGTCGGGGCGACGGCCATGCCGGCTTCCTTGCAGCGGGCCTTCCATGCAGTGTGGGCACGCTCGCGCAAGGTGTGGTCGGGATGCCCCGAAAGGAGCGCATCGAGCCCGACGAAAGCGAACAGCGACTGCCGGTAGAGCTTGTCAAGCAAGCCGCGATCGGTTGCACCAGCAGGTCCGTTTGCGAGGGCCTTTTTGAGCTGCGAGCGCAACCATTCGCTGACCGCGAGGCCATCGGCTTCGGCGGCGGCCCGAACCTGCTGGGCAAGCTCGGGCGAGACATAGACTTGGAGGGATATTGGTCTTGGCATTGTCAGGATCCTTCGATCTTGGATCCTGGTTTGCGCTCGCAAGGCAGTGTTGGAGCTACATTACACAAAAGAACATGTCAAGAACATATTCGCCGCGCAATTCCGCCATCCCGACGCATTCACAACGCAGACTGATTTACGTTTTGCCATGTAAATCAATCTGATTGCGAAGCGACGAGAGGTGAATTCTAGCTTGCGAAAGGCCAGATTCTGCGCAATTCCAACCTGCCAGACCTGGCGTAGGGTGTGCCCCCTGTTCCCTACTTCGAAGTGCGGTACCGGTGTTTGTGTTTGAACAGGACTGAACGGCATTGAATACGGGTCCGGCCCGACACCCGCCTTGGCGGAAAGTCGGTTTGCAGGGACAGGAATGTAAGTGGGAAATGCTCCGCATGCGGCCTATGCTTGCCCGGTATAGTCGGCATCAAGGGAGCGAATCCATGTCGAGCGTAACCTTGTCGGCGACTGCGAAAGGCAATGGGTTCCAGGCGACGGTCACCTTTTCGAACGGGGTCGGAATCAGTTCATCGGAGTCGTATCCGACTAAGGCCGAAGCGATCACGGCGGCTGCGCTGAAATTGCTCGACATGCCCAGGCGTCTTGAGGAGTTCGACGCGACCGAGATCGACACCTAACGCCAAATCGATTGCCCCAGACGGCGTGCAAGCCCGGGCGTGAAACGGGATTCAAGCATAAAGAAAGGAGGAGGCCCTGTGCGGACTTCCTCCTCGCTTCGTGATCAGTTTTCGTCGCAGAGCTTGCTCGGCACGGTCTCGATAACCCGTTCGAGAAGCCGGGGTGCAAGTGCCCCGTAATCGCCCTCGTCGACGGTGATGAACCCCGCCTCATCGTCAGTCAGAACGTACTGGTTGAAGTAGCTGTGGTAAGACCGGGCATGCGCCCGATCCAGCGCAGCAAGGTAAGCAGCCTGGTCAAAGTCCAGCGGCGTGGCGGTAAGGACAGCAGATACAATCATGGCAAACCTCCTGATGTTCGATGCTTCGCATCAGGGGCTCGTGAGATGGGGGCGGCGGGACGGGTCAGGGACCGCGCGAAGCGCGGCCGCGCAGCGGCGATGGGGGCAACGATTTTTCTCGTGGCGTAGCCGCGATAAAAATGGGGGGGCCCCGTCGTCCTTGACGCGTCCCCAAAGCCGCCATCACACTCGGCCATCTCGCGAGAGAGCCCTCCCCCCTCTCGGGGAGCCGGCGTCTCCACAAACCATTTTCCTACAAGCCATCGACCTGCGAATTGAAGCCGCAGGAGGGGACCAACGGCCAACGAAAGGTATGTCTATGGCCAGGTCCAAAGTGAGCGCACGCGATGCGCTCTTAAAGGTGCAACGCCAGCGCGAAGAACTCGCGGCCGAGGAGACGAAACTGCGCGAAAGTGCCGCGACCGAACTCGGCAGGGTCGTGCTTGAATGCGGCGCCGAGACGCTCGAGCCGGCGCAGTTCAAGCAGCTGGTCCGGCAGTCGATGGCGCTCGGGATCGACGAGAGTCTCAAGCGCCTCGCCTCCACGCCCAAGGCTTCATAAAGCGGCGGCGCTGGGTTCGATCAAAACAAAAGGCCCCGGTGGCTCGCGCCGCCGGGGCCTGTTGCTGAAGGGCTGAGGTTCAGTCCTCTTCGATGTCGGGGGCGCCCTCGTTCCCACCCTGGCGGCCCTTCGAGAGGAAATCGACCTTGTCGGCGATGATCTCGCAGCCGTAGCGCTTGGCGCCGCTCTGATCTTCCCACTGGGTGTAGTGGATGCGCCCTTCGACAGTCACCAGCTGGCCCTTGGTGCAATACTTGGCGACGTTCTGGCCGAGACCGTTGAAGCAGGTGATGCGGTGGAATTCGCTGTCCTTGGCGGTGTAACCGTTTTCGTCCTTGTAGGTCTTGCCCTCCTTGCGGGCGGGCCGGTCGGTCGCCACCGAGATCGAGGTGATACCTGTGCCGCCTCCCGTGGTGCGGGTTTCGGGATCGCGGGCGATGCGGCCAACGAGGATAACGAGATTGGTCATGGGTCTTCTCCTGATCGAGCATCCGGGACCATCCCGGCTGCGAACCAAGTGAAGAAGCGGCCAACGGCGATGCGCACCGAAGGGGAACCCGGAACTGGTTCGGGTGGTGCGGGCAGCCGGGCAAAGCCCGGCAACACGGCCGGACCCGATCCGGGTTGCGTCTCGTCCGGGGGCTGATTCAAGGGACGGTTCGCATGCGTGACGGGGTGTCCTGGATGGTTGGTCTGGAGGTGCTGACCTCGATCCCAACTGTCCTGGCCGTTTCGCCAGTCTCCCCACCCCGCCCCGGCGTTCCAGTGTCAGATCGCGATCCGCACCAACCGACTTTCGCCGCCGCGCAAACCTGCACGCGAAACGACCCCGCCCGGTGCTGCGTCCGCCTCATTTCCATCGAACGTCTCGTCCAGACGGTGCCCGCGCAGCATCCAGGTCTGCGGGGTGATGAGGCGCGCCCAGTCGGCAAAGGAAGGGATCGAGCCCAAGTCCTCGCGCACGTGCTGTTCGCCGATTAGACGCACCGGAACGATCCGGCCGTCGGCGTTGACGATCGTCGCCCCGAAGAGGGCTTCGAGCATGAAAATGCCCTCAGCATGATGGCGCAAGGCGCGGTGCCGGGGGTCTGCGAGAATGGCCTTGGACTGATCGAACCACTGGTGAAGCGAGAGATAGTCCTCGGGTTTGCCGCCCCATTTGCGAACCGAGGAGAGCGCATGAAAATAGCAGTGTGCCATGACGCCCTCCTCAAAGGCCCGTAAAATGCTCGTCGTAGCCGGTATAGCGCAGGCTGCACTTGAGCACGAAGCTGGCTTCGGGCACTTCGATCACGAGCATGCCGCATGAACCGTCGTTAATTTCCCAGCCCGAATGGAACCGTTCAAGCGCGAGATAAGTGAGGGAATCGAGCGCGGCCGGGAGCAGCATGGGTGCTTCTCCAGTCGGTTCGCGCGCGACCTCGTATTCGAACGGAGCGACCGCCACCTCCGGGCATGGAACGGTGTTCATATCGGCGTCGAAGCATTCGCATTCTTGGGCCGCGCCGCTGTCGCCGCAGCCATCGAAGCGCACCTCGACCCTGGTGATGCCGGCTGCGCAAAGCGGGCCAATCACGGCTTGCTTGAGATGCTCGGTCTCTGTCTGGGCTTGAAGGGCGCGTTCGGCCTGCCGCTCATGAAAATCGGCCATTGCCTGGGTCATATCGACCATCGGAAAATCCTCCTGTACTGGAGTCAGACGGCAATTCCGCCCGGTCCATAACCGCAGGCGCGCGCCTCTCCTCTGTCCCGGCAACGCCAGCGCCGCTTGGGGCGCTGGCGCGAAGGCCGATCGGCCGTCAGTCGGTCGACGGCGACTGCGCCTTCGGGCTGGTGCCGAGCGGACCGCGGCGATCGACGACCGTGATCCGGCGCGTTTTGGCTTCGATGACCAGGCGTTCGAGAACGCCATTGCCTGGGAATGCGACGACGTAGCGCGGGTCGAGCGAGAGCATCCGCTCGTTGCGCTTGAAGCCCGCACGCGCGCCAAGCCGCATGTCGAGCGAGAAGGTCACTTGCGGGATGTTGCGCCGTTCGGCCCACGACGATGCCAGACGGTCGACACCCTTGGTGTCGCCGCCGTGGATCAGCACCATTTCGGGGACGCGATCGCGAACCTTGTCGAGCGCCTTCCAGACATTGTTGGCGAAGGTCAGCGCGTCGGCTTCGGTGGCATGACGTGTCCGGCCGCCAGCGAATACGACCGGTGTGCCTTCGGGCATCGCCGCGCGGCGCTTGGCCTCGGTCCGGGCACGCAGGAAATCGCGCCCCTCGACCAGCGCGGAGGTGAGCATCGCGCCGTGGTTGAAGCGCGAGCTGGACACCGGCTTCCAGGACGAACCGAACTCGTTGAGGTAAAGGCTTGCAGCGACCTCGCGCATCTCCTCAAGTGCCAGCATCGCGCCTTCGGCGCATTGCGCGCGCTCGACCTGGGTTTCGAGTTCATGGGTATGGATCTCGGAGCCATCGGCCGTCGCGACGAGCGCCCGGACCTCGTCCGTGGCGCGGTCGAGCGCGGTGGATTTGCGTGTCGCGGAGCGGTGAAAGAGATTGACGAAAGCCCAGCCCAAATCCTCGGCATCGGCCTCGAGCGCGGTCCCGGAAACGAGCGCGAAGAGATCGGACCAGACCGCCTCGAGTGTCTGTTCGACGGCTTCGCGGACGGGAAAATCGCTTGTCGATACGGGGGCCGGACCGATCGAGAAGCCGGCGAGATCGAGACCGGCGAGCTGGTCGGTGAAAGATGTATGCATGGACGTGTCCTCCTGACTGGCGTGAGGCTGACGCTGCGACAAATGGCTGCGCCAGCGAGAGCCCGTCAGGGCCAGCGTGAAGGCGGAGCCCCGCACCGATCAGGGGAACACGCTTTGGCAGGCTGGCGCGGGCAGGCTTGGCCAAAGCCAAGCCAACACGGGCCTGCCAAAGCCGGGTTGCGGGGACCGCCGGCTGGCCCAGGGCCTCTCTCGCTCGGGACGCAGGCCATGTATCGCGGCACCCACATTTGTCAGGGAAGCTGCCACAACATTCACGCGGGGGGAGCTACGGTTTCGGGCGGCTCGCCGGCGGTAGACGCCCTCCCCGTTCGACATGTGCCCGAGGCAGTCGAAGTCGCCGAACAGCGCGTCGAAGCGCGGCGCGATCTGGCTCAGCCAGCGCTGCGCCCGCGGGCTGCGGGCTGCGCGCCGTGCGCCATGCGGCGTCCCAATAGGCGCCATCATCGCGTTCGGCGATCCAGACCGCGGCCAGACCGCCATAGACCGAGACACCGAAGTCGGCGAACGTGCCCTCGCAGAAGGATCCGGTCCTCGCGGCCACGCCAGCCATCGTGGGGACCAAGCGATGGAAAGACCGCTGCTGCGCGGGTCCTGAGGTCCTCGCGCAGCCACTCATATTCGAATTCCCAGCCGTCATCGTCCTCAACCTCGAGAACTGTGAACGCGACGATTGCGCCGCTGGGATAGCTGACCGATCGGCCTATGACGTCCTCCTTCAGGCTGCGAGCGCAGCTTCGTCGGGCTCGCCAACGCCGTCGTCAGCGATCACCCGGCCACCAAGCTTCAAGAGCAGGCTCGAGGCTTCCTCGGCCTTGGCTGCGGCAGTGAGGATCGCCCGATCGTCTTGCCTAAGGAGCCCGAGCCAGTGCTCGACATAGCTCGCGTGGTTGTCGAGGTGGGTGACCGGCAGGCCAAGCTCGGCGCCCAGCATCGCGCTCGACAGTTCGGCGATCAGTTCCTCGGCGGCGTAAGCTGCCGTCCCGAAACGGTTCTTGAGATCGCGCGCCAGTCGGCTGGGATGGCCCGTCCAGTGCGAGAGTTCATGCGCAAGCGTAGCATAGTATTGGCCGAAGCCCGTAAACAGATGCGCGGGCGGCATCGTAATCCGGTCGGCACCCGGTTCGTAATAGGCCTCACCACCCTGATGCCGAAGCATGGCAGGGATCGCACCGAAGAAGGCGTCGAGCTCGGCTTCGCGGCCTTCAGGCTCGACCAGATCGAGCGAGGCGGCGGGATAGTAACGCTCGGGCAGGCCTTCGACCTGGTTGGCGTTGAACACCGGATAGGCCTTGAGCACGCGGCGCGCTTCATCTGACTTCTCGCCGGTGCCGGGTGCTTCGACCTCTTTGGTGTAGCTCTTGTAGAAGATCGCGATCGTGGACTTCTCGCCCTTCCTGACCTGCGCCCCCAAGCCCTTGGCCTGGTTGTAGGTCATCCAGTAGGGCGAGGCGTAGCCGGACATGTCGGCGACCATCCACAGCCAGAACACATTCATGCCCCGGTACGGGATCCCGCAGGCCCGCAAGGGCCGCGAGACCGGCACCCCGCGCCAGGGCTGGATCCACGGCTTGGTGCCTGCCTCGAGCCGGGCGATGATCTCCTGGGTAATGCGGGTTGCGGGCGAAAGTCCGCCGCCCGATCTGTCACCAAACCGCTTGCGATAGGCCATGCTGGGTCTCCTGATCCGGCCTGCCGACAGGTTCGCCGGACAGGTCCGAAGGGCCCCACGCTCCCTCTGCTCTGTTCCCAAAACGGAAGCGGCCCCCTGCCCGGGGGGCAGAGGACCGCCTCAGGGGACGAGTAGTCTGCCTGTCAGGAGGAGGTCAGGCAGCCAGCTCGCGGGGGGTCTGATGATCGTCGTTGGTGCCGTCTGCGGCGGCCTGGGTGTCCTCGCCGGGTTCCGCACCCTGCGCATCGGCACCCTCGACTCGGGCGGGCTCGGTACCAGCAAAGCGCATCACCTCGGGAACCCAGGCGAGAGCGCGTTCACGCACCTCGACCTCGGTGATGTAGGTCCCGGCGAAGACACGTTCGGCGCTCATCGCGAGATCGCCCTTCTTGACCGACGCGAAGCGGCTCGAGAGATCGGGGCCGCCGACATCGGCGAGTGCATCGAGGATCAATGCCTTCGATACGCGATCGAAGTAGTTGGCCGCGGTCGGGCGCCACCAGGCCGCCATGTCGATGCCGATCAAGCCGCCGAGGTGGTCGTGGATGCCGATGGCACGCTCGCCCGCCATCTTGAGACTCGCCTCGAGTGTGCGAGCGACGACAAAACCCAGCCAAGCCGCACGCGTCTCGTCGCTCAGCGCCCTGAACCGGTCGAAGCGCGCCGACGCGTCATCGCCGGCACGCCAACTCTCGTCGAGACCCGACTTGAATTCAGCAAGCGACGCGCTTGCCGGGGCATCCTTGGCCTCGAACCCGACAATCGGACCTGCCGGAATGCCGCCGCGGATCGTCGTTGCCGCACGCGCGCGGTAGTCGAGCGTATCGGCATCGGCCAGCGTGAAGACCATGAAGTCGAGCGCAAGACCGGGATCGGAGGCAACGTGGAGCGCGAGGACATCGCGGCGCTGCATCGCAAGTTCGTCGACCAGGCGCTTCGAGAGCGCCGCGCGGCGCTTGCCCTCACTGCCCTCACCGGTGACGATCTCGAACGCATCGCCTTCGCCGCCAGCCTCAGTCTGCCGCTCGCCATAGAACACCGGCTGGAGCACCGGCGTACCGTCGCGCGACAGCACAAGGATCATCCCCGCCTCGGCCTTGAGTTCGGGGGCGAGCACGGGCGGACGCGCTCGAATGTCCTGGCATTCGCGCTCGATTGCCTCGATCGCGGCTTCGGCCGCCGTGACGGCTTCCTCGGCGCTGTTCTCATCCTCAAGGATTGCCGCGTGCTCATCGTAGGAGGCATCAAGCACGTCGAGCCGGGCCAGCTCCTCTTCGGTCAGCGGCGCGGGATCGACCGGGAGCCGGACCAGCCCTTCGACGAGGTCGTGACTGGCATAGGCATCGAGGGTCGGCTTGACCCAGGCCAGGCCCTGCTCGGCGGCAAGCAACTTGGCCTGCTCCTCCATCTTCACGGCGGCGAGGTTCTCGAGCAGCGCGACATCGGCCCAAGCTTCGCTGTCCTCGTCGTCGAACAGTTCGCGCTCAATCCGGCCGCCAGCGGCGAGATAGGCATCGCGCCCGACAAGCCGGGCGCGCGGGTCACTGCCACGCACGGTGCCCGTGAGAACCATGCGGCGGATCGAGTCCGAGTTCGACGCATAGTAAGCCGTGGAGATCTGCTCGAAGACCCGGGCCTGGATCTCCTGGTCCGAGGTTGCGCCATAGGCCTTGGCCATGTCGAGCGTGATCTCACCCGAGGCCAGCGCCTCGAAGACAACAGGTGCCAGTCTGGCGAGGCGCAAACGGCCCTCGACAAAGCGGACGGTGAGGCCGAAGCGGCGGGCGACGTCCTCGACCGAGGCCCCGGCATCGATCAGCGCGGCAAAGGCCTGAGCTTCGTCGGCGGGATTCATCGCCAGGCGGTGGAAGTTCTCGGCAAGGCTGGTCTCAATTGCACCCTCAACGGTGTCTTCGAGCACCAGGCAGGTCACCTCGTGGTCTTTGGACAGTACCTTGTCCTCGGACAGTGCCAGCATGGCCTTGCGGCGGCGTTCGCCGGCCTCGACTTCGAATTTACCCTTGGCACAGGGGCGAACGATGAGGTTCTGCAAGAGCCCGCGCGCAGCGATGCTGGCCTTGAGCTCGGCGTCGGCCGCCGGATCGGCATGACGACGGACATTGCGGGGGGACTGAACGAGCTTGTTCAGAGGGATCGTCTTGATCATGGGACATACTCCTGACTGCGAGCCCGGCGCATCGACCATCGACGCCCAAATGGCTCAATCAGGGCAAAGCTCCCTCCCCTCTTATTCGCGATGATGGGTCCGTAAGCCGACCAGGCGTCCAGGTTCGCGACGCGCGAGAAAGTGGCATCTGGCAGCAATGCGCCCCCACGCCGCCGAAACGCGGGTTCGATCCTCTTAGGTGTCACCAAGAAGATCAAACTCTCAATTTGTTGTTCTGTTCTTTTTGTCAGATATCCGTTGATTATGTCCAAGCGGATGTGGGCGGATGCGTCGCTAAGCTTCCGTTCATAAAAACTGCTGCCTACGAACTGCCCTTGCGCGTCCCGCCCAAAATCGTGCCTCGATAGAAACATTGACTTACGGCGGTCATCTTTGCCAACGTTATGTTGGGGGGAAGCTGTCCGTGCGGAATTACCTCACCGGGTCAATGCCCCATCGACATGCCTCCGCTTCGCTTAGGACGCGGTGCCAGCCAAATCAGGGCCGCAGCGATGAGCAAGATCGCGGATGTCGTCCAAAAGATATGAATTACAGACAGTGTCGTAGCCTCCGCCTCAACCATATTGCTGAACATTTGAAGCACCGCGTCGGGTGAGAAGCCCAGCCCCGAAATTGAGCCGCCCGCCGCGCCTGGTTCCAAAACGGCGATGATATCGCTGCGCGCCGCGCGTTGGGTGTCACCCCAATAAGTCAATGAAGCCGAAGTGGCAAAAGCCGTTGCGATCGTCCGCATGAAACTCTGGAGACCGGCAGCAGATGCGACCTCATCTTCGTTCACGGTGTTTAGCGTCAGGTTGATGATCGGCAACATGAAGAACGTCATGCCCAGCCCCAGGAAAAATTGCGGTAGGGTCAGCGTCCAGAAACCGCTGTCGCTGGTCCAAAACGTCCGAGTCAGCCCAATAACCGCCAGCCAAACGATTCCAGCGGAAACCAGGGCGCGGGGGTCGTACCGCGCCATCAGCATTACGACAATCGGCGCAGTCAATAGCCCGCCGATAGCTGTGAATGACGACGAAAAGCCGGCCTGTGTTGCGGTGTAGCCAAGCCAGGCCTGTTGCCATTGGGGGATGATCACGAAACCGGCAAAATAGGCTCCGAAGCCAATCGCGAGGACAGCAAGGCTGATGCTTAACCCCCGGTGTCGCAAGACACGCAGGTCGACCACCGGATGATCCTCGGTGAGTTCCCAGACGACAAAGATGAGAAACGCGATTGCAGACGTGATCGCCAGGGCGACGATCAGCGGATCTCCGAACCAGTCATGGTTGCGGCCAATGTCGAGGATGATCTGCAGACAGCCGACCCAGACAACCAGCAGGACGAGCCCGATAATATCGATCGGAAGCACCTGACGGTCGGTTTCAACCCGACGAAGCAGAACAGCGCAAGCGAAAGCCGCGAGGACAGCGATGGGCACGTTGATGAGGAATATCCAGTGCCAGGACCAGTTGTCCGTAAGCCAGCCTCCAATGATCGGTCCAAGCGCAGGACCCAGGAGCAGGGTCATCGCCCACATTCCCATCGCAATATTCTGTTGTTCAGGTGGAAAGACCCGCAGTAATAAGGTTTGCGACATTGGCATCAGAAAGGCACCGAAAACGCCTTGGCCGATGCGGCAGATAACGAGCATTTCGATTGAAACCGACAGCCCGCAGAGCATCGAGAACAATCCGAACCCAGCCATGCTGAGCAGAAAGGTTTGGACCGACCCGAACCGTCCCGCGATCCATCCGGTCAAGGGTACGCAGATCGCTTCCGCGACAGCGTAAGAGGTAATGACCCAGGCGCCCTGCTCCAAGGTGACGCCGAGCCCGCCCGCGATGCTCGGAATCGACACGTTGGCAATCGTCAGGTCGAGGATCACCATGAAGTTCGCAAAGGCCAGGGTCAGCCCGGCGATGAGCCGAAGCGAAGGCGGAAAACCTGCCGAAGCCTGTGCAGCACCGTTCATCTGCGCTCAGTCTCCCGACACGTCGATTTCGACGTCCATCGACAAGCCGACCCGCAGAGGATGTTGCTTCAACTCGTCAGGTCTCAGCTCGATCCTGACGGGCAGCCGCTGGACCACCTTGATCCAGTTGCCGGTCGCATTCTGCGCCGGGATCACCGCCATCGACGAGCCGGTGCCGCCGGAAAAGCCGGCAACTCTGCCGTGGTAGGTCACGCTCGATCTATAGATGGCAGCAGTCAACGTCACGGGCATGCCCAGGCGCACCCGGTGTAACTGCCCTTCCTTGAAATTGGCATCGACATAGACATTGGCCAGCGGGACAATTGTCATGATCGTCTGGCCCGGGTTGAGGCGCTGCCCGACCTGGACCTGCAAGCGACTGACGACGCCGTCGATCGGCGCGCGAATTTCGGTCCGGTCGAGATTGAGTTGCGCAGCATCGCGCTTGGCCATTGCGGCCAGGACGGCAGGATCGGTATCTTCGCTCAGGCCGCGCACCAACGCATCGTTGGCGGCAAACTGGCCTTGGGTCGCACGCCTCGACGATCCGGCTTGCGCAATCACGCCGCGTGCGGCGTCAAGCGCAGCGAGCGTGGTTGCGTAAGCCTTGCGAGCCTGGGTCACTTCCTCGCCCGAGACGGCTCCGCTGGCTGCAACGGTTTCTCTGCGGCGCAGATCGATCTTTGCCTTTTCATGTTCGGCCAATGCCATTCGGTATTGCGCCTGCGCCTGCACCAGGCCCGCACTCGATGTATCGACTTGCGCAGCCAGCGCTGTGTTGTTGGCAAGAGTCTGGCGAAAGCGGCGGCGAGTTGCCGCCAAATCCGCGTCTGCCTGTGCCAGAACAATTCGAGCGTCAGCCTTGTCGAGCCTGACGAGCACGTCACCGGCTTTCACCAGCTGGGTTTCCTTGACCAGAACCTCGACTGCGGGAGCGGCAATCAGCGGTGTCACCTGCGCCATTTGCGCATTCACATAGGCGTTGTCGGTGCTGACGTAGTTGCGCGCAACCAGCACATACCAGATGCCCCAGCCCAGCGCGATCAGCGCCAGCACCACGGCAAGCCGCCGTAGCCACAGCTTGCGTGCGGCCTTTCTCGCTTCCGACAGGGCAGGATCGACGGGAGGGATTTCGCTCGTGGCTTCGTTCATGATCCTGCCGGTTCCTTGGATGTCTTGGCCTCTGTTCCGAAGCCGCCGCCAAGCGCCCGGATCAACGCCAGGGTCGCTCCGCGCTCGTAGATTTCAAGGTCTACCACCGCAAGTTGCAGCTCATGCAAGCCGGCTTCGCTGTTAAGCACGTCAAGATAGCTCGCCAGCCCCGCCTGGTAGCGCGTGCGCAACAGCGCCTGTGCATCTTCGTTTGCTGACAGCGCAGAGCGGGCTGCGGCAAGCCGTCTGTCGGCGGCGTCGCGCTGGGTGACCGCATCCGCGACTTGCTGGTAGGCGCTGATCACCGTCTGGTTATAGACGGCGACAGCCTCGTCATATCCGGCCTGGGCGCTGCCATATTCCGCCTTCAAAGCACCGCCCTGGAAGATCGGCAGGCTGATCGCCGGTCCAACGGACCCGAATTTTGATGAGGTATCGATTAGATTGCCAAGGCCGATCGCCTGCAGACCGATCAATGCGCGCAGGTTTATAGACGGGAAGAACCCAGCGCGCGCTACCTTGACCCGGCTCGCTGCCGCTTCGACCCGTTCGCGGGCGGCAACAATGTCGGGACGCCTGCCAAGCAGTTCGGTGGTTACGCCTTCGGGAAGACCCGCAGGAGTCGAAGGAATAGGTAGTGGACGCGTGATCGCCAGGCCGCGATCCGGTCCCGCGCCAACTAGCGCCGCCAGCTGGTTGCGCCGCAGCCCGATGCTCTCATCTGCAGCGGCCAGATTGCCTTCGGCGCGCGCGACCTCGGCATCGGCCCGGCGCAGGCTGACGCGGTTGTCGAGCCCGTTGCGCTCGCGCTGTGCAATTAGCTCGCGGGTGGCGTGGCGATTGGCCAGAAGCGCCTCGGCCATGTCTCGCTCGCTGTAGTAACGCCCAAGCTCGGCATATGCGGCGGTGATCGCAACCGAAAGGACTAGCCGTGCCTGGGCCGCATCGACCACGGCCGCGCGTGCTTCCGAAGTCGCAGCGGCATGGGCGGCGCGATTGCGCCCCCACAAATCGGGATCGAAGCCGAAAGTCAGCGAGACTTGACCGTAATCCTTCCAGCCATCGGGGAGGAACTCGGCGGGAATACCCGTGTTACCGCTCTGCCGCCGGACACCGGCCTCGCCGTCCACACCGATGGAGGGCAGCCGGCCCGCGCCGACGCGCTGTGCTTCGGCCTCGGCGCGTCTGATCCGGGCCGTGGCCACGGCGACCTGCGGGGAGTTCGCCAGCCCTTCCTCGATCAGCGCCGTCAGTTGCGGATCGCCGGCAAGCCGCCACCACTGATCCGGTGGCCAGACAGCGTCACCCCGCGCAGCAAGGGTCTGCGACGACCCGATGCTGTCGGCGGTCTGCATAACAGGCTTGATGCCGGATTTTGGCACCGGAACGCAGCCGGCGAGCGCCAGGATCGCCGAGGCCGGCAGGAGCAATCGGCGGTTAGGCGACATAGGCCCCCCTGCCGCTGGCGAGCAACCGCCCATCCGTGTCCTCGATCCGGGTCTCTGCGACGCTCAACTGCTTGCCGAGCTTGACCACCCGGCCAATTGCACGGAGCGGACCCGTGGTCGCCGGGCGGTGAAAATCGACGCGCATGTCGGCGGTGGCGCGTGCCGAGCCGCCCAGCGCATTGATCGCATAGAGTCCAGTAAGATCGATCAGGGCGGAGAGGATACCGCCGTGCGCCGATCCGATCATCGGGTTGGAGACGATTTCATCCCGCCACGGCATTTCGAGGATCAACTCGTCAGCGGTCACTGCGACAATATCCAGCCCGAGCCAGCGATGGAACGGGGCGACCAGCAGCAATTCGCGCAAGGCCTCCAGTTGTGGAAACGATGGCTTGTGGGTCATTCTCCCCCCTTTCGAGCATGGGTGCGGATCAGGAAATCCACGACTGTTTCGCCAAAGAGGTCGTTTTGGTCGCCGACGACCATATGCGTTGCATCAACAATATCGCTGTATTCTGCATGGGGAACCAACTCGCGGAAATGGGCCACGGCCTCCGGCGAGACGAGATCGCTCGATCCACCGCGGACAAGATGAACAGGAAGGGTCAGCCTTCGCGCAGCTTCGCTGAGTTCTACCCTGCCATAGCCACGATCCTCGCTTTGATCTTCGTCCTGGCGCATGACCCCAGTCACAAATGCAGGATCCCAGTGCCAGTAATAGCGACCATCCGCCTTTTGCCGCAGGTAACGCGCCAAGCCGGGCGAAGCGCTACGGCTTGGACGATTGGGAAGATATTCGGAAATCACGCGCGCCGCTTCGTCAGGTGAGGCGAACCCCTCGCCAGCATGGGTTGCCATAAAGCCTATCACGCGCGCGACACCGCCAGCATCCAGTTGCGGGGTGACATCGACCAAAGTTAGCGATGCAAATAGGTTCGGGCCGAGTTCGCCTTCGGCCAGGATCCCCGCAAGGCCGCCCAGCGAAGCACCAACCAATGCAGGCTTGCGATCCATTGCGCTGGCAATGGCAGCCAAATCGCCAGCAAAGTCGGCAATCGCATATGCCCCGTCTGGGGCCCATGCACTATCGCCATGGCCGCGCAGGTCGAGGGCAATCGCCCGAAACCCGTTTTCCGCCAGGAGATTCGCAATCCTCTTCCATGCCCATCGCGTCTGGCCACCACCGTGCGCCAGCAAGACCGGCGTTCCCCCGTCAGGACCTTCGGCGCTGGCAGCGATTCTGTGCCCACAGTGGCCAACAAGTGTCAGATCAGAAAACATGCTTATCTCTTACTGTAATACTTTTTACAGTAAAGACTTTTCATGCATCGCCAGATGCGTTAGCTGTCGTTTCCATGGGAAATACAGCGCCAGGCAAGGGTTATCTCACCGAGGCAGACGATCTCGTTTTCTTGCTCGAGGAGGTGCCGCGCAAGCTGCGAAAGCTCTTCGACGCAAGTACAGTCAAATTCGGCCTGTCCCGCACCCAGTGGCGCGCGCTTGGATATATCTACCGGACCCCCGGCCTCACCCAGACCGAACTGGCTAAGCACCTCGAAATGGAACGAGCCAGTGTCGGGCACGTGATCGACCAGCTGGAAAAAGCCGCCTTCGTCGAGCGCCGCTCCGCCGAAGGCAACCGCAGAATCTGGGCGCTGCACCTGCTTCCCAAGGCGATCGAAATTCTCCCTTCGCTGCGCACGGCAGCCGACAGGATCTACGAACGGGTCCTGACCGGGATTTCCGAAGAAGAGGCGGACATCGTCAAGGACATGCTCGCGATCATGTCCTCGAACCTTGAAGATTGAAGCCAGGAAGCCGGGCCCCGACGGAGCTCGAAGGTCAACAGCGTAGTTCTTTGAATCAGGCGCCGAGCGTCCTCAGCGGCTGCGAAACGGAGCCATAGCCTGCGTCGGGCGGTATCACCAGAACACGCTCGCCATTCTCGATCGAGACCTCGGGTAGCACCGTTACCAGCCTGCGTTGCCTTGCGCGGGAAAGGCAATCTTGCGCGCTTTCCGCCTCGGCGAGCAGCCTCAGGTTCATCAAGGTGGGAAAGATGATGGTACGTTCGCCCACAGCCGCCAATCGGATCGCCTCGGACGGCGAGATCCATTCCGCATCGACGGTCTCGCGCCCATCACACGCCGCGACTTGTCCCGGTGGAGCGCTCATGGCGTAGAACCAGGTGTCGAACCGCTTGGGCATCATGGTTGGGGTAATCCACCGAGCGAAGATGGCGAGCTCGTCCAGCCTGAGGTGGACACCCAGTTCGCGAATGACATCGATGAAAGCGACCTTGCCAGCATCGACGGCGCTTCTCACCGACGCGTCGCACGGGTCCTCGAAAGGTGTGCCTTGGGCGGTCTGCGCCAACAGAATACCGGTTTCCTCGAACGCCTCGCGGATCGCCCCGATCCGCAAAGTTCGCTGCACCGGATCCAGTTCGTCCCATCCAATTGCATGCTCGGCCCAGCGCTCGTCGGTGTCGCCGCCATGCGTCTTTCCCCCGGGGAAAACCAGGGCGCCGGACGCAAAGTCGATCTGGTGGTGGCGCTTGACCATCAGGACCTGGAATTCGGGCTGATCACGTACCAGAAGCACCGTCGCTGCGGGCTTCGGCTCGGGAATCTGAGGTGCATTGGTCATGTCTGTCTCCCTGGCTTTAGCTGCATCGACACCCTTTGGCGCGCTCACAATTCCGTTGATGCCGTTCTGCGGATCCTGCTCGAAGGTACATTTTTCATCAGCACCGTCTTCAATCAGTCACCTGTGGACCAGTCTTCGATGACAGCGCGCAAGGCAGCGGTGAAGGCCAGGGGCTGGTCGAGCATCAAATGATGTCGCGCTTCGGGAACCGCGATGATCGGGATGTCCTCCCCTCCCAGTTCACGCAGGTACTGGCGTGAATCCCGCGTAAAGAGCTGGCTCTTCTCGCCATGGATAATCGCCTTCCGACCGGTTGCGGCGATCAGGCGCGGGCCAATCTCAAGCCACAAGCGTTGTGAATTGTCGCGCTTGAATACTGCGGGTGAGAACTTCCAGGTCCAGTTGATCCCTTCGCGGCGCAGCGCATGATAAGCCATGTAATCCATCAGAAACGGTTCCCCCACCGGCTGAGGCGGGGACAACACATACCGTGCGCGGGCATTCGGGTAGTCGGGATAGCGGCGATGGGGCCGGTTGGGATCGCCCGAGCCGGGGCTGGTACGGCCATTGCTCTTATACTTTTCCAGCTCCGACGGGCGGAGCACCATCATGTCGCAGATCACGGCTCCGCCAAAAGTGGCCGGGGCAAGTTCGAGAGCCTCCAGCGCCACTGCCGAGCCGAAACTGTGGGCGGCCACGATGGGTTTGCGGGCATGGCCGAGAAGGCCCAAGGCTTCGGCAACCCCGATCATCTCGCGGCCGCGCGCCGCCATGTCGCAGTCCGCGCGCACATCACTGTCACCCATGCCGGAAAGGTCATAAGCGACCACGTGGTAATCGCGGGCGAGAAACGGGGCGACAAAGGCGAAGCAGCGGGCGTGCGAAAGGAAGCCATGGGTCATCAGCACCGGCGGCGCGGCCGGATTGCCCCAACGGAAGTAATGCATGCGCACGCCATCAACGGTTACGATGCCTTCCTCGCGCGGAACAGCCAGGGCCTCAGCAAACCAGCCCGGCAGGACGGACGGGTCAGGCGCCCATTCCGGCGTGATGTCGGATGTGGTCACGTTCATCAGTCGTAGTCCCCCGTTCATGCCAGCGTGAAGCCGCGGTACCCGTCCGCTGCCACTTCGTTAGAGATCGTCGCGAAGCCAACTACGCTGGGATAATTGAGCAACTGCCGCGGTTTGCCCGGAATATTGTCGCCCATGTACCAGGACTTTGCCCGGGGAAAGAGCGTCATAGTCCCGATCGCAGCAACGCTCTCGGTCCATTCGCGCTCCGCGTCTATTTCCGCCTCGAAACGCGTGAAGTTGTCTTCGCGCAGCTTCACCAGAAGGTCGCGGACCCAATCACCCTGGATTTCTGCCGCGGTCGGACCGTTGGAAAAGCCTGAAGGACTGAGCGGTCCGTAAAGATAGGCCATGTTGGGAAAGCCGTGCACGGCATAGCCGAGATAGGCGGTCACTTCGTCATGCCAGGCAGCGGTCAGGCTGCGACCGTCCCGCCCCCTGATCTCGATTTGCGTGAGCCCGCCGCGTCCGGCGTCGAAGCCGGTGGCAAACACGATCAGCTCGCATTCGATCAACCCATCGGCGGTTTCGATCCCCTCGGGCACGATCCGCTGAATCGGCGAGCGCGAGAGATCGACCAGCGCGACATTTTTCTGGGCGAAGATCTCGTAATAGTTCCGCTCGAGCGAGGGACGCTTGGTTCCGAAGGGGTGCGGCGGCTCGCTAGGTGCCAGCGTCTCGTGCAAGGCCGGATTGGCGATCCGCGCCCTGGTTTTGTCGCGCCAAAAATCGTAGGCGTGGCGGTTGGCACGCTCGTCGGTCAGCAGATCGGCGAAATTGGCGTACCAGAAACGCAGACCACCGGCCTGCCACTGCTTCTCGAACAAGTGGTGCCGTTCTTCCTCGTCGACTTCGAGCGCGGAGGCGTCGACCCTGCCCGTATCGAAGCCGCCGGCAGTCTGGAGACGGGCGGCAAAGATCGCCGGGTAATCTGCTTTCTCCCGCTCCTGCTGCTCAGCAGTCAGCGATTCCTGCCGCATCGGCAGCGCGAGAATCGGGGTGCGCTGTAGCAAGGTGACCTGGGCCGCTTCTGCTGCGGCTTCCTGCGCCACCTGGACACCGCTGGCTCCCGTGCCGATGATCGCCACCTTGCGCCCGGCCATGGACAGCCCTTGCTGCGGCCAGTGGGCCGTGTGGTGCCATTCGCCCGCAAAGGTCTCCAGTCCGGCGATTTCGGGCACATAGGCCTTTGCGGCAAACCCGAGACAGGGCAGCAGGTAGCGCGCCGTGATCGTTTCGCCTCCGCCGGTCGTGACCCGCCACTTGCGCTGGCCTTCATTCCACTCAGCGCCCGCTATGCGTGTTCCCATGGTCATATGGGGCCAGAGTCCAAGTCGGTCGCAGACATGGCGGAAATAGGCGCGCAGCTCGCGCCATCCGGGATAACGTTCGCTCCAGGTCCAGTCGCGCCACAGTTCTGGCAGCGAAAGTTCGTACAGCGGCACCTGCGAATCGACGCGCGCGCCGGGGTAGCAATTCCAGTACCAGATGCCGCCCGGCTCTTCGGCCGCATCGATCAGCCTGGCGTCGAAGCCGGCCTCGCGCAGGCGGTGAAGCAGATAGACCCCGCTGAAGCCTGCGCCAACGATCAGCGCCTCGCAGTCACTGTTGGCTTCGCCGCTCACGCCGCCCCGCCCTGGCGCATCGCGAAGTCTCTTACTGCGGCGTAGTCGGCCTTGCCGTTCGACGCGCGCAGCGCGATACCGGCCCGATAGACAGCCTTGGGGGTCTTGTAACCGGCCAGCTGCTGGCGAACATGGGCCTTGAGCCCGGCCTCGTCGAGCGCGGCATCGTCCTCCAGGCGAACCACTGCGGTCACGGCCTGGCCCCATTTTTCGTCAGGCACGCCCACGACCAGGGCATCTATCACGGACGGGTGGGTCTTGAGCGCTTCCTCGACTTCTTCGGGATAGACCTTTTCCCCGGCGGTGTTGATGCAAACGCTGCCCCGGCCGAGCAGGGTCAGGCTGCCGTCAGCCTCCACCCTGCACCAGTCGCCGGGGATCGAGTAGCGCACGCCGCCGATGGTCCGGAACGTTTTCGCAGACTTTTCCGGATCCTTGTAATAGCCCATCGGTATGGCGCCCTTGCGGGCGATGAAGCCGGCGACGCCGCTGCCCGCTTCCACCTTGGTGTCTTGTTCGTCGAACACGTCGCAATGCTCGCCGATCATGAATTTGGCGGTCTGGACGGATCCCTGCGCGGTGGCCACCGACAGGCCATAACCAAGCCCCTCGGATGCGCCGAAGGCGTCCATCAACGCGACCTGCGGAATGTGCCGGATCAGCCCGTCCTTGACCTCTCGGCTCCACATGACCCCTGACGAGAGGATCGAAATAAGACTCGAGGTGTCGTAACGCCCCGGCGCGTTGTCGAGCGCGGTGAGCATCGGCTTGGCGAAGGCATCGCCGACGATCGCGATCGACTGCACCCGGTGTTTCTCGACGGCGCGCCATAACTCATCCGCGTCGAACGACGGACTATCGAGCGTCACGATGCAGCCTCCCCCCATCATCGTGCCCAGGGCAGAGAGAAGACCGGTTCCATGCATCATCGGACAGGCGGAAAGGAATACCCGGCCCGGTCCGTCCGCGCGGATCATCTCGACGGTTTCGTCCATGTCCTGCGGCGCCGGACCAAGCAAGCCAGCGGAATCGAGTTGCGCCCGCCGCAGGTTATCGTGGCGCCACATCACCCCCTTGGGCATGCCGGTGGTGCCGCCGGTGTAGATGAACAGCATGTCGCCGGGCGAACGGGCTATGCCCAGCGGCGAACCGTCGCCTTGCGCCGCCAGCGTCTCGTAAGGTTCGGCAAACGGTGCGATCGCCCCCGGATCGCCTATTTCTACAAAGATCCGGGCCTTGCCTAGCCGGTCCTTTAATTCGACAATGCAATCGCGGAATTCGCTACTGTAGATGATCGCCTCGGCATCGGAATCTTCGAAGATGTAAAGCACCTCGTCCGGATTGTAGCGGTAGTTGATATTGACGTGAGTCAACCGGGCCTTGAAGCAGGCGGCCATTGACTCGCCGTATTCCGGTCGGTTGCGCATATAGAAGGCCACTTTGGCACCTGGCTCGATTCCCCTGGCGCGCAGCGCGCGGGCAAGATTGTTGGACCGAGCGGCCATTTCCGACCAGGTGATCTGCCGGTCCCCATGGATCAGCGCCGGGGCATCGAGAGGAAGCGCCGGTTCGATCGCATCCAGTATGTCGCCGAAATTCCACTCGGTCATCTTCTTATCTCCCGACCCGTCGTTCTATGTAGTTGCGGTCAATCCCTGAAGCTGCGCTGCTTCGAACCGGACTCGCTCCGGTCCGCCAAACACCTGGCGGTCGAAGCCGATCCGCTTGAACCAGAAGTGCAGGCCAAGCAGGTCAGTAAAGCCCATCCCGCCGTGCACCTCTGTCGCGGTTCGCGCCACGAAGCGGTGGACCTCACCAGTGAGCGATTTTGCGTGGCAGGCCACAAGCGCCGCCGCCTCGGGAACGGCGTCGAAGGCGTGCGCGGCATACCACACCAGAGCGCGGCACGGTTCGTGCCGAGCGGCCATTTCTGCGCACATATGCTTGACCGCTTGGAAGCTGCCGATGACCCGCCCGAACTGCTCGCGCTCTCCGGCATAGGCGACCGCCTTCTCGATCATCACCTCGCCCGCCCCGAGACTGTCCGCTGCAAGCAAGACCCGCCCAGCGTCGCGCAGCCGCCGCGCTGCCAGGCCGCCATCGTCGGCAAGGGGTTCGGCCGGTGCGCCGGTCAGCCGCAACTCGCCGACGCTGCGGGTTGCGTCGATGGTCTGCAAGGCGATCCGTTCAACCCCGGTCGCCGTTGCGGCAAGCAGATGAAGCCTCCCTGAATCATCGGCGACAATGAAATGGTCTGCCCCCGCAAGGTCGAGCGCGAACAGCGCGGTGCCGGTCAGCCTGCCGTCACCGGCCCTGACCTTCGCGCCATCGCGCTCCTCGACGATGCCCCCGATCGCAACGCCAAAACGCACTTCGCCGGAAGCTATCCGGGGCAGCCATTCGTCCTGCTGCGCCTCCGAACCCGCCAGCATCAGCGCCAGCGGGGCGAGCACGCTGCGCGCCAGGAACGGCGCGGGAGCCACTGCCCGGCCAAGCTGCTCGGCCGCCACCGCCGCATCGAGCAGTGTCATCCCAAGCCCGCCATGCGCTTCGGGTACCATCAGGCCGGTCAGCCCGATATCATGGAGCGCAGCCGCGACCTGGTCGCTGACCGCACTGCCCGCATCCAAGCAGGAGCGCACGTGATCGAGCGGGCAGATTTCCGAGAGGCAGCGTCCGACCGTGTCCCTGAGCATTTCCTGTTCGGGTGAAAGACCGAAATCCATCAGGCGACTTCCTTCCGGCTCTGGGCGGCGTCGAGCGCAAGTCGCGGTTCGCGCGGCATGTTGAGGCCGCGCTCGGCGATGATGTTCTTCTGGATCTGCGCGGTGCCGCCGCCGATGATAAGCCCCAGCTGGAACATGTAGTTCCATTGCCAGTTGCCGCCTTCGCGTTCGCGCGGGCTGCCGCCATACAGGATGCCTAGTTCGCCCATGGCGTCGATCGCAAGAGCCGAGATCTGGTGCGCCAGTTCGCAGCTCTGCAGCTTGACGATCAGTTTGGCCATGCCTCCCGGATCGCCCTTGAGCTGGTTGGAAAGCACGCGCATCCCGTTGTATTTCATCGCCGCGACTTCCGCCTGCAGGGCAACAAGACGGTCGCGCAGCACGGGATTGTCAATCGCGCGAGCGCATCCGACCTGCTCCTCCTGCATCAGCCTGATCAGCGCCAGCAGGCGGCTTTCAAGCGCATCGGGATCGCCCAGCATCCCGCGTTCGTGGCCGAGCGTCGCATTGGCGACGAACCAGCCCTGGCCGCGCTGGCCGACGATCTGATCGACCGGCACCCGCACGTCGGTGAAGAACGTCTCGTTGAATTCAGCGTGCCCGGTCATCGTCTTGAGCGGGCGGACCTCGATCCCCGGCAGGTCCATCGAGAAGATCAGATAGGAAATGCCCGCGTGCTTGGGTGCCTCGGTCTCGGTCCGCACCAGGCAGAAGATCATGTCGGCCTGCCGCGCGGTGCTGGTCCAGATCTTCTGTCCATTGATCACGAAGTGGCCGTTTTCCTCGCGGGCGCTGGTGCGCAGACTGGCCAGATCGGAGCCCGCGCCGGGTTCTGAATAGCCCTGACACCAGACGATCTCACCGCGCAGGGTGGGTTCGATCCAGCGGCGCTTCTGCTCCTCGGTGCCGAGTTCGAGCAGGGTCGGAACCAGCATCGAGATGCCCTGGTTCGACAGCCCGCCAGGCACGGAGGCACGGACGAACTCCTCGGCGATGATCCGCGCTTCCAGGATGTTGGGCGCGGCGCCGTAGCCGCCATATTCGCGCGGAATGGTCCGCGCGGTGTAGCCACGTTCCAGCAGCAGGTTCTGCCAGACGACCGCTTCGGCCGTCGGGCGCGCTGCACGCTGGGCCGGTTCCGGGGCGCGGTGGCCATTGCGGGTCAGAAAATCGCGCACTTCGGCGCGGAAGCGCTCGTATTCAGGGCCATATTCGAGGTTCATGGCGCGTGTTCTCCACTCGCAGCCGGCCGGAACACCGGCAGCCGAAAATCGTCCCCCAGCGGCTCGAAGGTCAGTTCGACCGGCATGTCGAGTTCGATCCGATCCACAGTGCATTCGATCAGCCGGGTCGCCATGCGCACCCCTTCCTCCAGCTCGACCAAGGCCGCAATGAACGGGATTTCGTGGGCAAATGCCGGGTGCAGGGCCTGGTGCGTGACGGTCCATGAGAACAAGGTGCCCCTACCGGTGCTGGGCTGCCAGGCGAACTCGGGAGAACCGCAGCGGGCGCACATGTAGCGCGGCAGATGGCGCCAGGTGCCGCAGGAGGAACAGCGCTGGAAATGCAGCTGGCCATCCTGGCACAGCCGCCAGAATTCCTGCTCTACGGGGTCCTGCGGACGCGGCCGCGGCTTGGCTGGCCGGGTCTGCGCATCAGGCCGCTGCTTGGGAGGAAGTTCTGCATCGTGGCTCATGTGAACCTCCGCAAGATGGCGATGCTGCCGTCGCCCAGATCGCCCCAGCCGGTGACCAGGCCGGTCTGGGCGTTTTCGACCTGCCGATCGCCGCAGTCGTGGCGCAGCTGGCGGACCGCCTCGACCACATGGTTGAGGCCCCAGACATGCGCTTCGCTGAGCAACCCGCCGTGGGTGTTGAGCGGATAGCGCCCGCCAAGTTCGATCTGTCCGTCCCTTACGAAATCGAGCTGCCCGCCCGGCTCGCAGTAACCCAGCGCTTCCAGCTGCAGCAGTACCACGTAGGTAAAACAGTCGTAGATCTGCAGGAAGTCCATGTCCTCACGGGTCACTCCGGCCATCGCGAAAGCTTTCGGAGCGGCGTAGGAAAGCCCGATCTTGAACGGATCGGGACGCGAGGGAATGTCGTCGGCCGGATATGGGTGCCCTTCCGCCGCCCCGGCAATCGTCACCGGCACGTGGGGCATGTCGCGCGCCTTGTCGATCCCCGAGACCACCACAGCGCAGGCTCCGTCGGTTTCAAGACAACAGTCGTAAAGCCGGAAGGGCTCGGAAATCCAGCGTGATGTGGCGTAGGTATCCCAGTCGAGCGGGCGACCGTAGGTGAAGGCCTTGGGGTTTAGCTGGGCGTGCTTGCGACAGGCCAGCGCCACCGCGCCCATCGCCTCCGGTCCAACCCCGTAAAGCCGGGAGTGGCGGGTCGCCAGCCAAGCATACATCTGCACCGGCAGAAAAACGCCATAGGGAATGTAATAGCCCTGGATCGTGTTGGTCAGCGTGGTCATGTTCATCGACCGGGTCGGCGGCGCGCCGGGCTTGGGGCGCAGCGCGGAAAACCCGTTCCAACCAAGGGTGACAAGGACATGGTCGCACAGGCCCGCAGCGATAGCCATGGCCGCGTTTTGCAACGCAGTCGTCGGACTGGCACCGCCCATGTGGACCGTCGCGGCATAGCGCAACACATCGATCCCCAGGTTGGCGGCCAACTCCTCGGACGTCGTATAAATCGGCGGCGGGATCATGCCGTCGATGTCGCCCGGTTTCAGTCCCGCGTCGGCGATCGCGCGGCGCGAGGCCTCCAGCATCATGTCGACCGCGCTGCGTTCGGTGCCCTTGACGAAATCGGTTTCGCCAATTCCGGTAATTGCGGCTTTGTCGGAAAATCCGGTCATGCGCCTCGCCCCCGCATCAGCGGAAACGGCTGGCAAGCGCGAGTGCGCGTTCGGCTTCAGAAACCAGGTCGGCCATTACTTCGGCGGCAGGGCGCACCGCGTGGATCAGGCCGATCCCCTGTCCGGCGAAGCCAGGCAGGATATCCTTGCGCCTGGCCTGGATGCCTGCGGCCATAACCGGGCCGGAGATCATCGACTGATAAGGCATGGGCAGCGGTTCCTTGCCGGCCGCAACCCAGGCGTCAGCCCATTTGTTGCGGATCATCCGCGCCGGTTTGCCGGTGATCGACCGGCTGACCACGGTATCGGCATCTCCGCCATCGACGATCGCCTCCTTCTGGAAGTCCTCGATCCCCGCCTCCTCGGTGGCAAGGAACGCCGTGCCGACCCAGGCGCCTTCCGCGCCCAGCATGAAGGCAGCGGCCACCCCGCGTCCGTCGGAAATGCCGCCTGCGCCCAGCACCGGCACCCGGTCGCCCACGGCATCGACCACCTGCGGGATCAGCGATATTGTCCCGATCGGTGAATTGTGTCCGCCGCCGTCGTGGCCCTGGGCGACGATCACATCGACACCGCTTTCGACCACCTGCTGCGCGTGCTTGACCTTGCCGATCACCGCCATGACGACCGTCCCGTTGGCATGGAGCCGGTCCATCCACGGGCCGGGATTTCCAAGGCCAGCCGCATAGACCGCCACCTTCTCCTCGATCACCACTTCCATCTGCGCTTCGAAGAACTCTTTTGAGAACAACGGCGGACCGCCCTCGGCATCGCGCCCGCCAATCGCGCGCCTTACTGCCTCGCCATCTGCCCTAGCCAATCCTTCGCGGGCCATGAAATCCTCGGCGAACTCGCGGTATTCGGCCGCCAGCGCCATCGGATCGGCGAGCGCGGCGCCGCTTTGCGGAGGCTTGCCCCGGCGCACCGAAGCCGGCAGCAGGGTATCGACCCCAAACGGCTTGTCGGTCAGTTCGCGGGTCTGGCGAATCCATTCCCGCAGTCGCTCGGGCGCGCAGGCTGCGGCGCCCAGGACGCCAAGCCCGCCAGCATTGGAAACCGCAGCCGCCAGCGCCGGAACGCTTGCCCCACCCATGCCGGCGAGGACGATCGGGTATTCAATCTTCAGCAAGTCGCAAATGCGGCTGTTCAAAGCCATTGTCTCTCTCCTTCAAGTTTCCCGGCTTGCGTCCCCCCAGCGGACCTTTTGCGCGAGCAGATCGGGACTGCGCTCTGCCAGATAGCGGGTAGATCCATCGATCAGCCGTTCCATCTGGCGCCGGGCACCCACAGCGTCGCGCATCCGCACGGCGTGAAGCACGCGGCCGAGGCACCTCAACTGGGCGTCGCGCTCCTGTACCGAATAGCCCAGACCCACTGACATGCTGCGGGTCAACAGGTGCAAAGCGGAGACCAGCAGACCGAAGGCCGGGTTTCCGCTGGCCCAGCCCAGAAGATCGTGAAATCGCCGATTGGTTTCCTCGAATCCCGGTCCGTCGCGCTCACGCTCGAGTTGTGCCAGGCAATCCTCGAGCGCGGCAAGATCGGCAACGGTAGCCATCTCCGCAGCCCGCGCCGCAACCATCGGGGCAACCGCCTCGCGCAGTTCGAGCAGCGCCCGAAGGTCGGTATCCATGAATTGCAAAACCAGCGCCATCGAGCTGGCGAAATCTGCGGTCTGCGGACGGGTGATAACCGGTCCGCCGCCCCGACCCGGAGCGAGATGGATCACACCCTGCAATTCGAGAAAACGCAGCGCCTCGCGCAGCGTGGCGCGCGCCACATCGTAGCGTGCCAGCATGGCATGCTCGTGGGGAAGCCGATCACCCGGCCCCTGCGCGTTACTCTCGATGTCTTCGACAATCTCGCGGGCAAGCAACAGGGCGCGCTTGGCCTTGATCTGAACAAAGCTTGCGGCGGGTACCGCCGGGCGGACAGGGTTGTGACCGGATCGCATCATATTCTGATAAGAATTAATCAAAACGCTGTCAACACGCACCCCTATATCAACCTATATCGACGATTGCCAATCAATCCCTTATACTATTTATTGACACATCGGCGATTCGCCCTTATCCAGCCCAAAGCAGACTGTGCTGAGGGAGGCGATCATGGCCACACAGGCAATTCCAACCGATCTGGACGAGGCCGAGCTTGCCCGGGCTGTGGCCAACATACCTATTGAGGAAATCGACGTTTCTCGCCCGAGCCTGTTCCAGAGCGACAAGGTCGGGGCCTTTTTCGAGCGGCTGCGGCGTGAGGACCCGGTCCACTATTGCGCCGAAAGCGCCTACGGACCCTACTGGTCGATCACCAGATACAACGACATCATGGCGGTCGATACCAACCACAAGGCGTTTTCATCCGAAGCCAAGCTCGGCGGGATTGCGATCCAGGACATGCACAGTGACCAGAGCAATCTCGAGCTCGAGATGTTCATCGCGATGGACCAGCCCAAGCACGACGCGCAGCGCAAGGCGGTCACTCCGGCAGTGGCGCCGTCGAACCTGCTGCTGCTCGAACCCGTAATCCGCGAACGTGCCGGTGCGATTCTTGATTCGCTGCCAGTCGGTGAGGAGATCGACTGGGTCCAGAGCGTTTCGGTCGAATTGACCACCATGACGCTGGCAACCCTGTTCGATTTTCCCTGGGATGAGCGGGCACGCCTGACCCGCTGGTCCGATGTCACGACCGCGATACCGGGGGCAGGAATAGTCGACACCTTCGAGCAGCGCCGCGAAGAGCTTATCGAGTGTGCGATGTATTTCAAAGGGCTCTGGGACCAGCGGATCGACCAGCCGGGAGGTAACGATCTGATCTCGATGATGGCGAATTCGCGCGCCACGCGCGAAATGCCGTTCCTCGAATTCCTGGGCAACCTGCTGCTTCTGATCGTGGGCGGAAACGACACTACCCGCAATTCGATCAGCGGCGGGGTTCTCGCGCTGAACCGGCATCCCGATCAGTATGACAAGTTGCGGCACGACCCCGCCTTGATCGGCAGCATGGTTCCCGAAATCATACGCTGGCAGACCCCGCTCACCCACATGCGTCGAACCGCGCTGGAAGACAGCGAGATCGGCGGAAAGCGCATCGCCAAGGGTGCCAAAGTCGTCATGTGGTATCTTTCGGGCAACCGCGACGAAACGGTGATCGACCGGCCCGAGGAGTTCATCATCGACCGGAAGAACCCGCGCCAACACCTTTCGTTCGGCTACGGCATCCATCGCTGCATGGGCAACCGCCTGGCCGAATTGCAGCTTCGGATCATCTGGGAAGAAATCCAGAAGCGCTTCCACTTCGTGGAGGTCGTTGGCGAGCCCGAGCGACTGCTGTCAAACCTTGTTCGCGGCATCACCCGCCTGCCGGTCAAACTTCACGCGCACTGATTTCCGCGCCAAAGGAAAGTTGCAGTTCTATGGTCAAGGTCACCTTTGTTGCCCATGATGGTCGCCGGTTTCCCGTTGAAATCGCATCCGGTATGACGGCGCGCGAAGCGGCACTGTTCAACGATGTCCCGGGAATCGACGGCGATTGTGGTGGCCAGTGCGCTTGTGCCACATGTCATGTCCATGTCGATCCAACATGGATCGACCGGGTCGGATGCCTTGCCGATGGCAGTATGGAGGCCGATTTGCTTCAGTTTGCCGAGGGAACCACGGATGAAAGCCGGCTGGCTTGCCAGATCACGCTTGATAATCGGCTTGACGGGCTTGTCCTCCATGTCCCGGAGCAGCAGTACTGACGGCGCGGTTATGGCGAGAACTAGGTGTGCCGAATACACCGCATCGGGCGGTGATATCGCTAGTTCCAGAACAGCCAACGAGTCTTGGATTGGCGAGGCAGGCCGCCTAAAATTTCGGGTTTCGTCCGTCGATGTGGCGTGATTTTGGCGCTGGCCAGGGGTTATCGTCAGGCGGCTTTTGCAGTGATTTGTAGGTGCGGATCTTCCTCCTCGATCATGAGTTGATTGAGCTCCGCCATGCCCTCGACCTGCATCTAGTGGTGCAGGAGCTGCCACTCATCATTCTGTTCCAGCAGGACTGCACCGACGAGGCGGATGATGCTGTTCTCGTTGGGGAAGATGCCGATGATATCGGCCGCCGCTTGACCTCCTTGTTGAGGCGCTCAAGAGAAATCTTGGAGTGCAACTTCGTGCGATGCTGGGTGGGGAACCTGGTGCAGGGCCATGTCGGAGGGAAGCGACTGGTGCGGCGAATTCCAGACCGGAGACTCGGCATGAAACTGGCCCGATCGCCCAGGCCCGGCAACTAGCTTGGGCATTCGCCGATTTGCGCCAGAACACTGCTTGCTCCGTCGAGGGGAACGAACAATCGCGTCTGGTAGCGGATGATCTCGGTGAAGCAGCCATGGGCTTTGTACCAATCGAGCCGCGCGGCTGACCAACCGGCAAGCTCGAGCCGCTGCGCACCGTTGACCAGGCTGCGCTTGAGTGTGAGCGTCTCGCGTCCCTTCACCTGCATCGGCCGCCCTGCAAGCACAGCCTCGACGACCTGCTCGGCCGAGAAAGCATGTTCGCGTCCCAGGCCGAGTGCCTGGCAGAGCTCGGGGACGCAATGCAACGGAACCTCGCGGCCGAGCAGCGAGCGCCCGTCGCGCGCCGAGATCCGGCTCACACGGACGTAGTCGGATGGCAGTTTATCCCAGACCGGCAGCAGCAGCCCGGTCGCGAGGTGAAGGCGTTCGCGCTTGTGGCTGGTGGCGGCCTCATCGACCTCGGCTTGCCAGAGACGGCGAAACTCGGCCGCGTCGGTCGGCTCCCAACTGCTCTCGCCCAGTTGATCGGCGGTGAGGTAGCCGCGTTTCAATGGCCGGACGAGTTCGAAGCGCGCGATCCGCGCCCCATCATCGGCGAGCAGGCTGCGTGCCGGGACAAGCAGTCCGATCCGGCCCGAGCGGCTGTTACGCATCATGCGCTGCCGCTCGCCCGTCAGGCCGTGCAGTTCCTCCAGACGCGCGAGCACCAACGGCCTCAGTGCGCGGGCGATCTCGATTTCGAGGAGATGGGTTGTCGCGCCCGAGAGCGCGTCAGTGCGCAGCAGCGTGTCGGACAAGACGTCGAAGTGCTCGACCGCGATGGTCTCGACCCCGAGGTCGAGCGTGCCCGCTTGCCGGGCAGCATCGATCCGCGCTTCAACGAGACCGAGGAACTCGTCAAAGATGCCATTCTGCAGGGCGATCGGCAGCGCGAGGAGCCGATTGAGCCAGCGCTGGATCGTCGGAAGATCGTCGACCATCGATCCGTCGGATCCTTCGATCCTGAGTCCCGTCAGTTCCTCGAACCGACCAAGTGTTACGGCGTCGAGCTTGCCGGTGAACAGTAGGCCAAACCAGCGGTGAAGCGCCTCCTTGGCGTAGCTGCTTTCGAGATTGTCGGCAGGGTCGAACAAGTTTTGTCCGCCCGTCTGGCGCTGGCCGCGGGTCAGGGCGCCGAGGCTGTCGAGCCGCCTCGCGATTGTCGAGATGAACCGCCGCTCTCCGCGTACATCGGTGGTCACCGGCCGGAACAGCGGCGCGGATGCCTGGTTGGTGCGGTTGGTCCGCCCGAGTCCCTGAATTGCGGCATCGGCGCGCCAGCCCGGTTCGAGCAGGAAGTGCACCCGCCGCGCCTGGTTCTTCACAGCAAGATCGGCATGGTAACTGCGCCCGGTCCCGCCAGCATCGGAGAAGACCAGAACCTGCTTGCTCCCATCCATGAATGCCTGGGTCTCGGCGACGTTGGCGCTGGCCTTTCGCGATTGCAGCTTCTGGCGTCCATCGCTCCCGACGATCAGTCGGCGGCTTCTGCCGGTCACTTCGGCGACTTGATCGACCCCGAACCGCTCAATGATCGCGTCGAGCGCGGTCGCAATTGGCGGCAGCGCGCAGAGCTGTTCGATCATCCGATCGCGGGCGGCGAGCGCGGAGCGGCACAGCACCGGCGCACCAATATCGTCGCTCATCGGCACGGAACGCGGGTTGCCGTTCTCGTCGGTAAACACGGCCATCAGCCGCACCGGGAAGCTCTTGGTGAGGTAGTCTATCACATATTCACGCGGGCTGAGGTCGATCTCGAGCGCTTCACGTTCGGCATTCGACAGATCGGCAAGGCGACGGTTGAGCATGGCCTCGGCAGTCGAGACGAGTTGCACCACCACGGCATTGCCCTCGGCCAGTGCGGTCTCGATCGCGGGAAGCAGGCTCGGCAACTTCATCGAAAGCAGCACTTGCGCAAAGAAGCGCTGCTTGGTGCCCTCGAAGATCGACAGCGCCGCCGCCTTGGCACCGGAGTTCAGAATGTCGCCGCTGTCCTGATCGACGATCCGGGTCGCTTCGAGCGCCTCGCGCAGGTTGGCATGGATGATCGCCCAAGCCTCAGCATAGGCGTCATAGACCGCGATCTGGTCGGCTGTAAGGCAGTGCTCAAGGATTTCGTATTCAACTCCGGCGAACGACAAGGCCCGCGCGGTGTAGAGCCCGAGCGACTTCAAATCGCGGGCGACCAGTTCCATCGCGGCGATGCCGCCGTCGCGGATGTCGGCGACAAAGGTCTCGCGATTGGCAAAGGCGGTCTCGGGACCCCACAGGCCGAGCCGGGTCGCGTATGCGAGGTTGTTGACGTCTGAGGCACCGGTGGCCGAGGCATAGAGCACCCGTGCACGCGGCAGGAGGTTCTGCAGGCGAACGCCAGCGACCCCCTGCTCCGAACCCTTGACCTTGCCGCGCGAACCTTCGCCTCCCGCAGCGTTGGCCATTGCGTGAGCTTCATCGAAGACGATCACCCCTTCGAAGTCTTCCCCGGCCCAATCGAGGAGCTGGTCAAGCCGGGTCGCATCACTGCGCCCGGATCGCAGGGTCGGATAGGTGACGAAAAGGATGCCCTCGCGCATTCCGACCGGAACACCGAGCTTCCACTGTCCGAGCGGCTGCACGTCGATCGGCAAACCGCCGAGCGCAGACCAGTCGCGGCGCGCATCTTCGAGCAGCGCCTCGTTTTTCGATATCCAGATGTGACGGCGCTCGCCGCGCACCCAGCGGTCAAGCATGACCGAGGCCACCTGCCGGCCCTTCCCGGCCCCAGTGCCATCGCCAAGGAAGTAGCCCATGCGATAACATTTGCCCTCGCCGATGGCTTTGAGCGCACAGCCCCTGTCCTCGGGTTCGTAACGACCGGAGAGATCGCAGGAGTGCGCGCTCGCGGCATAGATCAGCGTCTCGGCCTGAGCGGCTGAAAGCACGCCCTTGGCAATGAGATCGGAAGGAAGGTGCGGCACCGCCCGTGGCACCGGCGCGGTGATCGAGCCCATTGCGACGGATTCAACGAGCGGGGTCGGATGCTCACACGCACCGGGAATCGCGATGCGGCTGGGCCGGTAGGGCAGGTAATGCCCGATCTGCTCGGCGATCGGGGCGGCGGCCTGGAGCGGCTCGTAGGCAAGCGGGATGACCGATGGCGCGGCGACAATTGGCTTGGATACCAGCGGAACCGGCTTCCTGGCGCCAGCAACCAGGCGGAGCGGCAAGGCTGGCCCGCGCACGACACGGGCCGGTTCCTGCGACCCGCTTTTCCGCAAAGGCAGTGCATCGACCAGCCAGCAGAGCTCCTCGAAAGTCACGGGCTTCGCAATGGTCGGGCTGGCACCGGCATCGATCTTGTCGAGCACGAGCAAACGGGTGGTGATCGACGTGCCCTGCTTCACGAAGCCTCGTTCAATCGCGGCGTTGAGACGGATCGCAATCGGCCCGGCGATCCCGGCGAGAAAGCGTGGCAGATCGAACCATTCAGACATCACCGCGACGAGGCGACCGCCTGAAGCCAGGCGTTTCCAGGAGGAACGCAGGTGGCGCGCGCCGGTGCGCCCATCGTGGCCGCGCTCGATTCCGTACGAATAGGGTGGGTTCATCAACACTGCACTCGGAGCGACACTGGGCTCGAGCAGTTCGTCGAACAATTCGCCATCGTGGCCGGTCACCGACGCGCCCGGGAACATGGCTGCGAGGCACTCACGGCGCAGCGGCGAAATCTCATTGAGCGCAAGCCGCGCACCCGCTTTCGCAGCCCAGATTGCGAGCATGCCGGTTCCGGCCGATGGTTCGAGCACAAGTTCGCCGGGAGAAATCGCGCAAGACCGCGCGGCGAGCCAGGCGATCCGCGGCGGGGTGGCGAACTGCTGCCACTCGATCTGTTCGTCGCTGCGGGTGGTCTGGCTGGGCACCTGCGCTTCGAGGCGGGTAAAGGCGCGATCCGCCGAACCGGACGGCATATCGCAGGTCAGCGTGGTAGCCTGATTCAGAAGCAGCACCTGGGCCAACTCGAGCGCCGCGTGAGCATCGCGCACCGACCAGCGTCCGTCGGCATCGCTGCCGCCAAATTGCTCGCTCATGATCGCATTGAGGACGCTGCGCGTGACGATCTGGCAGGCGCCTAGCCGAACAGCGAGCTCGCGGGCCGCGCTGAGCACAAGCGGCTCGGCGGGAGCGGGAAAGGCGAAAGCGGGTGAAGCGTGGGACATTGGGAACCTCCTGACGGGGCCCAAGTCCGTCCGGGGCCTCAAAAGGCCCCAAGCCCCCTTTCCTCTCAGAGATGCTCAAACCGTCACGCGGACGCGGCGCATCAGCACGTCGTTCCAATCGTCATCGGTTCGCTCGGGCCGTCGGGTGACAATCCGGCGACCCTCGCAGGCATAAGCTTCGCGGGCGCGCTCGTCGGCCAAAAGGCCGCCAGCATCGTTGTCGACGAACAGGTGCAACTCGCACACCGACTCCGGGATCGTGACCAGGCCGAAGCGCTCGTTGCCAAGCGTCGCCCAGCAGGGGATGCCGAACAGCTGCATCGCCGAGAGCGCCGTTTCGATCCCTTCGGCGAGACCCAGACGGCCAGCGCGCGGGAATGCCAGGCGGACTGCCCCCGCACCGAGGCTACCGAGCGCACGCTTGGGTTGGTCGAACGGCGCAAGGCCCCGGCTCGCCGGATCGAGGAAGGTCCGGTGCAGCGCCAGCACGCCGGCATCGTTGCGGACTGCCGCGACCATTGCAGGGAGGAATCGGACTGCGCCTTTGGGTCCCAGCGGCATGCGGGGGTGGAAGCGGAGGTCCGGCGAAGAAGTGGTGATAGCGCGGCCCGCAAGGTAGCGGGCGGCTGGGCTGTCGGCGAGGATCGCTGCATCGCGCCACAGCCGGAGCGCATTGCGATCGGCGATCTCTTCGCGCGGTGCCGATGTGATCGCCTCGCCCTTCCCGTCGAACAGGTCGGAAATCCGGACCCCGACCTTGGCGAGGCCCTGCATCACTGCCTGGTTGGTGCAACCAGCAAAGCAATGAACCAGGATCGCGCGCTTGCCGAGTGTGATGCTGAGCGACGGCGTGCGGTCGGCATGGGCGGGACAGCAGCACATGCCGCGCGAGCGCGACCAGGTGCCTCCCAGCGCCTCGACGATCTTGCGAGCGCGGGCTTCAAGCGCCGAGCGCCTGTGGCATTGGGACATGGGGCATCTCCATCGGTGACATGCCTCCACCCGCGCAGCCTCCGCTCTGCGCCACTGACAATGCGTTTTCCTACAACGTATGTTCTCTATATGTTCTCATTCGATTCGACTAGAGAAGGAATCGAAAATGGCTCAAAAACTGATCGCTGCCCTCCTCGCGGTGGCAGGACTCGCGACCACCACTCCTGCCGTAGCGCAAGATGACGGCACCGTTTCAGCGCCGTCGCCCAACCCAGCCTCAGGCTATCGCATCGAAAACTCAGACGCTGGCTTCGAACTTGTCACACACGGAGTCTGGCACTCGCCGACGGCCCAGCTGCCATCGGCAGGTATTTCGTCGGACGCAGTCTTGGGCACTCCAAGTGCCACGTCGCGACGAGGATCAAAGCGGTCGCCAGGCATTGCGCCGAACTTCCGACGCGCGGCCTATCTGCCGCACGTCTATGCCGCAGAAACGCAATACGGCCTGCCTACTGGCCTGCTCGATGCACTGATCTGGACCGAATCCCGCTACAATCCCTTTGCCATCAGCGGTGCCGGTGCGGCAGGTCTCGGGCAATTGATGCCCAAGACCGCGCGTGAGCTGGGGGTTACCAACCGGTTCGATCCGCGCGCGAACCTGTTGGCTGCGGCGCGATACCTGCGCCAGATGCTGGACAAGTTCGGCATGGTCCATTTAGCCGTGGCAGCCTATAATGCAGGGCCCGGCGCGGTTGAGCGCGCTGGCGGCATTCCGCTCAACGGTGAAACCCCGTCCTATGTACGGAATGTCTTGGAGTTCTGGGGGACTAGATGATTTCGATGTATGGGAATGGCAGCAATCGGCGGATACGGGTGAGCGGAGTGCTCCATGACGGCGGACGCGGCCTGAACATTCTCACCGATGCCGGTGATATTTGGGTTATCGATCGCGAACATGTGGATCCGGATTTGGTTGGGCAGCGAGTAACGGTCGAGGGAGTTCAAACCGGATATGACCGGCTCAATGTTGAATGGATTGGCGAGAGCCATTTCTCGGGCTGACCTCACAAGCATTTAAACTGCCCGCCGATCCAACACCTCAACAGCCTTCAATTTGTGCTCCGGAGCTAGGTGAGCATACCGCAAGGTCATTGCATAGTCGCTGTGACCAAGCAGCTCACGCACGGTATTGAGATCAACACCGCCCATAACTAGGTGCGAGGCAAAATGATGACGCATGTCGTGCCAGCGGAAATTCTCGATCTCCGCGTCTTTTAGTAGTTTGCTCCATGACGTTTTGATCCATCCGAAGCGCTGACCCTCGCCATTGACAAAGACGAGCCCTTCGGTCCCTTCAGTCTGCTCTTGCCAACCTGTGATCACAGACATCGCTTCGCGATTAAGTGCAATATGCCTGGTCCGCTTTGATTTTGCTGAGACCCCGCTAACGGTGAGCGTGCGCCGCTTCAGATCGACATTCTCCCAAGTCAGATCGAACAATTCGCCTCGCCGCGCTCCCGTGTTGATGGAGAGCATGACCAAGGGCTTTAGGTGATCGGTGAAATGCTGGTCACGTAAATCCGAAAGAAGTTCATACTCTCTCGCAGCCCTCCACGCATTTGCTGAGTCTCGTTCTCGACACCGACGCTCTTCACGATCGTCGAGGGCATTGCGCAGCCGTAGTTCCTCATCTTTCGAAAGGAACCGCACCTTCACGCGATCGTCGGTCCTGACCTTCTTGACCTTGGCCAGAGGGTTCCGCTGCAGGATTTCCCAATCAACTGCTCGGTTGAAGCAGGCTTTGAGCGACGAGATGTCACGGTTGATTGTCTCGTGACTGAGTCCACGCTCGACCTGTTTCGCGCGCCAGCGCTCAATGTCGAGGCCGGAGATTCCATCCAATTTCTTCTGAAGGAGCGACTTGAAGGCGGTCTTCAACCGGGCGAGATTCTTCTCGTGGGCACGTTGATTGGCTCGAGCCCACCCTCCGTAGTCTCCGTCGAGGAAGTCAATTAGCTTTGGCAGTTCGGCTTTCGGCTTGCGTGCTTCAATCGGGTCGATCCCGCGGTAGGATTCCGACAGGATCGTTTGAGCCGCCTCGAATGCTTCGGAATAGCCAACCGCATCGACACGCCCCAACCATACCCGTTTTGCCCTGGCGTATTCGCAGTACCAGGACTTTACGCCGCTCGGCATCGCCCTTAGAATGAGTCCCTTGAGGCGCGTGTCGCGGTAGTCGATCGGCCTCTTTGGTATCGGGATCTTTTTGACGAAGTCCCTCGTCAGACTGACGCGCATCCTGATCTACCCTTCAATCTTGAAGCAATTTCTGGTGGTGCACTGGTGGTGCAAATTGCCGAAACTATATGGAACATAATTAGAACAAATGCACCACCAGAGCAAGGTGGATATTGCTCCGATCTGGGCAGAAATCCAAGGTTTCTACAAGGTTTTCAGCAACTAATCTTAGGCCAAAAAGTGCCAATTTTTCAAGCTGGGGGTGTGGGGGTCGGAGGTTCGAATCCTCTCGTCCCGACCAAATTTACTATAACTCTCAATAACTTATACGCACCAACCCTCGCTTGACCCTGAGCCCGGTGTTGCGCTGGTGGTGCAAAATATTCTCAACATCGCCGGTCGCTGCACACTTCGCAGGGCACAATGCAACGTAATTGGACAGCTCTTGAGGCCATTTGCGACCGCGGTTCTCGTCTCCGCCTTGGCTAGGGTCCGGACTCATTTGAGCCACCAGATGACCGTTGCGGCGAGCGCGATGGTTGCCATGAAGGTTTTGATGTTGCGGTCGAAGCGGGTGGCGACCCTGCGCCAGTCCTTGAAGCGGCAGAACATGCGTTCGACGACGTTGCGCTGCTTGTAGATGGCGCGATCCCAATCGAGTTGGATCTTGCGGTTGCACTTGGAAGGGATGACGGCGGTGGTCCCCCGCTCGGCGAGCCAGGCGCGCAGGTCGTTGCTGTCGTAGCCCTTGTCGCCGACCAGTTCGGCAGACGGAGGCATGGCCGCGATACAAGCCTTGGCGACCTTCATATCGTGGATATTGCCGGGGGTTATCATCAGCACGCAGGGGCGGCCCTTCACGTCGCAGATGACGTGGACCTTGGAGTTTCGTCCCCCGCGTGTCTGGCCGATACCATTGGCCAAGGCCCCCCTTTTGCGCCTCCTGCCGTGCGGTGTACCTTGATGCAGGTGCTGTCGATGAACAGCCGGTCGGGAATGCCTTCGGCTCCGGCCAGCGCGCTGAAGATGTCCTGCCAGATCCCGCGCTCGGCCCAGCGTACGAAGCGGTTGTAGAGCGTCTTTTTCGGGCCATAGACCGGCGGGCAATCGCCCCAGCGTCCACCGCTTTGCAAGGCATGGACGATCCCTGACAGCACCCGGCGATCATCGACCCGCCGTGCACCGCGCAAACCAGAGGGCAGCAGCGGCTCGATCCGCGACCACTGCTCATCCGAAAACCAAAAGAAATCGGCCATCGCCAACGCCTCCTTCGCTGAGGCAGTGAATCACATCACGGACGCAATGGGAATCCGCTTATTGGGTCCGGACCCTAGTTGTCTCAGTTCAATCGCCATCAAGCAGGCTAGCAATGTCACCCTCGAGATTCAGCTCGATCGAATCCCGAAAGTGATGGCTCTCGGATTCAGC